>JAFKKM010000062.1 GCA_017305555.1 Hyphomicrobiales bacterium | reverse complement strand
CAATCGCGGCTATAACCCTTCGGCGAAGATCAACGGAAAGCGCTTTGGCCATGCATGCTGACCTCCTCCACCAGCATGCATCTTGATGAATCTGACTCGCAACGCCTTGGGAATCCCAAACGATTCATTCCGGTCGGAAAATGCTCTAGTATCTGTTGCAGGGACGCGAAATCAGATTCCTCCAGTATGACCATCTCTTGGAGTCCATCGCCATGTCATTTCCGCCCGCTTCAGCCGCCCTCTCTCGCTTCACCGTGCTAGACCTTACCCGTGTGCGTTCGGGTCCGACCGCTGTTCGGCAACTGGCCGATTGGGGCGCCAACGTCATCAAAATCGAGGCACTGGCTGAGGGCACGAGTGGCGATCAACCAGGCGGGCCACGCCATGGCTCCGACTTTCAGAACCTACATCGCAACAAACGCGCTATCGCACTCGACCTGAAACGACCTGAGGGGCTCGCCGCCTTTCTTCGCCTCGCAGCCAAGGCCGACGTGGTCGTCGAAAACTTCCGGCCTGACGTCAAGACGAAGCTCGGCATCGACTATGACAGCCTGCGCCGCATCAATCCGCGCCTTGTCTATGGCAGCATTTCAGGCTTTGGCCAGGACGGCCCCTACCACAAACGCCCCGGCTTCGATCAGATCGCGCAAGGCATGGGTGGGCTGATGTCGATCACCGGCGCACCCAGCCAAGGCCCGATGCGGGTCGGCATTCCGGTTGCCGACCTCACCGCCGGCCTGTTCTGCGCCATGGGCATCCTCACCGCTCTGCTGGAGCGCGAGATCTCCGGCGAAGGCCAGTGGGTGCAGACATCATTGCTGCAAGCCCAGATCTTCATGCTGGATTTTCAGGCGGCCCGCTGGCTGATGGAAAAGGAGGTCGCAAAGCAAGCCGGCAACAACCATCCGACCAGCATTCCGACCGGCGTATTCAAGACCTCGGACGGGTTCATCAACATCGCGACCACCGGCGGCAAGATATGGGAGCGCTGCGCCGAAGCTCTCGGAGGGCCGGAATGGATCACTGATCCGGCTTATGCCACCGCGTTAGCACGTTCCAAGAATCGCGACGCGCTCAATAGCGTGATCGAGGCCCATACCATCACGCGGACCACCACCGAATGGGTGGAGAAGTTGAACGGCGCAGGCGTACCCTGTGGCCCGATTTACAGCATCGATCAGACTTTTGCCGACCCGCAGGTCAAGCATTTGCAAATGGCACAGCAGGTGCCGACGGGCGATGGATGCGAGTTCGAGCTGGTCGCGCAACCTGTCACCCTCTCACGCACCCCGAGCCGCATCGCCGTGCGCCCTCCGGAGTTCAGCGAGCATACCGACGAGGTGTTGCGCGAATTTGGTTTCAGCGTTGATGAGATTACCGCCTTGAAACGGAGCGGCGCGGTCTAACCCAGAGCAATGCTTCCGCGACGGCCGGTCTCCCAAAAGCAAATTGGCCGGACACGAACATCGTTCGCGTCCGGCCTTCTTTAGCATTGATAGGCGCGATCAGGCTTCGACCACCCGCTCATTGAAGACACGGCGGCAATCCATTTCATATTCCAGGTCGACCACCGGCGGCCGATTGAAATGCCAGGTCAAGCCGTTGCGGAAAACGCCACGCTTCGCCAACTCGTCCTCGAGGAACGGGAGGATATTGTGAACGGTGTAAAGTTGCACGCCGGTCAACGTGCTCCAATTGCCACCGAAGGCGGCCATGCGGCGTTCCATTTCGCCGAGCACCCATTTCGCCTTCTCCTGCATCGCGGCAGGGCTGGTGTCGCCGAGACGGATCGTATGCTCGCGATAATCGCCCTTGCCTTCCGGCGCCTCGCCGCTGCCGGCAACGACGAAGGACTCCGGCGCATTGGATGCAGCAACCGTGAAGGAAAACGCGTGGAAGCTCGGCACCGACGGTGGATTGACTTTCGGGCAGACGTTGCTGCGTGCGACCGGATTGGCGCCGCCCTTCATAAGGCCCCATTGATCGAGGAATTGGGTATATTCACCGTTGAAGCTCTTGAAGCCGCTTTCGGTGAACGGCGCCGGCGAGCGCAACTCGCAGGCCGCGAACGCGGTCAGCGGACGGCCCGCGGCCTTGATGATCTCGGCCGCGCGCGTGAAGCCTTCCTTGATTGGCACCGGATTGGCGAACCGGACCCGCTCGATGGCAAAGCCCGGCAAGGCACCAACACCCGCGGAATACTGGCTGACGCCGGGGATGAACCTGTAGCCACCTTCACGCAGTTCAACTGTCTCGGTCATGATGACGCTTTACCTCTTTCGGTCGGGGGAAGAAGGGTGACGGGCGCGCCGGAACTACTTGAGCACGCCCAGATAGGCTTCACCGATGATCGGATCGGCGAGAAGATCCTGTCCGGAGCCGGATCGCACGATCCGGCCCATATCCATCACGAACGCGGTATGGCAGAGATCGAGTGCGGTGATGACATCCTGCTCCACCAACAGGATCGACATGCCCTCGGCATTCAGCGTCCGGAGCGCGGCGACAAGCTGTTCGACAAGAAGCGGCGACAGGCCGAGCGACAACTCGTCCACCATCAGCAGCTTTGGCGCGCTCATCAGGCCTCGGCCGATCGCGCACATCTGCTGCTCGCCGCCCGACAGCGTCGCCGACGCCTGGTTGCGGCGCTCGAACAATTTCGGGAATGTCGTATAAACGCGGTCGAGATCGCGCTTCAATTCGGATGACGATATATGGCGCGAATACGCGCCCATCAGCAGGTTGTCCTCGATGCTCATGGCGCCGAACAGGCGCCGGCCCTCTGGCACATGCACGATACCGCGCGACAGGATGGCCGCCGCACTTGCTTTCGAGAGGTCGTAGCCCTCGCAGAGGTAGGCTCCCGACTGAATCGGAATCAATCCGGAGAGCGCGCGCATCAAGGTGGTCTTGCCGGCGCCGTTGGAACCGATCAACGCGGTGATTTCACCCTTGCGCACGGCGAGGTCGATGCCCCATAGCACCTGAATCTCGCCGTAACCCGCGCGCAGGTTCTTCAATTCGACGATCGACGCACTAGCCACCAAAGGATCAACCATGGGCACCGATCCTTTGCGCGTATTGCTGACCTAGATAAGCCTCGATCACCGCCGGATTGGTCATGACGTCGCGCGGCTGGCCGTCAGCGATCAACTGCCCGTTGTGCAGCACGACGATCCGCGAACAGACATTGAGCACCACCTTCATCAAGTGCTCGATCATGACGATCGTGATGCCGTCCGCCGCAAGCTGGTGGATCAACGCCGTCGCGCGCTCGACCTCGGCGCTGTTGAGTCCGGCATTCACCTCGTCAAGGAACAGAAGCTTGGGCCGCATCGCCAGCGCCTTCGCCAGTTCCAGCCGCTTGCGCATCGCCAAAGTCAGGGTTGCCGCCTGCTGACCGGATTGCGCTTCCAACCCGACAAACGCCAAATGCCGCCGCGCCTCTTCCCGTGCTGCTTTCAGGCTTTCACCCGGCTGCGAGAACAGCGCGGCCGCGGCAACGTTATCGAGTGCGCTGAACTGGGCGAAGGGCTGCACGATCTGGAACGTGCGCGACAGGCCAAGACGCGCCGACCGATAGGTTTTCACTCTGGTGATATCCTGGCCGTCGAACTTGACGGTGCCGGCAGTCGCTGGCGTTACGGCGGTCACGACGTTGACCAGCGTGGTCTTGCCTGCACCGTTCGGGCCGATCAGACCGATCACCTCTCCCTTGTTCACGGTAAGCGAAACGTCGCGCAGCGCCTGAAGCCCACCGAAGCGGCGCGAGACCGATTGGAGTTGAAGAATCTCAGACATTCTTCGCCCTCCCCCACAACCGCCAGCCGCGCAGCGAGGTCAGCCCATGCGGCAGGAACAGCAACAGGAGAACGATCAGGACGCCGAGCACACCGCTGTGAATCTGGATGTAATTGCGCCAGACGACCTCTTCGAGCCCGAGATAGACGAACGCACCAATGGTGACGCCGAGCGGCGATCCTAATCCACCGATCAGTGCCATCACGATCGGCTTCACCGAATAAAGGATGTCGAACACGTCCGACGGGTCGATGTAATGGACCCACGCCGCATAGACCCCGCCCGCGGCACCGACGAAGCAGGCGGATAGGCCGAAGGCGATGCTCTTGTAAAGCGTGGTGTTGAGGCCAACCATGTTGGCGGCGGTCTCATTCTGCATGATGCAGGACATGCCGAAACCGAGCTTGGACATCGAGACGGCGATCACCGCCACGGCGGTGACCAGCAGCACGCCCCACATCAGGTAGAAGAAGAAGGTCGCATCGGCCATCACGCCGGCGCTGGCCGCAAGCGGAATGTTCAGGCCCATACCGCCACCGGTGAGGTCGGTGGCGTTGTTGACGAGTTCGCGGAACACCTCGATCAACGACAGGCTGGCAATGGCGAAGTAGTGGCCGCGCAGGCGCAACAGAGCCGCACCAAGCAGACCCGCGACCAGAAATGACCCTACCCCCGCGATCGGAATCGCCGCCGCCAGCGGCATCCCACGAGCCAGCAGGACGCCGCCAATATAGGCACCCAGTCCAAAGAAGGCCGCGGTCGCAAACGACGGATAGCCGGCGAAGCCTCCGACCACGTTCCAGGACAGCGCCATGATCGCGTACATGCACGCGATGGTTCCAAGGCGCAGCGTATACGCCCCGCCAAACAGCGGGAGGGCCGCGATGCAAGCGATCAGGGCCAGCAGGATCAGGTTCGCGCGGGTCATTCGAAGCCCTTCCGGCCGAGCAAGCCCTGGGGCCTCAAGATCAGGAACACGATCAGCAGCACGAACGACAGCGTGGTCGCGTGCGCCGGTCCGATCATCGCCGAGCCGACACCCTCGATCAGCGCCAACAGGATTCCGCCAGCCAATGCCCCGGACACGCTGCCAAGGCCACCCAGCACGCAAACCACGAACGCCTTGCCGAGATAGGCCGTGGAGGTCAGCGGCGAAATCGGGAAGATCAGCGCCATCAGCACGCCGGCACATCCCGCCAGCGCCGCTCCCAATCCGAACGCAATCGCGTAGATCGAATTGACCTTGACGCCCATCAGGATAGCTGCATCGCGATCAAGCCTGACCGCGACAATGGCGCGTCCAACGCGCAGGCGACGCAGGATCAGATACAGTACAAAGGTCAACGCCAGCGCGGCGACGGTGGCGATCAGCCGATCCACCGGCACCACCACGTCAAAGATCGATACCGATCCCATCGGTGGAGTCAGCGTCAGTTTCCGGTAGTCGGCCTTGAAGTAATAGATCATCGCGTTGTTCAGGATCAGATCGAGCCCGAAGGTCAACGTCAGCGTCACCAGCACCGGCGCCGTGATCACCCTGTTCAAGATCAGGCGTTGGATCACGTAGCCGAACACGAAGAACAGCGGTGCAGCCACCGCCAGCGAGTACCACGGCGAGATGTGAAGGCTCTGATAGAGCCCCCACGCCAGATAGGCACCGAGCACGATGAAGGAGCCGTGGATCAGGTTGATGACGTTGAGAACGCCCCAGACCAGCGAGAACCCGATGGCGATGCACGCGTAGAGGCAGCCCAGCACCAAGGCATTGATCAGAATCTGGGCTGCTAGCATGTCGGGTTCTCGCGTTCGATCCGTAGGGCGGCGTTAATGGACGCCGAGCTTGAATTCGCCCTGCTTGATGATGTCGGGCGAGAGCACCACGGCCTTGCCGCCCTGCAACTGGAACACCGGCGGTTCGAGCGAATTGATTTGGCCGGTCGCGCCAAACTTGACCGGACCCCAGAAGGTCATCACGTCGGTCGCGGCCAGCGCGTCGCGCACCTTCTCTTTGTCGAGGGTACCGGCCTTCTCGATCGCCATCTGGAACAGCGCGCCCGAAACCGAAGCCGACGCCTGCGCGTAATCCGGATCCGACTTGAACTTCTCGCGGAACAGCTTCACGTAGTTCGCGGTAGTTCCGAAAATATCCTTGCCGTTATACTGCGCTGCTGGATGCCACCACGCAGCGCTGGTGATGTTCTCGCCGCCCTGCCCGGCCGCATCGATGAATTCCTGATAGGCGGGACCGGCGATCATCGACACCACGTCGGCCTTGATCTGCTGGTCAGTCATCTGCTTACGCACCAACAGCAGGTCGTTGATGTAACCGGTGACGAAGATCCACTGCGGCGCCTGGCTCTTGATCTGCGACAGCGTTGCGGAATGATCGAGCGTGCCGATGGCATACTTTTCAAAGTAAACCACCTCGAAGCCATTGGCCTTCGCCGACTTCTCCATTTCCTGCGCGATTGCCAGCGGGAACAGATCGTTGCGCGCGAGGATCGCGACCTTCTTCACGTTGGGCGCTTTCGCCTTGACGATCTTGGTCAGCGGCGTGGTCAGCGTATCGTTGGGTGTAAAAGTGCCGAACAGATACTTGTAGCCCTGGTCGTAAACCTGTGCTGAGGACGCGGTAGAGGCGATGGTCGGCATCTTGTAGCGCTCGGAGACACTGCTGGCCGCCTTCGCCGCACCGGAACCGAACGGGCTGAACATGAAGTTCACGCCGCCCTGGCTGATCATCTGCTCCGTCGTCTGCACCGCGCGCGGCGTGTTCGACTGATAGTCCGAATAGACGATCTCGACCTTGTATTTCTTGCCGCCGACCGCGATGCCGCCAGCCTTGTTGACCTGCTCGGCCCAGAGATCATAGCCCTGCTGCTGCTTGATCGCTTCCGGTGCGAGCGGCCCCGTCAGCGGCAAAGGCGCACCGAATTTGATGACGTCCTGCGCCAACGCGGCGGACGCAGACAATGCCAAGCCCGCCGCCACAAGAAGCGAACTCGGCAGACGCGCATAGCGGAGCAGAAAACGAGCCATTATCGGGATCCTCCATTGGTCGGGGCGCATTGCTTTTGTGCGGCGCATTACTCGCCGCAAACAATGACAAATTCAAATTTCGAATAAAAGCATTGAAATTCGAAGCGAGCGGTCTGAAAATTAGAACGTTGTGCATCGCAACGATCGCTTTTTGATCTTACCTGAAAATACCGTCAAAGGACTGAAACGCATGATTGAATCGACGTCGATCCGGTATTTCAGGGAGGTCACCGAACGCGGCTCGATCAAGCAAGCGGCTGAATCGCTTCGCATCGCGCCAAGCGCCATCAGCCGGCAAATTCAGGGGCTAGAGGATGAACTGTCGGCGAAACTGTTCGAGCGCGGCGCCCGCGGCATGAGCCTGACCGATACCGGAAACCTGCTCTATCGCTATGCGATCGAGAACCAGACCCGGCTGGAACGCATCCGCGCCCAGGTGGAGGAATTCGATTCGCTTCAACGCGGCCATGTCAAGATCGCCACCGTCGAGGGCCTGCTCGCCAGCTTCCTATCGGACTTCATCGCCGATCTGGACCGCGATCATCCCGGCATCTCGACCGCTCTCACGACGGTCGGATCACGCGCCGTCGCCGACATGATCAGCCGGCACGAGGTCGATCTCGGCTTCGTCTTCGGCCGCGCCCCGCGCCGCGACCTGATCGAGCTTGCGCACATGCGGCAATCGCTCTGCGTGATGGTCGCGCCGCATCACCACTTCGCGGGCAAACAATCCTGCACGATCAAAGACTGCGCCGGCTTGCGCGTCGTGCTGCCGGAGCCGTCATTCGGCATCCGACAGGAGATCGATCGGGCCTGTGCGCAGGCGAACATCCAGCTTGAGCTATGCAACGAGACCAATTCACTGGCCTTCGCACGCGCCGCCGTCGCGCAAACCGGGCTCGCGACATTCCTGCCGCGCGAGGCCGCGATGCCTGAACTAACGGCCGGAACGCTGATTGCCATCCCACTTCGCGACAAGCGGCTCGAGGCCACGCAGGTCACGCTCGTTCAACTGGCCTCGCGCAGCGTATCGCCGACCGCTGCGTATATCGCTCAGCGGCTCGTTGCTCGCATGAAGGACCGGAGCGACTAACGCGATGAGATCACTCGCCCTTCCACACCGATTTGCGCTTGGTGAGGAATGCCTCCATGCCCTCGCGGAAATCGGCGCTCATGTAGGCCTTGAGGATCAGGTCTTCGCCTTCATCGCGCGAGAGGTTCGGCCGCAATCGCCGCACCGCCTCCTTCGTGACTTCCAGCGTCAGCGGCGCGTGACCCGCCAGCAATTGCGCCAGCTCGCCCGCGCGGCGCTGCAACGCATCGACATCCGGCACCACTTCGTTGAGCAGGCCAAGCGCGAGCGCTTCCGGCGCTTCGATCAGCCGCGCCGTGAAGATGATATCCTTGGTGCGCGCGGAGCCGATCAACGCTACCAAACGACTGATGTTCGACATCGACAAGCAATTGCCGAGCGTTCGTGCGATGGGAAAGCCGATCCGCGCCGATGCGGTGCCGATCCGCATGTCGCAGCAGGCGGCGAGACCCGCGCCGCCGCCGGTGCAGGCGCCAGCAATAGCCGCGATGGTCGGCACCCGGCAGGATTCCAGCGCGCCGAACACCCGGTCGATCCGCGCTTCGTAGTCCAGGAAATCTTGCGGCGATTTGAAGGCGCGGAATTGCGAGATGTCCGTGCCGGAAGCGAACGCCTTATCCCCGGCCCCCGTCAGGATCAGCACCTTGATCGAGCGGTCGGTATTGGCTGCCTGACAGATTTCGGCCAGCCGCTCGTACATCGCGAACGTCATGGCGTTGCGCGCATGCGGTCGATTGAAGGTGATGCGACCGATACCATCGGTCACGGTGTAGAGCAGATCGTCGTTAGCATCCGTCGCAGTCATGGCGTTGGCTTCATTCCTCGTCAAAATTCATCGTGCCGCCGCTAGCGGGCAGCGTACCAGTCATCTATTCAATCGCCGGTCAACACATTCATCGCGGCATCGACGCCGCCACGTTGATGCGGAACGCCGGCAAGGCCAAGTCCCATCTCGACGCCCGCAAGCGTGCCCATCAGCATCAGATCGTTGAAGTGGCCAAGGTGGCCGATCCGGAACGCCCTGCCCTTCAGCTTGCCGAGGCCGGTGCCGAGCGACATGTCGAAGCGTTGCAGCACGATTTCGCGAAATCGATCCGCATCAAGACCTTGCGGCAGCAGCACCGCGGTGAGGGCCGGCGAATATTCCGCCGGGTCCACGCAAACGTTCTCGAGGCCCCAACGGCTCAGTGCCGCGCGCGTGGCTGCGCCATGACGGCGATGCCGCGCAAAGACGTTATCCAGTCCCTCCTCGTGCAGCATGGCGATGGCCTCCTTCAGCGCATAGAGGAGATTGGTCGCGGGCGTATAGGGCCAGGAGCCGAGCTTGTTGGCGGCGACGATCTCGTGCCAATCCCAATAGGACCGCGTCGAGGCATTGATCTTCGATGCCGCGAGCGCTTTTTCCGAGACGGCGTTGAAGCCGAGGCCCGGCGGCAGCATCAAGCCTTTCTGCGAGCCCGCCACCGTCACGTCGATGCCCCAGGCGTCGTGTTCATAGGGCATCGCACCGAGACCGGAGATGGTATCAACCATCAACAGCGCCGGATGGCCGGCATCGTCGATGGCGCGGCGGATCGCGGGGATGTCGCTGACGCATCCGGTCGAGGTTTCGTTGTGTACCACCATCACGGCCTTGATGCGATGCTGCCGATCCCGGGCCAGCCGCTCGCCGATGTTGGCCGCGCTTGCGCCATGGCGCCAGTCGCCCTCAAGAAAATCCACGTCGAGCTTGTGGCGCTCCGCCAGCTTGCGCCATTGCAGGGCGAATTGCCCGGTCTCAGCCATGACCACGCGGTCACCGGGCGATAGCGCATTGGTGATCGCCGCCTCCCACGCGCCGGTGCCGGACGAAGGATAGATGATCACCGGTTGCGTTGTGCGGAAAACGCTCTGGCAGGCTTTGAGCACCGCGAAGCCCAATTCGGTGAACTCCGGCCCGCGATGATCGATGGTCGGCATCGCCATCGCCCGCAGCACGCGATCCGGCACGTTGGTCGGTCCCGGAATCTGCAAAAAATGCGGGCCGCTGTGAACCGCCATGGCTGTTCCTCCGATCGGGGCGCGCGACGAAACGTTGCCCGTTGGTTAGCACGGATCGCGACCACTGTCCCACGCGCGAGGCATGACGGCCTCCGCGCTGCAATCATGCCTCGAGACATTCCTTGCCAAGACGAACGATGGATGCATGATCGGGCCGGGATCGCGAGAGCAGGCGAACATTTGCAATGACAAGCCCACGCGCGACCGACGCGCGGCCCTCACATGATGACAGCGCCCTCGCCGCACACCTGCGCCGCGAGATCGATGGCGATGTGCTGTTCGACCGCTTCGATCGGGGCCGCTACGCCACCGATGCCTCGTTCTACCAGATCATGCCACGCGGCGTGGTGGTGCCGCGCACGATGGACGATGCGCTGCGCACGATGACCATCGCGCGCGAGGCTGGCTGCATCGTCACCCCGCGCGGCGGCGGCACCTCGCAATGCGGCCAGACGGTCAACGGCGGCATTGTCATCGACGTCTCCAAGCACCTCAACAAGATCCTGTCGCTCAATGTCGAGACGCGAACCTGCGTGGTCGAACCCGGCATCGTGCTCGACGACCTGAACCGCCAATTGAAAAAACACGGGCTGTGGTTTCCGGTCGATGTCTCCACCGCGTCGCGCGCCACCATCGGCGGCATGGCCGGCAACAATTCCTGCGGCGGCCGGTCACTACGCTACGGCACCATGCGCGACAATACGCTGGCGATGCGCGCGGCACTCGCCGACGGCAACGTGATGGATTTCGGACCGATTGCGGGTGGCGAGGCTCCAATCGCCGCGTCCGATCCAGCCACTGCACTCGCGCGCGACATGCTGGCGCTCGGCACGCGCGAAGCCTCCGAGATCGCGGCGCGATTTCCAAAGGTGCAGCGGCGCGTCGGTGGCTACAATCTCGATGCGCTGACCCCGGCCAACCGACCGGACAATCTCGCACATCTGCTCGTCGGCTCCGAAGGCACGCTGGCCTTCACCACGCAGGTCGAGTTGAAATTGTGGCCGGTGATCCGCCACCGCACGGTCGGCGTCTGCCACTTCGGCAGCTTCTACGAGGCGATGGACGCCACCCAGCATCTGGTGAGACTGAAGCCGATCGCGGTCGAATTGATGGATTGCACCATGATCGGCCTCGGCCGTGCCATCGCGATGTTCGGGCCGGTGATCGATGCCGCCGTGCGCGGCGATCCCGAGGCGCTGCTGGTGGTCGAGTTTGCGGAAGCGGACCAGAACGAGAACCTGCATCGCCTGCGCCAGCTTCACGAGTTGATGGGCGATCTCGGTTTCGGCTGGGATCAGCCGCCCCGCAAATGGGGCGGCGTTATCGAGGTCCTCGAGCCGGCATTGCAGAGCGCCATCGCCGAGTTTCGCGCCGCCGGCCTCAACGTGATGATGTCGATGAAGGAGGCCGGCAAGCCGGTATCTTTCGTCGAAGACTGTGCCGTGCCGCTGCCGCACCTCGCCGACTACACCGAGCGCCTCAACCGCATTTTCGCCAAGCACGGCACGCGCGGCACCATGTATGCCCATGCCTCGGAGGGCTGCCTGCATGTCCGCCCTGTGCTCAACCTCAAGCTCAACCAGGACGTGAAGGCGATGCGCGCGATCGCCGAGGAAACCTTCGCCATGGTGCGCGCGTACAAAGGCTCGCATTCCGGAGAACATGGCGACGGCATCGTGCGTTCGGAGTTTCACGAGAGCATGTTCGGTACGCGTATCGTTGCGGATTTCGCCGAGGTTAAGGCGCGCTTCGATCCGGAGAACGTCCTCAACCCAGGCAAGATCGTCGCCCCGAAGCGGATGGATGACCGCACTCTGTTCCGCTACGGGCCGGATTATATCGCTTCCGGCCTGAAAACGGCTCTCGACTGGTCCGCCTGGCCCGGGGCATTTCAGGGCGCGGTGGAGATGTGCAACAACAACGGGGCCTGCCGCAAGCTCGAAGGCGGCGTGATGTGCCCGTCGTATCGTGCCACGCGAAATGAGATCGACGTGACTCGCGGTCGCGCCAACACGCTGCGGCTGGCAATTTCGGGACAGCTCGGCCCGGATGCGCTTGCTTCCGACGCCATGGCCGAAACGATGAAGCTTTGCGTTTCCTGCAAGGCGTGCCGCCGCGAATGCCCGACCGGCGTCGACATGGCCAAGACGAAGATCGAAGTGCTGGCGGCGCGCAGCGCAAAGCACGGCTTGTCGCTACGCGACCGGCTGATCGGCTATCTGCCGCGCTATGCCGGCTGGGCTTCCCGCCTCGCGCCGCTGGCGAACCTGCGCAACCACAGCCACTGGCTGCGTGGCGCGCTGGAAACATTCGCCGATATCGACATGCGACGCGACCTGCCGCGCTGGCGAGGCGACATCTTCGCGCCGAATGCGGAGACCTTGGGTCCACGCGACGGCTCCGAGGTGGTGCTGTTCGCCGACACCTTCAATCGCTGCTTCGAGCGCGAAAATCTCGATGCCGCGCTGCGCGTTTTGGTGGCAGGCGGCTATCGTGTTCATCTGCCCCGCGCACGCGACCAAAAGCCGCTGTGCTGCGGCCGGACGTTTTTCTCGGCGGGACTCGTCGACGAAGCGCGCACCGAACTCGACCGGCTGGTCGAAACCTACGCGCCGTTCGCGGTGCGCGGCGTACCGATTATCGGACTGGAGCCAAGCTGCCTTCTGACCTTGCGCGACGAGCTGTTGTCGCTGCGGCGCGACGATGCGGCAATAGCCATCAGCACCCACGCTGAACTGTTCGAAGAATTTCTGGCGCGCGAGGCTGCAAGCGGACGCCTCGCTTTGAGATTGCACTCGGTCGCAAAAACCACGTTGGTTCATGGCCATTGTCACCAGAAGGCGTTCGACGCCTTCACGCCGACCTTGCAGGTGCTGCGGCTGATCCCCGACCTCACGGTGACGCCGATCGAGTCGGGTTGCTGTGGCATGGCGGGCGCGTTCGGTTACAGCGCCGACACCTACGAGACATCCATCGCCATGGCCGAGGCCGCCCTGCTGCCGGCCATCCGTGGCGCGGACGCAGCGACGCTGGTGGTCGCCGACGGCACCTCCTGTCGACATCAGATCAGGGACGGCAGCGGCCGGGAGGCCCTGCACATCGCGCGCGTGCTGGCGATGAGCCTCGACAATGCATCCGCCAATTCGTAAATCACTTGGTTGGAAGGGGAATCACATCATGACCGATCTCACGCTCGATGCCGCCCGCAAGATTGTCGACGCCGCGCTTGCCAAGGGCCTTGAGAAAAAGCTCAACCCGCTCGCTGTCGCGGTGCTGGATGCGCGCGGCTGCATGAAGGCGTTCGCGACGCAGGATGGCACCAGCCTCAAGCGCGGCGAAATCGCGCACAGCAAGGCCTATGGCGCGCTGTCGCTCGGCATGGGCTCGCGCGCCATCTTCAAGCGGGCGCAGGAACAGGCCTATTTTATCAGCGCGGTGAACACCCTGGTGCAGGGCGCGCTGGTGCCGGTGCCCGGCGGCGTGCTGGTTCTCGACGCGGGCGGCAGCTTGCTCGGCGCGGTCGGGATCAGTGGCGACACCTCTGACAATGACGAGGCCTGCGCCATCGCCGGTATCGACGCAGCGGGGTTCACGGCCAACGCGGGGTAGCGGGACGGAGTCCCATTCCGCCGGCGAGACCCGTACCTGGCACCTCACATCAATTTCATCATCTAACAACGCGGCAACCTGTACGAGGAAAGCATTTTCAATAACGTTGGATCCGGTCGCCGCTCTCCGTGGCATGCTTGGCTTCCGACAGATCTGCCGCGGTTTTTACGAACGTGAACCGAACCGGCTCAGAAGCCGTACATGACCGATGACCGCTTGGACCCGGACAAAGCCCGTTTGTTCTTGCTCAGTGAGCAACGTGAACCTGACGTTTTCGGAGGAAGAAGACCAAGGTCGAAGGTCATAAACGGTATGACCTCGTCGTGATGGACAGCCCCAAGAAGGGCACCCGGAAACAAACCAGGGCCGAAATGATCCGTCGATTGATCTCGGCAAGGCATTGCTGACGCATTACCGCGACAAGATCGGCGCAGCACAGACGGTCGACAGGAATGTCCATGAACTCGAAATTACGTTCGCTGACGACCGCAAAGTTCAGACGTACTCGGCGTCCCGGCCTTGGATTATGAAAGAGCAATAGCCGGCACGACGACGTTCCTTGCGACGACAGAACTATCCCGATAATTCCGAACGGCAAGCTCCCGGCAGCTCGTCAACGACCAATATTTTCTACGGCGCACCGCCCAGCATCGACATCAACGCCTCGGAACGGAAGAGGCTTCACGCTAGACCAGCCCATTCTTCGGCTGAGTAAATTCCGATGACGGCCTTCAATATAATCGCTCATCGTTTCATGGATCCAATGTTCGAGATCCATGGAGAGGCGGGTTGAACATTTCGGTCGCACGGCATTCGGAATGGCTCGGATACGCGGACTGCGACGCCAGCGGACAACTGCTGCAACTCCCGAATCGTACATCCCGAGACAACCGCCCGCGCCATACCACGGCGCGGGCGTCGATCTGTGGGCAGCCTACGAACAGCACAATGAATGCGACAAATGGATCTCGCTTTGCCATGCTGCCGGAGACGGCAAGTTACTGCGGAACAACAACGGTTCGATCTCGATGTTCCGCTCGCTCTTGAGCGCGGCGCCGAATAGAAAAAATCGGCTGGCTATCCTCCTCATCCTCCAGATAGTCATAATTAAACTCGGGCTGGGCACATGACGTCCAGTATGGCGTGGGGTCGCCTTTCTGAAACAGCGTAATGACCCGTTGACGATATTCTTCCCGCTCGTCGCTTGGGAGGCTTTGATATTCCGCGTCCCATTCGAGCGCGGCCAGATCCGCCCTCAAAGGCATCGCATGATCACGCAAGTACGGACTGAATTTCATCGCTTTCTTGATGTCGCGTTCGGATGGCAGCGATCCGGTATATCTCTCCCATCGTGCGAAGCTGAACAGGGCATTCAGCATCATTGACCGATGCGATTCACTCAGTTTGCCGTGGGCGATCGCAGCAACCTTATGGAAGGCCGCAACCTCAGCACTGGCGTCCGGAAGACAATGACCACCCACATAACGTTTGGCCTCGCGCAAGGCGGAAATCTGCTGTGCCATACCGTCGGCGGCAAGACCACCAGTCCGGGTGAGCCACTCGATATACGCATCAGGGATCTGCCAGTCCGGCCGTGCCACGGCCGGAATGTGTTTTCTCGCGTGCTTGGCCAAGGCGCGTCCGATGGCTGCGGCCAGAGGTGGGGGTACGGCGTTCGCCAGCATCTGGATCGGCGACAGGGACTTGCGAGGTGTACCGCTTGCTTTTTCTTCGTGCTTTTCCCGAACATTCCAATTCCACCCGGGAGGGAAGCCCGCGATCTGCGACAGCTCATCAAGCGAAGGGACCGGCAGCAACCTCAAATCGATCACATCGCCCTTCCGAGGTTTATACTTCTGACCGAATCCTCCCCCTGAACTTTTGATGATCGTCGGCGCCGGTTCATCGGTTCGGCGAATACCACCCGATGAGCGTCCGCCCGGATATCGCCAGTATGCCTTGAAACTATCCCCGGACTTATCGAGGAGCCGCAAGTCAGCCGGGCGCAGCCGATATCCACCGCCACCTTTACCCTTGCTATCGGCGTTAGCGGGCGCCGCACGTCGGCCTCCGATGGCCAGCCACTTCGCTCCCTTACGGCATAACTCGACTCCAAATTCGGGAAGGACATCTGCCACTGTCGTCGGTCGGGTTGACTTTTCTTCAGTCATATAATCATTGAACCAGCCATCCGCCTCGCCCAGCGCGCCGACACAAAGGAAACGGTCGCGATTCTGAGCTGTGCCGAAATCGCTGGTATTGACAATGATTTCCGTCAAGCCATAGCCGGCGCGACGCACGATTAGCTTCATTCTCCGAAACACTTTGCTGTCGCGTATCTCTTGTACGTTTTCCATCACAAAGTAGCGTGGTTTAGCTGCCGCGACGATGATGCCATATGCTTCCGTTAGCTTGGCGCGGGGATCATCATCGCCGAGCTTCCTTCCGGATTTCGACCAGGGCTGGCACGGCGGGCCTCCGATAATAACATCAGGGTTGAGTTCAGCGATGTCGGGAGCCATCGCAAGCACATCGGTCAGATCAGCTCGACGACGGCCTGCCCAGGAAGCATTACGTGCAGCGTAACGCAACGCCTGCATGGTCCATCGGGATTTGATCCTTCGCGCGTTCTCGGCATGAACCGCAAGCGGACGTCCTTCGTAGTCGATCGCGGCTACGACATCATGGCGCGCCATTTCCATGCCGTATGAAAAACCGCCCGCTCCGCAAAACAGATCTACAACTCTCATTTCTGAAATTTCCTCATCGATTTCTTTCGACGTTTGTCTCGTTAGATCGCGCGTGTTGCGTTTTCCTGCTTCAGGTCCGTAAACTTCTACCCATCCTGCGAAGTGACATCCGGATGCGACGTTGTGACCCAGCGGGGCCGTACCGAAGCGCCAGCGGCAAACCGATCGACATCACCGGCGAGCAGCAGCGACGACGTTCGGCACTCGAAGCCTCCTGATCGGCAATAACCGAAGGCGAAGTCCCGGATTGTTCTTTGTCTGCCTTCAATGGCGCCAGCTGCAAATCGCTCCGCGGAGGTGAAAAATGTCGGCACCGTCGGCAGCTCCCCGAACACAGAGCACAGACTCGCATGAACTGATCTTCGTCAATTCAAAGCGAGGGTTGACCGGCCACTTCGCGATGGCGAGGTCGAACAGATTCAATGCGTGTTAACTTGCGCGGAAGACGTTGAGTGACCGGAATTCCATTTTGATTCCGCAAGCGAGCGGGATTCATACGCCAAGATGCCAACCTCACCCGTGAACAGGCCCAACGCACCCACGTTCGACGAGACGAGATTGCGATCACTATTGATGTTGAGTGTGCTGCCCTTGAAATTGGCCCAGTTACCTTGCGCTTTCTGGCCCACACCCACGCATCAGCCTGCCAGCGATAACCGATTTGACCGCCCGCCGTAGCACCCTTGGCCTCGTAGGAGCCAGGGTCCGTTCCCCAGGAGTTGGAACGTTGATCGTGAGCGCATCGTCCGCAACACCGGCACCAGAACGATCCACTATCTCTATGACTTCGGAGACGGCCGGGACCACTTCATCAGGCTGGAAAGTGGTTCGACGACTCGTCGATGGATGGCCCGCTCTTACTCGACGCCACCTGCCGCTGCCCTCCGGAAGATCTCGACGGTGTGCCAGGCTATGCGGACTACTTGGAAGCCATCAATGACCCGACCCATCCGGAGCATAAGAGTATGCGCATTTGCGGACCGAAGCTCTTCAATCCAAACGGGATCTATCGCAAAGCGCTCCGTATACCGATGTAATCATCCTGCTGTCGGATGGCGAAAATACGCAGGACCGCTGGTACTCAAACGCATCGCAGATCGATGCGCGGCAAAAATTACTCTGCGACAATATCAATCCAGAGAAACTGGATTCGAAGCGGAGTGACACAACGGTCTTCCTGACCGACTGCTGTAAAGACGTGGATGGCCGAGACATAGCGAGCGAGGCGACGCCGTTAGTCGAACGGCTATGCTCGAGCACGACGAAATCACTTTGCGTCGCGTTTCAGGACTGAACCATCAGACGTCGCCACGCCCAACGCATCACTCAGTGCACCAGTTTCGCCTTGAAGAAGTCCGTCATCTCTCGGCTGTAGTCGGCGGCCTGCGCACCTTCGCTGCCGATGGTGACGCCCTTGTGCAGGAAGCCGCCCTTGATCGAGTATTGCATGAACGACTCCGCAGTAACAGACGGGTCCGGCTTGCCGGTACGCATATTGTAGTAGGTGCCGTCGTCGCTCATGTAGACCGTCGGATAGATGGTCGATGTCACCGCCTCGGGAATCGCGGTACGCGGCACGCCCTCGCGATCGAACGCATGAAGCGCGCCGGGGAACAGTTTCATCACCACGTCCTGATGCGCCACTTCCATGGCATGCGACGCATCCTGGCACTGCTGCGGCGACACCCAGTCGTCGCGGTCGCCCTGCAGGATCAACAGGCTTGCGCCCTTGGCGATCTGCGCCGAATGAAATTGCACGCCGCACCACGGATAGCCCGCGACCACCGCGCGCAACCCCTTGCCTTCGCCGAGCACCGCCTTGGAAATCGGCGCGGCAACGGCCATCATCACCGCGGTGCCGCCACGGCTGCCGCCGGTAGCGCCGATCCGTGCCGGATCGATTTCCTTGCGGGTGCGCAGATACCTGACTCCGGCGAGCACGTCATAGGCGCTCGCCGCCCAGGTCAGCTTGCCCTGATCGGTAATAGTGTTGTCGATGCCGCGACCGAGGAACGGATCGATCACCAGCACGGCGATGCCGGCCGAGGTGAGTGCGCTGGCATGCGCGAAATGGTGTGGGCCGAGATTGCCGCTGCCGGGCGTTTCCACCACGGCCGCGACAGGCCCCGTGGCATTGGCCGGCAGGAACAATTGCGCCGTTAGTGTCACCGGCTTGCCGAGATCACCCTTCATCATCGGACCGTAGTCGAGCGGCGACGCGCTTTCCAGCTTCAGCAGTTCGCCGCGAATGCCGTTGGCCAGCACCTGCGGCTGCGCGGCGAATTCGACCGGCGACACCTTCGGAAGCTCTGCGGCCGCCCGCCCCGCCATCAATCCGGCGAGCAGAAGCAGCCCGGCCTGAAATGCCCTCATGCCATGAATCATAGCGTTTCTCCTTGGGTTTTATTGGCCGGACGCATGGCAAGGCGGCTAATGCTCGCGCTCGCGGGCCGCGCGGGCACCGCCTGTGTCCAGAATGACGGCGTCTATAGGCGGTCCCGGCGGGACGCACCAATGAACATTCGGGCGAAACTCTATTCAGATCGTGCATAGTGGTTCCCGCTCCCGCCACCGCACGCTCACATCCTGTCAGGGTCACAATGGTTTCGCTCGGAAAAATCGATCTCAATCTTTTCCTGGTCCTCGAAGCGATCTTCAACGAAGGCAGCATCACGCGGGCAAGCAAGACCCTCAACCTGACCCAGCCGGCGGTCAGTCACGCGCTGGCGCGGCTGCGCGGCCTGCTGGACGATCCACTGTTCACCCGCGAGGGCAACCGCATGGTGCCGACGCCGCTGACCCGGCAACTGATCGGCCCGGTGACGACGGCACTGCGCGGCATGTCCGGCGCGCTCGCCGAACTCGACGGCTTCGATCCCGGCACCTCGCGCAAGCATTTCCGGATCGGCATGCGGCACACAGTCGAGCCGGCGGTTCTGCCTGCACTGGCGAAGCAGATTCACGACAAGGCGCCGGGTGTGGAGATATCGACGCTCAATCACGATCGCGATCAGCTACGAAGCGCGTTCGCCTCGGGTGAGATTGACGTGGTCATCGATATCCGCATGCCACCGGTGCCGAACATTCGATTCCGTCGGCTCTACGGCGGCAAGCTGGTGGTCGCGGTCCGCAAGGATCACCCGGTGTTGCGCGAGCGCTGGGATCTCGATGCCTATCTCAAATGCGACCACATTTCCGCCAGTTCGCGCCGCGCGGCGGTCGGCTATGAAGATCACGTCTTGCAGGAAGCCGGAAAACAGCGCCGCATCAGCGTGCACTGCCAGAACCAATGGACTGCCTGTCGCCTCGCGGCCGCTTCCGACCTGATCTTCACTATGCCGGAACGTTTCGTCGAATCCTCCAGCGCACCGTTCGGCAACATCATCCTGCCGTTTCCGCTACCGCTGCCGAGCATCTACCTGTACCTCTACTGGCACGCCACCACCGAAGCCGACCCCGCAACACGATGGCTGCGCGAGAAGATCGTCGGGCTTTATGGGGAGGAGGCGTAGAGGCGGATTGAACCAATGGTGCTTTACTCGCAAGACAATGCGCGGGCTGCCTATCGGCCTACGATCATAGACAGAATGGAGAGTTCGGAAGGTGCGGGATCCTGCATCACCACGAACCATGGTGTTCAGGAACGCGAGAGACGATCGGAAGCGTGGCGACCAGCACCAATGCAACTACGATGTAGGCCCAGGCCTGAACTTGGTCGGGATCAGTGGAGTCTGTAAGAGCGGCCGTCGTTATCGAGATTGCGGCGATCGAGCCGATCTGGAGCGACAAGGTCCGCAGCGCGGCAAGTGTCGAGGACTGCTTAGGAGCCAGTTGCAGCCCGGCATTACGACTCGCCGGGTTCATTGTCCCCATGCCGGCACCGATCAGGAATGCCGCACCTGCCAGCCAGGCATAAGGTGGAACGCCGAAATCCGGTGTCAGGGCAAGAAGAAACATGCCAAACGCAATGGTCGTGCCACCCGCATAGATTGGCAACCGGTGGCCGGTACGCCGCAACACCAAAGCGATGACAAGCGACATCACAATCGCTGCGATTCCCTGGGCAATCAGCAGCGTCCCAGCATCGAGTGCACCGATCCCGTAACGATTGGCGGCATAGAGGGGAATAAGCGCCACCGCGCCAATGGTGATGCCGCTGAAAACCATGTTGACGAGATTGACCGCTCCAAAATTTGGCCCGTAGATCAGACGCGGGGCGATAAACGGATGGGTAGAACGGCCGATGTGCCGGAAGAACATCCATGTAACGACGAGCGCAATGGCCAGAGGCACAACGAAACCGAGGGACCATACATGGGCGTTCTTTTCCCCGAGATATGTGGCCGCCAACATACCGGCCAGCAGCCCGCCGCCCAGCAATAACATTCCTGGAACGTCCATGCCGAGATGAACCTCCTCCCGTCGGGGCGGATCACGTGGTATGTAGCGCAATGTCAGTACGATGACGATGATCCCGATCGGAACGTTGACCAGGAACGCGGCTCGCCACGTCCAATAGGAGACGAACAGACCACCGAATATCGGTCCGATCATTGCCCCGATTGGAAAGATGCTGCCGAACAGGCTAGCCGCGCGATCACGCGCATCCCCGAAATGATCGACGATGATTCCCGTTGCCGAAGGCGTAAAGCCCGCTCCGCCGGCTGCTTGCAAGGCGCGAAGCGCGATTAACACGAAGACATTCTCGGCCAGACCACAGAGCAGCGACGCCAGCGTGAAAACAACGACAGACCCCAGAAATACTCTGCGGCGACCGTACTGCTCGCTGAGGCAACCGCTGATCGGCAGCATGACAACGAAACCGAACGAGTATGCCGTCAGCGTCCAACCCGCCCAATTCACGGATGTATCCAACCCGTGCTGTAGAGCGTGCAGAACCGTTGCAACGATCGTCGAGTCGATCGACATCATCAGAAGCGTCAACGCAACGATCGCAAACACCATCACGCGATTGATGACCACTGGAGGCGGATCAGCAAGACGTTCGGCCTCGCTGACATCTGACTGCGAATTCACGATCTATATCTCCTGCCTCCGGCCCGGTGACCGCGCCACGGTCCGGGCCAAGGCAAGCCCTAAACACATCTTGCTTGGGTTCGAGGCCGGAATGGTGATGAGATCACCTTGATTGATTGTCGACCTCAACCGGCAAGCGTTTACGATCTACTCTTTCGGGGTATGCCGCAAGACCAGTTCAGCTTGAGGCCGCCAAGCAGCCATGTCGCGCGTACGACATGCCAAGTATATCCATCTTGCAAATGGCCGAACGGTCGCCATCTAAAAAGACAGACCTTCCTTCGCCTTGCGGATCGGCTTTCCGCGACGAATCAATACGTGTTGATGAGCAACGCGACGGGACGGCAGCAGATGACCGACGATGCTCCGCTGACCTTGCGTGTACCCGAACCGGCAGTTCGGCCCGGGGGCACGCCTGATTTTTCCAGCGTCCGCATTCCAAAGGCCGGATCGGTCGCGCGCCCCGCGGTTGATGCCGATCCGGAATCGATCCGCGACCTCGCCTACTCTATCATTCGCGTTCTCAACCGCGACGGTGAAGCGGTCGGCCCCTGGGCTGGCCTTCTGAGCGACAGCGAACTGCTCGACGGCCTGCGCCACATGATGACCTTGCGAGCCTTCGACGCCCGCATGCTGATGGCACAACGGCAGGGCAAGACCTCCTTCTACATGCAGCATATGGGCGAAGAAGCCGTGAGCTGCGCCTTTCGCAAGGCGCTGGCTCCCGGCGATATGAATTTTCCAACCTACCGACAGGCGGGCCTGCTGATCGCGGACGGTTACCCGCTCGTCGATATGATGAACCAGATTTATTCGAACGAGCGCGATCCCCTGAAAGGCCGGCAGATGCCGGTGCTCTATTCATCGCGAAAGAACGGCTTCTTCTCCGTGTCGGGTAATCTGGCGACGCAGTATATCCAGGCGGTCGGCTGGGCGATGGCGTCGGCGATCAAGAACGATACCCGCATCGCCGTCGGCTGGATCGGTGACGGATCGACCGCCGAATCCGATTTCCACGCGGCGCTGGTGTTTGCCTCGACCTACAAGGCGCCGGTGGTTCTTAATATCGTCAACAATCAGTGGGCGATTTCGACCTTCCAAGGCATCGCGCGCGGCGGCTCCGGGACTTTCGCCGCACGCGGTCTCGGTTTCGGAATTCCGGCGCTACGGGTCGATGGCAACGATTACCTCGCTGTGTATGCCGTTGCGCGATGGGCCATCGAACGTGCGCGGCGCAATCTTGGCCCGACACTGATCGAACATGTCACCTACCGGGTCGGCGCCCACTCGACCTCCGACGATCCCTCTGCCTATCGCCCGAAAACAGAGTCGGATGCCTGGCCGCTCGGCGACCCGGTCATCCGCCTGAAGAACCACCTGATCGTGCGCGACGCTTGGTCGGAGGAACGCCACAAGCAGACCGAGGCCGAAATTCTCGACACCGTGATTGCCGCCCAGAAAGAAGCCGAGCAGCACGGAACGCTGCACGCCGGCGGTCAGCCCTCGGTGCGCGACATGTTCGAGGGCGTCTATGCGCAGATGCCGCCGCACTTGCGTCGCCAGCGTCATGAGGTGGGGGTCTGACCATGCCTCGCAAGACCATGATCGAGGCGATCCGCGACGCGATGGACGTGATGATGGCACGCGATGCCAACGTCGTCGTCTTCGGCGAAGATGTCGGATACTTCGGCGGCGTATTCCGTGCCACCCAGGGCTTGCAGGCAAAGTACGGCCAAAGCCGCTGCTTCGACGCGCCTATCAATGAATCCGGAATCGTCGGGGCCGCGATCGGCATGGCTGCTTACGGGCTGCGGCCTTGCGTCGAGATTCAGTTTGCCGACTATATGTATCCGGGCTACGACCAGATCGTGTCGGAGGCTGCTCGCCTGCGCTACCGCTCGAATGGCGACTTCACCTGTCCCCTCGTGGTGCGAATGCCGACCGGCGGCGGCATCTCCGGCGGGCAAACTCACAGCCAAAGTCCGGAAGCCCTGTTCACTCACGTCTCTGGCCTCAAGACCGTCGTGCCGTCATCGCCGCACGATGCAAAGGGCCTCTTGATCGCTGCGATCGAAGATCCCGATCCGGTGATCTTTCTGGAGCCGAAGCGGCTTTATAACGGGCCATTCGACGGCCACTACGATCGGCCGGTGGCACCGTGGTCGAAACACGAACTCGCTGAAGTTCCTGACGGGCACTACACCATCCCACTTGGCAAGGCCGCGATCCGGCGGGAGGGCACGGCCCTCACCGTGCTCGCTTATGGCACGATGGTTCATGTCGCCATGGCGGCTGCCACCGAGACCGGCGTGGATGCCGAGATCATCGACCTGCGAACCCTCGTGCCGCTCGATCTGGAAACCATCGCGGCATCGGTGCGCAAGACTGGCCGCTGCGTGATCGTCCACGAAGCAACGCTGACATCCGGATTCGGCGCGGAGCTATCCGCACTGGTTCAGGAAACCTGTTTCTATCACCTCGAAGCACCGATCAAACGCGTGACGGGATGGGACACGCCCTATCCCCACGCCCAGGAATGGGATTACTTCCCCGGCCCTGCTCGGCTCGGCCGGGCACTGCTCGAAACAATGGAGCAGTAACATGGGCGAGCGTGCGATCAAGCTACCCGACATCGGCGAAGGCGTCGCCGAAGCCGAACTGGTCGAGTGGCACGTCAAGCCGGGCGATATCGTTCGCGAGGATACGCTGCTCGCAGCGGTCATGACGGACAAGGCAACCGTGGAGATTCCCTCGCCGGTCGAAGGCGAAGTGATCTGGCTCGGCGCTAAGATCGGCGACGTCGTTGCGATCGGCTCTGAACTCGTCCGTCTCAAGGTGGCCGGCGACGATGCGACGATACCGACATCAAGTACGGCCGACGCGCCCGCTCCTCCCGCTCCCGCCTCGCACGCCCCGGAAACCGACCAACCGGAGCGACGGGCGGCTGCGCCAAGCCGCGCGGCTCCCGCCTCGAGCGGGACGGATACGACGACGCCACGACAGCATCAGACCTCAAGCGCGGTTTGGGGTGCACCACGTCGAGAGGGCGAAAAGCCGATTGCTTCACCCGCGGTGCGGCTCCGGGCGCGTGAGGCCGGTGTCGATCTGCGTCAGGTCGCGGGCACAGGGCCGGCAGGCCGCATCACCCACGACGATCTCGATGCCTTCGTCGCGCGTGGACCAAGCGCGGCTCCATCGCACGGTCTCCGGCCGCAAACTGCGATTAACGATGTCAAACTGGTCGGCCTGCGCCGCCGCATCGCCGAGAAGATGGCGGTGGCTCACGCGCAGATTCCTCACATCACTTACGTCGAGGAGGTCGACGTCACCACGCTAGAGGAACTGCGCACAGCCCTCAATCGCGACAAGCGCGAGGAACATCCTCGCCTGACGCTGTTGCCATTCCTGATGCGCGCGATCGTACACGCGGTTGCCGAACAACCGCAGCTCAATGCACTCTACGACGATGCCGCCGGCATCCTGCATCAACATGCCGGCGTGCATATCGGTATCGCCGCCCAGACCGCCACCGGCCTGATGGTGCCGGTGGTCCGGCACGCCGAGACATTGGACCTTTGGGCTTGCGCAGCGGAAGCCGCTCGCGTCGCCGAGGCTGCCCGGACTGGCACCGCCGCTCGTGAGGTATTGAACGGCTCGACCATCACCATCACCTCGCTCGGCGCCATGGGCGGCATCGTTTCGACGCCGATCATCAACCATCCCGAGGTCGCGATCGTCGGCGTCAACAAGATCACGATGCGCCCGGTATGGAACGGCTCAGCCTTCCTCCCACGCAAGATGATGAATTTGTCGTCGAGCTTCGACCATCGCGTCGTCGATGGCTGGGACGCGGCTACTTTCGTCCAGCGCATCAAGACACTGCTCGAAACGCCGGCGCTGATTTTCATGGAAGGCCAATGAGCCATGAAAGCGATATCCTGCAAGCTGCTGGTGATCGGTGCGGGTCCAGGCGGCTACGTCTGCGCGACCCGCGCCGGCCAACGCGGCATCGATACAGTGATCGTGGAAGCGAAGAAGCCGGGCGGCACCTGCCTCAATATCGGCTGCATTCCGTCGAAAGCGCTGATCCACGCCGCGGACGAATATCACAAGGTCGCGCAGTTCGCCGCGGATGACAGTCCGCTCGGCATCCACGCAAGCGCCCCCCGAATCGACCTTGCCAAAACCATGGTGTGGAAGGACGAGATCGTCGGCCGCCTCAACGGTGACGTCGCCGGGCTGCTGAAGCATGCTGCCGTGAAAGTGGTCGAGGGTTGGGCGCGGTTTCGCGATGGCAAGACCGTGGAGGTTGAAACCGAAACCGGCCTTCAAGTGATTCACGCCGAGCAGGTGGTGATCGCAACCGGGTCCCGACCGGTTGAACTCGCCGCGCTGCCATTCGGCGGTCGCGTAATATCCTCGACCGAAGCGCTGGCGCTGCGGCAGGTCCCGCGCCGGATGGTGGTGGTCGGCGCCGGCTATATCGGGCTTGAGCTGGGCACGGCCTTCGCCAAGATGGAAGCGCATGTCACCATCGTCGAAGCGCTCCCGCGCATTCTGCCGCAATACGACACTGCTCTGACGCGGCCGGTCGAAATGCGACTGCGTCAACTCGGCGTCGACATCCTGACAGGCGCGAAGGCAACCGGACTGACGGCCGCCGGCGACGGGCTCAAGATTGAAACCTCCGACGGGCAAAGCAAGGTACTTGCGGCCGACAATATCCTGGTCGCGGTCGGCCGTACTCCGTTCACAGCGGGCTGGGGCCTCGAAGCGATTGATCTCGACCTGGACGGCCCGTTTCTGCGCATCGACGAGCGTTGCCGCACCTCTATGCGAGGCATCTACGCCATCGGCGATGTCACCGGCGAGCCGATGTTGGCTCACCGGGCTTCCGCACAGGGCGAAATGGTGGCGAGGATCATCGCCGGGGAAAAGCGAAGTTGGGACAGCATGTGCATTCCCACGATCTGTTTCACCGATCCCGAAATCGTCGTCGCCGGACTTCTCCCCGAAGCAGCAAAGGCAACCGGCATCGATATCCGGATCGGAATGTCTCCCTTCCAGGCCAACGGCCGAGCGCTGACGTTAGATCAGGATGCAGGTTTCATCCGCGTGGTCGCGCGCGCCGACAATCATCTCATCCTCGGTATTCAGGGCGTCGGGGCCGGCATCGCGGAATTGTCCGCTACTTTTAGCACGGCCATCGAAATGGGCGCACGGCTCGAAGACATTACCGCGATTATCCATGCGCATCCAACCCAGAGCGAAACCATGAAGGAGGCCGCGCGCAGCGCTTTGAACCATTCCTTGGATCCTTCGCGGCAAAATCGCCTATCTCAGATCCACCCCCAATCTACGCAATAAGCGATCGCGCGAAAGTATAACGGAGCGGTCGGACCTTTTCTGCTATGATGGAAAGATGACGATCGGAATATCCGGGCCAGTACGGCGGGATCCGTGGCGTGACTTCGTAAGAATGTTATTCCGCGGCGCGATCGTAGTGGTGATTTGTCTCGTCGTGCTCGGCCTGGCGAGCGGGCTTTTGGTGGATTGGCTGTGGTTCGCCAAGCTCGGTTATGTGTCCGTGTTCCAGACCACGATCGCGGCGCAGATTCTGACCTTTCTGATCGTCTTTGCTCTCACCGTCATCAGCCTCGGACTTAACGCCTGGTTCGCGCTGCGCGCCGCGCAACGCAGTCAATTCCTAACCGCTCCGGTTCAACCGTCGATCCTTGCCATCACGCCACTCGACCAACTGCGGTTGGTCCGCGATCGGCTGCCATGGCGCTTGATCATCGTCATTGGCGCCAGCATAGTGGCGACCGCCGTCGCATGGTTCGAACTCAGCAACTGGATGACCTTTCTGACGATGATCTACAGCGCGCCGTATGGCGCTGCCGATCCGCTCTACGGCAACGATATCGGCTTCTATCTATTTTTGCTTCCCGCGCTCGTCGAGATCATGCACTGGCTACTGCTCGTGCTGTTTCTGAGCGCGCTGTTTGCCGGAATAGTTTATCTGATTTACGGCGAGATCGAGCTCGAGCCACAGCGGCGCTCGGCGTCGCCCAATGTCATCTGCCACGCCTCGGTGCTGCTCGGCATCTTTTTCCTGGTGAAGGCCTGGTCGTACTGGCTCGACCGCTACATGCTGCTCTACGCCGATAATGGCGTCGTGGTCGGAGCGAATTACACCGGCATCCATGTCGAGTTGCCCGTGCTGTGGATACTGGCCGGCGTCGCCATCGTTGCATCACTGGTGTCTTGCAGCAATATCCGCGCGCGCGGCTACTTACGACCGCTGATCGCGGTCGGTGCGGTGTATGGCGCGACCTTCGTGCTGGCCGGCGTGGTGCCCGGACTGTTCCAACGCATCTTCGTCAAACCCAACGAGTTGCAATGGGAGCGGCCCTATATTCAGAACAACATCGCGCTGACGCAGGTGGCCTATAACCTGCATCACGTCGAGGTGCGGCCGTTTCCAGCCGCGCAAGATCTGACCTTCAAATCGCTCGAGGCCAACCGGGCGACCATCGACAATATCCGGCTGTGGGATTGGCAGCCGTTGATGGATACCTACGCGCAACTACAGGAAATCCGTACCTACTACAAATTTCACGACGCCGACATCGATCGCTACTGGCTCAACGGGAAATATCAAAGCGTCATGCTGTCGGCGCGCGAACTGCAATCCTCGCTACTGCCACCGGATGCCCAGACCTGGGTCAACCGGCATCTGCTGTTTACCCACGGCAACGGCGTGGTGATGAGCCCGGTGACGCAAAAGAGCCCGGAAGGATTGCCGCTATTGTACCTGCGGGACATTCCGCCGGTCGCCGACGGCGGTCCCGAAGTTCGCGAGCCCCGAATCTATTTCGGCGAGAAAATGGAAAGCTACGTCATCGTCAAGAGTACGACGCCGGAGTTCGATTACCCCAAAGGCAAGGACAACGTTTACGCCAAGTACGACGGCAATGGCGGCCTCGCACTGGGCGGGATCTGGCGAAAAACGCTGTTCTCGTACTATTTTGGCGACGTCAATATACTGCTGTCCGACTACATCGGCGACGCCAGCCGAATCTTGTTCCGGCGCGATATTCAGGAGCGCGTTCGAACCGTCGCGCCGTTCCTGCGTTACGATCACGACCCCTATCTGGTCATAAGCGATGGCCGGCTGTTCTGGATGCTCGACGCTTACACCACCAGCAATTACTTCCCGTATGCAAAGCCGGTACGAAACGGTCGCCTGAATTACATCCGCAATGCGGTGAAAGTCGTGATCGACGCCTATAACGGCGCAACCGATTTCTACTTGATCGATAACGCAGATCCGATCGCCGCCACTTATCGGCGAATCTTCCCGGACCTTTTCAAACCGATCTCAGCAATGCCGGCCGATCTGCGCCGGCACATCCGCTACGCCGAGGATTTGTTTCTGATTCAGGCCCAGATCTACCAGACCTACCACATGGATCAGCCCGACGTATTCTACAACCGCGAGGACCTTTGGCAATTTCCGAAGCTTCCGGCAGGCAGTCGCACTGCAACAATGATGCCATACTACATCATCATGCGATTGCCTGGTGAACCGCAGGCTGAATTCGTCGTCATGTTGCCGATGGTGCCGAGCGGACGCGACAACATGATCGCCTGGCTCGCCGGCCGCTGCGATGCGCCGGATTATGGCAAGCTGATCGTGTATGAATTTCCGAAGGAGAAGCTCATCTACGGACCGCTGCAGATCGAGGCACGGATCAATCAGAACACCGAAATATCGCAACAGCTGTCGCTGTGGAATCAGATGGGTTCACGGGTCATTCGCGGAAACTTGCTGGTGATCCCAATCGATGATTCGATCCTCTATGTTTCCCCGCTGTATTTGCGCGCCGTCGAAGGGCATCTGCCGGAATTGAAACGTGTCATTGCGTCCTATGGTGAGCGCGTGGTGATGAAGGAAACGCTTGAGGAGGCGCTGGCGGCCCTGTTTGTGGAGCCGGCCGCGGCCAAGATCGATGCAGCCGGTGGGATCACAGCTCCAGGCACCGCGACGAGCCAGGCGCGCCAGGCTTTGGAGCATTATAATCAGGCCATGGAGCACCTGAAAGCCAACGACTGGAGCGGATTCGGCGCCGAGATCGAGGCGATGCATCGCGTGCTGAACGATATGGCCCGTTGATTGCACCTGGCAAAATCGGTGGAGATGTGGGCTGTGACGAGCAATCTGGCTCGATTGGACAGCCGATAATCCTGGTCGCGAGACTCGACGAAGGTCAAGTCGTGCCCTCAATGCGTCGTGCTATAGGGGCGCAGTTTTGTCTCCAGATCCGACCCAAGGAAACTCGGTCATCAAATGCGCACCAAATTCACGCTCCTACGCGGCAAGTGAATTCGGGAGCGCGACCGCTTCATCAAGACGCAAGTTAAGTCAATACATCGACTTCACGATGGAACGCCGGTTCCAAGCACTTGGTTGAGTAAGGTGAAGGCACCTGACGAGATCAATTTCTGATCCATCTTTCCGAAACTGGTCTGTAGAAGTACTAGCGCATCTCGAACCTGCGAATGCTGTGGGCCGGGTTTATCGAGTTCGCGCTCGATCGTTGCGATGTGATCGGACATGGATTTTATATCAACGCCTTCGCTGGCGAGTGACGCTGAATGCGTCTTGATCTGGGAAATCACGCTCCGCACATTGTCTACATGGAGGGAACCCGAGCTCTTGTCTTCGGGGATACTGCGGCCGCTTTTATCCGAGCTTTTGGTCATTTCTCACCTTTTAGCTTCGCTTGAAATCAGAACATTTCCGGTCTAATCGCAAGGCCAATGGTTTTATGTGACAGCTTCAATACGCAGGCTGATAACGAGAGAATTCGGATGTCATTCACAAACCGATTAATGCGACATCAGGACCGGAATGGTCATTTCTGCTAAGATATCACGCGTCGTTCCACCCAAGATGAGCTCGCGCATCCGGGAGTGGCCGTATCCACCCATAACGATCAAGCTGGTCGAGGTTTCCGTCGCATGGGATAGAATCACGTTTGATACGCTGATCCCCTGTGCTTTCATGCGATTGACTTCGATCTTGAGGCCATGCCGAGCAAGATGTCGGCCGATATCCATCCCCGGCATCTCATCGCTCTTGATTTGCTGATGCCCAACGACCACCACTTCGATTGCGGCTGCGCGGGCAAGGAACGGCAATGCATCGCCGACAGCACGCGCTGACGTTCGGCTACCGTCCCAGCACACCGTAACATGGTCAAGTTTCAACCCGCGTTGCTGAATATAGGGGGCGATTAGAACCGGCCGCCCAGATCCGAACAGCGCAGCCTCGACGATCGAACCGGTTGCCTTCGCATGGCCGGGCTCGGGCTGTAGCATGATCGAAAGATCAAATCGTCTTGCAATTTGTGCAAAGGTATCAGCCGCGTGGCCCAACTTGACTTCAATCTGCTGTGCGTCCGCGACGAGACCTGCGCTGCGTGCAGTCTGTTTGAAGGCATCGATCGACGTGCTAGCGCGCCGTCGACTTTCAGCCCACAGGCCATCAATGTATTCGGCGGGAATTCCGTTGTATCCGACAGCCGGAAACTGAGGTTGGTGAGCAAAAGCGACGCCGCAGAGATGGGCGTTGAAATGGTCAGTAACGGAAATCGCGAAGCGGGAGATCACGTCCTGCAAATTCGAATTGGGGATATTAACGACGATGTCTTTGATCATGGCGCCTTCTCACTGATCGACTGGGTAAAGGCGGAGTGTCTTTGTACGACCGCATCGGTGTCGAGCGAGCACAAACGCGATGCCCCTGTAGACATAGTCACGAAGTAATTACCGGCAAGAAGCGGCGTCGCGTCCCGGAAGGTATTGTTACGCATAAACGGTACTGCACGTCCTGCTGCGCGCAGGATGTGATTGCTGCAGAGGTCGAGCCGATCGATGTCTAATTGTCGTGATTTTCGTCCACTCCCCGTGAATGCTCGCGGCTTCTGTTTCGCTTCGAGGCCTCGACTACTTCTCGTCCTCATATTAAATGATGTAGATAAAATATTGCTTTGCGTGAAAATCGAGCGTAACGTTACCTTTGGAGCTATTTGGTGGACAGTGCGCGAGCGCATGTCCATCAAATGGAGCGGGTTATGCTGGATTATGAAGCATCACCAGCGCGGATATCTGACGACGTTAAGCTAATTCCGGGGAGCGCTGCTGAGGCGGAACGCTGGCGAGCGGTAGGTTGCTTGCGTCCGGGTTATGAGGAGATCGCTGAACATGGCAATCGCTTCAAGTCACGCGCAGAACGATGCGCCATCGCACGATCATCCGACCGGTTGGCGGCGCTACGTTTACTCGACGAACCACAAGGACATCGGCACGATGTACTTTGTGTTCTCGATCTGCGCCGGCCTCGTCGGCGCGTTGTTCTCCATCGCGATCCGCGCGGAGTTGCAGTATCCGGGTCTCGAGATCTTCAGCAACCC
>JAFKKM010000003.1 GCA_017305555.1 Hyphomicrobiales bacterium | reverse complement strand
TTGGAATCGTCATTGCGAGCGAAGCGAAGCAATCCAGTTCTTTCTTCCTGGCCTCTGGATTGCTTCGCTTCGCTCGCAATGACGAAAAAGCAACAACACAGGATCGATTATGACTGGAGCTGAAACCCTCGACGTTGCGCGCGATGCGATCTGGACCATCGTGATCGTCTCGGCGCCGCTGCTGGTGGTCGGCCTCCTGGTCGGCGTTGCGATCTCGCTGGTGCAGGCGCTGACGCAAATCCAGGAGCAGACGCTGGTGTTCGTACCCAAGATCGTTGCCATGCTGGTGACGCTGGTGCTGGCGCTGCCGTTCATGGCGGATGCGCTACACGCCGAGATGATGCGGATTTCGTCGCGAATCATCGGAGGGTAGCGCATGGTGGGGCATGCGCGTCGACCTCTCGTTTCTGCCCGCCTATGCCGCCGCCTTCATGCTGGTGTTCGCCCGCATCGGCGCGATGGTGATGCTGTTGCCCGCACTGGGCGAGGTCAACATCCCGGTGCGGATCAAGCTCGGGATCGCGCTGCTGCTCACCATGATCATCCTGCCGCTGCATCGCGCGGCATTCCATGTCGACATGCAATCGATGGCGCCGATGGCGGTGCTGATGGTGCAGGAAATCTTCATCGGCATCGTGCTCGGCGCTACGGCGCGGGTGACGTTGTCGGCGTTGCAGGTGGCGGGCTTCATCATCGCGCAGCAACTGGGGCTGGGGTTCGTGACTGCCGTTGATCCGACGCAGGGCCAGCAGGGTGTGCTGATCGGCAACTTTCTCGCGCTGCTCGGCGTCACCTTGCTGTTCGCCACCGACAGCCATTACCTGGTGATCGCCGCGCTGAGCGAGAGCTACAACATCTTCGCGCCGGGTGCCTTGATGCCGAGCGGCGATGTCGCGGCGCTCGCGGTGCGCGCCTTTGCCGGAGCCTTCAAGGTCGGCGTGCAACTCGCCGCGCCATTCCTGATCTTCGGATTGGTGTTCAACATCGGGCTCGGCATTCTGGCGCGGCTGATGCCGCAGATGCAGGTCTATTTCGTCGGCGTACCGCTTTCGATCCTGTTCGGCCTCCTGATCCTTCTCATCGTGCTGGGCGCGATGATGGGCGTGTTCCTCGATTACTTCACCGGCATCATGCACGACCTGGCGCCAAGGACCTGACAAGGAGTTGATCCGACGTGTCCGAGGACAGCGACGGCCCGGAGAAAACAGAAGACCCGACCCAAAAACGGTTGGACGATGCGCTTGAGCGCGGTGACGTCGCCAAGAGTCAGGAGGTCAACACCTGGTTCATGATCGCGGGCGCGGCGCTGGTGCTGACGGCGTTCTCGGGGTCGGTCGGCAGCGGATTGCAGAATCCGTTGCGCAACCTGATCGCCAATTCATGGATGATCCGTGTCGACGGCCCGAGCCTGCTGGCGCTGGTGCGCGATCTCGAATACGTGGTGATCGTCGCCCTCGGCGTGCCGCTTCTGCTACTGGCGCTGGCGGCGATCGCCGGCAACATGATCCAGCACCGGTTGGTGTGGTCCGCTGAATCGCTCAAGCCGAAATTCAGCAAGCTGTCGCCGCTGGCCGGGGCCAAGCGCATTTTCGGCAAGCAGGCGGCGGCGAATTTCGCCAAGGGCCTGTTCAAGGTCATCGCGCTCGGCGCGGTGATGACCATGGTGCTGTGGCCCGACCGCTTTCGCGTCGACGCCATGGTGCGCTCCGATCCCGCGACCATCCTCAGCACCACGATGGAACTGACGCGGCATCTTCTCACAGCGACGGTGGCGATGCTCGCGCTGGTCGCCATCGCCGATTACTTCTTCCAGTATCGGCAGTGGTTCGAGAAGCAGAAGATGTCGCTGCAAGAACTCAAGGAGGAGTTCAAGCAATCGGAAGGCGACCCGCATATCAAGGGACGCATCCGCCAGTTGCGTCACGCGCGCATGAAGAAGCGGATGATGGCCGCCGTTCCCAAGGCGTCGGTGATCATCACCAACCCGACCCACTATTCGGTCGCGCTGCAATACGATCGTGGCATGGCGGCGCCGATCTGTGTTGCCAAGGGCGTCGATGCGGTGGCGTTCAAGATCAGGGAAGTGGCCAAGGAACACGACATTCCGATCGTCGAGAACGTGCCGCTGGCGCGCTCGCTCTATGCCACGGTGGATGTCGACGACGAGATCCCCGTCGAGCATTATCACGCGGTGGCTGAAATCATCGGCTACGTGATGGGCCTCAAGCGCGGCCTGTCCGGGCGGCGGACGTGATTCGGACGCGGCGGAATCGGGCGGGAACCGCGCGCAATCACGGGGATAGCTGTATGATGCGCTTGCGCGCGGAGGGTCGATTCGGGCACTCAGGTTGGGCTTCCGCGCTGACAATCCCACCGCATAGGCTGCGCACCGTTTCATGACCACCACATCGGACCATTCGCCGTTGCCCGATCCCACACCGGCCCAAGATACCAATCGAGGGACCAGTCGGGGGACGGATCGGGAGCCGGTCGGACGCAGCGGCAGCATCGTGCTGGTGTTGCTGGTGGCGGGCGCGATCGTCGCGGCGGCGGTCGGCTTCATGATGCTCGGCAAGAGCCAGGCGCAGCCCTATATTCTCGGTCTGCTGGCAGTGCTGGCGATGATCGGCCTGTTCGGTCTGTTCGCCTTCGCGGCGGGGCTGATCCGGATCGCCGATCGTTCCGTCGACAATCCGATCATGCGGCCGATTGCGGACCACGCCTTCGATGGCCTCGCGGTGACGGATTCCCGTGGCTACGTCGTCTATTCCAACATCGCGTACCGGACCCTGACGGGGGCTACGTCGGCGCAGGACGTGCGGCCGGTGGAGCGGGTGTTCATCGGCAACCCCGATGTGTCGGAAGCGGTGTTCCGCCTGCTCAAGGCCTCGCGCGAAGGCAAGCGGTTGCAGGAGGAGGTGCGCGTTG
>JAFKKM010000061.1:24654-57066 GCA_017305555.1 Hyphomicrobiales bacterium | reverse complement strand
AGTTCGTGGCGGTGATGACCGAGACCTTCTCGGTGGAACGCCGCAAGGCGATGCGCGCGCCGAGTCCATGATCCTCGCAAGATCATGCGGCGCGCGATCTACACACGATGTCGCGCCCTGCGGCGCTCCATCTCCCCTCGCCTTTGAGGGGCCGCTGCGAGACCCGATGACGCGCCGGCAGGCGCGGCCTCAGCAGCTGCGCGCGCAAAACCCGTAGCCAAACGAACCAGTTGACACATTTTGTCGCAGGGAGCCTGATGCGGCCAAATCGATCGAGCCAATCCCAATGAGGAAACACCCGATGCGCTCACGCCTTGCCGCCATTGTCTCCGCCCTGACGGCCGCGCCGCTGGCGCTGGCGCTACTCCTTCTGCCCGCGACGCTGACGCTCTCGGCGACGCCCGCGCAAGCGCAGACCAAGGTGAAGATCATGGTCGGCGGCATCGACAAGCAGATCTACCTGCCGGCGAAACTCGCCGAACAGCTCGGCTTCTATAAGGAACAGGGGCTCGACGTGGAGCTTTACAACACCACGTCCGGCCAGGCAGCCGCCACCGCGCTGCTGGCGCGGGAAGTCGCCGGCGTGGTCGGCTTCTACGATCACACCATCGACCTGCAAGCCAAGGGCAAGTTCATCACCAGCGTGGTGCAGTTCGCCGTCGCACCCGGTGAAACCGTGCTGGTCAAGGCCGACGAAGCCGACAAATACAGCAATCCCGCCAACTGGAAGGGCCAGGCGCTCGGCGTCACCGGGCTCGGCTCGGCGACCGACTTCCTCACGCGCTACCTCGCCTCGCGCGCCGGGTTGAAAAACCAGGATTACTCGCTGGTGCCGGTCGGCGCCGGCGACACGTTTCTCGCCGCTATCCAGCAGGGTAAGATCGTCTCCGGCATGACCACCGAGCCGACCGTGCAGCGCGCGCTGGCACGCGGCAGCGCCAAGGTGTCGATCGACCTGCGCACGCCGGAAACGACGCGTGCGGCGCTGGGCGGCGATTATCCCGCCGCCTGCCTCTACATGGACCGCGGCTACATGGAAGCCAACAAGGAGACCGCGCAGAAACTGGTCAACGCGCTGGTGAAGACCTTGAAGTAGATACACAGCCACTCGGCCGAAGAGATCACTGACAAGATGCCGAAGGACTACATGGCCGGCGACAAGGCCCTGTATGTGAAGGGCCTCAAAGAGGGCAAGCCCCAATATTCGCCGGACGGCCTGATGCCGGCCGGCGCGCCGGAATCGGTGCTGCGGGTGCTGGCGACATTTTCACCCAACGTGAAGGGCAAGACCATCGACCTTAGCAAGACCTTCACCACCGAATTCGTCACCAAGGCCAACGCGGCGCATTGAGATGAGCGCAGCCACCGCCGTCGCACTGAAGAACGTCGCCCGCCGCTTCGTCACGCCGAGCGGCGACGTGCTGTCCGCGCTCGAAAACTTCGACCTCGCCATCGCGCCCGGCGAATTCTGTGCGATCGTGGGGCCGACCGGCTGTGGCAAGTCGACGACGCTGGGGCTTGTCTCCGGCCTCGCACAGCCGCAGGGCGGCTCCGTGACGCTGTTCGACGCGCCCGTCACCGGCGTCGATCGCCGCGTCGGCTTCGTGTTCCAGCAGGACGCGGTGTTTCCGTGGCGCGACGTGCTCGGCAACGTGATGGCAGGACCGCTGTTTCGCGGCGTGCCGCGTGCGAAGGCGGAAGCGGAAGCACGCGATTGGATCGCCCGCGTCGGGCTGACCGGCTTCGAGCATCATCATCCGCACCAACTGTCGGGCGGAATGCGCAAGCGCGTGGCGCTGGCGCAGACCTTCATCAACAAGCCGGAGGTGCTGCTGATGGACGAGCCGTTCTCCGCGCTCGACGTGCAGACCCGCGAACTGATGCAGGAGGAACTGCTGACGCTGTGGACGCAGTCCGGCGCGGCGGTGCTGTTCGTGACGCATGATCTCGACGAGGCGATCCTGCTCGCGGATCGCGTCGCGGTGCTGACCACGCGCCCGGCGCGGGTGAAATCGGTCCACACCATCGATCTGCCGCGCCCGCGCAACATCGGCACGCTGCGCTACGACGAGCGCTTCGTCGCAATCGCCCGCCGCCTGTCCGACGATTTGCGCGACGAGGTATTGCGCGCACGACGCGAGGCCATGGCATGACCGACGCCACCGCACCGCTCGCCACCGAAGGCCGCATCGAATCCCTCGCGGAACGGCAACGCCGCCGCTGGCGCATGATCATTGCGCTGCGGATCATCGTCTTCGTGCTGTTCGTCGGCGGCTGGGAATTGGGCGTGCGCGCCGGCTTACTGGATTCGTTCTTCTTCGGGCAGCCGAGCGCGATCATCGACAAGCTGATCGACTGGATTCACAATGGCACCTCGATCGGCCCGCTGTGGAAGCAGGTCTGGGTGACGATCTATGAAGCCGGCGCAGGATTCGTGATCGGCTCCGTACTGGGCGTTCTGTGCGGCATCACGCTCGGCCGTAATCAACTGCTGTCCGACGTGTTCTCGATCTACATCAAGATCGCCAACTCGATCCCGCGCATCGTGATGGGGTCGATCTTCATCGTCGCGCTCGGCCTCGGCTCGCCGTCGAAGATCGCGCTGGCAGTGGTGATGGTGTTCTTCGTGGTGTTCGGTAACGCCTTCCAGGGCGTGCGCGAGGCGGACAAGAACCTGATCGCCAACGCACGGATTCTCGGCGCCAGCGACTGGCAGGTGACGCGCGCGGTGATCCTGCCCTCGGCGCTGTCGTGGATTCTCGCCAGCCTACACGTCTCGTTCGGCTTCGCGCTGATCGGCGCCATCGTCGGCGAATTCCTCGGCGCGCGCGAGGGCATGGGCCTGTTGATCGCCAGCGCGCAGGGCTCGTTCGATTCCAACGGCGTGTTCGCCGCGATGATCGTCATCGCGGTGGTGGCGCTGTGCGCGGAATGGATTCTGACGACCATCGAGAAGCGGCTGCTGACCTGGCGGCCGGAAGTCTCCGCCGCCGGCGAATGATGAATGAATTAGTTCTGCACACGCACGCCGAGCATCATCACGGTGGACGCGCTGCTCATGCCGGCAACGCTGGATTCCAGCCAGTCGCGGCGCAGCGTGCCCTTCACCCAGAGATTGCGGTTGAGCTTGTAGACCAAGTCGCCAGACACCGAATAGATGGTGTCGAGCCGGTTGCCGTTCTGGTAGTCGAGCGTGCCGTAAGTGAACTTGCCGATGCCGGTGAGCCAGCGGCGGAAATCGTGATCGACCTCGGCGGTATAAGTGCGCGTCAACACGCCGGCGACGCCGGGCACCGTGGTTTCGTCCACCGAGGTGTTGGCGATAAACTTCACGGTGGTGAGCGGCGATGCCGACCAGACCAACGAACCGCTGGTCAGAAGCCCGGTGAGTTGAGTGAGCCGCGGGTCCTGATAGCTGCGCATGGCGTAGCCGATCGAGACTTCGCCGGTGAGCAGCCGCGTGAATTCGAAGGTGGTACCGGCCTTGACATAGCCGCCGTTGGAATCGCGCTGATAGCCATTGCGATCGACCTTGACCTCATGAACACGCGTGTCGCCCTGAACCTCGCCGAACGGCTTCAGCCCGGGCATCACCTCGTAGCTCGCGCGCGCGACGCCGCCGAACGTGTTGAAGTTGCGGTCGTCGTTGCTGAACGTGGTGCCGTCGGTGAGTTTGGAATCCTGATAGGCGGTGTGGTCGGCGGTAGCGCTGGCGGTGATTTGCAGACGGTTGAAGTTCTGCTCGATGCCGAGCGAGCCGCCAGTGGTGGTGAAGATCGGATACTTCGAGAGGCCGGCCTGAATGTTCGGGCTGCCGGGATTGTCGGTGCCGACGCGCAGCCGCAACTCGCTGAGGATGGCGGTGTCGCGGTTGACATCGAACCGGCCCTTGACCGTACCGGTGAAGTCCGGACGATCCAGCACGGTCGGCACCGAGGAGGCGACGCCGGGCGTCGACGGGAACGTCTTGTCATAGCCGGTGAACGAGCCGCGCAGATCGGCGACGATGGAGTGGCGCTCCCAGTCGGTCGCGATCAACAGTTCAGGCGCGATCCGGTAGAACGCCGAGCCGCGCTCCTTGTCGTTGAAACGGCCGGGATTGCTGTCGTAGCCGCCGCCGATTTCAACCGCGCCCTTGACCAGGAAGCTGCCGACATAATCGCCGACTGCGCCGAACGGATCGTCGTCCGGCTTCAGCCGCTTGCGATAGGGCTGGCCGACCACCGCGCCAACCATCGCCGGCGCCAGCGGCGTTTTGTTGGCGTTCTGGGACGGCGGCGAACTGATGCGCGGCAGCGGCTTCATGCTGGCATAGGGATCAGGCGCGACCGCGCCTTTCAGCTTCGGCGCGCCGGGTGGCGCCTTCGCCGTCTTGCGCTTGCGATTGAGGGAATCGAAGCCGTCGTCGGATGCACCGGACGCAGCGGGGATGCCATAGGTCGGGATCTGGCCGATCCGCGACGAGGCCTTGGTATCGCGATCCTGCGTGGTGACGCCGAACGCGCGGGTCGGCTCGGTACGATCGGTCCTGCGGGGCGATCCGTCCGGCATCTGCGCGAACTGGCCGGGGTTCGGGCTCAGCAGGTCCGACAGCATCTGGGCGTGGGACGGCGCGATGCCGGCGGCTATCGCCGCCCCGCAGGCGAGCGCCAGCCGCGCGCGCTGCGTGCGACGCCGACAACGGCTCTCTCGACCCGGCCTCACGACCATCAAACTCCAATAAACCCAGATACTTGCAGGCACGCGGGCAAGACGCGGCGCGGCCGGCGAGAAACGTCGTTAAAGGAGTTAAAACAATTATGGTTAACGAGGCGTTGAGGGAGCCAGTTTCGGCCGTCGCCTGGCCGCGCCGGGCGTGATAAGACCCGCGCCAACCGCACCGGAAACGCGTATGACGACACTCAACTCAAGGACCCCAATGCCTTCCCCCGACGACACCGCGAGCGCGGCGCTGCAATCCGCCTTGCGAACGCTCGACACCGAGGCCAGCGGCGTCACCGCGCTGGCCGCCGCCCTTCAGGGCGAACTCGGCGCGGCTTTCACGCGCGCCATCGATCTAATGCTTCATGCCAAGGGACGGGTGATCATCACCGGCCTCGGCAAATCCGGCCATATCGGCCGCAAGATCGCGGCGACTTTCGCCTCCACCGGCACGCCGGCGTTCTTCGTCCATGCCGCCGAGGCGAGCCATGGCGATCTCGGCATGATCACCGCCGAGGACATCGTACTGGCGATCTCCTGGTCCGGCGAGCAGCCGGAGATGAAGAACCTGATCACTTACGCGAAGCGCTTCCGCATCAGCCTGATCGCGATGACGGCGGAAAGCGAGTCCACGCTGGCGCAGGCCGCCGATATCGCACTGACCTTGCCGAAGGCGCGCGAAGCCTGTCCGCACAACCTCGCGCCCACCACCTCGTCGGTGCTGCAACTGGCGCTCGGCGACGCGCTCGCCATCGCGCTGCTCGAAGGCCGTGGCTTCACGTCGGTCGATTTCAGCGTGCTGCATCCCGGCGGCAAGCTCGGCGCGATGCTGAAATACGTCCGCGACCTGATGCACACCGGCGCAGCGATTCCGCTGAAGCCTCTCGGCACAAAAATGTCCGAAGCGCTGGTGGAAATGTCCTCGAAGGGATTCGGCTGCATCGGCATCGTCGACGAGGGCGGCTACCTCGCCGGAATCGTGACCGACGGCGACCTGCGCCGTCATATGCGCCCGGATTTGATGACCGCGCGCGTCGACGAGGTGATGACGAAGAATCCGAAAACCATCGGCGCCAAGCTGCTCGCCGGCGAGGCATTGGAAATTCTCAACACCTCGAAGATCACCGCATTGATCGTCACCGACGGCAAGAAGCCGGTCGGCATCCTGCATCTGCACGATCTGCTCCGCGCCGGCGTGGCTTGACGGCCGATCAATTCACGCGGCGCTGCGCGGAAATCGCGCGGCGTTTGTCTCCAGCGGCAGGCTCAGCCCGTTCGCCAGATAGGCGACTGTGCGGTAGAATCCGCACAGCAAGATGACCTCGAAGATCTTCGCATCGTCATGGTGCTTCCTTAACGCCGCGAATTCACCGTCGCTCAGCGTCGCGCGGTGATGAAGCGCATCGACGGCGGCGATCAGCGCCTGCTCCCCGGCCGACCAGCAGGCCTCGTCCGCATCGCAAAGCACCGTCGCACGCACCTGCTCATCGGTCAGGTCGGCGGCGCGCGCGAACGTCGCGACATGGACGCCCCATTCGTATTCGCAGCGCGTGAGCGCACAGGTCCGGTCGATGACGATCTCACGCTCGCGCAGTGACAGAGCCCGGCCATCGAGCAAGCTGCCGCCCTTGAATTTCTCCCAGGCTCGCGCGTTGCTCGCGATGACCCGAAACAGCATCAGCGGTGGAGCGCCACGCATGATCCGATCGAATTGCTGCTGGATTTCAATATCGTAAGGCGGCTCAAGCGGCGCGATCCGTGACATCGCAGGACTCCGTTGCTACAGTAATCGTAGCACGATGCTACATTTTATGTAGCAAAACAAGAGGTGCGGATGACAAAGGCGACACGACGAACGATTGCGACACCTCCGGCACAGGGCCACGAACAGAACGCCCGACCGGCGAAGCGGCCGTCGGTGCGCGGCTCTAGGACCGGCCGGCCGATCATGGCGCTGCTCGACCTGCTGGGCCGGCGCTGGACCTTGCGGATTCTTTGGGAACTGCGCGAACGGTCCCTGACATCGCGAGCGCTGCGCGAAGCCTGCGATGATGCTTCACCCACGATCATCCAGACCCGCGTTGCCGAACTGCGAGCTGCCAACTTGCTCGAACTGAACCCATCGCACGGATACGGGCTGACGGCGACGGGGCAGGACTTGCTTGAAATGCTCCTGCCGCTGCATCAATTCGCAGAGCGTTGGAGCAACCAGTAACCCGTTGCGCCGAGAATAGCGCCGGCCTATTCGGCTGCAACCGTCAGCATGGCGCCATCGGCCTTGACGATGCGGATGCGGCTGCCCGCCGGCGCATCGGGGCCGGTGACGCGCCAGATGGTATCGTCGATCCGTACCGTACCGCTGCCGTCCTGAATCGGCTTCTCCAGCGTGAAAACGCGGCCGACCAGCGCATCGGTGCGCCGGTTCAGGAACGGGCTCGCGGTTTCGCCCTTGCCGCGCCGCGCCAGACTTCGCCAGATTGGCACCGCGATCGCGGCGAACACCGCGAACAGCAGAATCTGCATCTGCCAGTGCAGATCGATGGCGAAGGACAACAACCCGACCAACAATGCGGCGAGGCCGAGCCACAGCATGAACACGCCCGGCGCCAACACCTCGACGCCGATCAGCACAAGGCCGAGGATCAACCAGTTCCAGGTGCCGAGAATCACGAACATGGACGTCATCTCGATCCTCAGCGTTGCGGCGGCATCGGCGGCACCGAGGAGCGGCGCGCCGCCGCGTTGGCGGATGACGCGGCGCTCTCGCCGAACGTTGCCTTGGCGATCTCGCCGATGCCGGCCAGCGAACTCAACATGCTGGTAGCTTCCAGCGGCAGCATGATCACCTTCTGGTTCGGCGACTCGGCCAGTTGCCCGAACGCTTTGATATATTTGTCGGCGATGAAGTAATTCAACGCCGCGACGTCGCCCTTGCCGATGGCGTCGCTGACCATCTCCGTCGCCTTGGCTTCCGCTTCGGCGGAACGCTCACGCGCCTCGGCGTCGCGGAACGCCGCCTCGCGACGGCCCTCGGCCTGCAGTATCTGGCTCTGCTTGGCACCCTCGGCACGGAGAATTTCGGATTGCCGCTGACCTTCGGCTTGCAGGATGTCGGCGCGCTTTTCACGTTCGGCCTTCATTTGCCGGCCCATCGCTTCCACCAGATCGGCGGGCGGCACGATATCCTTGATCTCGATGCGGTTGACCTTGACGCCCCATGGCGCCACCGCGGCGTCGACGACGCGCAGCAGCCGCTCGTTGATCTCGTCGCGATGCGACAACACCTGATCGAGGTCCATCGCGCCCATCACGGAGCGAATATTGGTCATGGTCAGCGTGGTGATGGCATGGGTGAGGTTTGCGACCTCGTAGCTCGCCTTGGCGGCATCGAACACCTGATAGAACGCTACGCCGTCCACCGACACCGTGGCGTTGTCGCGGGTGATGACTTCCTGGCCGGGAATGTCGATCACCTGCTCCATCATGTTGATCTTGCGGCCGACGCGGTCGAAATACGGGATGATGAGATTGAGGCCGGGCGAGAGGGTGCGGGTGAACTTGCCGAACCGTTCGATGGTCCAGTCATAGCCCTGCGGCACCGTCTTCACGCCGGCGAACAGCGTGACAACGACCAGCAGCACGACGGCAATGGCGAAAATATCGAAACCGGACATCAGCCTCTCCCAGCCCAATGGCAACAGGGGTCATGCAGCCACGCCAAACCAGCAGCCGCAACCCCCTGTTTGGTCGCAGACGCCACAAATCAGGTTCGAAACCGCTCGAATCGCGCGCCTCAGACCTTGGCGAGGTCGATCACAACCAGCCTTGTAACTCGCGCAGCACAAGCTGACGGATGACATCCATGCCGCCCTCGCTGTCGTTCAGGCACGGAATGAAGGAAAACTGCTCGCCGCCATTGTGACGGAAGATTTCGGCATTCTCCTGCGCGATCTCCTCCAGCGTCTCCAGGCAATCGGCCGAGAATCCGGGCGTGATGACGGCAAGCCGCCGCACGCCGTCTTTGGCGAGTTTCTCCACCGTCTTGTCGGTATAGGGCTGCAACCAGGGATCGAAACCGAAGCGCGACTGGAACGTCAGCATCAGCTTGCCGGCATTCGGCCCCAACCGTGTCCGCAACGCCTCGGTGGTAGCGACGCACTGGTCGTAATACGGATCCCCCTTGTCGATATATTTCTGCGGCATCCCGTGGAACGACGCGAGGATCTTCTCGGGCTCGAACGACAACGTCGCCAGATGCGTCTTGATCGAGGCCGCCAGCGCATCGATGTAAACCGGATCGTCGTAATAAGGCGGCGACACTCGCAGCGTCGGTTGCGCGCGCAAGGCACGGAGCACGCGGAACGCCTCGTCGCATACCGTGGCCGACGTCGCGGCGGAATATTGCGGATAGAGCGGCACGACGAGGATGCGATCGCAACCCTGCGCGATCAGCGCTTCGATCCGCGACTGCATCGACGGGTTGCCGTAGCGCATGGCCCAATCGATCACGACACGATCGGAATTGTCGAGAGCCGCCGCGAGCTTGTCGGCCTGGGCGCGGGAAATGGTTTTCAGCGGCGACTCGTTTTGTGCCGTGTTCCAGATCTTCAGATAGTCCTTGGCCTTCCGTGACGGCCGGGTGCGCAGGATGATGCCGTTGAGCACAAGCTTCCAGACGAGACCCTGATTTTCGATGACACGCGGGTCCGACAGGAACTCCTTGAGATAGACGCGCACGCCTTGCGCATCGGCGGTGTCCGGCGTCCCAAGGTTGACCAGCAGCACGCCGATCCGGCTTTGCGTGGCGGTGGCAGACGGCGAGGGTTGATCGGCAAGGGTCATGATGTGGCTGGCTTGGCGTTCCGGCCGTGACTTGTCAAGGCAACGGAGGTCACGGCTTTGATAGTGCGGTCAGAAACAGGTGACGCGCTCGGCGGAGACATAGCCCAGCAGCAGGCCGGTGCCGAGCAGCAGGACGAGACCGGCGGCGGCGAACTCCACGCCACGCATCACCAGCGCGCCGCCACCGTTGCGGCCGGCGGCAAGACGTCGCGCCACACCCTTGGCGGATACCGCGAGGGTGGCAATGGCGGCAACGGTGATCGCGGTGCCGAGCCCCATCACGAAGGTCGCGGCGACACCAGCCCAGAACAGCCCCTGCGCCAAGGCGAACACCAGCACGAGGATCGCTCCGGAACAGGGTCGGATACCGACTGCCGCGACCGCGGCGAGGCCGCGCTTCCAACCGCCCGGCCCGGCCAACTGCTCCGGTTCCGGTCCATGGGAATGCCCGCAATGTGCGTCGTGATCGTGGTGGTGATGATGGTGGGCGGCATCATGGTGATGATCGTGATGATGACCATGCCCATCACCGTGGTGCTCGTGGTGATGATGCGCCATCGCGAGTTGCGGGCCGGATGCGCGCGACGCCGACAGCGCGCGAAAAAACCCGCCGCCCTTGACCCAGACCAGCCGCGCGCCGAACGCGGCGATCAGCCCGTAGCTCGCGATCTCGATGATGCGCTCGGCGCCGCACATGGTTTTCGCGGTGACATTCAGCAGCCACGCGCCGATGCCGACGATCACCACCGCCACCAGCGCCTGTGCCAATGCCGATGCGAACGACAACACGATGCCGCGCCGCGCGGTTTCTTCGTTGGCAACCAGATACGACGAGATTACCGCCTTGCCATGACCTGGCCCGGCGGCGTGGAAGATGCCGTAGGCGAAGGAGATGCCGAGCAGGGTCCAGACCGCGCTGCCGTCGTTCTTGGCGGCACGAATGGTCGAGGACATCGCGCGATAGAACTCGGATTGCTTCGCGAGAACCCAGCCAATGATCCCACCGACCTGCTGGTCCGGCACCGCGCGCGGCGCGCCGAACGGGTTCTGCGCGAGGGCAGCATGAAAGATACCATCGGCCGACAGCACCGCGGCGACCAGAAGGATCGACCACACCGCACCCCTGCGAACGGCATCCTCGCTTCGCAGGGTCATGGGCAGTTCACCGTCACCTTATTGGCGAACATCGCGCCGAAATTATCGTTACTGCCGTCGAGGAAATTATCCTCGCCCAGCTTCTTCGCTGCGGCCGAGCCGTCGCTCGGACGCTCGATTATCATCGCGCAGCCCGCAGGTGCCGCAACCAGTTTGATCGGATCCTTGTCCTGCAACTGGAAATCCACGAAATAGGACGGATCGAACACCTCGAGCTGCATCTGCCGGGATTTGAACGGCGTCTTGAACGGTAGCACGAAGTGCAGCACCAGCGCGGTGTCCTTGTATTCGAGATAGTAATCGGTCGGCTCATTGAATTTCTGCTTCTTGCCGTCCGCCTTGGCGAAACTGAAGAAGCCGAACTCCTTCAGCGAATCGACATTGGTTTGCGCCAACGGCGCCAATTCCTCGCGGGTGTAGACACCCTTGGTCTTGGTTTCGATGCCCTGCAAGGCATAGGTCGAAAACATATCATCGAAGGTCCAGGTATGCCGCACGCCGGTGACGGTACCGTCCGGCGCATAGATCAGTTCGCTCGCGGCCTTGACCCAGACATGCGGATGCGCCGACGCGGTCGTCGCACTGACGACGAGCAACATCACGATCAACAGCATTCCATACAGTCGATGCATCTCGAATTTCCTTTGGTCATTGCGAGGAGCAGAAGTGACGAAGCGATCCAAACTCTTAAAGGAAAACTGGATTGCTTCGCGGAGCCTGTGCCCGGACAACGCGGAGCATCGATCCAAGTGCTCGCAATGACGTGAATAAAGTCAGGCCGCTTCCGGCGTGTCGAGCAGCCCGCGCCCGCGCAGCAGCGCATCGGGCTCGGGCTTGCGGCCACGGAAGGCGATGTAGGCTTCATCCGGTTCGCGGGAGCCGCCCGACGAATAAATGTCGTCGTGCAGCCGCTTGGCCACGGTGGGGTCGAAGATATCGCCAGCTTCCTCGAACGCGCCGAAGGCATCCGCATCCATCACTTCCGACCACATGTAGCTGTAGTAACCCGAGGCGTAATGATCGCCGGAAAAGATGTGGCCGAACTGCGTCGGCCGATGCCGCAGCACGATTTCCGCCGGCATCCCGATCTTCTCCAGCTCGCGCTGTTCGAACGCACGCACGTCACGGCTGGCTTCCGCGGGCTGGCTGTGGAATTCGAGATCGAGCAGGGCCGATGAGACGAATTCCACCGTGGCGAAACCCTGGCCGAATTTGCGTGCGGCCAGGAAGCGTTGCAACAGATCGTCGGGCAGCGGCTCGCCGGTCTGATAATGGCGCGCGAACTGGCGCAGCACCTGCGGCTGCTCCTGCCAGTGCTCGTAGAGCTGCGACGGCAGTTCGACGAAGTCGGTGAAGACGCTGGTGCCGGACAGCGACGGATAGGTGACGTTCGACAGCATGCCGTGCAGCGCATGGCCGAACTCGTGGAACAGGGTCCGCGCGTCGTCCGGCGACAACAGCGCGGGCTGCCCTTCGGCGCCCTTGGAGAAGTTCATCACGTTGATGATCAGCGGCGCGACGTCACCGTCGAGTGTCTGTTGGTCGCGCAGCGAGGTCATCCACGCGCCGGAACGCTTCGACGGTCGTGCGAAGTAGTCGCCGTAGAATAGCGCCTTGTGCTTGCCGTTCGCGTCCTTGACCTCCCAGACGCGAACGTCGGGGTGCCAGACCGGGATGTCTTTGCGTTCGATGAAGGTGACGCCGAACAGCCGGGTGGCGCAGTCGAAGGCGGCGGCGATCATGTTCTCGAGCGCGAGATAGGGCTTGATCGCGGCGTCGTCGAAATCGGCGCGACGCTGCCGCAGCTTCTCGGCGTAGTAGCGCCAGTCCCACGGCGCCAGCGCGAAATTGCCGCCCTCTTCGGCCACCAGTTCCTGCAATGCATCGCGATCGGCCAGCGTATGCGCCAGCGCCGGACGCCACACTCGTTCCAGCAGGTTGCGCACCGCCTGCGGCGTCCGCGCCATGGAGTCCTCAAGTCGATACGCTGCGTAAGTCGGGTAGCCAAGCAGCTTGGCGCTTTCCTCGCGCAGCGCCAGGATATCCACGATCGTGGCGTTGTTGTCGTTATCGTTGCCGTTGTCGCCGCGCGCGGCAAAGGCCTTGAACACCTTCTCGCGCAGGTCGCGGCGGCTGGATTCCTTCAGGAAGGGCTCGACCGAGGAGCGTGACAGCGTGACGACGGCCTTGCCGGGCTGCCCGCGCTCGGCGGCAGCAGCCTGGGCAGCGGCGATGAAACTCTCCGGCAGGCCATCGCGGTCGGCTTCGCCGAGTTCGAGGGACCACGTCTGCTCGTCACCCAAAAGATGGTGGCTAAAGGTGGTGCCGAGCTGCGCCAGCCGCTCGTTGATCGCCGCCATGCGCGTTTTCGCAGCATCGTCGAGGCCGGCGCCGGCACGATGAAATCGGGTGTAGGTCCGCTCCAGCAGCCGCATCTGCTCCGGCGTCAACTTGAGCTCGGCGCGGCGCTGGTACAGCATCGCGATACGGCCGAACAGCACCGCGTTCATCAGGATCGGATTCCAGTGTCGTGCCTGCCGCAGCGACACCTCACTGTCGATGGCGAGCAGTTCCGGGCTCGAATGCGCCGAGACCAGATCGTAGAACACGGCCGACACCTTGCTCAGCAGCCGGCCCGCGCGTTCCAGTGCTACGATGGTGTTGGCGAAGTCCGGCGTCGCCGGATCGTGGGTGATGGCGGCGATCTCGGCGGCATGGTCCGCGAAGGCCTGCTCGAAGGCCGGCAGGAAATGCTCGGGCCGGATGGCGTCGAACGGAGGCGTCTCGTGCGGCGTCAGCCACGCCTGCAACAACGGATTCTCGGTGGTCGGGGCCATCGCAACGGCGGTCATGTTCTACGATCTCGAAGTTATGATTTGCGTCGTCTCGGTTCCGCCAAATTATAGCACGTCATGCGGCTTTTTTGGGCCTTTAAGATTTTGATTCGACGCGATTTCTTGACCCAAACGGATTACCGCTTCGCTCGAAAATACCATGACGCTTGCTACCGGAAGGGTTTTCGGAGACATTGCGCCCGCAACAGGACCCGACCATGACCGATCACACCACCAACGAGCGCCGCGAAATCGCCTGGCCCAGCGTCATCACCGTCATCTCGGCGGCGATCCTGATCGGCGCTGAGGTGTTCGGCGCCGCCTTCGCCGGCGGCTGGGCGCTGGCTATCCTGTTCGGGCTGGACACCTTCGGCGCCCACATCCTCCAGGCCATCCTGTTCGTCATCGGCGTCCTCATCATGATCAGCTTCGTTCGCGGCGCCCGCCGCGTCGAGCCGTTCACCCGCCGCGTTTAATCGGACCGCGGACGCGACAGCGTCATTTCTCGTTAACAACGATTAACGACCATTCATGTTCGGCGGCGTTTGCCGCCGCGAAAGCGCTCGCGCGATCACAGGGTGGGGAAATTTGTCGCGCGCCCGAAAAAATTGTTGCGCGGCGAATTCAAAACACTTATCTCCCGCTCTGCCCAATTTCGCACGTGCCTGTGGTCGTGTGTCGGTCGGTGGGTATCCGGACAAGAGGCCGGACAGCCGCCAAGGAAATGGGACCCAGCATCTCTCTCAAGGGATGCGCCGCTTGAAGGGTCTCATTGACTTGCAACCGTGACCGGCAGCCGGAGGCGAACCGGCGCACCCCGCTCTCAACGGGGGACGCGACTTAAAGCAACGACGGAGCGGGCTTTTTTGGTCTCTACCGGCAGTCCAACGCCGGCGCGGGCTACTGAAAAGGCTTGTCCTTCATTGCCAGGTGAGCGGGCGGGAAATTCCCAACCAATCCACGGCAGCACAGTTCGGATATGAGTCCGAGGCTTCGTCGCACCTCCATCGTGCGGCCGGGCCGAAGCGCTCACATCCGAAGAACGGTTTTTCAACGGTCCGTCGCTGGGCCGATTGGGAGAGTGCGATGACCGAACGTATCCAGGAATTCCTCCGCAACCGCCGCCGCGAAGGTCTCGACACCGAGCCGTGCCTCGTGGTCGACCTCGAGGTCGTGCGCGACAACTACCAGACCTTCGCCAAGGCGCTGCCTGACTCGCGCGTGTTCTATGCCGTCAAGGCGAACCCGTCGCCGGAAGTGCTGTCGCTGCTGGCCTCGCTCGGCTCGTGCTTCGACACCGCGACCGTCGCCGAGATCGAAATGGCGCTGGCCGCCGGCGCGACGCCGGACCGCATCTCCTATGGCAACACCATCAAGAAGGAGCGCGACATCGCGCGCGCCTTCGCGCTGGGCATTCGCCTGTTCGCGGTCGACTGCACCGCCGAGGTGGAGAAGGTCGCCCGCGCCGCCCCCGGCGCCAAGGTGTTCTGCCGCATCCTCTACGATTGCGCCGGCGCCGAGTGGCCGCTGTCGCGCAAGTTCGGCTGCGACCCGGAGATGGCGGTCGACGTGATCGAGCATGCCAAGCGCGTCGGCCTCGAGCCGTACGGCATCTCGTTCCATGTCGGTTCGCAGCAGCGCAAGGTGAAGGCGTGGGACCGTGCGCTGGCGATGGCCTCGCAGGTGTTCCGCGACTGCGCCGAGCGCGGCATCAGCCTCTCCATGGTCAACATGGGCGGCGGCTTCCCGACCCGTTATCTGAAGGACGTGCCGCCGGTGGTGCAGTACGGCCGCTCGATCTTCCGCGCGCTGCGCAAGCACTTCGGCAACCGCATCCCGGAAACCATCATCGAGCCGGGCCGCGGCATGGTCGGCAACGCCGGCATCATCGAGACGGAAGTGGTGCTGATCTCGAAGAAGAGCGACGACGACGAGAACCGCTGGGTCTATCTCGACATTGGCAAGTTCGGCGGCCTCGCCGAGACGATGGACGAGTCGATCCGCTACGCCATCAAGACGCCGCACGACGGCGCGGAGATGGCGCCGTGCATCCTCGCCGGCCCGACCTGCGATTCGGCCGACGTATTGTACGAAAAGGTGCCGTATCCGCTGCCCGTCACGCTCGAGATCGGCGACAAGCTGCTGATCGAAGGCACCGGGGCGTATACCTCGACCTACTCGTCGGTGGCCTTCAACGGCATCCCGCCGCTGAAGACCTATCACATCTGATCGCTCCGCGATCAGGCCATCCGAGCGCACGCCTCGAACTTGAACCATCGGAAGCCGGCGCGCCGGCTTCCATCCCGTCACAACATCTTTGCTGACAACATGCGGCGGTTTTTCGAATCCGTTCGCGTGGGGACTGACGTGCCATGACTGTTGTTTGGAAGTCGATCACCGCCCTCCCTTCCGATGCCGCTCCGTTCGCGATCCGCGCGGAGCGCACCTCGGACGTTCGCGCGCGTGAAGCATTGCTGGATGCGAGCTTCGGCGAAGGTCGCCATGCCCGCACCTGCCAACGCCTGCGCGACGGACGTATGCCCGCCGAAGGCCTCGCCTTCACGGCGGAGCACGATGGCCGCGTGGTCGGCACCGTGCGGCTCTGGCACGTTAGCGCCGCAGGCATTCCGGCGCTGGTGCTCGGCCCGCTGGCGGTCAAAGCGTCGTGCCGCAAGCTCGGCATCGGCGCGGCGCTGATGCGCCATGCGCTCGACGAAGCGGCAGCACGCGGCCACGGCGCAGTGATCCTGCGCGGCGATCCTGACTACTACGCGCGCTTCGGCTTCAGCGCCACCAAGACCGGCGATCTGGCATTGCCGGGCCCGTTCGAGCGCGAGCGGCTGTTGGCCGTTGAATTGCGCCCCGGCGCGCTTGACGAAGCTTCCGGCATGATCGTCGCGACCGGCGCAAAGGCGCGGCGTCCGCGCGCACGTCATCGCAAAATGCTGGTCGCCGCCGCAACACACGCTGCCTGAGTTTTCACAGCGACCAATACAAGGACGAGACCGATATGGCCCGCCAGTTGATTTCCACCGGATCGCCGTTCGAGAAGACCGCCGGCTACAGCCGCGCCGTTGTCGACGGCGACTTCATGTTCGTTTCCGGCACCACCGGCTACGACTACACGACCATGACGCTTCCGGAAGACGTCGCCGCACAAGCAACCAACTGCTTCAAGACCATCGGCGGCGTGCTGGAAGGCGCGGGCTTCGCGATGGCTGACATCGTGCGCGCGACGTATTACATCGTCGATCCGGCCGATGCCGACGCGGTGTTCGCGGTCTGCGGTCAACATCTCAGTGAGATTCGCCCTGCCGCGACGTTGCTGGTGGTCGCCGCGCTGCTCAAGCCTGAGATGAAGATCGAGATCGAAGTGACCGCGAAGCGTCGAAGCTGAATAAACGCGCGTATCGCCGGCCAAAGTTCCGATTTAAGGCATTCGCGCCAAAATGTCGCGCCGAAGGCGTTGACTTCTCGCAAGTAAGACCTACCTTTAATTCATTATGTCGAACACGCGCCCAACACGACTGTTGCTTCGCGCCGGCCACCTGATCGCAGGAAGGTAGCCCGGGCGGACGCGCGTATGCGCCGTCCCGGGACAAGCCATTCGACTTCGCTCTCTTCTCACATCGCTGCACTCCAACAATCCACACGTCATACGTGATGCGTTTTCGTCATTGCGTGTGAAGTACGGCTTCCGGCCCTGCGACCGGCAACCCACGACCAACCAATGGTGAAGGACATGGATCAAGATCTGCAAACGCGGCTCCCGAGCATCGCCATCAGCGCGCGGGATGTCGAACGACTTCGAAATATCGCTGATGCGGCCGCTGAGAAATATCCGGCGACTGCCGAATTTCTCGCGCGGGAGATCGACCGCGCGGAAATCCGCGAGGCCGATGCGCCGATGAACGGCGTCGTCACCATGCAATCCGAGGTGACGTTCCGTGACGACGTCGGCGGACAGACGCGCACGGTGACGCTGGTGTTCCCGGAAGAAGCCGACGTCGACAGCGGCAAGATTTCAATCTTGACGCCGATCGGCGCGGCGCTGATCGGCCTGTCGGCCGGGCAGACCATCGAGTTCCAGACGCCGGCCGGCGGCTGGCGCGCGCTTACGGTAGTTCGCGTGAACTGATTATTTCAGCCGAAGACGACCAATCTCGGCAACACGACTTTCGCGCCTCGCGGCCGCCTCGGCTGCGAGGCGCGATTTATGAAGGCGATATGACATCGTCCTTCAGCTCAACCACGGCATTTGGCCTTGATTTTCACGGCCATTTGTCGTTTTCAACACCCTGCACAAAGCCGCCTCGGACGGCTTTTCGCACAACTCGATCTCACTTTGATCTACTGGAGTTCTGGTAAATGCCGTCATCCGCTTCGCCCGTGCACGCGCGCATCACTGGCCCGATCGTCATGGTCGGCTTTGGATCGATCGGCAAGGGATTGCTGCCGCTGATCGAACGGCATTTCGATTACGACAAGTCGCGCATCACGGTAATCGATCCCAAGGACGAAGGCCGCAAGGCACACTGCGAGAAGCACAATGTGCGCTTCATCCAGCAAGGCCTGACCAAAGACAATTATCGCGAACTGCTGACCCCGCTACTGACCGAAGGCGGCGGACAGGGCTTCTGCGTCAACGTCTCGGTCGACACCGGCTCCGCCGACATCATGGAGTTCTGCAACGAAATCGGTGCGCTTTACATCGATACGGTGAATGAGCCTTGGCTCGGCTTCTATTTCGACGCCTCGAAGGGCCCGGAAGCGCGCTCCAACTACGCGCTGCGCGAGAACACACTGGCTGCCAAGAAGGCCCGTCCCGCAGGCTCGACAACCGCCGTCTCTTGTTGTGGCGCCAACCCCGGCATGGTCTCGTTCTTCGTCAAGCAGGCGCTGATGAATGTCGCCGCCGGCCTCAAGCTCAATGCGCCGAAGCCAAAGAGCCGGGCCGAATGGGCAGACCTGATGCGCCAGGCCGGTATCAAGGGCATTCACATCGCCGAACGCGACACCCAGCGCGCCAAGAAGCCGAAGGAGCCGGACGTTTTCGTCAACACCTGGTCGGTGGAAGGCTTAATATCGGAAGGCGTGCAGCCTTCCGAACTCGGCTGGGGTACTCATGAAAAGTGGATGCCTGAAAACGCACACACCCACGAGGCCGGCTGCGGCGCGGCGATCTATCTGATGCAGCCCGGCGCCGATACGCGCGTGCGTACCTGGTGCCCGACCCGCGGTGCGCAATACGGCTACCTCGTCACTCACAATGAATCGATCTCAATCTCCGATTATTTCACGGTGTTCGACGCGTCCGGCAAGGCTGTCTATCGGCCGACCTGCCACTATGCGTATCACCCTGCGGATGATGCGGTGCTCTCGCTGCACGAAATGTTCGGCCGCGCCGCCAAGGCACAGGAGAAGCATCACATCCTCGATGAAAACGAGATCGTCGATGGTATCGACGAACTCGGCGTGCTGCTATTCGGCCACGACAACAATGCCTACTGGTTCGGCTCGCAACTCTCCATCGAGGAGACGCGAAAACTCGCGCCCTATCAGAACGCCACCGGCTTGCAGGTGACGTCGGCGTTGATCGCGGGCATGGTGTGGGCGTTGGAAAATCCGAACGAAGGCATCGTCGAAACCGACGAGATGGATTTCGACCGCCTGCTGGAAATCCAGTTACCGTATCTCGGCCCGGTGAAGGGTTACTACACCGACTGGACACCGCTGACGGATCGTCCGGGCCTTTTCCCGGAAGACATCGACACCAGCGATCCGTGGCAGTTCAAGAACATTCTGGTTCGCTGACGCCGTGTAACAATGCGCAACACGAAAAACGCCCGGCCTCACCTTGGTGAGCGCCGGGCGTTTTCATTTTAGACGCAGCAGAATCTCTGAGCGCTATTTCGCATCGATCGACGGCCCCGATTTCTCCGCAGGCGCCGGCGGCAACACCGGCCTGGCGCCCTTGTTCCGCGCATCCGCGTCAGGCCGCGCCGGCTGTGGTGGCGGCGTGGTGGGGCGCGATGTCGGATATTTGGGTGAGGATTCCGGATTCAACGGAGCCGGCGGATCGCTCTTCTTGTTTTGGTCGGCCGGCAACGGCATCACCTGCGCAAGTTGCGGCCTGTCGTCCACAGTGACCTGCATCAGCGAAACGCCAGCTACCGTCAGACCGAAGACGATTGCTATAGCCGTGACGATGAAGTCACGTCGATCGACGCGTTTGCTTTCACTCGGTGTCATAGGTCCGTTCCGCTACCGGCCTTGCGAAGACCAACATGCGGGGCGGATGAATGTTCCGGCATATTACGGGCAACAGCTCAGCACGCCGGAACCTCAATCCTTGGTGCTGACGTTCCACGTCGCATGGCGCACGCCCGGCAACCGGGCAAGATCGACCGTCACGGAATCCAGTTCCTTCGCCTCGACTGCGGTGCTCACCAGCGTCGCAATAATCTCGACAACGTCGTCGGTGCGATCGATCACCTGCACGTCGCTAACCGGATATTGCGCAGCTTCGAGCTTCGCGACCAATGTCTCGCGCAGAGTGCTCATTGCCGCCGCATCGACGGTGAGCAGAACTTCATAGGTCGCTTCCGACGCACGCTCGTCCAATGGACGTCGGTTGATGGCATTGACCAGCGGCCGCAACAACGTGTTCCCCGCCAGAACAAACGCCGTCAGTGCCGCCGCCTGCGCGACCAGGTCCGCGCCCGCGCAACTTCCGACTGCCGCCGAGCCCCACAACGTCGCGGCGGTGTTGAGGCCACGCACGTTCATGCCTTCCTTCATGATCACGCCGGCACCGAGGAAACCGATGCCCGACACCACATAGGCGATGATGCGCACCGCACCGTCCGCGCCCGTGAGATGCATACCGATATCGACAAAGGCGGCCGCACTCACCGCGACCAGCACGTTGGTTCGCAAGCCCGCGGTGCGCAGCCGGTATTGCCGCTCCGCACCGATCAGGGTCGCCAGCACGAATGCCGCCGTCAGGCTGACGAGCGTATCGAGAAAGTCATAGGCCTGAAACGTCGCCAGAAAGCGCATGTTTGTCCGCTACAGCGTGAATAGTCCCGCGTTGCCATCGGCGTCGGCGAACGCCAGCACGCTGCCTTTGGCGTTCCAGGCAAGTGCCGCGATCGCCTGCTCGACCTTACGCCGCACCAAAATCTCGGCGCCATCGGAAATGCGAACCATCAGCACCGTGCCATCGGAATAGCCGACCGCGATGATCTCCTGCTTCGGATGGCACGCCACCATCGTCACCCGCGACGGCATTGGCGCAAGGATGCCTGGCTCCTTGCCCATCGGGCCATCCTTGCTGGCGAACGGCCACAGGATGATGGTGTCGGCGCCCGAGGTCGCGAGCGACTTGCCGTCCGCGCTCCACGACACCGACTTCACGCGCGTCGGATAACCAGTCATCCGCATGTGACGCGCATCGGCGAGACGCCAGCCGTGCAGCGCCGGCTCATGCATCGACGTCACCAGGAATTTGTTGTCGGGGCTGAAGACGACGCCGAGATGCGAGCCGGCCCAGTCGAGCACTTCCGGCGTTGCGGTCATGTTGGGAAACCACAGCGTCACGCCGTTATAGTGCGAGATCGCCAGCCGCAAGCCTTTCGGCGCAAAGGCCAGCCCCCCAACCGTGGAGATCACGTCGCGGGACTTCTCCTCGCCTTTCGCGCTGCGGACAAACGCCGTCTTGCCGGCGGACCACGCCACCGCGCCATCGGGATGGAGCGCGACGTTGTCGATCCAGCGCCGCTTGGCATCGGTCGCAACCGTCGCGACGCTGCCGTCGGCCTTGACCTCGACGACTTTGCCGTCGTCGCCGCCGGTGACGATCCGTTTGCCGTCCGAGGCCACGCAGAGAACGGCGCCGTCGTGGACCGGCAGCCGCGCCGCCTCTCCGCTTCCGGTCACGAACGTCAGCATTTCCTCATCGCCGACGAAGACCGCGGTTTCACCGAGGAAATGCACGGCACTGACCGGCATTCCGATTTCGATCGGGCGAACGCGATCGGTGACCGAAACGATGGAGTCCGAATTTTCGGATGGTTCGAACGCCTTGCTCACGCCGCGATACACCGTTCAAAGCCGTCGCGAATGGTCTGCTCAGGCAGTTCGCGACCAATGAACACCAACCGGCTTTGGCGCGGCTCGCCTTCTTTCCACGCGCGCTGGTGATCGCCTTCGAGCATCATGTGGACGCCCTGGAATACGTAACGATCGTCGTCGCCGCTGAAGGCGAGGATACCCTTGGAACGCAGGATCTTCTGGCCTTCGGTCGCGACCAGTTGCTGCAACCATGGCATGAACTTGTTGGGATCGAGCGGCTTGTCGCTATGCAGCGACAAGGACTGCATGTCCTCGTCGTGATAGTGCTTCATGCCGTGACCATGGCCGTGGTCGTGATCATGATGGTGGTGATCGTGGTCGTGATGATGATGCTCGTGGGTGCAGTTCTCGTCGTGGCAATGCTCATGATCGTGGTCATGCTCATCCGCCGCGAGGAATTCCGGCTCCAGTTCGAGAATGCGGTCGAGATCGAATGCGCCGCGTTCCAACACGTCTGACAGCGCCACCTGACAGCGCTGGGTGCGATGCAGTTTTGCGTAAGGGTTGATCGCGCGAATGCGGCCCTCGACTTCGGCCAGTTCCGGCGGCGTCACCAGATCGGTCTTGTTCAGCACGATAACATCGGCGAAGGCGATCTGGTTCTTGGCCTCCGGCGCGTCCTTCAAACGGTCGCTCAACCACTTGGCGTCGGCGACCGTCACCACCGCATCGAGCCGCGCATTGTTCTGCACGTCTTCATCGACAAAGAAAGTCTGCGCGACCGGCGCGGGATCGGCGAGGCCGGTGGTCTCGACGATGATCGCATCGAACTTGCCCTTCCGCTTCATCAAACCGTCAAGAATGCGGACGAGATCGCCGCGCACGGTGCAACAGATGCAACCGTTGTTCATTTCGAACACTTCTTCATCGGCGCCGATGATCAGGTCGTTGTCGATGCCGATTTCCCCGAATTCGTTGACGATCACGGCGTATTTCTTGCCGTGGTTCTCGGACAGGATGCGATTGAGCAGGGTGGTTTTGCCGGCGCCGAGATAGCCGGTCAGCACGGTCACGGGGATTTTTTCAGCGGTGGTTTCGGACATGATCACTCCGGCGGGATGGGACGCAGGCCGGCACGACAGGGAGGGCCTGCCTACTTATCCAGCGCGTCTTGCAACGTCTTAATATTGTGCCTGACCATGTCAATGTAAGTGGGGGCCTCGCCCTTTTCGTCGGTCAGGCTGTCGGAATACAGCGTACCGCCGATTTTCGCGCTGGTTTCGGCGGCGACGCGCCGGATCAGGCGAGGATCGCTGATATTTTCAAGGAAAACCGCCGGAATTTTTTCCTTGCGGATCTGTGCGATGATGCTGGCGAGATCGCGCGCGCTCGGCTCGGTGTCCGTCGACACGCCCTGCGGCGCGACGAAGGCCACCCCATAGGCGGCGGCGAAATAGCCGAATGCGCCGTGGGTCGAGATCACCTTGCGGCGGGCTTCCGGAATTTGTGCGACCATCGCGCGGACGTCGCGATCCAGCGCATCGAGTTGGACGACATAACGCGCTGCATTGGCGCGATAGCTGTCAGCGGATGCCGGATCAACCTCGGCCAGCGCCCGCCGGATATTCTCGACATAGACCTTCGCATTCGGCACCGATTGCCAGGCGTGCGGATCGACGCTGTGGTGGCCGCCCGGCGGTTCTTTCAGGGGAACGATACCGTCGGTCGCCACCACGATCCGCGCCGTGCCGCCGCTGGATTTCACAAGACGCGGCAACCAGCCTTCAAAGCCGAGCCCGTTGACCACCACCAGTTTTGCGGCGGCGATGGTCTTCGCGTCCGCCGGCGACGGCGTATAGACGTGCGCATCGGCATTGGGGCCGACCAGAGCGACCACATCGACGCGGTCACCGCCGACATTGCGGACAAAATCGGCAAGGATGGTGAAACTCGCCACCACCTTGATGCGTTCGTCGGCACGAACCGCCCCCTGCGCAAGGACGCCGGCGAGCAGAATCGATGCGGCAAAGGCGATACGTAACAATCGCATTTCAAGCCTCGAGATGGCGGCCGGGGAACCACTGCCGCAACAGGCCGCCGACGCTGCCGAACAAAACCGAGACGACATATAGTCCAGCCGCAATCAGGATGATTGCCGGTCCCGACGGCACGCCGGCGTGATACGACAGCACCAATCCGGCATAGCCGGACAGCGCCGCGCTCACCACTGCGACCGCGATCATGCCGGTAATATCACGCGACCAGAATCGCGCGATGCCGGCGGGCAGGATCATCAGGCCCACCGCCAGCAGCGTGCCGAGCGCATGGAAGCCGTTGACGAGATTGATCACCACCAATGCCATGAAGACGAGATGCGTTGGCGCCCCGGCACGGCTGACGGTGCGCAGGAACACCGGATCGACGCATTCCACCACCAGCGGACGATAGATCACCGCCATCGCCAGCAGCGTGATGGTGGCGTTGAACGCGATCACCAGCAGCGTCTGATCGTCGAGCGCCAGGATATTGCCGAACAGAACGTGCAGCAGATCGATATTGGTGCCGCGCATGGACACGATGGTAACGCCGAGCGCCAGCGACGCGAGATAGAAGGTCGCGAGCGCCGCGTCCTCTTTCAATTCGGTGTTGCGTGCGACCACGCCGGACAGGATCGCCACAGTAAAGCCTGCGATCAATCCGCCGAACGTCATCGCAAACAGGTTGAGGCCGGAGAGCAAAAAGCCGATGGCCGCGCCGGGCAGGATCGCATGCGCCATGGCGTCGCCGACCAGACTCATCCGCCTCAACATCAGGAACACGCCGATCGGCGCACCGGCGAGCGACAGCGCCACTACGCCCGCCAACGCACGGCGCATGAACTCGAATTCGGTGAAAGGCGTGATCAGCAGATCGTGGATCATGGGTCAGGCCGCCCGCGCTGATGCAACTTCCGCCGCGCACGCCCCCGCCTCGTCGTCAAAGGCTTCGCACATCTGCCGTGCGGCGATGAGATTGTCGGGCGTCAGCACCTGCGCGGTATCGCCCCAAGCCACGGCGCCGCGCGCCAGCAGCAGGGTTTGCGGGAAATGATTGCGCACCAGATCCATGTCGTGCAGCGCTGCCAACACGGTGCGTCCCTCGGCGTGCCAATGCTGAACAAGATGTAGCAGATCGGCCGAAGTCTTGGCGTCGACGGCGTTGAACGGCTCGTCGAGCACGATCATTTGCGCATCCTGCAACATCAGCCGCGCGAACAACATGCGCTGCATCTGGCCACCCGACAGCGTGCCGATGGCGCGCCGCTCGAATCCGGTCAGACCCACAGCAGCCAGCGCCTGCTGCACCCGTTGGCGTCGCCGCCCGCGAATGCCGCCAAACGCGCCAGCATCGCGCCACAGGCCCATGGCGACGAAATCGAATACCGAGAGCGGGAAACTACGATCAATGTCGGCGCTTTGCGGCAGGAAGGCGATATCGCGAACACCAAGACCACCGCGCTCGATGGTCCCCGACAGGGGCTTGAGCAGACCGACGATGCCGCGAAACAGCGTCGACTTGCCGGCGCCGTTCGGCCCCACCACCGCGAGCAGCGCACCCCTCGCGACCTCGCCCGCGAGGTGATGGACGGCAGGATGGCGGTCATAGCCGAGGGTAACGTTGCGGAATTGCAGTTGCGCACTCATGCCGGCCTCATCGCCAGCCAGACCAGGCCCCAGAGACCGACACTGAGAAGGATCGCCAAACCCAGCCGCTCTGCGAGCGTCATCCGCAGCAGCGAAACCGTTGCCCGCTGCGCCGGGTGTGGCGCTTCCGGCGCATGATGGTGCGCGCCGGCCGCGCCGTGGCTATGTGCGTGCGAATGGGTCATCGGTCGAATGTCTCGGCTCGGGTGAACTCGGTCGCCATGTGACGGCTCGTGCGCGCGGCGCTAGAAAATACCTTCCGGCAGCCAAGCTGCTGTACAGGTTCTATATATGTTACACTATAACATAACAATGCAGTCGCCGCACGATTTGAAAAATCATTTCAGGTCAAAGTGTTATGCAGATTTGGCCTTGGATATCGCATAGGCCCTCGCTGGACTGCCATCTTCCCGCAAGGCCAACAAAGAAGGGCGGCCCATAAGCCGCCCTTCCAATAGTGAATGTTATTTCAAACCTTGCCGAGATCAGGCCTTGCCGAGCAGGTCGTCGACGTACTCCCAGTTCACGAGATGATCGACGAACGCCTTCAGATAGTCAGGGCGGCGGTTGCGGTAGTCGATGTAGTAGGAGTGCTCCCAGACGTCGACACCGAGGATCGGGGTCGCGCCGTGGACCAGCGGGTTCTCGCCGTTCGGGGTCTTGGAGACTTCGAGCTTGCCGTTCTTGACCGACAGCCAAGCCCAGCCCGAGCCGAACTGTCCGGCGCCGGCGGCGGCAAAATCCGCCTTGAACTTCTCGAGGCCGCCGAGGTCCTCGTTGATCTTCTTTTCCAGACGGCCGGGCAGCTTGCTGCCGCCGCCATTCGGCTTCATCCAGTTCCAGAAATGAAGGTGGTTGTAGTGCTGGCCGGCGTTGTTGAACAACGCAGCATTCTTGCCGTAGGAGCCCTTGACGATCTCTTCCAGCGACTTGTTCTCGAATTCCGTGCCCTTCAGCAGGTTGTTGCCATTGGTGACATAGGCCTGATGGTGCTTGTCGTGGTGAAACTCCAGCGTTTCCTTGGACATATGAGGAGCGAGCGCATCATAGGCGTAAGGCAAATCGGGAAGTTTGAAGGTCATGATTTTTGTCCGGGATAGTGGAGATAGAGGGCTAACGGTTCCCTTTATATAAGGTTCCACTGCGAAGAACAGTCAAATGCGAGCGACCTCGATTCCACCCTCAGTTACAGACCTCCGATTGAAATGGGCCGGACGCAACCGCCGCGCGGCAGCCTCTGCTGACAGGGCGGCAGCCATGGTCGTTGCAAATGACCTGCGCGGCATTTGGGGCTTGCCGTGGCACGGGTTCACGACGCTCGCGCGGCTCACGGGAGCGCGCGGTTCGCTCGAATCGAGCGACGGGACGACAAACGCCAGCATCGTCACGCTCATAGCCGCGCCGGCACGTCGAGGCCACGCATTTGCCGCCAATCGCGTGAGAACCGCGTTCGCAGCTTAGCGGGCAGACGCGGCCGCGCCGGCCACGCACAGCGTCCAGCGCCTCAACACTTGCGAGGCTGGTATCCAATTGCATCCTGGCGTGACGGTTGAACGATGCGAGCGCGCGTTGCGAAGCTGCTCCCCATACGCCGTCGGGTTCGCCCGTCGCGCAACCGACGCGGGCCAATTCAACCTGAAGCAAACGCGACGTATCCAAATTCGGCGCTCCTGCAACCCGCGAAGACGCATCCTCGGCGGATGGTAGCGCCGCAACGGCTTGCGGCTTCGTCTGCGGAGCGGGCACGGCCTCGCCTGACTTTTGCGGGACGGACGCTGCGTCAGCCCGCGGCGGCGCGTCGTTCCGTAACTTGTTGCGCTGTGCCTTGGCCAAATCGGTATAGAAACCGGTCGGATGGGTCTTGATAAAGGAATCCCACGCTTCGACGGTGCCAACTTTGTCAGCGAGTTCGTAGTCGCCGCGTACGTCCTGAACCGCGGCCGCCGTAACAGGTGCCGCCGGGACCAACGTGACTTCATCGCCGCCGAGCGAACCGTAGACGAACGGTTCCTGACGATTGCCGGTCGCTGCCAAAACATCGTCCCGCACGTAGCCGAAGGCCCGGCGCACACCGAGGCCCGGCGTCGTCAGATGCTTGATCAACGCGCTGGCGAACGGACTGTTCTTGCCACCACCGTCGGAGGCCGTCGAACCGCCCTTTGCGGCATAAGCCACCAGCGTATTGGGCTGGCTCGGCTCAACGCCAGCGAGGCCGCGCCCGATCGTGCGCACCGCCAACATGCGCCGCATTTTCTTGGCGAATGGATTGTCGCGACAAGCATCGAGGATCACGAGGCGAAGCTGTTTTGCGGGCTCGACCGCTTGCAGGATTCGATCCAGTGCGATGGCCTCGTCATAAGCATCGGTGTCACGTTCGATGGTTGCATCGACCGGGATCAGATAGTTCACGCCGTCGATCTCGATGCCATGCCCGGCGAAATAGACGACCGCGATATCGGCCCCACGCGCCTGATCCGAGAATTCGCGGAGCGAACGACGCATCTCAACGTTGCCAAGATTACCGTGCAGCGCCACCACATCAAACTGCGCCTGCCTGAACATCGCGGCAATCGCAGCTGCGTCGTTGGCCGGGTTGGTAAGCGGCGCGACGTTCCGATAGGCCGAATTTCCGATAACGAGCGCCACCCGTTTGGCGGCCAAGGCATCGCCGCCATTGCAGACGATCACGACAAGCGCGGCGAAGACGAGCGCAAGCATACGCATGGGCGGACCTCATATCGTCAACATGTAACGATATCATATTGAACGATAGAGGAGCTACACAGACTGTGACGCGGATCACGCCGCGCGCGGCACTGCGGCGTCGAGCGAAGGCCGTGCTGCCGGGGGCCGCACATTCATCAGCATCTGGAACGCGCCCGCGACCAGCCCAATCACCACTGCCGCGCGCCACGCCATGTCGTAGCTGCCGAGGCGATCGTAAATCACGCCACCGCCCCACGCGCCTAGGAACGAGCCGGCCTGATGGCTGAGGAAGGCGATGCCGGTCAGCGTGGTCATGAAGCGCAACCCGAACAGTTGCGACACCAGCCCATTGACCAGCGGCACCACACCGAGCCAGAGCGAGCCCATCACGGCCGCGAAGATCAGCGTCGACGCCGGCGTCGCGGGAAGCGCGAAATAGATCGCGATCGCCAGCGAGCGCGCAATGTAGATGCCGCCGAGCAGGATCTGCTTGGGATAGCGGCCGCCGAGCCAGCCGAACGCGTAGGAGCCGATGACGTTAAACAGCCCGATCATCGCCAAGGCCTCGGCGCTCAGCGACGCATCGAGCCCGCAGATTTCCAGATAGTTCGGCAAATGCGTGGTGAGGAACACCAGTTGCAGACCGCAGACGAAGAACGCGATCGACATCACCACAAAACCGGAATGGCCGAGTGCCGATTGCACCACCGCACCGACGCGCTGTTCGGAATCGTCCGCCTTGTCGATCTCAACCGTATCGCCGCGTCCGGCGAAAAGCGCCGCCGGCAGCATCACCGCTGCAAGGCCGAGGAAGCCGACCAGCGCCATCTGCCAGCCGGCATTGGAGATCAGCGTCTGCGCCAGCGGCGAGGCGATGACCAGACCGAGCGACCCGGCCGCAGAGACCGCGCCCATTGCCACGCTGCGCTGAGCGGGCATTACAACGCGGGAGGTTACTGCCATCGTGATGCTCGAAGCGGTGCAGGACAGCGCCAGACCGACGCAAAAGCCCGCGCCGACGATGAACATCAGCGCCGAAGTGGTGAACATCATGATCACCAGTCCCGCCGCATAGACCAGCACGCCACCCAGCATGACGTATCGCGACCCGTAGCGATCGGCCAACATGCCGACCACCGGTTGCGTCACGCCCCAGACAACGTTCTGCAACGCCGTTGCCAGCGAGAAATCCGCGACCGTGATCCCGACGTCGCGAATGATCGAGGGCTGAAACAGACCGAAGCTCTGGCGCATACCCATGGCAAGGCTCAGCAGCACGGCGGCGCCGGCGAGAATCGACCAGCGCTGGAATGTTGTGAGCTGTCCCGCGCCCATCGATCGACCTTTCCGGTATAAACTTCCAACATCCTGACATTGAAAGCCAAAACTTGCTACGCACCGCCAAGCATGACGGAATGCAGCAGACGCGGGACAGGAGCCCGGACAAGATGAGCATCGAGATCGACATCCTGAACGGAGACGCATCATGGCCGACGGCCCGGCCGCTGCTCGAGCTTGTCTGGCCCAAAGCGACACTTGAACAGCGGCCGTGGAGACATATCCAGTGGGCGAATGCCGACCTGCGTGTGCTGGTTGAAGCCGCAGACGGCGAACTGGCCTGCCACGTCGGCATCTACACCCGGATGGCGAAATGGAATAACCGAAACATGAATATCGGCGGAATCGGCGGCGTTGCCACCCATCCCGATCACCGCCGCCATGGCTATGCCAGCGTCGCGCTCAATGCGGCCATCCAGACCTTGCGCGATCGCGAAGACGTTCAGTTTGCGGTGCTTTTCTGCGAGCCGCACAATGTCGCATTTTATGAGGCGCGCGGCTGGCAACGATTTATCGGCGAGGTCTGGTGCGAACAACCCGGTGGCCGTGTGCGGTTCGATGCGATGGCGCCATATACCTTCGACCTCAAGCGCGGCGCAGGCGGCGGCGTCATCGATTTATGCGGATTGCCATGGTGACCATGCATTGTCGGCAGAACGGATTTCTAATTGTTATGATATGTCGTTCGTAATATATACCTGACCTACAGAGTTTGCGCGGACGGTCGGGCGGCTCACTCCGGCGACGGACCTCACCCCGATGAACGCTCCTGTACGCTTGCAGTCTGCGGCTAAAGCCAACACCCTGCTGACATCGCCGATCCTACCGACATTGCTGCGACTGGCGCTGCCGAATGTCGTCGCAATGTTCGGCAGCACGCTGGTGGCGGTGGCGGAAACCGCTTACATCGGCCGGCTTGGTATCGTGCCGCTGGCGGCCATTGCACTGGCCTTTCCTTTCACGATGCTGATGCAGACGACATCCGCTGGTGCGATCGGCGGCAGCGTCTCCTCCGCGATCAGCCGCGCGCTGGGCGCCGACAACGTGGATCGTGCCAACGCCCTTGCGTGGCACGCGGCCACGATCGGCATCCTCGGCGGCGCTTTCTTCACACTGATGATGCTGCTGTTCGGCCGGCAGCTATTCGCGCTGCTTGGCGGCGACGGCGCGGTTCTCACCGAGGCCACCGGATACGCCACCGTGCTGTTCTCCGGCGCGATCACAATCTGGCTGGTAAACACGCTGGCATCGATCCTGCGCGGCACCGGCAACATGCGTGTGCCCTCGATGACGCTGCTCGTCGTCGCCGTGTTGCAGGTGATCTGCGGCGGCGCATTGGGATTGGGCCTCGGCGGCATACCGCGATTCGGCATGATCGGCGTCGCCAGCGGCCAGTTGATCGCCTACACAATCGGAACGGTCTTCCTCGCCTGGTATCTCGCCAGCGGTCGCAGCCGGCTGACATTGCACCCATCGACCTTCGCGCTTCGAAAGAACATGTTCGCCGACATCCTCAAGGTCGGCGCGATCTCATGTCTGTCGCCGGTGCAAACGGTGCTCACCATCGTCGTCTTCACCAAGATCGTCACCGGCTTCGGCGTCGCAGCGCTCGCCGGCTACGGCATCGGCGCGCGCCTGGAATTCCTGCTGATCCCGGTGGCCTTCGCATTCGGCGTGGCATCGACGCCGATGGTCGGCATGGCGATTGGCGCCGGTCTGGTGGCCCGTGCCCGACGCGTCGCATGGACAACCGGCTGCGCCGCCGGCCTGACCGTTGGAGCGATCGGAATCATCGTCGCAATCTGGCCCTCGCTGTGGATATCGCTGTTCACCAGCGACGCCGAGGTCACCACGGCCGCAACGACTTATTTCGCATGGGCGGGACCGGGCTTCGGCTTTTTCGGCTTCGGTATCGCGATGTATTTCGCATCACAAGGCGCCGCGCGAGTCACGGGACCGGTACTCGCCTCGACGCTGCGTCTTCTGATCGTTGCCGGCGGCGGCTGGTGGCTCGCCACGATTCACGCACCGGCCTCGATGCTGTTCGCATTGGTCGCCACCGCGATGTTGGTCTTCGGCATCGTCACCGCTTTAGCGGTCTATTTCACCCGTTGGGGCAAATAGCGCGTCATTTCGAAGCATATCCACTCGCCTCGGGAATAACGTTGCGCGGCGCGCCATCATGGCGCAACGATTTCATCGTCCACGTTCAGTTTATTCTTTACTTCCATCCGATATTCACACCGGCGCCGGAACGTCATTGCACAAGTTTGCCCTTTTGTTATGCAACACGGGACCGATCTGGAGGATTCTGATGACATTGCGATTCGGCCTGATTGCCACGATTTTAATTACGTTGAACCTATCGTCCGGCGCATTCGCTCAGGAATCCGGAGATCCCACCGGCACTTGGCTCACACAGGCCGGCGATGCCAAGGTGCAGGTCAGCCGTTGCGGCACGGGCATTTGCGGCGTCGTGGTCTGGCTGCGTGATCCGACCGATCCGAATACCGGCAAGCCGGCCGTCGACGATAAGAATCCGAATCCCGCGCTTCGCCGCAGGCCGATGATTGGGCTGCCGCTGTTCAACGGGATGCAGCCTTCAGGCGTGTCGCGATGGGCCGGACGCATCTACAACGCCGACGACGGTGGCACTTACGACAGCAATATCGCGATGATGGGACCGAACAGTCTTCGCGTGAACGGCTGCGTCGGCGGATTATGCGGCGGCGAGAACTGGACGCGATCGAAGCGCTGAATTGCGCAATCGCACTACCCAAGCGACGCTTTCAAGGCCGTGGCGGCCACCGCATAGCCACCCCGCGCACCGTCTATGAAATGAAGATGATCCGCGCGCAGCGCCGACGGCGTGAAGCACGTCATCATTGCCGCATCCTGACGATGCACGCCGTAGCGGACCGTTCCGGTGGCGGCCGCCGCTGAGAGGCGCTGTTCGAGCGTATCGGCAAGCTCCGGCGAACAATCGAGCACCATACGCAGCCCGTCGTCGAATTTGCGGAAATCGCTGTTGGCGACGGCCTGCCCGAGATAGACGCGCGGCACGAAGCCCGCGACGG
>JAFKKM010000061.1:0-24522 GCA_017305555.1 Hyphomicrobiales bacterium | reverse complement strand
GGAACGCGGCGGGATCGGCATCCTGACCCGGGACAATTAGCACCGACAGGATCACGCCGCGCGCCGCCGGAATTTCCGAGAATCGGCATGACAAGCCGCTGAGGTCGGGCTGAGTACCCGCCGGCGCCGGCGCGACGGCGAACTCGCCGCGCTTCATCGCCGCCTCGGCCCAACCGAGACCACCTCCGGAAAACATCGCATAAGCGACATGCGGCGACGGACCGAATCTCGCCACCCGCACATCCCACCCCTCGGCCCGAACGCGGTCGACCGGCACCAGCGCCACGCGCAGCACCAGGCCCAGTTCGTCACGCACCCACGTCGCGGTCGCGGCTAGTGCCTCCCGCGCCAGTTCGGCATCCTGAGGCCCGATCGCGAAGCTCGCACCGTCGCCGCCGAACACGAACGGAAAGTCGCGCCCGGCCAGCGCGTTGGTCACGGCGGCAATCACCGCGGCGCCGGCCATGTTGACCGCCTTGTAACGCTGCTCGGCGATCGCCTTGGTGGATTCGACGACATCGGCCACGCCGATCAGCCAATCCTCGGGGAGCGGCACATAGAGCGCCGGGTCCATCAATCGGCTGAAACGGCGGAAGACCGGGATTGCGGCGTAGAAGTCCGAAGGGGTGCTTGTTTCCACCATGGCGGAAGATGTTAGCTACGGACCGTCATCATTCAATCCCGGCAACGGCCGCCGAAGCGAAAACACATGCTCTGTCCCGGATCGAATGATCGCCGATCGTATCGGCGTCAAATCGCCGCGGAACCCCATGCCGAAGCCAAGACTCCCGGCACGACGTCTCGATTTAGAACGAACCTAATCCGCTGCTGTAGCAAAGCGAAGTCGGCTTCGCTAAACAGATCGCGCTGGTCGGCGGATGCCGCTCAAACCCCTTTGATTTGCGAGAGTTGGCGACGATGCCGACGAACTGGCGTTTCGGATTGATCAATGGTCGACGGCGACGAACTCTGGCAACGAAAGAAGCGCCGCGCTTTTCTCATCAGCCAGCTTTACCAGTGGCACTGGATCAGTTCGGGGCTCTGTCTGATCGGCATGGTGCTGTTCGCCCTCACCGGAATCACACTGAACCACGCTGGGCAGATTGAATCGAAACCCGCGGTCGTGATGCGCGAGGCACAGTTGCCGCAGAGCTTGATCGCGGCTCTGAAATCGGAGCCGCCGGCGGCCAAGGCGGCGCTGCCGCAAAGTGTCAGCGCATGGTTGCGCAGCGAGATCGGCGTCAACACCGCCGAACGCGATACCGAATGGTCGCCGAAGGATATTTACATCGCTTTGCCGCGCCCCGGCGGCGACGCCTGGCTCAGCATCGAGCGCGACAGCGGCACGGTGTCATATGAAATCACCAACCGGGGCTGGATCGCTTATCTCAACGACCTGCACAAGGGCCGCAACACCGGCAAGGCGTGGAGCTGGTTCATCGATCTGTTTGCCGCCGTCGCCATCATCTTCTGCCTGACCGGTCTATTGCTGCTGTACCTCCACGCCAATCGCCGCCGCGCGACATGGCCCGTCGTCAGCATGGGGCTGGTGATTCCAGCGTTGCTCGTTGTCCTGTTCATTCATCGCTAAAGGTATGCAATGCGTCTCCTGATCACTGCCGCACTCTCTACCCTCGCCGCCGGCTCATCACTGGCCGCCGAAGCGACCATCAGCGTCGACATTCCGCAGCTCAACGTCGCTGAATATCACAAGCCTTATGTCGCGATGTGGCTCGAAAGCGCCGACGGCGGCAAGATCACCAATCTGGCGGTGTGGTACGACGTCAAGCACAAGGATAACGAAGGCACCAAGTGGCTGAAGGACATGCGGCAGTGGTGGCGTCGCACCGGCCGCGAACTGACCATGCCGGCGGATGGCCTCAGCAGCCCGACCCGTGCGCCGGGCACCCATCAATTGACATTCGATGCCGCTGCCAAGCCACTTAACGGCCTGACGCCCGGCAATTATCAACTCGTGATCGAGGCCGCGCGCGAAGTCGGCGGCCGCGAATTGCTGCGCGTGCCGTTCGAGTGGCCGCCGAAAGCGCCGGCCACCGCACAGGCCAAAGGCGAAAGCGAACTCGGCACCGTCGCGTTGAAGCTGACTCCATAAAACCTACCCAATCACTCGCGCCGTCATTCGCATCGGCGCCATGGAAAGGACATCGCCATGACCAAGCATCTCAAGCTCGCGCTGATCGCAGCAGCCTCGGTCTCATTGCTTGCCGTTCCCGCACAGGCGCATCGCGCCTGGCTTCTGCCATCAGCCACCGTGCTGTCCGGCACCGACGCCTGGGTGACGGTGGACGCCGCGATTTCCAATGATCTGTTCTACTTCGAACATCACGCCTTGCAGCTCGACAACCTGTCGATCATGGGCCCCGACGGCAAAGCCGTTACACCCGAGAACGTCGCGAAGGGGCGCTTTCGCAGCACCTTCGATGTCAAGCTCGCCGAGCCCGGCACCTACAAGGTGATGGTGGTCAATCACGGCGCGTTCGCCAGCTACAAGCTGGACGGCCAGAACAAGCGCTGGCGCGGTAAGGCTGATCAGTTGGCGACCGGCATTCCCGCCAACGCCACCGACGTCAAGATTTCGGAAACGCAGGGCCGGATCGAATCCTTCGTCACCTCGGGCAAGCCCTCGACCGATACGCTGAAGCCAACCGGCACAGGCCTCGAAATGGTTCCGGTGACGCACCCGAATAATCTGTTCGCCGGCGAGAAAGCGACATTCCGCCTCGTGCTGGACGGCCAGCCGGCCTCCGGCGTCAACGTCGAAGTCGTACCCGGTGGCATTCGCTATCGCGACAAGCTGAACGACACCAAGGTCACCACCGACGAGTCCGGCACCTTCAGCGTCACCTGGCCGGGACCGGGCTACTACTGGATGAGCGCCTCGGTGCGCGACGACAAGAGCAAGATTAAAAACGCCCAGCGGCGCAACAGCTACGCCGTGACCGTCGAAGTGCTGCCGCAGTAAGCCATGCCGGCAACCGCGTCAGTCCTGCGGCGCGTGGCGATTCCAACGGCGTTGGCGCCGCCGCGCGCCATTCCTGCGGGCGGCACCGTTCAGGCTTTGGCGGGCGCGACCATGGGCACCACATGGTCGGTCCGGTTCGTCGGCTCCGTGACCAGCCAGCAAACGCTGCAACGGATCATTCCTCTCGCGCTCGATCGCGTCATCGCGCAGATGAGTCCGTGGGAGAGTGAATCCGATACCAGCCGGTTCAACCGACTGCCGCTAAACGAATGGCAGACATTGCCGCCCGAACTCGACCGCGTGATGGACCATGCCATCCGCATCGCGCGGGAATCCGATGGCGCCTACGACCCGACCATGGGCGCGCTGGTCGACCTCTGGGGCTTTGGACCAAGCGGCCCGCGGTACACCCCGCCGAAAGCGGATGACATTGCCGCTTATCATCGCGCCTGCGGCTGGCAGCAACTCGAACGCGACACCGTCACGCACCGTCTGCGCCGGCACAATACCGGGCCGATCGATCTCTGCGGCATCGCCAAAGGGTTCGCAGTCGATCTGGTGGCGGAGACGCTCCGCGAACACGGCATCCATCACGCACTGGTCGAGATCGGCGGCGAATTGCGCGGCCATGGCGTCAAACCCGACGGCAGCCCGTGGTGGGTCGAAATCGACCGCTCCGGCGACGCCTGCACTGAAACGGTGCCGATGCTGGTCGCGCTGCACAATCTCGCGATCGCAACATCCGGCTGCGAACGCAGCTTCGTCAGCGGCGCACGGCGCTTCTCCCATACGCTGGATCCGCGCACCGGATACCCGATCGCCAACGGCATGATCACCGCCACCGTCCTGCACCGCTCCTGCATGGAGGCGGATGCTTATGCGACGGCGCTGATGGTGCTGGGCCCTGATGTGGCGATCGACTTCGCCGCCGCGCACGATCTTGCCGCGCTCATCCTGTTTCAGCAGAATGGCGGCGACATCGTCGAACGCACGACGCCTGCGCTCGACATGATGCTGGCTTGAAGCCTGACCGAATAATGCAGCGGCACGAGTAAAAGTTCGCGACACCTAAAATACCGTCATTGCGAGCGAAGCGAAGCAATCCGGGAGGCCGCGAAGGAAAAGCTGGATTGCTTCGTCGGCTTCGCCTCCTCGCAATGACGTGGATAGGCTTTTGATATTGTTTGGTGCGTTTGAAGCAGGCTCTGAGTTCAAGTCTCCGCCCACTGGCGCAGCAGGTTGTGATACAGCGACGTCAGTGAAATCACCGATGGATGCTCGGGGTGGTCGGCGTTGAGACGAATGATCGACATATCGAGATCGAACATCATGGCGCGCCGGGTGACGTCGCCGATCATGCTTTCGGTCCAGAAGAACGATGCCACGCGCGAGCCACGCGTCACCTTGGTGACGTGATGCAGGCTGGTGCCGGGATAAACGATCATGTCGCCCGCCGGCAGCTTCACCGCATGGGTGCCGTAGGTGTCCTCGATCACCAGTTCGCCGCCATCGTATTCCTCGGGCGAGGACAGGAACAGCGTCGATGATACGTCGGTGCGCACGCGTACACCGGTGCCGGAGACAGTGCGGATGGCGTTGTCGACATGCGAGCCGAAATTCATCTCGCCCTCGGCGTCGTAGCGATTGAACAGCGGCGGGAAGATCTTCTTGGGCAATACCGCGGACATGAACAGCGGGTTGCGGTTCAGCGCCGCCAGCACCATGTCACCGAGTTCGCGCGCTTCGGGCGTGCTTTCCGGCAGCTGCAGGTTGCGCTTGACTTGCGCAGACTGATGTCCGGCGGTCACCCGGCCATCGACCCATTCGGCGCGCGCCATCACGTCGCGGCAACGGCGCACCTGCTCCGGCGTCAGCACATTCGGAATTCGAACCAGCATCGAAAGGTCCTTCATAAAAGAGCCGGCATCTTGCGACGCCGGCATCGATCTCACGTCATGCGCGCACAGAGCACATGATACTGCACGCCAATAATGAGGCCGGCCGCACAGGCTTTTGCCCGCGCGGCTATCCGATCAGAATTGCGCGCGTGCTGACAACGACACATAACGCCCAGGGCCAGGAACCGCGAAACCCGCTCCCGCCACGGTGTCGTAATAGAACTCATTCGTCAGGTTGTAGACGTTGAGCTGCACCGTCAAGTTCTTGTCGACCTTGTAGGCGGCCATCGCGTCGAAGCGCCAGTATCCGGGAATTTTCGCATCGTTGGCGACGCTCGACCAGCGAGAATCAACAAAGAACGCACCGCCGCCGACCGTCCACTTCGAATCGAGATCGTAAGTGGTGAACACCGAGAAGCTGTTCTTCGGGGTCACCGCCAGTTCATGTCCGATGTTATTAACAATAGCGGAATTGATCACCTTCGATTCGAGATAGGCATAGCCGCCGGAGATGCTCCATTGCGGCGTGATGCGGCCAGTCGCACCGAACTCGAAGCCCTGAACCTGCGTAGTGCCCACCGTGACGTAATCGGGGTTCGCGCTGGTCCCCTGATTCTCGATGTCGTTTTCCTTCCTGATGCGGAAGACAGCCGCGTTCAAGCTCAGCTTCTTGTCGAGGATGTCGGCCTTGGCACCGATTTCGTCGATCGTCGAGGTTACCGGGGCAAGTGCCTGTTGACCGTTGGTGATCGACACGAACTCCGCCGGCGGATTCGCCGAGGTGCCGCGCATGTAATAGACCGACGACCACGGGGTCGGATGCAAGACCACACCGGCGCGGTAGGTCACGAAGCTATTGTCCGAGTTGAGGCTGACAAGCCCGCTTTCCGCTCCGGTCGCGCGGGTGATCGTGAAGCCGTTGCTTCTCGCGGTGAAGTTGTCAAAGCGAACACCGCCAAGCAATTCAAGCCACTCGGTCACCTTCAACTGATCCTGAATGTAAACGCCGACCGCATTGGCCCGCGATTCCGTCGCCGCGGTCGTAGGATTGAGCGTGCCGGACACCCAGGGATCAGGATTGGCGACATTGACGCGATACGGATCGCTGAAGGTGGTGCGATAGTGATCGCGCGTTTCATGACTGACTTCGAGGCCGGCCAATACATTATGCTCCATCCCGCCGGTCATAAACTTTGCGGTGAGATCGCTAACGTTGCTGACGAGAAAATTGTTGGTCTGGTTCTGGAAATGGTTGGTGTTGGCGACCCAGACGTTGCTCAGCGGCATTCCGGGCAACAGCGGATTGGTCGGCGTTCCAAGCCGCGTTCCACCGACCGGCGCATCCCAGAGGTTCGAGGTTGCGGTGCCGAGGCCTGAAATCTGAACCGGACGAGTCCGGTTGAAGCGCTCGACATAGCTCACGCCGGTGGTGTTGGTGAACTTCAGATCAGGCGCGAAATTGTGCTCAAACTTATTGGTGAGCGTATGGGCTTCGGTCTGCTCGATGTCATTCTGTCCGGGCGTCGCGACACCATACCATGTGTTGCGCGGCACTGGCGCCGGCTGCCGATAGCTTGTGCCGAAATATGATCCTGGCAGCATGATGATGCCGCGGTCGGCGATGTTGTCGTCCTTCTGATAAACGTAGCTCAGGGTATTCTTGGTGTCGGGTGCAATCTGATACGAGATCGACGGCGCCACGCCGTAACGCCTGACGTTGGCGAAATCACGCCCCGCGATATCGGTGTCATAACCAACCGCCGCGATGCGCGCCGCATACTGTTCGAAGGTCTTGTTGAAATCCACCATCATTCGAGCGCCGGCGGCCGACGTGCCGGTGGCTTCGACAACCGAGAAGTCCCTATTCTGCGGCGTCTTGGATACAATGTTGATGACGCCGCCGGTGGAGCCACGACCGAACAGGAATGATGACGGCCCTTTGTAGACTTCGACGCGATCGAAGCTGAACGCATCGCGGGCGTACCAACCCGGATCACGAATGCCGTCACGATAGAAATCGTTGCGCGCGGAATAGCCGCGAATGGTGACGTTGTCGCCCTGGACACCGCCCTCGCCTGCGGTGAAGGTGATGCCGGGGACGTTGCGCAGCGCCTCCTGCACCGACGTCACGCGTTGATCCTGCATCAACTGCTGCGACACCACGTTGACCGTCTGAGCCGTGTTGGTCAGCGGCGTCGGAAAACGCGACAAGCCGCTCTGCGCGGGCGTCTGATAGCCGGCGACACCGGCGCCATCGCCGACCACGGGGTTGATCGCGACGTTGCTCGGCGCAGCAGCGACCGGTGCCGGCGCGGCCCGTACCGGGGCACGGCGCGCGGTGTGTCGCTTGGCTTGCCGCTTCGGCGCGGTCACGCGAACTTGAGGAAGATCATCGCTGCTGGACACCGGCTGCGCATCCGCGGAATCGGGGATCAGCATCACCGCGGCGATGCCGATCATCGCCTTGCTCCATCCTATCGCCGAAATATTGCGCGCGACTGCGCCCTCGTCACGCGATACGCTCGCGTGATCCGTCGATGACATGCCCATGTGCCCGGTTCCCCAATGATCTCATCGCGGAAACAAGCTCATGCCCGCGATAACTTCGCTCGTCATAACTTTCCAAAATTTAATGAGCAACACGCCGACGCCCGGATTCGGCTCAGTTTATAGGCCTTCTAGCGAGCGCCCTCTCGAAATGGACGGACTGACGCGGGATAATCAGTTCGCGAGAGCACGATCAGTCCACCGATCGCCGCTCGGCTTAAAGCGATTCTAAAATTCCCACTCGCTTGCTTGTTTGATTCGGAAAGCCAAGACGTTAGACCAATCCGAGGTGCAGTCATCCACCTCCCGGCCCGCCTTGCGATCGATCCGAACCGGCGGCGCAACAAAAAGTCTGTCGAAATGAATCTATCTCTGAAGACCTTCCGCGTGACGGAGCGCCATTGCCAATCGCGAGCGAAAGCACCGACCGTCGCGCTTGCCGCACTGCTGACTTTTTCGCTGGTGCCACACCCGGTCTATGCTCAATCCGCGCCGTCGCCGATCACGTCAACCGGGACTTCCGCCGCGCCGGTGGCAACCGCTCCGGCATCCCCCGCTCCGACATCCTCCGGCCCGACGACAACCGCGCCGGCGACGACCAGCCCCGCGACCACCGCATCGCCTGTCGTACCGCAGGCGACATCGCCTCAGACGCCGGCTGCGCCTTCCGCGTCACCCGTCAATCCGTCCGCCGCTCAACCCACCGCGCAGGAGCAGACGCCTGCCCCGCAAGCGACGCCACCGCAAACCTCACCCGCAACTGAACTCGCGCCGGCCACCGAAGCCAACCCGGTGCTGCCGCATGAATTGACGCCGCTCGGCATGTTCATGGCCGCCGACTACATCGTGAAGGCGGTGATGATCGGCCTGGCCTTCGCCTCGGTGGTAACGTGGTCGGTATGGCTCGCCAAGACCCTCGAACTGCTGGGCGCCCGGCGCAAGCTGATGCGCGATCTCCGCCGCGTCGAGAGTGCGCGTTCGCTCGAGGACGCAAGCGACAAGTTGCAGAATGCCAACGGCGACATCGCCACGCTGACCAACGCCGCGCTCGACGAACTCAATCGCTCGCGCGACGCGATGATCCACGAAGGCGTCAAGGAACGTGTCGCCTCGTTGTTCAGCCGGCTCGAGGCGGCGGCATCCCGACGCATGACGCGCGGCACCAGCATCCTGGCAACGATCGGATCGACCGCGCCGTTCGTCGGTCTGTTCGGCACCGTCTGGGGCATCATGAATGCCTTCATCGGCATTTCGAAATCGCAGACCACCAATCTGGCCGTCGTTGCGCCGGGCATTGCCGAAGCACTGCTCGCCACCGCGATGGGTCTGGTGGCGGCGATCCCGGCGGTGATGATCTACAACATGTTCGCGCGCGCCATCGCCAGCTATCGCGGCCTGCTGGGCGACGGCTCCGCCGAACTGATGCGCATGGTCAGCCGCGACCTCAACCGGGCGGAACTGACGCCGCACCGGCGCGCCGCGGAGTAACGCGCGTGGGCGTCCAACTTCCACAAGCCTCGTCCGACGACGAGATGATGCCGGTGAGCGACATCAATGTGACGCCGTTCATCGACGTCATTCTGGTGCTGCTGATCATCTTCATGATTGCCGCACCGCTCGCAACCGTCGATATCGCCGTAGACTTGCCGGCTTCGACGGCAACGAAGCAGCCACGCCCCGACAAGCCGGTCTTCATCACCTTGAAGGCCGACCGTTCGCTGGCGGTCGGTGAGACCCCGATCTCGCGCGCCACCTTGGCAGCGTCGCTCGCCTCGGTGACGTCGTCCGACCACAGCAAGCGGCTGTTCGTGCGCGCCGACAAGACCGTCCCCTATGGCGACGTGATGACGTTGATGAACGACATCCGCGGCGCCGGTTATCTCAAGATCGCGCTGGTCGGGCTTGAATCGACCGGTCCGCAAGCTGCTGCCGGCGCGCCGCCGAGCGGGGGCGCGCAATGAGCGCGGCGCGGCCCTATCGCGGCGTCACGCGTCGCGACCTGTTGCGCTGGGCCGTCTGCTTCATTGCTGTGCTGTCGCTACACGGCGCGGTGGCCGCCGCGCTGTTGAGAGCGCCGGCCGAGGAAGGCGACATCTTCGACACCACCACGGCGATCGAGGTCGATTTCACCACCGAGTCGTTCCACGACGCGGTCGCCCGCGATGTTGCTCCGGGCGAGGAGCAGATGCAGACCGACGAGGCACCGCCGCCTCAGGAGAAGGCCGAGCAGAAGACCGAGGAGAAGCCGGACCCCGAACCGCCGCTGCCGCAGGTGAAGGAGCCCGACGTCGCGCTGGAAACGCCTCCGGAGCCGAAGAAACAGGAGGAGGAAAAGAAGGAGGAGAAGGAGAAAACGCCGAACGCCTCGCCTCCGCTGGTTTCCGCCTCGACCACCACTGCGCCAACCGCCGCCGCCTCGCGCAAGGCCGAGTTGGTGAGCTGGAAGCGGCGGCTAGCGCTGCACCTGCAACGCAACAAGCGCTATCCGCATGAAGCCCAGGTTCGCCGCGAATCCGGCACGGCTCGCGTCGCTTTTGTGATCGATCGCCATGGTCACATCATGTCCAGCAAGATCGTGAAGGGCAGCGGCTCGCAGGCCCTCGATCATGAAACACTCGAACTCCTGCAACGCGCCCAACCACTGCCGAAGCCGCCCGCGGATATCGGCGGCACGCAGTTCGCGTTCACGGTGCCGATCCTTTTCGAACTGAAATGATGCTGCGGCTGGCGCGGCGCGTGCTGGGTTTCGCGGCTCGCCGCAAACTCGCGCAATACGAAAATGCAGCTCGCCAGATTATCGCTTTGGAAACCGGCCACCGGCGGCTTTCGGATGTCGCGCTACGCGAGCGGGTCGATGAATTGCGACGGCAGGCGCAGACTGGCGACGCGCTCGACAGGATCAAAATCGAGATTTTCGCGCTGGCCCGCGAGGCCGCGCGCCGCGCGCTTAACGAACATCCCGTCCCGGCGCAACTGATCGGCGCGCTTGCGCTCCACGACGGCTATATTGCCGAGATGAAGACCGGCGAAGGCAAGACGCTCACCGCCACGCTGGCCTGCGCGCTCAATGCGTTATCCGGCAATGGTGTTCACATCGCTGTACCGAACGATTACCTCGCCGCGCGTGACGCGACCTGGATGCGGCCGGCCTACGATCTCCTCGGCCTCAGCGTCGGCGTCATCACCCAGGACATGGATGACGACGCGCGGCGCGAAGCCTATCGCCGTGACATCACCTACGGCATCGCCAGTGAGTTCGGCTTCGATTATCTGCGCGACAACATGAAATTCACGGCTGCGGAAACCGTGCAGCGCGGCCATGCCTTCGCGCTGATCGACGAAGCCGACGCCACGTTGATCGACGAGGCCACGATGCCGCTGGCGCTGTTCGGCCCGCTCGGCGACCATGCGGGATTTTATCAGGCTGTCGATACGGTGATCGCCGCGTTGCAGCCGATCCACCATGACATCGATCATCGGCGACGTGTCACATTGACCGAAGCGGGATATGGCGAGGTCGAACGCGGGCTGCGTCAGCACGGCTTGCTGAAGGCTTCGGCAATGCTGCACGAGATCGCGTCGATCTCTTTGCTGCATCACGTCGTGCAGGCATTGCGCGCCCATGTCGTGTTGGCGCGGGATCGCGACTACGTCGTTCAGGACGGGCAGGTCACCATCGTCGATCCGCGAACCGGACGGCCGATGCCGGGTCGGCGCTACGATGAAGGTTTGCATCAAGCGCTGGAAGCGAAAGAGGGCTGCGCGATCGGTGAGGAAACCCGCACGCTGGCCGCGATCTCCTTCCAGACTTATTTCAGGCGTTACGCGAAACTCGCCGGCATGACCGGCACCGCGATCACCGACGCGGCCGAATATCGTGACGTCTACGATCTCGATGTCATCGCCGTCCCGACCCATCGCCCGCTGATCCGCGTCGACCAGTCCGTGCTTCACGCCACCGCCGTCGACAAGCGCGCGGCGATCCTGCGCGAGGTCGAGGCCGCTCACGCGCGCGGCCAGCCCGTGCTGATTGGCGCACCGTCAATCGAGCAATCGGAAGCACTGGCGATGATACTCACAGACAATGGCTGGCGACAGCGCGACAGCGAGCCGGCGAACGGCGAAATCTCCGCAAGGACATTCGCCTTGCTCAACGCCAAGCATCACGCCCGCGAGGCGCATATCATCGCGGGAGCCGGCGCGCCCGGCGCGGTGACCATTGCCACCGCGATGGCGGGGCGTGGGACGGATATCCGGCTCGGCGGCGAAGAGACTGACGCCACCACGCGTGCCGGCGTAATCGCCGCTGGTGGACTTCTCGTGATCGGCACCACGCATCACGATCACGGGCGGCTGGATCAGCAGCTTCGTGGCCGCGCAGGTCGCCAGGGCGATCCCGGCCGATCGATCTTTCACGCCACGCTGGAGGACGAGTTTCTCACCACCGCCGCGATCCGCACGCCTGTGCCCGCACAAAGCAATCCCGTCGCGCCGAGCGTCGCGTCACGGTTGATCCGCGCCGCACAATCCCGGCACGAAACCCGCAGCTTCGACCGCCGCCTCGGGCTGCTCCGTTTCGACGCAGTCATTCAGCATCAATACGATACGCTCTACGATATGCGCCGCGACATCCGCGAGGGCGCCGATCCCTTCGCTCTCGCCCGGCGATTGCGCCATGAAACCATCGACGACCTGATCGCGCGGTTTGCCCCACCCGATGCACCCTGGGATATCGCCGGACTGGATCATGCGATCCGCTCGATCCTGACGCTCGCCGTCGATCTTGCTCCCCCCTCGACGCAGCGCGCTACCGAGTCTGAAAACCTCAAGCAGACGATTCAAGCGATGGCCGACCGCTGGCTGGAGGGCAAGGTCGCCAACATCGGCGAAACCCTGCTCGGCGATATCCTGCGCCGTTTGATGATGGCTTTGATCGATCAATTATGGTCCGAGCAACTCGAGCGCCTCGAGCATCTCAAGCGTCGGATCGGCGATCGGCGATTGCCGCCGCACAAGGTCGTCGCCGAATTTCAGCACGAGGCATTCAGCCTGTTCGAGCGCACCGCAATGGATTTCCGTCACGACGTCACGGCGCACGCCATGCGCATCGGCATCAACACCTCGTCGTAGTGCTCCCTCGGCGCGTCACACTGTGCGAGACAAGCTGCGCCACGAATCCGCGACAAGTCTCTTGCATCCCCCGCGCGCTTCATAGCAAGTATCGATCCGATATTCTCGGATCAAAGGTACGTGGTCGTATCGTCTTCGCGACGCGCGGGCACGCGATCCAGCGCCCGAACGATTGGAATGGATCATGGCTTCAACTTCAGGCGGCGAGGCAATTGTCAACGGTCTTGTCGCGCACGGCGTCGACACAGTGTTCGGTCTGCCGGGCGCGCAGGTCTATGGCCTGTTCGATGCCTTCCAGCAGGCTCAATTGAAAGTCATCGGCGCGCGGCATGAGCAGGCCTGCGGCTACATGGCTTACGGCTATGCACGCTCCACCGGCCGACCCGGCGTGTTCAGCGTGGTCCCCGGTCCCGGCGTGCTCAATGCCGGTGCAGCGCTGCTCACCGCGTTCGGCGGCAACGAACCGGTGCTGTGCCTGACCGGCCAAGTCCCGACCGCATTCCTCGACAAGGGTCGCGGCCATCTGCACGAGATGCCGAACCAGCTCGCGACGCTGCGCACCTTCGTCAAATGGGCTGAGCGGATCGAATATCCCGACGCCGCGCCAGCGCTGGTGTCACGCGCGTTTCAGGAAATGCAGTCGGGGCGGCAAGGTCCCGCCGTGCTGGAAATGCCGTGGGATATTTTCACGCAACGCACCGATGTCAGCGACGCCAAGCCGTTCGACCTGCTCCCTGCTCCGCGTCCCGACAGCGACCGCATCAAGGCGGCCGCCGAGCGGATCGCCGGCAGCAAGGCGGCGATGATCTTCGTCGGCAGCGGCGCGATCCACGCCCGCGAGGAAATTCTCGAACTGGCGGAAACGCTCGATGCGCCAGTGGTGGCGTTCCGCAGCGGCCGCGGCATCGTCAGCAACGCGCACGATCTCGGCATGTCGATGGCCGCGGCTTACGAACTGTGGCCGCAGACCGATCTCATCATCGGCATCGGCACCCGGATGGAATTGCCGACATGGCGGTGGCCGTATCGTCCCGAGGGCCAGCAATCTATCCGCATCGATATCGACCCGGCGGAGATGCGTCGCTTCACGCCGGACACCGCCATCATCGCCGATGCGCGCGAGGGCACCCGCGATCTGCTCGCCGCCGTACAAAAGCGTGGCTTCACCCGGCAACCCGGTCGTCGCGAGGCGATCCGCGCCGCATCGGCATCGACGCTGAAACAGATTCAGACGATTCAGCCGCAGATGTCGTACCTCAACATCCTGCGCGAGGTGCTTCCCGCCAACGCCATCGTCACCGATGAGCTGTCGCAGGTCGGCTTCGCCTCGTGGTATGGCTTCCCGGTCTATGAACCACGCACCTTCATCACCTCCGGCTATCAGGGCACGCTGGGTGCCGGCTTCCCGACCGCGCTCGGCGCCAAGGTGGCGAACCCGGACCGGCCGGTGGTCGCCATCACCGGCGATGGCGGCTTCATGTTCGCCGTGCAGGAACTGGCGACCGCGGTGCAATTCAAGATTGGCGTCGTGGTGCTGGTGTTCAACAACAACGCCTATGGCAACGTGCGGCGCGACCAGTTGGAAGGCTTCGACGGTCGCGTCGTCGCCTCCGATCTGGTCAATCCGGATTTCGTCAAGCTCGCGGACTCCTTCGGCGTCGGTGCCGCGCGTGTCACCTCGCCGCAGGAATTCCGCCCGGCGCTGGAGCGCGCGCTGGCGGACGGCGGGCCTTATTTGATCGACATCGAAGTGCCGACCGATTCCGAGGCCAGCCCCTGGGCTTTCATTCGGCGGAAGAAGCCATAACGCCGGAGAGCTTTATCGAATGCACCTTTCGCATTGCGAGAGGATCAGACCAAAGTGATGAGGCGACGTCGGTGCTAGCGACTTGTGATCGCGCCAGCGCCACGCAATAATCGCGACAGGACACAGCAATCAGGGCCGCGACCGGTTCAACGGCGGGCATTCCAGGAGGAGAGACATGCCGAACGATCCATTCAAATTCAGCCGCCGCAGCGTGCTCGCGGGCGGCGTCGCCGGCGCAGCGCTGCTTGCCGCTCCGGGAATTGTCCGGGCCCAGGCGCAGACCCTGAAGATCGCGGTGTTGCTGCCCCAGTCCGGCTACCTCGCGCAAGCCGGCCAGAGCTGCCATCGCGGCGCGTTGGTGGCGCCGCAGGTGCTGGCCGATCTCGGCTACAAGGTCGAACTCGTGCATATCGACATGGAGTCCAATCCGGATGTCGCGCGCACCCAGACCGAACGCGCCATCAACGAGGGCGCGCACTGCATCGTCGGCGCGTTCGATTCCGCCGGCACGCTGGCGATCGCGCAGGTTTGCGAGCAGCGCCAGGTGCCGCTGATCGTCAACATCGGCGCCGCGCCGCAATTGACCGAACAGGGCTACAAATTCCTCGTCCGCAACTTCCCGACCGGCGGAATGCTGGTGAAGAACGGCCTGCATCAGATCCAGGCGCTGATCGACGCCACCAAGATTGCGCCGAAGACCGCCGTTTTCCTGCACGCCAACGACAATTTCGGTCTGGCACAGCGCAAGGGCATGGACGCGCTGTTCCCGAAGTCGGGACTGCCGTTCAAGCTGCTGGAATCGATCCCCTACGATCCGAAGGCGCAGGACCTCTCGGTGGAGGTCACCAAGATCCGCGGCCTCAACCCGGACCTGCTGCTAGTGGTGACGCGCGCCGCCGACGCCATCAAGCTGGTGCGCGACACCGTCCGGCAAAAATTCCAGCCGATGGGCATCATCTCGCCCGGCGCACCCGGCCTCTATGACGAGGAATTCTACAAGGCGCTCGGCCCGCTGGCCGACTACCACATCGACGCGCTGCCGTGGGCCAATCCGAAGTCAAAGGTTACACAGGCGCTCGAGGCGGCCTACACCAAGGCGCAGCCGAAATTCCGCTTCGCCGTCGAATGCTTCAACGTCGGTTTCACCTTCGATGCGTTGATGATCGCGGGCGACGCCTTCAAGCGCGCCGGCACCACCAACGGGCCCGAGCTGATGAAGGCGCTGAAGGCCACCAACCTCGTCGATCACGCCATGATCGGCGGGCCGATCAAGTTCGACGAGAAGGGCCAGAACAACGACATTCCATCGGCAAGCGTGCAGAACCGCAACCAGACCCCGACAGTGGTGCTGCCGGCGGAGGTCGCGACCATGACGCCGGTGCTGCCGATGCCGCCGTGGCAGGGCCGCAAGTGACCTGACGTTTCCGCACCTCCATCGATCGTGAAGCATCGCGCGCCGCGCGGTGCTTCACTGACCTCACACGCAATCCTTTCAAGACGCTCCCGCGATAACGCCAGGAGCCGGAGTTACGAATGACGGCGATTACCTTGAATATTATCGTTCAAGGGATTCTCACCGGGCTCGTCTACGGGCTGATGGCGCTTGGCCTCTCGGTTATTTTCGGCGTCATGCGGGTGGTCAATTTCGCCCACGGCGAGTTCACCGTGGTCGCGATGTACGCGGCGTTCCTGCTATTCGACATGCTGGGCGTCTCGCCGCTGGTGTCGCTGTTGCCGATCGCGGCAGCGTTTTTCTTTCTCGGCTATGTCCTGCAACGCACGCTGGTCGAGCCCTTCGTCAGCCGCGCCGAGCATGAGCAGTTCATCCTGCTAGTGGGCCTCGCCACTGTAGTGGTCAACGGCCTGCTGCTGATCTTCGGTCCGGATGCGCGCCCCATCAACCTGCCCTACAGTTTCGACAGTTACACCGTCGGCTCGTTGTTCATCGACAAGGTGCGCGTGTTCGCAGCGCTGGGCGCGTTCGCGATCTGCATCGCGCTGTTCCTGTTCTTCCGCTACACGCGAACCGGCACGGCGATCCGCGCCTGCGCCGATAATCTCACCGGCGCGGGCGTCGTCGGCCTCAACGTCAAGCAACTCTATGCCGTCACATTCGGGCTCGGCTTCGCCTGCATCGGCGCGGCGGGCACCCTGATGGCAACCATCGCCGACGCATCGCCCGGACTTGCACCGGCCTACACCCTTCTCGCATTCGTTATTGTTATTATCGGCGGGCTCGGCTCGATGGCGGGTGCGCTGGTCGGCGGCGTCCTGATCGGTATCTCCGAAGCGCTCGCCGGCTTCTACATCCAGCCATCGATGAAAAGCATGTTCTCTTTTGCGCTCCTGATCCTCGTGCTGGTGCTGCGCCCGCAGGGCCTGATGGGGCGACGGCTATGAGGGATATCTGGCAGCGCCTGCCCACGCGCGGCAAAACTTTCTGCCTTGCGGCGCTGGCAGCCGCAATCGCCGCACCGCTGGTCGCCGACCGCTATCTGCTGTCGGTGCTGATCCTGGTGTTCTACTTCGCCTACCTCGGGCAGGCGTGGAATCTGCTGATGGGTTTTGCCGGGCAGCTCTCGCTCGGCCACGCGCTCTATCTCGGGCTCGGCGCCTATACCGCGACCGCGCTGTGGACGCTGTTCGGCATCGGCCCCTGGATCGGTGTATTCATCGCCATTCCGGTCGCGGCCGCCGCCGGCATGATCGTCGGCTGGCTCGGCTGGCGTTTCGCCATCGAGGGCGTTTACTTCGCGCTGCTCACCATCGCCTTCGCCGAATTTACCCGCATCGGTTTTGACCACCTGCAAATCACCGGCGCATCGGCCGGCCTGTTCCTCTCGGTCAACAGCCCCGGCTCGGACAAATGGTGGAATCTCGGCGGCGGGCCGCTGCTGTATTATTATCTCGCGCTGATCCTCGCGGCTGCCGCGACGTTGCTGGTGGCGTGGCTCCGCCGTTCGCCGCTCGGCTATCGCTGGCTCGCGGTGCGTGAGGATCCGGAAGCGGCGCAAGCCGCCGGCATCGATATCTTCCGCGCCAAGATGATCGCGATGCTGATATCCGCCAGCATGACCGCCGTGGGCGGCGTGTTCTATGGCTTCTATTACCGCAACCTGTTTCCATCGCAGGTGTTCGACATTGGGCGCTCTATCGAGATCATCATGGCGCCGATCATCGGCGGCCTCGGCACCGTGTTCGGCCCGATCGTCGGCGCCATATTGCTGACGCCGCTCGGCGAAAGCCTCACCGCTTTGATGCAGCACTTCGGCATCAACACGCCGGGCGCCAAGTCGATCTTCTACGGGCTGACCCTGATGGTGATCATCACGTTGCAACCGAGCGGCGTGTGGCCGTGGCTTGCCCGCAAGCTGGGCCTCGACAGGCCACGCGCATGACCGCCCTGCTTACCATCGACGGCATCAGCAAGCGCTTTCGTGGCCTCGCCGCCGTCAGCCGCGTCAGCTTCGAGGTTCAACAGGGTGATATCTTCGCGGTGATCGGCCCGAACGGCGCAGGCAAGACGACGCTGTTCAACATGATCGCGGGCGCGCTCCCGCCTGACGAAGGATCGATCACCTTCGCCGGCCAACAGATCCAGGGCCTTCGCTCCGACCAGATCGCACGGCTCGGCGTCGGCCGGACCTTCCAACTGGTACGGCCGTTCCCCGCGCTGACCGTCGAGGACAACGTCATCATCGGCGCCCTGATGCAGACCAAAACGGTCCATGATGCCGAAAAGATCGCGCGCGACACCCTGGCGCGGCTCGACCTGTTCGACAAGCGCGCGCAGATCGCCTCCAGCCTGACATTGCCGGACCGCAAGCGGCTGGAAGTGGCGCGGGCGCTGGCGACCGGACCGAAACTGTTGCTGCTCGACGAGGTGATGGCCGGGCTGCGACCAACCGAAACCGATCGCATCGTCGCCACGCTGCGCGATCTTAATCGCGGCGGCCTGACGATCCTGCTGATCGAGCACGTCATGCGCGCAGTCACCGCGCTGGCCTCGCGCATCCTGGTGCTGCATCACGGCGCGGCCATCGCCGAGGGCAATCCGGAGCAGGTGCTGCGCGATCCCGCCGTCGTCGAATCCTATCTCGGCGCGGAGTCGCTGTGATGCTCAAGATCGAGAATCTCAGCGTTCACTATGGCGACGCGCAAGCCCTCGACGGCGTGTCGCTCACCGTCGACGAAGGCGCCATCGTCGCCATCGTCGGTGCCAACGGCGCCGGCAAGACCTCGCTGATCCGCACCATCGCCGGAATGCACCGGCCGACCGGCGGCCGCATCGTCTTTCGCGGTGCCGACATCGCGGGACTGCCGAGCCATCGGGTGTGCGATCTCGGCATCGGACAAGTTGCGGAGGGACGGCAGATTTTCCCCTCGTTGACCGTCTCGGAAAATCTCGACATGGGCGCGATGCTGCCCCATGCGCGGCCGCATCGCGCGCAGAATCGCGACCGCGTGCTGGCGATGTTTCCGCGCCTTTCCGAGCGCATCGGTCAGGCGGCGGGCACGTTGTCCGGCGGTGAGCAGCAGATGCTGGCGATCGGGCGCTGCCTGATGGGCGAACCGAAGCTGATCATGTTCGACGAGCCGTCGCTCGGACTAGCCCCCACCATCGTCCACGATGTGCTGAAGACAATCTGCGATCTCAACGCCGCCGGCATGACCTGCGTGCTGGTGGAGCAGAATGTCGCGGTGTCGCTGAAGATCGCGACCCGCGCCTACGTCCTTGAGAACGGCCGCGTCACGCTGTCCGGCAGCGGCGCGGACCTGCTCGCCGACGAGCGGGTGCGGCAAGCCTATCTCGGCATCTGACGCCGCGCCAACGCGCGTCACACGATCTGGATATCAGACGGCGGCGAGCGCAGCGTGTTCGCAAGCAATTGCAGCGCCTGCGACAGTTCGGCGCGATTGCGCGCGGCGCCGAGCGACACCCGCACCCCTTGCGCCACGTTCTCTCCCACGGCAAAAGCATCGCGCCCAACCACAGCGAGGCCGTGCCGCAACACGTCCGACAGGAATTCGGCGCTGTGCCATTGCCGTGGCAGCGCCAGCCAAAGGTGATGTCCCGCCGGCCGCGCCGCGAACTGCAATCCATGCAGCAGCCGCGCCGCCAGTTGCTGGCGCCCCATCGCCTCGTTGCGGATGGCCTGAATGATCTGATCGGCGACGCCGGTCCGAATCCAATGCGTCAACAGCGCCACCATCAACAGCGGCGGCATCTGCATGGTGGCCTGCAAATTGTTGCGCATGACCTGTTCGGCGGCGAGATCAGGCACCAGCAGATAGGACGCTCGTAGCGCCGGTGCGATGCACTTCGACATGCTCGCCGCGAAATAGGTTCGCTCCGGAACGAGATCGGCGATCGGCTGCACCGATGGTTCGAGCAAACCGTAGGCATCGTCCTCGATCAACCACACTCCATATTGGCGCACGATGTCCGCGATGGCGTGTCGACGCGCCGGCGGCAGCGTCGCCGTCGATGGATTATGCAAGGTGGGGATGAGATAGATCGCCTTCGGCTGATGTTGCCTGCACGCCGCCGCAAGCGCATCCGGCAGCACGCCGTCGCGATCCATCTCAACGCCGACCAGCCGCACGCCGAGCCGGCTTGCCGCAGCCTTGATTCCGGGGAACGTGAGATTTTCGGTGAGCACGACGTCGCCCGGCGAGGTCAACGCCAGCAGCGTGTTGAACAGAACGGCCTGCGTCCCCGGATAGATCACCAATCGCTCCGGCGCCGCCGTCGTCAGCCGCGGCCGCAACCATTGGGCCGCCACCTCACGCTCATCGTCGCTGCCGCCGGGGCGAGCATAGTTGAGATAGGCACTGAAGCTCGCCTCGCTGCGAACCGCGGCAAGACCTTGCGCGATGCGGAGATCAAGATTGGCTTCCACCGGCTGCGGCGGCACGTTCATCGACAGATCGATCTTGACCTGCACCGGAATATCCGCCGCCTGCCGCGCAGTGGTCTCGGACACGAACGTCCCCTGTCCCACCCGCGCCTCGATCAATCCGCGCCGGCGCGCCTCGCCATACGCGCGCGTCACCGTGGTGAGATCGACGCCGAGCGCTTCGGCCAGCGCGCGATGGGTCGGAAGCTGCTGGCCCCGGTTCAGCCGCCGGCTGTTGATGTCGGCACTCAGCGCATCGACGATCCGCAGATAGATCGGCCCCTGCCATTCCGCTATTGTAGGGAGCCAATCCATGCAAATGCCTACATTTCCTTTGAATGTCCGCCTACAATCTATATTGTATGGATAAAGCTTTTGGTCAAGAACAATCCGCCTAGGACATTCACCATGACAAATGCTGTTTCTCTCGGTCGTGCGCTGTGGCGCGGCTTCACCATGAAGTGCCCGCATTGCGGCGAGGGTCGCCTGTTCGGCCGCTTCCTCAAGGTCGTCGATCATTGCGACGTCTGCGGCGAGAGCTATGCCGCCCAGCGCGCCGACGATCTTCCTGCCTATCTGGTGATCGTGGTGGTCGGCCATGCCGTGGTGCCGGCGCTACTGGCGGTGGAAACGGCTTATGCCCCGCCGTACTGGGTCCATGCACTGATCTGGCTGCCGATCACGCTGGTGAGTTCGCTGGCACTGCTGCAACCGGTCAAAGGCGCCGTCGTTGGCCTGCAATGGCAGGTCGGGATGCACGGCTTCCAGGACGCCAAGCTGCGCCGCATCGCCGCCGAGCGGCAATTGGCGCAGGCGCCCATCTGATATCGACGGCGGGCTGCTCTCGTATAGAGGCGGCCCGCCGTTCCTCGTTTCAAATCTTCTGATTGTATTCGCCGACTTCGGGATGAGTGCGCAGCACGCTGTCCATCGCCTCGAACATGTCGCGCATCCGCTGCTCCGACACCGGGCTCTCGACGACGACCACCAGCTCAGGCTTGTTGGACGAGGCCCGCACCAGGCCCCAGCTTCCATCCTCGACCGTGACGCGCACGCCGTTGACGGTGACGAGATCGCGGATCGCTTGGCCCGCGACCTTGTCGCCCTTGGCCTTCGCAGCCTCGAAATGCTTCACCACCGCTTCGACGATGCCGTACTTGGTTTCGTCCGCGCAGTGCGGCGACATGGTCGGCGACGACCACGTCTTCGGCAACGCGTTCTTGAGATCGGACATCGACTTGCCGGGCGCACGATCCAGCATGTCGCACACCGCGATCGCCGAAATCAGGCCATCGTCGTAGCCGCGGCCGAAGGGCGGGTTAAAGAAGAAGTGGCCCGACTTTTCGAAGCCGGCAAGCGCACCCAGTTCATGCGTGCGCCGCTTCATGTAGGAATGCCCGGTCTTCCAGTAGGTCGCCTTGGCGCCCTGCTTCTGCAACACCGGGTCCGTCACGAAGAGGCCGGTAGACTTCACGTCGACGACGAACTGTGCATCCTTGTGGATCGCCGAAATATCGCGCGCCAGCATCACGCCGACCTTGTCGGCGAAGATTTCCTCGCCAGTGTTGTCGACCACACCGCAGCGGTCACCGTCGCCGTCGAAGCCGAGGCCGACATCGGCCTTGTGTTCGAGCACAGCATCGCGAATGGCATGGAGCATCTCCATGTCTTCCGGATTCGGATTGTATTTCGGGAAGGTGTGATCGAGTTCGGTATCGAGCGGGATCACTTCGCAACCGATCGCTTCCATCACCTGCGGCGCGAAGGCGCCGGCGGTGCCATTGCCGCAGGCGACCACGACCTTAAGCTTGCGCTTCAGCTTGGGCCGCTTGGTCAGATCGGCGATGTAGCGCGCCGGGAAATTCTCGTGGAACTGATAGCTGCCACCGACCTTGTTCTTGAAGTCGGCATTGAGCACGATTTCCTTCAACCGGGTCATCTCATCCGGCCCGAAGGTCAGCGGCCGGTTGGCGCCCATCTTTACGCCGGTCCAGCCGTTGTCGTTATGCGAGGCGGTGACCATGGCGACGCACGGCACGTCGAGTTCGAACTGCGCGAAGTAGGCCATCGGCGTCATGCACAGGCCGATGTCATGCACCTTGCAGCCCGACGCCAACAGGCCGGAGATCAGCGCGTATTTGATCGACGACGAATAGCCGCGAAAATCGTGGCCGGTGACGATCTCCTGCTTCTGCCCCATCCCCGCGATCAGCGCGCCGAGCCCCATGCCCAGCGCCTGAATACCCATCAGGTTGATTTCCTTGCCGAACAGCCAGCGCGCATCGTATTCGCGAAAGCCGGTGGGCTTCACCATTGGCTCGGATTCATAAGCGAGCGTATTCGGCACCAGGACGGGCTTCGGCTTGGGAAACATGCGAACGGCCTTCTGAAAAAGGTGATGGACAAAGTACCCCGCAGCCATAGCGAATGCACGGCGCGGAGGAAAGGCGGGAGGATTGGTTAGGGGGAAATTGCGGCGGATTGGCAGCAACGCGGCACGGCAAAGACCGAGCGCTGGCGCTACTGCTCCAGTACCATCCGGCCGCTGGCGTATTCGAACCGCTTCAATCTGCCCAGAAACGACAGGCCGAGCAGATTCTGCGACAGCGCCTCGTCCGGCAGCACCATGGCATCGACGTCGCGGACAGCCAGATCGCCGATCTGAACCATCGCAAGCCGCGTCCGCGCGGCTTTGATCACGCCGTTGGCGGTGGTCACCTTCACGTTGAACTCGCTACGCGCCGGCCGCACGCCGATCCGTGCCGCCGAAGTTTCGTTCATCGCGACCACCGACGCGCCGGTATCAACCATGAATTTGATGCGTTGGCCTTCGATACGCCCTTCGGTCTGGAAGTGGCCATGCCGGTCACGCGGCACAATGACGCTGCGAACGCCGGATGCAGGTGATTCAGTCGCAGCCAGCATCACCGACGGCGCGGTGGTGGCCGAAGCGGCCATCATGTGATCGGCAACCTGAGCCATGACCGTGCCGAGGCCGATCATCACGCCCGCCAAAATCAATACGCCACGCATACCATCACTCGCAGTTCGCACGCTGAACGCTACGTCACCCGCGCCGTAAACTACGACCGGGATCCTACGTATTTTGGCTAAAACCGTGAGTTTAGCGTTAACGAAGTGCTGCGTTTAAGTTCCGCGCGGCTTGGCGCGCCGCGTCGGCTCCGCCACTGCCGGATCCTCCGGCCACGGATGGCGCGGATAGCGACCGCGCAGGTCGGCGCGCACCGCCGCGTAACTGCCGCGCCAGAAACCCGGCAGGTCGCGCGTCACTTGCACCGGCCGATGCGCCGGCGACAGCAACTCCAGCACCAGTGGCACCTTGCCCTTCGCGACCGCCGGATGGATTTTCAATCCGAACAACTCCTGCAATCGCACGGCAATGGTCGGCCCCTGCTCGGCCTCGTAATCGATCGGCAGCATCGAGCCGGTCGGCGCTTCGAAATGCGTCGGCGCTTCACGGTCGAGCCGCGCGCGCAGCTCCCATGGCAGTACCGCCATCAACGCATTCAACAGATCGCCGGCGGAGAAATCTTTCAACGACGTCTTGTCGTACAGCGCGGGCGCCAGCCAGGAGTCGGCCGTCGCCGCGAGTCCCGCATCTGAGAGATCGGGCCAGGCGTCACCCTCGGCCGCGCGCAAGAACATCACGCGGCCACGCCATTGCGTCAGCGCCTTCGACCACGGCAGGCGATCGAGCCCGGCGGCAACCAGACTCTCCGCAAAAATCCGCGCGCTGTCTTCGGAGGGCGATATCTGCAACGGCGCTTCAGCAAGCGTGATCGCATGAAGTCGTTTTCGACGACGCCCGCGCAGCGCCATCGCATCCTTGTCGAACCACACGTCATCTGCGCTTGCGATCTCGTCGGCAAAGCGCACCTCGATCTCGGCCTGCGTGATCGGCGCCGCGAGCAAAATGCGTCCGCGCGCGGCGGTGCCGGTGAGTTCGCCGACCGCGACGTAAGGCGCGCGCGCGAGTGCTGCGGCCTGATCCATCGCCGCGCCACGCCCGTTGGCGAGCACGAAGCTGCCGTTGCCGCGATTCTTCGCAACGCGATCCGGGAAAGCGAGCGCGAGCAACGCGCCGGTCGAGAGCAATTCCCCTCTCCCTTGCGACGAGTTCGCTCCCTCCCCCCTTGTGGGGGAGGGTTGGGGTGGGGGGTAAGCCGCACGCACAGAGATCGCGGCTCCCCCCACCCCCGACCCCTCCCCGCCTACGGGGGGAGGGGAGCCACCGTG
>JAFKKM010000060.1 GCA_017305555.1 Hyphomicrobiales bacterium | reverse complement strand
GCTGAAAACCATTGCCGGTGCGGTGCGGCCGCGCAGCGGCAGCGTCACCTTCGACGGGACGCGCATCGAGGGTGTGGCGCAGCATCTCATCACTGCGCGCGGCATCGCCTATGTGCCGGAAAACCGACGGTTGTTTCCCAGTCTCACGGTGGACGACAACTTGCGGCTCGGCAGCTATCTCTATCGTGGCAAGGCCGATCGCGACGAACCGCTGGCGCTGGTGTTTCAACTGTTTCCGCGGCTCAAGGAGCGGCTCGACCAATTGGCCGGCACGCTCTCCGGCGGCGAGCAGCAGATGCTGGCGATCGGCCGCGCGCTGATGACGCGACCGCGATTGCTGATGCTCGACGAGCCGTCGCAGGGGATCATGCCGAAGCTGGTGGACGAGATTTTTCAGGCGGTGCTGGAGATCCGCAAGACCGGCATGACGGTGCTGATCGTCGAGCAACGGATGGCGGAAGTGCTGGAGATCGCCGACCGCGCCTACATTTTGCAAACCGGCCGTGTGCAGATGCAGGGGCCTGCCACCGACATCCGCACCAATCCCGACGTGCGCAAGGCGTATCTGGGGCTATAAGGTTCGGTCCTGCCGCCCACCGTCATTGCGAGCGAAGCGAAGCAATCCAGAAGGCCAAGAAGCAAGGACTGGATTGCTTCGTCGCTAACGCTCCTCGCAATGACGGCGTTGGCCTAATGCTCGTGCCCGTGCTCCGGCACCGACAGCCCGAATGTCTTGTTCAAATCCGCGATCTGCTGCGGCGAGAGATAGCGCGGGTTCATGCCGCGCAGCAGCAGATACAGTTTCGCGGTTTCCTCCAGTTCCTCGGTGGCGAACACCGCGGCTTCCAGCGAATCTCCGGCGACCACCGGGCCATGATTGGCGAGCAGCACCGAGGCGTATTTGCCGGCGAGGCCCTTGATGGCGTCGGCCACCGCTGGATCGCCGGGGCGATGGTAGGGCACTAGCGCGGTCGGGCCGCAGCGCATCAGATAATAAGGCGTCATCGGTGGCAGCGCGGCGCGGGGATCGATCTCCGGCAGCATCGACACCGCGACGCTGTGGGTCGAATGCAGGTGCACCACGGCGCGGGCCGAGCCGCGTGTGTCATATAGCGCTCGGTGCAGCGGGATTTCCTTGGTCGGCGCGTCGCCGCCGGTCAGCCGGTGGTTGGCGTCCAGCCTTGAAATCCGCGCCGGATCGAGAAAACCGAGTGAGGCGTTGGTCGGCGTCACCAGCCAGCCGCCGTCGTCAAGCCGCACGCTGACGTTGCCGGAGGAGCCCGGTGTCAGCCCGCGCTCGAACAGCGAGCGGCCAAAGCGGCATATGTCCTCGCGCAGTTTGGTTTCGGTCATGGTTGCATCCTTAATCCTGCATTTGTTCCATGCTTTGGCAGCGCGGCCAAGCCGTGATAGGCAGATGGGAAACCAAAAAGGAAACGCATCATGGCCACTTCCGCGCAACGCATCGCCGTCATCGGGCTGGGCTCGATGGGGTTCGGGATGGCCACCTCGCTGCTGCGCGCTGGATTTTCCGTGACGGGATGCGATGTTTCGGCCGATCCGGTCGAGCGGCTGAAGGCACTTGGAATGGGCGGGGCGGCAAGCCCGGCGGAGGCGGCCAGGGACGCTGCCGTGGTCGTCAGCGTAGTCGTCAACGCCGCCCAGACCGAAACTATCCTGTTCGGCAGGGACGGCGTCGCGAAGACGATGCTGCCCGGAGCCGTCTTCATCTCGTCCGCAACCATGGATCCGGACATCGCGCGAAAACTCGCTAGGCAACTCGAGGCAACTGGTCGCCACTATCTCGATGCGCCGATCAGCGGCGGCGCGCAGCGCGCGGCGCAAGGCGAACTCACCATTCTGGCGTCCGGCAGCGCGGCAGCGTTCGCCAAGGCGCGGCCGGCGCTCGATGCGATGGCGGCGAAACTCTACGAACTCGGCGACACGCCCGGGCAGGGCTCCGCCTTCAAGATGATCAACCAGCTGCTGGCTGGCGTGCATATCGCCGCCGCCTCCGAGGCAATCAGCTTCGCGGCAAAGCAGGGGCTCGACATCCGCAAGGTCTACGAGGTGATTACCGCCTCGGCCGGCAACTCGTGGATGTTCGAGAACCGCGTGCCGCATGTGCTGGAGGGCGATTACACGCCGCGCAGTGCCGTCGATATCTTCGTCAAGGATTTGGGCATAGTGCAGGATATGGCGCGCAACGCGAAATTCCCTGTGCCGATGTCGGCTGCCGCATTGCAGATGTTCCTGATGGCTTCGGCGTCTGGCATGGGCCGCGATGACGATATCGCCGTCGCCAAGATGTACGCGCAAGTCACCGGCGCGCCGTTGCCCGGCGCATCGAAGCGCGATTGAGCGACATTTCCGAACGAGAAGAACACACACCATGCCTCGCTTCGCCGCCAACCTCTCGATGATGTTCACCGAACGACCGTTTCTCGACCGCTTCGCCGCTGCGGCGGACGCTGGTTTCGACGCGGTCGAGTTTCTGTTTCCCTACGACTTCGCGCCGGAGGAGGTCGGCGACCGGTTGCGCCGCAACGGGCTGACGCAGGCATTGTTCAATCTACCGCCAGGCGCGTGGGACGCTGGCGAGCGTGGTTTCGCGGCGCGGCCTGATTGTTTCGCGCAAGTGCAGCAAGGCGTGCGCACCGCATTGCCTTATGCGGCGGCAACCGGTGTCAAGCGGCTGCACCTGATGGCGGGCATCGCCGATCGTCGCGATGCGCAGGCGGTGGCCGCGTTTCGCCGCTCGGTCGCGTGGGTGGCGGAAGAACTCGGCCGCCACGGCATCGATACCGTGATCGAGCCGATCAATCCGCGCGACGTGCCGGGCTACTTCCTCAACGACTTTGCCTTCGCACGCGACCTGATCGTGGAATTGAAACACCCGAACCTGAAATTGCAGTTCGACATCTATCACTGCCAGATCGTCCACGGCGACGTGACGATGCGGCTGCGCGAGATGATGCCGATGATCGGCCATATCCAGATCGCCAGCGTGCCGTCTCGCAACGAGCCGGGCAGCGAGGAACTGAACTACCCCTTCCTGTTCAATGAGCTGGATCGTCTCGGCTATCGCGGCTTTGTCGGCTGCGAATATCGCCCGCGCGGCAAGACCGAGGATGGCCTCGGCTGGTTCGCGCCCTACGCGAAGCCGCGCGGAGCGAAGTCGTGACGCTGGCGCTGGGCTGCATCGCCGACGACTACACCGGCGCGTCCGACCTCGCCAACACGCTGACGCGCTGCGGTCTGCGCACGGTGCAGACCATCGGCGTGCCGGCGGATAATTTCCCGCTGCCGGACGTCGATGCGGTGGTGGTGTCGCTGAAAAGCCGTTCCATTGCCGCGGCCGATGCGGTTGCCGCCTCGCGCGCGGCCGAGCGCTGGTTGCGGGGGCGCGGCGCGGCACACGTGCTGTTCAAGATCTGCTCGACCTTCGATTCCACCGATGCCGGCAACATCGGCCCGGTGATGGACGCGCTCCAGAAAGACTCAGGCGACGCAATCGTGCTGGTCACGCCGGCGTTCCCCGGCACCGCGCGCACGGTCTATCAGGGCAATCTGTTCGTCGGCACTGTGCCGCTCAACGAGAGCCCGCTGAAGGATCATCCGCTCAATCCGATGCACGATGCCAATCTGGTGCGTGTCCTGGGGCGGCAGAGCCAATCGCGGATCGGCCTTGTCGATCTGGCGACGGTGGCGCGTGGCGCTGACGCTATCCGTGAGCGGCTTTCCAAGCTCGCAAGCGATGGTGCTCGCGCCGCCGTCATCGATGCAGTGTTCGATGCCGATCTTGAAACCATCGGGCAGGCGGCGTTGGATCATCGGCTTTCGGTCGGCGCGTCCGGCCTGGGGCTCGGACTGGCACGCGGGCTCGTTGCCTTGGAAAAAGCGCGCGGCGAGGGCGCGGCGACGGGTCCGGCGCAACGCGAAGTTGGCGGTGCCGCCGCCTGTCTCGCGGGGAGCTGCTCGCAGGCGACGCTGGGGCAGGTCGCAGAGGCGGAGCGGGTGATGCCGGTGCTGCGGCTCGACCCGGAACGGATCATTACGGGTTCCACTGAAACCGATCGCGCGGTGGCATGGGCACGGGAACGGTTGGCCGCAGGCCCCGTTCTGATCGCCAGCAGCGCCACGGCGGATCAGGTCGCGGCCGTCCAGAGCCGGCATGGCCGCGAAGTCGCGGGCCACGCCGTCGAGCAGGCGATGGCCACGATTGCGGAAGCGTTGGTTGAGGCCGGTGTCCGTCGTCTGGTGGTTGCCGGTGGCGAGACGTCCGGCGCGGCGGTGGATCGACTCGGTCTGCCCGGTTTCCTCGTCGGGCAAGAAATAGCGCCCGGCGTTCCGGTGCTGCGGGCGGTCGGTGGCCGCCATGGCGACATGCTTCTGGCACTGAAGTCGGGCAATTTCGGTGGCCCGGCCTTCTTCAGCGATGCGCTTGAGCTGATGCGGTGACTTTTGACCAAATTGGAGGTATTTGGATCAAGCTGGTTCGTGTCGCCGGGCTCCGCATTGCAAGAGCCCATGATGCGAGGTGAGGCATCTCAACGCTTCGTGATACCTGCCGCCGCTGCGATGGGGAGCGCGTGTTGCGGCCGTCTGTTAAAAGCGGCCGGGATTTGTCGCCGGTACATGCAGTTCCCGTGGAATTGACGTAAAGGATCGCCGTTTAATGGTCTCGCTGGTTCGGATCGCGCTGAGCCGTCCTTACACCTTCGTGGTGTTGGCGCTGCTGTTGCTCATCGTCGGGCCGCTGGCGGCGCTGCGGACCCCGACCGATATTTTTCCGGAAATCCGTATTCCGGTGATCGGGGTGGTGTGGTCCTACACCGGCCTGCCGCCGGACCAGATGGCGGGGCGGATCACCACACCGTTTCAGCGCGCGCTGACCACCACCGTCAACGACATCGAGCATATCACCGCCAACTCCTATAACGGTGTCGGCATCATCAAGATCTTCTTCCAGCCGAACGTCGATATCCGCACCGCCAATGCCCAGGTGACGGCGATCGCGCAGACCATGATCAAGCAGATGCCGCCCGGTGCGACGCCGCCCTTGATCCTCAACTACAGCGCCTCGACAGTGCCGGTGATCCAGATCGCGCTGGCGGGCGAGGGACTGACCGAGCAAAATCTGTTCGACATCGCCACCAACCAGTTGCGCACGCCGCTGGTCACCGTGCCGGGCGCGGCGATCCCGTGGCCGTACGGTGGCAAGCAGCGCCAGATCAGGATCGATCTCGATCCGGTGGCGATGCAATCGCGGGGGTTGTCAGCGCAGGACGTCGCCAACGCGCTGGCGGCGCAGAACCTCATCACCCCGGTCGGCACCCAGAAGATTGGGCAGTTCGAATACGTCATCCAGCTCAACAATTCGCCGCTGAAGATCGAGGAGCTTGGCGACCTGCCGATCAAGACCGTCAACGGCGCCACGGTCTATATCCGCGACGTCGGCCACGTGCTGGACGGCAACTCGCCGCAGACCAACATCGTGCATGTCGATGGCGGCCGCTCGGTGCTGATGATGGTGTTGAAAGCGGGGGCGGTCTCGACGCTCGATATCATCAGCGGCATCAAGAAGAAGATCGTCGAGGTGCGCAACACCTTGCCGGAGTCACTGAAGATCAGCCTGCTCGGCGATCAGTCGGTGTTCGTCCGTGGTGCGATCCTCGGCGTCGCCATCGAGGGCGTGATCGCCGCGGTTCTTACCAGCCTAATGATCCTGCTGTTCCTCGGAAGCTGGCGCTCGACGATCATCATCGCGATCTCGATCCCGCTATCGGTGTTAGGCGCCATCATCATGCTGGCGCTGGCGGGCGAGACGCTCAATATCATGACGTTGGGCGGGCTTGCGCTCGCGGTCGGCATTCTCGTCGACGACGCCACGGTGACGATCGAGAATATCAACTGGCATCTGGAGCAGGGCAAGGAGGTCGAACCGGCCATTCTCGACGGCGCCAACCAGATTGTGACGCCGGCCTTCGTGTCGCTGCTGTGCATCTGCATCGTATTCGTGCCGATGTTCTTCCTCACTGGCGTCTCGCGCTTCCTGTTCGTGCCGATGGCGCTGTCGGTGATGTTCGCCATGACGTGGTCGTTCATCCTGTCGCGCACGCTGGTGCCGACCATGGCGAAGTATCTGCTCAAGCCGCATTTGCATCACGACAGCGAGAAGCCGGAGACGCGCAACCCGCTGGTGCGTTTCCAGCGCGGCTTCGAGGCACGGTTCGAACGGATGCGGGCGAACTATCGCGCGACGCTCGTGTTGGCGCTGGGACACCGCAAAGTCTTCATCGTCGGATTCCTCGGCTGCATTGCCCTGTCGTTTTTGCTGGTGCCGTTTCTCGGCCGCAACTTCTTCCCCTCAGTGGATACCGGGCAGATGCTGATCCACACTCGTCAGCAGATCGGTACGCGTGTCGAGGAAGCGGCGGCACGTCTGGCGGATGTTCGGCATTTTATCCGCGAGGTCATCCCGCCGAATGAACTCGATACTATCGCCGACAATGTCGGGATGCCGGTGAGCGGCATTAACATGACCTACAACAATACGGGCGTGATCGGTCCGCAGGACGGCGATATCCAGGTCAAGCTAAGAGAAGGTCATCGTCCCACCGACGAATACGTTCGCGAACTGCGCGAGAAGCTACCGCGGGCATTTCCGGGAATTTCATTCGCGTTCCTGCCGGCCGATATCGTCAGCCAGATCCTCAACTTCGGTGCACCGGCGCCGATCGACCTGCAAGTGCGCGGCGCGAATGCCGAAGGCAATTTCAAGTATGCCAATGATTTGTTGCGGCGCATCCGCCTCATCCCCGGTGTCGCCGACGCGCGCATTCAGCAGTCGCCGCACAATCCCGGCTTCAATGTCGATGTCGACCGGACGCGGGCGCAGTATGTCGGACTGACGGCGCGCGATGTCACCAACAGCCTTGTCGTCAATCTCGCAGGCAGTTCGCAGGTCGCGCCGACGTTCTTCCTTAATCCGGATAACGGCGTGTCGTACTCCGTCGTGATGCAGACGCCGCAGTATCAGATCGATTCGCTCAACAAGCTGGAGACGTTGCCGATTACGGCGGGCACCGGAACAGCCGCTCCGCGTCTGCTCGGCGGCATCGCCGACATCAAGCGATCCGCCTCCAGTGCCGTGGTGTCGGAGTACGACATTCAATCAATGGTGCAGATTTACGCTACCACGCAGGGACGCGATCTCGGTGCGGTTGCCGCCGACATTCACAAGCTGATCGCCGAAACCGCGAAGGATCTACCGCGCGGCAGCTCGGTGGCGCTGCTGGGCCAGGTCGACACCATGAACAAGGCGTTTTCCGGCCTTCTGTTCGGGCTGCTCGGTGCCATCGTGCTGATCTATCTGTTGATCGTCGTCAACTTCCAGTCGTGGTCGGACCCGTTCGTCATCATCATGGCGCTGCCGGCCGCGCTTGCGGGCATCATCTGGATGTTGTTCGTCACCCACACCACATTATCGGTGCCGGCCTTGACCGGTGCCATCATGTGCATGGGTGTGGCGACCGCGAACAGCGTGCTGGTGATCAGTTTCGCGCGCGAGGTCTATGAGGCGACCGGCGATCCGGTGAAGGCAGCGCTGGAAGCCGGCTTCGTCCGCTTCCGTCCGGTACTGATGACAGCGCTTGCCATGATCATCGGCATGGCGCCGATGGCGTTGAGCCTCGGCGAAGGCGGCGAGCAGAACGCGCCGCTCGGCCGCGCCGTCATCGGCGGTCTGATTTTCGCGACGTTTGCAACATTGATATTCGTACCGGTGGTTTTCAGCATGGTTCATAAGCGACAGCCGGCAGCGGCACCGCGCACTTCGGAGATGGCGTATGCCCACTGAACACGACGCCATACAGGGAGAGGCGAAAGTCGCGCCGCGCAAGCTCGGCGTGATCGGCATTGTTGTGGCGTGCGTGGCGGCATTCGCTGTCACCACCGGCATCATGTCTCGCGAGAAAAGCAACGCCGACCTGCGAACCTGGACCGACGAACAGGCGGTTCCGACGGTTGCGGTGATCGCGCCGAGTTCGACCGCGCTCAATCCGACGCTCGAGCTTCCCGGTCGGTTGGAAGCCTATTCCCGCGCGCCAATCTATGCGCGGGTCTCGGGCTATGTGAAAGGCTGGTATGTGGATATCGGCGCCAAAGTGAAGGCCGGACAGTTGCTGGCCGACATCGAAGCGCCCGACCTCGATCAGCAACTGATTCAGGCGCGCGCCGATCTTGCCAGCCAGCAGGCCAGTGCGGAATTGTCGGCGGCGACGCTGGAACGACGCAAGACGCTGCTGTCGTCGAACTTCGTCTCGAAGCAGGAGATCGACGAGCGCACCGCCGATCTCGCCAACAAGCGCGCTGCGGTAAAATCCGGGGAGGCGAACGTGAACCGCCTCGAAGCGCTGACGGGATTCAAGAAGATCGTCGCGCCGTTCGACGGCGTGGTGACGGCGCGCAACACCGACGTCGGCGCGTTGATCAATGCCGGCGCGTCCACCGGCCCGGCGATGTTCGTGGTCTCCGACATCAAGAAGCTGCGCGTCTATGTCGACGTGCCGCAAAGCTACGTGCCGATGATCAAGATGGGCGCGAAGGCGGACATCACCATGCCGGGCTATGCCGACCGCACGTTCCCGGCGGTCGTGGAAACGTCGTCGCAGTCGGTTGATGCCTCGACGGGCACCACGCGGATGCAGCTCGCGCTCGATAATCCGACCGGCCAGTTGATGCCGGGCAGCTACGCCAATGTGCGGATGAACCTCGATCGCGGCACCGCGCCGCTGCATATCCCGGCGAGTGCGCTGATCTTCAATCACCAGGGCCTGCGCGTTGCCACCGTGAATGCCGAGGATCGCATCGTGTTCAAGCCGGTGGTGATCGCGCGCGATCTCGGCAAGAACATCGAACTGGCGTCGGGGCTGGCGGCGAACGACCGCGTGGTGGTTGCGCCGCCGGACGGCATCGTCGACGGCGACAAGGTCCGCGTTGCCGGTCAGGACAAGGAGCGCAAGCCGGCCACGGCATCGCGCACGCAGGACGAAAAGAGCTGACGGCGTCTGGTTGCGTTAAAGCGAGATCAATTCAGGTTTGATTGCTCATTTCGTCTTTGCGAGGAGCGTGAGCTCCGAAGCAATCCAGTCCTTGCTCTTTGGCTTTCTGGATTGCTTCGCTTCCTCGCAATGACGGTCCAATCTCAATTCATCATCCTTTAGAGCAAAAAGATCGAGCGCTGCGCGCCGACTTCCGCGAAGATGAAATCGGAGACGGCGCGCACCCGGCTCAACTGGCGCATGTCGACGTGGGTGATGATCCAGTAGCTGCGCTGAAAGCTGGCATCCGGCAACACGATCTGTAGATGCGGGTCGGGATGGGCGGCGTAGTCGTGCAGGATACCGATGCCGGCGCCGCCGCGCACGGTCTCGAGCTGACCCACCGCACCCGAGCATTCCAGCCGGCTATAATTCGGCCCGTACAGTTCCGGCATGAAGTGAAGCTGGTCGGCGAACACCAGGTCCTGCACGTAGGTGATCAGGCAGTGCCGTTCGAGATCGGCGACGGTCTGTGGTGTGCCATGCTCGGCGAGATAATTTTTCGCCGCGTAGAAATGCAGCGAATAGTCGGTGAGTTTGCGGACGGTGAGGCGGCCTTCCTCTGGCCGTGAGATCGTAATCGCGATATCCGCCTCGCGTTTGGAGAGCGAGAAGGTGCGCGACATTGGCACCATCTGGATCGTCAGCGACGGATATTTCCGCTTCAGCTTGCCGAGCCGCGAACACAGGAACAGCGCGGTGAAGCCGTCCGGTGCTGCGACCCGTACGGTGCCGGAGAGCTCGACATCGGACTGCGAGAGGTCGCCTTGTGCGCGCAGCAATTGCGCCTCGACCTCCTCGGCGGCGGCGTAGAGGCGGTCACCCGCCGAGGTCAGCACGCAGCCGGTGGTCTGGCGGTCGAACAACCGCACGCCCAGCGATTTCTCCAGCGCGCCGATTTTGCGACTGACGGTGCCGTGGTCGATCTTGAGCTGCCGCGCGGCGGCAAGGAATTGCCCGGCGCGCGCCACGCTCAGAAACACCCGGATATTGTCCCAGTCCATCCGCGTACTCGCGTTCCGCACTCGTATTTCTGCACAGATGAAGGAAAGTTATCCTCCTTCATGTGCCAAAATGCCAGTGCTTAGTTGACGCGGTGACGCGATGGCCGATCTGGCTGGTTATGAGGGCCGCCACTCCAGAATGCCGTCGGCTGCGGTGGAAATGCTTCCCAAGCCTCCCACCGGGCTACGGTCGAGGTTGGTGAGATGCGTCAGCGTCTGCGTGTCGCTGGCCGGGATGCGGGCAAGGGTACGGGCGTTCTCATCGGTGCGCAGCATGACGACGCCATGCTCGGCAGCGCCGCCGCGGCCGTAGATCACGGTGAAGCTCTCCAGCTTGCCGGTGCCGCTGGCCTCGGTGACGAATGGCGGAGCCGGCTGGCGGTTACGATCTGCCTCCGCTTGCACACTGGTCTCCTGCGCCAGCGCGGCGCGCGGCGCTTGTGGCGACAGGATCAGCCCGTGGTGCTTGGTGACGAAGCCGCCCTGGCCATAGAGCAGCCCGAGCTTGCCGCCGCTGCGCAGCTTGCGCACCATGGCGCAGGCGGCGTGGGCCATGTAAGCGTTGAGCGGCGCGCCGAAGAAGGTGAGGCCGCCGGTGACGGTCGGCTGCACGTCGGGGCCGAGTTTCAGCGTGCGCCGCGCCATCTTCGGCACTGTCGGGAAGCAGCTATAAAGTTCGATGGCGTCGAATGCGGTCCCGTCGCCTTCGACCATGTCCATCACCGATCCGAGCACGGCATTCTGCGCATGGCTCTGGTGGAACTGGTCGCGCTCAAGATAATCGCGCGGCTCCTCCGCCGATGCGCCACCCCAGATGTGGATCATTTTGTCGTCGGCGATCCCGGCCTCGCGTGCCTTGGCAAGACTGGTCACGAGGATCGCGGCGCTTTGATTGACGGACGGATTGGCCACCATCAGCTTGGTGTAGGGCCATGCGATCAGGCGATTGTCCGACGTCGGCGTGACGATCTCCTCGGCCGGCACCGCGCGCTTCAGCCAGGCGTTGGGATTTTGCGACGCGACGCTGGAATAGACCGACCACAGATGGCCGGATTCCGCCAGAGCCTCGCGCGGCGTCTGCCCCCAATGCGCGGCCGAGGCTGCCTCGTAGATCGGATAGACCGTCACCGGCTTTGCGACGCCAAGCGTGGTCGCCATCGGCTTTTGGAAACTGGCGCCGCGCAACGGCACCGGCGCGTCGTGTGCGAACGGCGTCCATGGCAGCGAGACGCCGGCGCGCTCCGCCTTCGTCACCGTACTTTGCGCTTCGCCGCCGCAGATGGCCGCGACGCTGCATTCGCCACGCGCGATCCGCTTGGCCGCTTCGTGAATGTAGCGGATCGGGCTTTCGCCGCCGACCGGTCCGTAATAGGCGTGCGCCGGCGCAATGCCGAGACGTTCGCAGAGCAGCGCGGCCGGATCGTGATAGCGCCAGCTCAGAAAGTTGATGATGTCGAGCGACTGCACCTCCGCCAGCAGTTTGCCGCCGCTATCCTGTTCGGCGAGCCGAAGCGCTTTGACCATGAGGTCGATCGGTTCCAGCCCGGCGGTGAGTTCGGCGGGATGATCCGAGAATTCGCCGACACCGACGATGACGGGAATGCGATCCGGGGCAAGGGAGGGAGAATGGGACATGGAGGTATGGGATTCCTGATGACTGCGGATTGTAACCTTAAGATCGTCGAACGGTCGGTTCCGATGACGGAACGTGCGGAATTGTTTGCGATCATTGCTTGATGCGGGAATAATATTCAATCAGGCTCTCTGATTTTTGCAGGTCGGCTGCCATGGCAAGCTGGAATTTGAACGCCATCGAGCAAGGATTTTCGCGAGCCGCCACCGATGTGTCGGCGTGGAAAGATGCGCTGGACACGGTTGTCAGGGAAACCGGAAGCCACGGCACGCTGCTATTCAGTCTTACCGGCGTACAGTTTCCCACCGCTCTTCTTACCGACAGTATGCAGGAGAGCACTCATGTCTATATGCGCGACGGCTGGGACGGTCGGGATGCTCGGTTTCGCGGGATTCCGTTGTTGCAGCGTCAGGCCGTTGTCGATGATTTCGACATCTTCAGCTTGGATACGATCAAGCAGCTTCCTTATTTTCAAGAATTTCTTAGGCCGTTGAAGCTTTCCGGATTTGCCGGAATCAGGATCGCTCATGGAGACAACCTGTGGTGTCTTTCGCTTCAGCGTAGCCCGGCGCAGGGCCATTTCTCGACGGAGGAAAAGCAACGGCTCACCGCGTTGTCGAACAGCATGTCATCTGCGGCCGCGGTTTCAAGTGCGTTGGGATTCGCCACCGTAAAGGCCGCGCTCGATGCGTTCGAACTGTCAGGCTCGGCCGCGCTGATTATCGACAAGCAGGGCGAGGTGATCCGCGCCAACCCGCGCGCAGAGCGGCTGTTGCGAGGCGACGTTCGCATCGTCGCGCGGCGACTGATCGCTAAAGATGCCAAGGCGACGGCCAGGCTCGATTCCGCTTTGTCCCGGCTGGTGCGAAATCCCGAGAGCCCGGCGTTGTTGCCGCCGGTCGCATTACCCCGCGAGGCGCGATTGCCGTTGATGGCCTATCCCTTGAGGCTGTCTGATCTTGGCGCCAATCCGTTCGCGGTCGGGCGTGCGTTCATCGTGCTGGTCGATCCGGAGGAGCGGCGGCGTCCGCCGGAAGCCGCGTTGCGCGATGTCTTCGGGTTAACGGTTGCCGAGGCGCGATTGGCGGCGCGGCTAGCGTGCGGCGAGGTGCTGGAGGCGATCGCGGACGATCTCAACGTCGCCAAGGAGACGGCGCGTTTCCATCTCAAACGCATCTTCGCCAAGACCGGCGTGCGGCGGCAGGCCGAACTCGTCGCGTTGTTCGCGCGGCTGCTGTCGCGGAACGACGAGGATCACTGACCGCGCGCCGGCTGACCGATGTCGATCAGGCCGAGATCGACCAGCGTGCGATGGAAGCGGCGCTTGCGCTCGGATGTCGATGCGAAATAGGTCTCCCCGCATTGCTCTCGTAGACTGGCGCGGGTCGCGAAGATCGGATCGAGCGGCAGCCCGGCGTGTTGAAGCGCAACGGTGCCGAGAAACGCGATATCGAGATCTGGCCCGCGGCCCGTAGCCGTCGAGGCGGTAGGATCGTTGAGCATTTCAATCGCATAGAATGTTTGAAATTGCCGCCGTGCGTCGGATACAAGTTGCAACCGGGATTGAATGCGCCGCGTCATCACCGGCTGATGATCGCCGTAATGAATCACCAGCATCGGGCGATCCGGGAAGCGCGCGACAAGATCGGCTTTCAGCTTGCGCCAGGTATCAGCCGTCTCGACCAGACGCGCATAATATTCGGCATAAGTCGCATCCGGCAGGCTGGCCATCGCGAAAGCGCGTTGCCTCTCGAATTGTCCGGCGGCGACCAGGCGGCGGCTGTGCGGACCATGATTGTAATTGGTCAGCATATAGAGAAAGCGCGGACCGGATCCCTTGTCGATAGCGTCCGCATGAAGGTCGAGCGCGGCTTGCAAAAACGCACTGTCGGAATTCGTTGCCTCGAATTTATCGACGTCGAATGGCGCGGGAAGATCGTCGGTGAAAATCCGCTCGCGCATTCCGATTTCGCGGTAGAAATTATCGTAGTTGAGGAAGCCGCGCCGGCAGCTCGATGTCAGAGTTGTCGTGTAGCCGAGCGTCGCGAGCGTCTTTGGGAGGCTGTGATGAAAGCATCCGGCGCCGCGCTCGAAAAGAAAATAGCCATTGGAGCCGAAGCTGGCGCTGGATAGGCCGGTGAGCAGGCTGAATTCCGACTGCCACGATCCGCCGCCGAAAATGTCGACGTTGAGGCGACCGTGAAGCCCCTGCGGCGGCGTCAGGAAATCGGTGAGCAGCGGCCCGACCGGCAATCCATAGAGCCTCGGATCAAAAATCGATTCATGCTGGATCACGATGATGTCGGGGTAAGTCGGCCGCTTCGCGGGTGTCGCGGGCAACAGCGGCAACGGGTCGTCGGCGATGTCGCTCAACACAAACCCGCCGAACTGGCGCCACGAGCGCGGATCGAGCAACGATGCGACGAAGGTCGAGAAAAAACAGCGCGGTTGTGCCGATATCCGTTGCAGCGCCGTGGCTCCGCCGCTCGATCGATACGCCAGCGCCAGGCCGAGCGCGGCGAGGCCGAGGAACGCCATCTGCGCGGCGAGGGGGATCGGCGTGCCGGGCAGGTACAACAGCGCGATGACGGTGACGGCAATCAGCCCGAACAGCCCGGTCAGCGCGGCCGTCACCGCCAGCGGGTACTGCACGAAGAAGAACGGCACCGTGCCGGCCAGCAACAGCGGCAGGTCGGTCATCGTCAGCTTCAGGCCGCTATGAGCGTACTTCAGTGCGGAGGCGCCATGAACGGCGGCCACGATGACCAGCGCTAAAACAGTAGCGCGCTCAGGATCGCCGACGGCCAGCAGTAGTGCCGCGATGCAGAAGCAGAAGGCGGCGCCCGCAAGTCGGAGATGCTCGAACGAGCGCTCTGCGTTCCACAGAACGCCGGCGGCGGCCAAACCTATCGCGGTCAATATCATCGGGCGGTAGCAAGTTACGGAAACGACTCCGTCAATTGCTACACTATTATGACAAGGACCGACAGCGGCGGTTTATCCGCCGCCGCATCACGATTGAGCTAGAAGGCGGTATAGCCGCCATCGATCACGAAGCAGTCCGCAGTGTGATACGACGACGCCTTGCTCATCAGATAGACCGCGATGCCGCCGAAATCCGACGGCTCGCCGAAGCGCCGCATCGGAATGCGCGGCATGACGTTGGCGACGAACTTCTCGTTAGCCATGATGCCGGCTGTCATGTCGCTCTTGATCCAGCCCGGTAGGATGGCGTTGGCGGTGATGCCGTAGCGCGCCTGTTCGACCGCGAGCGCCCGCACCAGCGCATTGATGGCGGCCTTGGTCGCGGCATAGTGCTCGTTGCGTGCGGTGCCGAATAGCGAGGCGAGGCTCGATGTAGCGACGAGCCGGCCGAAGGCATCTCCGCTCGCCGCGCGTTCGGTCATGTGCCGCGCGGCGGCCTGGAAGGCGTGGAAGACGCCGTCGAGATTGGTAGCGAACATGTTGCGCCACTGCTCCTCGGTACGGTCGATGAAGGCGTGACGCCCGCCGCCGCCGATGCCGGCATTGGCGAAGCAGCCGTCGACGCGGCCGAATTTCCGCAAGGTGGAATCCATCGCGGCCTTGACCGACGCGGCGCTGGTGACGTCGCAGATCTGGGTATCGACTTCGCCCTTGGCGCCCGCCATGCTGGCGGCGGCGCTCTTGTTCTTGTCGGCGTTGCGGCCCCAGATCGATACGTTGCAGCCGGCGGTGGCTAGCGCCTGCGCGATGCCAAGGCCGATGCCGCCGTTTCCGCCGGTGATGACCGCGACGCGACCGCTGAGATCGAAAATCGACATTGAGGTTTCCTGCCTGTCTTGCGTTGTGATGCTGCGGCCCGCTTTCGTGGAAGCGGCCCTTCCAAAAGCGACCATGGACAACCGCGGATTAAAAATCAAATATGTCGCCCGACTTTCAATCCGAAGTTTGCGAGGCTCCGGCGGCGTGCCGGAAGCCGGTCGCGCTTGATGAGGAAACCATGCAGTTCAAACACGTAACGCTCGACTTCGACGGCTCGGTGGCGGTTCTCACACTCGATCATCAGGAGGTGATGAACGCGGTGTCCGTCGACATGCTGGGCGGATTGGCCGAAGCGCTCGATACCATTGAGGATCGTCGTGACGAGGTGCGCTGCCTGGTCATCACCGGGGCCGGCCGCGCATTCTGTACCGGCGCGAATTTGCAGGGACGCAACAACGCCCAACCGGGCAGCAAGCGTAATGCCGGCGGCACGCTGGAGACAGCGTTCCATCCCTTCCTGCGGCGGCTGCGCAATCTGCATTGCCCGATCGTCACCGCCGTTAACGGTCCGGCGGCGGGCGCGGGCATGAGTTTCGCGCTGATGGGCGACATGATCCTGTGCGCGCGCTCGTCCTATTTCCTACAGGCGTTCCGCCGTATCGGGCTGGTGCCGGATTGCGGCTCGACCTGGCTACTGCCACGCCTGATCGGCAAGGCGCGTTCGGTCGAACTATCATTGATGGGCGAGAAGCTCCCGGCCGAGAAGGCTTTGGAATGGGGCCTGATCAATCGTGTGTACGATGACGCCGCGTTGAAAGACGAGGCGATGAAGCTCGCGCACGATCTCGCCAACGGTCCGACCGTCGCGCTCGCCGGTATTCGCCGGCTGTACTGGGACAGCGAGGAGAACTCCTACGAAGAACAACTCAATCTCGAATTCCAGTTGCAGCGGCTCGCCGGCGCGACCGAAGACTTCAAGGAAGGCGTTACCGCGTTTCTCGAAAAGCGTCCCGCCAAGTTCAAGGGCAAGTAGCCTTTGAGCGAGAGCTTCGAAGCCGATCTCGCCCGTTGCGTCACGCGCTGGTGCGCGGGCGCAACCGGCATCGCCAACGCGGCGCGTCTCTCCGGCGGCGCGAGCCAGGAGACGTGGTCGTTCGATATCGTGCATCCCAATGGCGACATCGGCGCAATCCTGCGACGTGCGCCGTCGGGCTATGGCGCGGCGCCCGAACGTGCGGCCGGCCTCGACGCGGAGGCGGTGCTGATGCAGCGTGCCTATGCAGGGGGCATTCCGTCGCCACCGGTCATGCATGTGCTCGAGGCCACGGATGGCCTCGGTACCGGTTTCATCATGGGGCGCATCGCCGGCGAAACCATCGCGCGCAAGATTCTCCGCGACGATGCCTTCGCCGCCGTGCGGCCGAAACTGGCACGGCAGGTGGGGGAGGTGCTGCGCGGACTTCATGGCCTCGACCGCGCCACGTTGCCACAACTTCGCCGCATGACTCCCGCGACGGAAATCGCCGAGCTCACCCGCGACTATCGCAGCTTCGATTGGCCGCGTCCGGTGTTCGACCTGGCGCTGCGCTGGCTTGCCGATAACGATCCCGGACCGGCCCGGCACGAAACGTTGGTGCATGGCGATTTTCGTAACGGCAATCTGATCATCGGCGAGGACGGTATCCGCGCTGTGCTGGATTGGGAGTTGGCGCACTTCGGCGATCCGATGGAGGACCTCGGCTGGATTTGCGTCAACTCGTGGCGGTTCGGTGCAATCGACAAGCCGGTCGGCGGTTTCGGTTCGCGCGAAGAAATGTTCGCCGGCTATGAGGCAGCGGGCGGCCGCGTCGATGCTGCGCGCGTCAAATATTGGGAAGTGATGGGCACGCTGCGCTGGGGCGTGATGTGTTGTGGCATGATGCAGCGTTTCCGCGCCGGGCCTGATCACTCGATGGAGCGTGCGATGATCGGGCGGCGGGCTTCGGAAACTGAGATCGATCTGCTGCGCTTGCTCGCACCGCGCGCAAGAGGAGGTTGACGATGCAGGACGAGCCGACACCGACCGAACTGCTCAATGCCGTCGCTGAATTCCTTCGCAAGGATATCGCACCGAAAATCTCAGGTGCCGCCGCGTTCAAGCTGCGCGTGGCGACAAATGCGATCGATCTGGTGGTGCGCCAGTTGGAGTTATCGGAGCCGCGCGCTGGCGAGGAACTGAAGCACCTGGTCAAGTTGCTCGGGGAAGACGGATCACTTCTCGATCTCAACCGGAAGCTGGCGGATTCGATCGCTACCGGTGCGGTGGATCTGCGCACGCCGGGTCTCGCCGATCACTTGTGGCAGACCACGATGGACAAGCTCGCCGTCGATCAGCCGAATTACGCGAGTTATCGGCGTGAACTGGAGCGGAAGGAAAATTCCTGATCGTTATGAGTCGTCTTCCGTCGTATTTGAAGCAAAATGTCAACTTCTGTCATGGCCGGGCTTGTCCCGGCCATCCACGTCTCTGAATCCGCAATATTTTGGAGCGTGGATGCCCGCGACAGGCGCGGGCATAACGATTTCGCCGCGGTTGCGGTTCGTTGATACGTTACTTCCCGACCCACTTCGGCGGGCGCTTTTCGGAGAATGCTTTCGGCCCTTCGATATAGTCCTGCGACGCCACCATCGCCTTCACCGCGGGATATTCCCGTTGTTCGTTGATGGCCTGTTCGAGCGACACCGCGAGCCCGCGCGAAATGGTCTGCTTGGACGCGCGGATCGACATCGGGCTGTTCTTGCAGATCGTTTCGGCCCAGCGTTCCGCCGCCGCCAGCGCTTCGCCTTGCGGCACCACCTCATTGACGAAACCGAGTTCGAAGCCTTCGCGCGCGGAGACGTGGCGCGCGGTGAGAATCATGCCCATCGCGCGCTTGAGGCCGATCTGGCGCGGCAGCCGATGCAAGCCACCGGCGAGGGCGGCGAGACCGACATGCGGCTCGGGCAGCGCGAACTTCGCGTTCTCCGATGCGATAATGAGATCGCAGGCCAGTGCGATTTCGAATCCGCCGCCCATCGCCACGCCGTTGACGGCGGCGATGATCGGCTTGTCGCAATCAAAGCGCGAGGTGAGGCCTGCGAACCCGCCGGTGTCCCAGCCGCGCTTGCCGCCGGCGGCCTGCCATTTCAGGTCGTTGCCGGCGCAGAACGCCTTGTCGCCGGCGCCGGTGACGATGGCCACCCATTGTTCCGGGTCGGTGGCAAAATCGTTGAAGACGCGATTGAGTTCGAAATGCGCGTCGGTGTGCAGCGCGTTGTAAACTTCGGGCCGCGACAGCGTCACAATGGTCACCGGGCCCTTGCGGTCGACTTTCGAGAATTTCAGATCCATGGTGCCTCCTTGCGGTCTTTTCGTTGGACGAAATATGCCAAGCGGCGAACGTCGCGGCTGGCGTTCAGATACGCATGGCCTCTCTGCCTTCGCAACTTGAATCGCCTGCTTGACTTCCCCTGTGCAGGTCACCTTAAGTCCCATTAAAAGCAACATTGTTGTGTGGGAGAGATACCTTGGATTTTGCCCTGCCTGCAGACCTCGTCGCTTACCTCGCGGAGCTCGATCGTTTCATCGCGGACACGATCAAGCCGCTGGAGGCGCAGGACGACAACATCCGCTTCTTTGATCATCGCCGCGAATGGGCGCGCACCGATTTCGAAAACGGCGGCCTGCCGCGCCACGAATGGGAAGCGCTGTTGCGCAAGGCCAAGAACAAGGCGGACGAAGCCGGCCATCTGCGCTTCGCGATTCCGAAACGCTACGGCGGCAAGGATGGCTCCAATCTCTGGATGGCCGTGATCCGCGAACATTTCGCCTCGCAGGGACTTGGTCTGCATAACGATCTGCAGAACGAGCATTCCATCGTCGGCAATTTTCCGATCGTGAAGATGCTGGACCTTTACGGCCGCGACGATCAGAAGGCGATGATCGAGGGATCGATCACTGGCAAATACCGCATCACCTTCGGGCTGACCGAACCCGATCATGGCTCCGATGCGACGCATATGGAAACTCGCGCGGTGCAGGGGACGCGCGATGGCAAGTCCGGCTGGATCATCAACGGCGAAAAGATGTGGACGACCGGGATGCACGTTGCGACGCATTGCGCGCTGTTCGCCCGCACCTCTGGCAACGATGGCGACGCGCGGGGTATCACCTGCTTCCTGGTGCCGGCGGATGCCAAAGGCGTGAAGGTCGAGGAATATTTGTGGACCTTCAACATGCCGACCGACCATCCGCGCGTCAGCTTTACCGATGTGTTCGTGCCGGATGATGCGTTGTTCGGCGAGGTCGGGCGCGGGCTGTCGCTGGCGCAATGCTTTGTGCATGAAAACCGCATCCGTCAGGCGGCGAGCTCGCTCGGCGCGGCGGTGTTCTGCATCAACGAGAGCGTGAAATATGCACGCGAGCGCAAACCCTTCGGTGAGGAACTGGCGCGCAATCAGGCAATCCAGTTTCCGCTGGTCGAACTGGCGACCCAGGCGGAGATGCTGCGGCTCCTGATCCGCAAGACCGCGTGGGAGATGGATCAGATGACGCAAGCTCAAGTCGAGCACACGCTGTCGGACAAGGTGTCGATGTGCAACTACTGGGCGAACCGGCTATGCGGGCAGGCGGCGGATCGCGCCATTCAAGTACACGGCGGCATCGGCTATTCGCGCCACAAGCCGTTCGAGCATATCTACCGCCATCACCGCCGCTATCGCATCACCGAAGGCAGCGAGGAAATCCAGATGCGCAAGGTTGCCGGATTCCTGTTTGGCTACATGGGCGCCAACAAGCACTGAGTGTGAGTTGACAGCAAGCCGGCCGCGCAGGCGATCTGCGCGGCCGGCTCTTTATATTGTGAGCGGCACGGTGAGGAGTGTCAGTTCACCTGACGGTCCTTGCCGGCCCAGAACGGCGCGCGCAATTCACGCCGCAGAATTTTGCCCGACGGATTGCGGGGCAACGCGGGAATGAAATCCACGGTCTTCGGCGTTTTGTAGCCCGCGATTTTCGCGCGGGTAAAGTTGATGATGTCGGTCGCGGTTGCCGTCTTGCCCGGCTTCATCACGACGATTGCCTTCACGGCCTCGCCCCACTTGTCGTCGGGAATACCGACGACGGCTGCCTCGGCAACGTCGGGATGGTCGCAGATCGCGCTCTCGACTTCGGCGGGATAGATGTTTTCCGCGCCTGAGATGATCATGTCCTTGATGCGATCGTGGATGTAGATGAAACCGTCTTCATCCATGTAGCCGGCGTCGCCGGTGCGCAGCCAACCATCCTTGCCGATGGTCTGCGCGGTTGCTTCCGGAAGATTCCAGTAGCCCACCATGTTTGAGCCGGAGCGGGTCGCGATTTCCCCGACCTGTCGAGCGGGCAGCGCATTGCCGTCCGGGTCGAGAATGGCGATCTCGACGCCGGGCAGCGCTTTTCCGGCGGAGCGCATGCGCTCCGATCCCTCGATGTGGTCCTCGGGGGCCAGCGCGACGATCGTTCCGGTGGTTTCCGTCATGCCGTACATCTGCACGAAGCCGCATTTGAAGATCTTGATGCATTCCTTCAGCAACGCGGCGGGAATCGGCGAGGCGCCGTAGAGCATGTAGCGCAGCCGAGAGAAATCGACGGTCTTCGCGCGCGGCTGCCGCACCACGAATTGCATCGCGGCAGGCACCATGAACAGCTTGGTGATTTTCGAGTGCTCGAAGAAGTCGAGAACCTTGGTCGGATCGAATTCCCGCGCGATCACCCCCTTGGCACCGTGATAGACCCCGAGCGTTCCCCAGCCTGAACCGCCGATATGGAACACCGGCATCGCCACCAGCGAGACGTCGTCCTGCGACCATTTGTTCCATTCAGGTTTGTTGTCCTGCCCGGCGCGCACCAGCGCCAGGAAGTTGGCGTGCGATAGCATCGCGCCCTTCGGGCGGCCGGTGGTTCCGGAGGTATAGAGTTGGATCGCGACGTCTTTGGAGGTGACCGTGATCGGCGGCTTGTCCTTGCTCTGGCGGTCTCGCCACGCCGGCACGTCGATCCATTCCGGCGCGCCGCCTTCGGTTGTCATGATGTGGCGCACACTGGGAATTTGCGCCTTGATGCCGCGAACCTGATCGATGAATTCCGGCCCGACGAACAGGACGGCAGCCTTGCAGTCCTCGACGATGTAGGCGACTTCCGGACCCGCGAGCCGCCAGTTCACCGGCGCCATCACCGCGTTGGCTTTCATCGCCCCGAGCAGCAATTCGAAAAAGATATCGCTGTTCTTGCCCAGATAGGCGACGCGCTCGTTGGGTCTGACGCCGAGCGCAATGAGGCCGTTTGCGATCTGGTTGGTGTGAACGTCGAGTTGCGCGAACGACGTCAAACGATCCTCGAACTCGAAAACGATGTCGTCGCCGCGCAGGGCAGCCTGCGCGTTAACAACTTCAGTGAGCGTAGTGGCGCTGTCGACTGCCGTCATGTTTCCCCTCGGTGTGCTTTTGCTTGTGATATTTTTTTGGCGATAGTGGCTTTGTTGAAAGCCGAACACAAGATGGACATCGGTGTGCGTCTTCGGCGCAGCGAGGCCTTGACGGATGTAACAGTTCGGGCGTCAAGCAGGGGTGCAAGTGACGCCATCAATCTTGAATTCCTCGCCGACGGTACGGAAGGACCGGCGGTGTTTCCGCGCTCCGATGACCGGCTCCGCGATCAGACCCGGCTTCGCGCTGCGCGGTCTTTTTCGTTCTGCGCCATGATCGACTCGCGCGCCTGCTGCCAGTCGGCGTCCGACCAGTCGCGCAACTGATAGAAGTTGCCGCCCATGGCGAGCGCCTGGCCGCCGTCCATGGCGATAGTTTCGCCGTTGATCCAATCGCAGCCGCCGGAAATCAGGAACACCGCAAGGTTCTGCAATTCCTCCATGCGGCCGACCCGGCCCATCGGGTTCATCGCCTTGGTGCGCGCACCGGCTTCGTCGCCCGGCTTGATCCGCTTGCTCATGCCCTCGGTCGGAATTTCGCCCGGTGCGATGGTGTTGAGACGGATGCCGTAGTGGCCCCACTCGGTGGCGAGCGACATCGTCATTGCGTGGATCGCCGATTTGCTCATCGCCGATGGCACGACATAGGGGCTGCCGTTGCGCACCCACGTCACGGTGACGGAGACGACGTTGCCCGGAAGCTTGTTAGCGATCCAGCGCCGCCCGACCGCGTGCGTTACGTAGAACGTGCCGCGCATCACGATGTTGGCGACGGCATCGAAGCCGCGCGGCGACAGTTCCTCGGTGCGGGAAATAAAGTTGCCGGCAGCGTTGTTGATGAGATCGGTGAGGGGGCCTTCCGCGAAAATAGTTTCGATCATGTGATCGACCGCGCCGGCGTCGCGAATGTCGACCGCGTGGGTCATCACGCGGCCGCCGTGGGTGTCCATCAGTTCGGTCGCGGTGTCGTCGCAAACGCTTTTGCGGCGGCCGCAGATGTGGACCTCGGCGCCAAGGCTGAGGAAGCGGGCGGCCATGGCCTTGCCGAGACCGGTGCCTCCACCGGTGACCAGAATGCGTCGATTGGCGAGAAGCTGCGGGCTGAACATGACGCACCGTTCTGAAATATGAGGGATGTTAATTAGTTGGTTGACTAAAACCTGCCCAAGCCTTTCTGTAAAGCGCGAAACGAAGATTTTTTGGGAGAACCATTCCATGGAAGACCGGGTCTCTGTCTCGATCAAGGACGGCGTTGCCGACGTCCGGCTGGTGCGGGCAGACAAGATGAATGCGCTCGACTTCGCCATGTTCGATGCACTGACCGCGACCTGCGACCGTCTCAAGACCGAAAAGGGATTGCGCGCCGTGGTGTTGTCGGGCGAGGGGCGGGCGTTTTGTGCCGGCCTCGACACCTCCCGTTTCGAGACCATGAAAGAGGGCAAGGGTTCTGGTCGCCTTGGCAGCCTGGTTCCGCGCACCCGCGGCGTCGTCAACGATCCGCAATATGCGGTGTGGGGCTGGCGTGAACTGCCGGTGCCGGTGATCGCCGCTGTGCACGGCGTTGCGCTCGGCGGCGGTTTTCAGCTAATGCTGGGCGCCGACATGCGTTTCATCGCGCCGGACACCAAGCTCTCCATTCTCGAGATCAAATGGGGACTGGTGCCGGACATGGCGGGAACGCCCATTCTGGCGCAACTGGTTCGCGACGATATTCTGCGCGACCTGACATTTACCGGCCGCATCTTCTCCGGCAAGGAGGCGCGGGACTACGGCCTCGCGACACGGGTTTGCGACGATCCGTACAAGGAGGCGATGACGGCGGCGCGCGAGATAGCTGGCAAGAGCCCGAGCGCGATCCGCGCGGCGAAGCGGCTACTCAACAACCTCGGGTCCGATCCGGGTAAGGCGCTGCTCGCGGAGTCCTATGAACAGCAGGCGTTAATGGGGACGCCTAATCAGACCGAAGCGGTCCGCGCTAACATCGAGAAGCGCGCGCCGAACTTTATCGACTGATAACGACTCGTTGCGTCATGGCCGGACTTGTTCCGGCCATCCACGTCTTCGCATCCGTAGTAAGCAGGACGTGGATCATCGGGACGAGCCCGGTGATGACGGTCAGCTAACGTTTCCGGATTTGCAAAGAACAAAATGACCTCAGCATCTTCTCTCTTCCATGGCATCGTCAGCGGTGAGCGGCGGCGCGACCATGCGGATGTCGCAGCGCGTGCGGCGCGGATTGCCGGCGGCTTACAGAAGCTCGGCATCAAGCCGGGCGACTGCGTTTGTATCCTGATGCGCAACGACATCGCTTTCATCGAAGCGGCTTACGCGACGATGATGCTGGGCGCCTACGCTGTACCGATCAACTGGCACTTCAAGCCGGATGAAGTTGCCTACATTCTCGGCGACACCGGGACGCAAGTGCTGATCGGCCACGCCGACCTGCTGCATCCTCTCGCGGGGTATGTGCCGTCAGGCGTGACGGTTCTGAGCGCGTCGACGCCGCCGGAGATCCGCACCAGCTACACCATCGATCCCGCGAGCCTCGATGTCCTATCCAGCGCGATCGACTTTGAGAAGTGGCTCGCGCAGCAATCGCCTTACGACGGTCCGGCGCTGCCGCAGCCGCAGAACATGATCTACACCTCCGGCACCACCGGTCATCCCAAGGGCGTCAAGCGCTTTGCACCGACGCCCGAGCAGGCCGCATCCGCCGAACGGATGCGTGCGATGATCTACGGTCTGAAGCCGAATGCTCGCGCGCTGTGCCCGGGACCGCTGTATCATTCGGCGCCGAATTCGTTCGGGTTGCGCGCCGGCAAGCTCGGCGGCGTGCTGGTGCTGATGCCGCGCTTCGACCCGGAGGAATTCCTTCGCGTGATCGAGCGAGAGAAGATCGACACCATCTTCATGGTGCCGACCATGTTCATCCGGCTGATGAAGCTGCCGCAGAGCATTCGCGACAAGTACGATATGTCGTCGCTGCGACACATCATTCACGCGGCCGCGCCGTGTCCGGCCGACGTCAAGCGCGCGATGATCGACTGGTGGGGGCCGGTGATCTACGAATTCTACGGCAGTACGGAATCCGGCGCGGTGACTTTCGCAACGTCGGAAGATGCGCTGAAGAAACCGGGCACCGTCGGCAAGATCTCGCCGGGTGCGGAGCTGCGCTTTATCGGCGAGGACGGCCGCGAACTGCCGCAAGGCGAGATCGGTGAAATCTATTCGCGCATCGCCGGCAATCCGGACTTCACGTATCATAACAAACCGGAAAAACGCACCGAGATCGATCGCGCCGGCTTTATCACCTCGGGCGATGTCGGTTACATCGATGCGGACGGTTATGTTTTCATCTCCGACCGCAAACGCGACATGGTGATTTCGGGCGGCGTCAACATCTATCCGGCCGAGATCGAGGCGGTGCTGCTCGCGGTGCCAGGTGTGCATGATTGCGCGGTATTCGGGATTCCGGACGATGAATTCGGCGAGGCGCTGATGGCGGTGGTGCAACCGACGAGCGGAGTGACGCTCGACGTCGGCGCCATCCGTGCCGAACTGGCGAAATCGCTCGCGGGCTACAAGGTGCCGAAGCACATCGAAGTTCACGCCGACCTGCCGCGCGAAGACTCCGGCAAGATCTTTAAACGCCGCCTCCGCGATCCTTACTGGACCAAGGCGGGGCGGCAGATTTGAATCTTGTCGGATTCTGATGAGCTATCGTTTCGTCATGCCCGGCCTTGTGCCGGGCATCCACGTCTTGCAGTCCGCGCGAAGTCAAAAACGTGGATGGCCGGGACGAGCCCGGCCATGACCGTTGGTGATTCTATCCGTACGATACCTGCTTTAAAAACTAAACCGATCCCGCAGATTCTTGCGAGCGTCGAGGATGTCGCGCATCAGGGCGCGATCGGCGTCGGTCGTCAGCAGCGGCGGGATCAGGTCGACCTGATTCATCGCTACCAGTTGCAGGATTTCGGCGCGGACATTGCCCGACGCATCGCGCGGCAGGGCCGCGACCGCCTGCAAATGCTCCGGAGGTTTGGGTCCGTTCGCGGCGGCGAGTGCGGCCTTCAGTCGATCTTCGATATCATTGCGACTGGTTTCCGCGAAAGCGTAGAGGCCGACGCCGGTGCGGCGATCGGCGAAGGCGACGATGGCGACGTCTCGCACGTCCTTGTCGCGCAGCATCACCTCACGCAGCAATGGCGCGTCGTTGACAAGCCGTCGTCCGCCACCCTCGCGGTCGGTGAAGTTGAAGATGCCACGGGTGATTGCCTTGTAGACGCGCTTGCCGGTCATCAGCCAGATGCGGGCGACGGCGGATTTGCGCGCTAAAATCTTGTGTTCTTTCGGTGTCAGTGCTTCCGGCGCGTAGGTGCGCTTGTGCTTCAGCAGGTGGCGCAGATCTTCGTAGGCCGCGATGCGAAACAGCTTGTTGCGTTTTTTGAAGCAGACTGCGAGCTGGAAATCCGTCACGTAAGCGTGGCCGTCGCTACCGCGCAGCCAGTTCTGTTCCTTGGCGAGATCGTTGTGACAGATGCCGCGCCGGTGCAGCTTGCGCAGCGCCAGCTTGGCGGAGCGAAAATAGGCGGCGTCTCCGACCGGCCGCGCGAGATGCAGCGCAACGCCATCGATGAAGCTGCGCACCAGTGCTCGCCGCCCAGCCCACAGCAACTCGGGTCCGACCTTGAGATCGCGCGCCAACAGCAATGCGTGCCGCTCGCGGCTGAAAAGGTGATAGGCGAGGCCGAACGACCACCATGGCACCTGATCGAGCCGGCGCAGCACAGCGTCGACTTCGCCTTGTTTGCTGCTGGAGTCGGTTCTGAACCGCCCGCGCTCGACAGTCGAGAACACGTCGCGCTTGAGCAGGACGCCTTCGGTCCATCGGGCGGACAGCACGGCGGCGTCCTGTGCGGGCAGGGTCATGAGCGAAGTCCGGGCGAGAGTCAGGCCGCACGCGCCAGATGCAGGCGGTCCGCAATCCAGCGATCAAGATCGGCGAGGGCGCGCGCGCTCAGCGCCTGCTTCTTGGCGATCGACTTCTCGTTGCCACGCAGGCGCGTGCCGTCGGCCTTGCGGGTCGGCGGGTTGGCGAGCGGCGGGAACAGGCCGAAGTTGATGTTCATCGGCTGGAACGAACGCGGGCCGGCATCGACCGTCTCGATATGGCCGCCGGTGATGTGATTGAGCAGCGCGCCGAACGCGGTGGTCGCCGGCGGCGGCGAGAGCTGCTGGCCGCGCGCATTGGCGGCGGCAAGAAGGCCGGCGATCAGCCCGACGCTGGCGGATTCGACATAGCCCTCGCAGCCGGTGATCTGGCCAGCGAAGCGCAATCGCGGATCTGCGTGCAGGCGCAACTGATCGTCGAGCAGCTTAGGGGAATTCAGGAAGGTGTTGCGATGCAGCCCGCCGAGCCGGGCGAATTCGGCGTTCTCGAGGCCCGGAATCGTGCGGAAAATCCGAAGCTGTGCGCCGTGCTTCAACTTGGTCTGGAAGCCGACCAGATTGTAGAGGGTGCCAAGCTTGTTGTCCTGACGCAGTTGGATGATGGCGTAAGGCTTCACAGTCGGGTTGCGGGGATCGGTGAGGCCAACCGGCTTCATCGGACCATAGCGCAATGTCTCGCGTCCGCGCTTCGCCATCACTTCGATCGGCAGGCAGCCGTCAAAGTAAGGCGTGTTGGTCTCCCAGTCCTTGAAGTCGACCTTTTCGCCGTCGATCAGGGCATCGATGAAAGCGTTATATTGCTCGCGGGTCAGCGGACAGTTGATGTAATCCGCGCCGTTGCCGCCGGGGCCGACCTTGTCGTAGCGCGATTGAAACCACGCCTTCTCCATATCGATAGAGTCGCGATGCACGATCGGCGCGATGGCATCGAAGAAGGCCAGAGAATCCTGCCCGGTGAGGCTGCGGACCGCTTCCGCGAGCGGAGCCGAGGTCAGCGGCCCGGTGGCGATGATGACGTTAGACCAATCGGCGGGCGGAATCCCGGGGACTTCCTCGCGCGCCACCTCGATCAAGGGGTGGCCGGCGATCGCGGTGCTGACGGCGGCGGAAAAGCCGTCGCGATCCACCGCCAGCGCGCCGCCGGCGGGCACCTGATTGGCGTCGGCCGCCCGCATCACCAGCGATCCCAGCCGGCGCATTTCGGCGTGCAGCAGACCGACCGCGTTGTTGGCGGCATCGTCGGAGCGGAAGGAATTGGAGCAGACCAGTTCGGCGAGGCCGTCGGTGTGGTGCGCCTCGGTGGTGCGCACCGGGCGCATTTCGTGCAGCACGACCGGAACGCCGGCCTCGGCGATCTGCCAGGCGGCTTCCGAGCCCGCCAACCCACCACCTATGATATGTACTGTATTCATCGCACCTTGGCTCAGGTTTGGTTATATATCGGCGGCATCGGCCTGCCAATCGGGACTGTGGTGACCGTATGTAGCCTCTAGAACGCGCACCGTCATCCCGAGATACCCGGCCGCCTGCCAAGGTGGAACCCCACGTTGCACCATCCACGTCGCCCGCGTGTGCCGGAGAACGTGTGGGTGAACGCCGACCAGCCCCGCCGCCTTGCAAGCCTCTTTCCATGACCGCCATGGGTCGCGCAAAATCGGCTGTCCGTTGTAATGGACGACGTACCGGCACTTGCCATCATCGGCCGCCTTCCAGCGGCGCAGGAAGTGCTTGAGTTTCCGGGGTAGCCTGATCGGCGGGGTGCGCTTGTTGGCCGTCTCTGTGGCTCCCTTGGGCCTCCGGCGCATGGTCCCGGCCTCAAGGTCGATCCATGACCATTCCAGCGCCCGCAGCACCCCGGCTCTAGATCCTGTGTACAACCCGAGCAGGACGAAGCGTTTCAGATGTTCGGCGCGCTTCGATGCCTTCACCAATCGAGCCGCTTCATTGACCGTCAACCAGCGCTCGCGCGGTTCCGGTGGCGGGGGCTTCCAGACGGTCGGAATCACGGCGAGGGCGGACCGTTCCTTGTGCCAGTGCCGAATCGCAGACTGTAGCTTTTCGAGGTCGGACCGCGCCGCCGATTGCGTGCGGCCTTTCGCGTAGACCTTGCAATTCGCTGAGGTCACGTCGGCAAGCGTCTTGTCGCCCCAAAACCCGGCAAGGTTCGAGATGTTGTATTTTGCCGAGCGGGACTTCATCTCAGGAACCTTGTCCTTCAAATAGAACAGCAGGATATCGGCGATAGGCGGATCATCCGATTTCGCCGGGACATACTTGGCTGCTATGTACTTCGCGAGGAGCTTTTCAGCCCATTCAAGCTGCGCCTCAGCGCATCCTGTGCGGATGAAATTCGATCCGTCGCGGATGGCCCATTGTCGTCTCTTTTTATCGAGATAGAGACGCGGTCCTGACGCTCGACGCGGCATCGTTCAACCCATTCCCTGACTGCATTCGGCGTCGTATAGTATTGGCGTCCGAGCTTGTACATTGCGAGCCTGCCTCGCAGGCCGTCTGCCTTCAATACACCCTTCGACAAGCCGAAGTGTGTCGCGGCGTCGGCAAGCGTCACCGGGTCATTGTCGCGATCTGTCCCCGTCCTACTCATCGGCAGCACCGTGGGAGGGGCGGCCAAACCAGCCGATGCTTTCGAGTGCTACATCGCGCCCGGTTAGGTGGTGGTTCTGATCGACCCATCCAGACTGCCAGTTCGAATGTGCAACGGTGAAAGTGGCGTAAGGATTCTCGTGGATCTGTCTGCCGGCTAGCCGTGCGCCAAAGCCTTCCCGGTATGTCTTAGTGTTCACTCGCCTCCACATCTCTGCCAGCGCGGCGGTGAGAGAACGTCGCGACCGCTCCATGTATCGCTCGCGTTCCGACTTCGGCATGGCAAGCCATGTCCGCCCGTCGAATGCGGCATCCGACTCTGCCGCCTTCGCGACCATTGCGTCAGTTACTTGCATCGGTAAACCTCGCGCGCAATCGATCTCGCATCATTTCGAAAGGTCGTTTCCGGTACCTGATTGGAACGCGGCCATACTCGAAAATGAACCACCCGTTGAAGTAGTGAATTGGTGGCGGCTCCTTCCCGTTTGCGGCGATATAGGCGTCGCGGTATTCGGAAATCAGTTCGTCGGGCTGCATCACTCACCCCCGTTCTGCGCTGCTGCGAGCATTACCTTCCATGTCGGCCACATGTCGCTGGCGGTCACAAACCGTTTCTGCGATAGCAAGTAAACGGCACCAGCAAAACGCATGTTCGGAGAAGGATCGCGTGGCACCAACACCCAACCTTCTTTTTCTGCCTGTGCGAGGTAGGCCGTGATCGCGGCGTTGGCTAGTAGCCGCGCGTCGTCAGTTGACCAAAAAGATGACCACGGCTCAGTGCTGTGCATCGCCTTCGCCGCTTCTTCCAGCGGTGTTGGGAGGAGGGTCATGGCAGCGCTCCAAGTTTCACGCACTCCGGGGCAAACGCGCGCTGTGTGAAGTGCATGGCAGATGGATGGGCAAAGCCAGCGCCGACGGCCATGGAGCAGAACGCGAATGATGCAGCCAGCCACGCAATATCGCGCGGAAATGAGTATGAGAACCGGCCGTCCAGAACGAATTCGATCTCCGACCCACGATCACGCATAGTTAGGTTTGGCACGAGGCGCCCGTCAATGATGACAGCATTACCGCGCTGTTCGGGGCCGGTCATTTCATCGATCAGATCGCGAGCCGGGAAATCTGTTACGTTGCTCACTTCAAATCCTCATTCAGTTGGCGGGCGGCGCGGAAATCAACACCTGTTATCCTAACGGGAGGTTCGGCGCCGGGCTGCGTGAGTTCAATCGAGGCGTGATCAGGAAATTCAACGGACGGGTCTACATCGACAGCCTCGATCCACGCCGCAAACGGCCCCACGACTTCCCGGACACGGGCGCGGAGGGTGGATATTGCCGTTTCTGCTTTCAGCCGGCCTTCGCGCTCGGCAAGACATGAGCGCAAGGCTTCATCGACTTGGGCGTTTAGCCTCTCGATCACGACTCGGGCTTCCGAGAACGCGGTAGCGGCTTCGTCGAGCAGTTCGTCGAGATGGTGCGGATACATATGATGCAGCCGCCGTTCCTTGATTTGTGTCACTAGGTCATCGCTCATTGGTGCGGCTCCGTAGGGTGTCCGCCTGCATCGGCGTGGCGATGATGGTTCGACCATGAATAACGAGCACATCAATCGGCTCGCGATAGAGCAAGATGTGGCCGGGTGGATGTTGCCGCTTGAACTGTCGTCGCGTTCCCTTGCGCCCCGATGCTTTGCTCGGGACTTTCGGACGCTCCCATGGGCCTTTAACATCGCGGATCGTCCGCCGCTGCTGTTGCGCGTCAACAATCTGAACCGTCATTCCTGCGAAAGCACCCAGCATGTTATTTCCCTTCGGCGGGGGTGATCCCCTCATTGCCGCACAAATCGGTCCAGCCATCCATTTCTCTCATGAGATAATACCCGCGCGTAGGATGCCGGTAGGTTGATCCGACAGCCTTCCAGCCCGCAGCTTCCGCCAAATTTTTTGCGAGTCGTTCCTGTGCAGCCCGCTCGGGAGAGTCGGACCTGAAGTCGCTATCTAGTAATTCAAGATCGGATAGTTTCCGCTGCGCCTCTGTCAGCTTCATTCCCCGCCTCCCGACCGAATGGCGGCGGCGACATCGTGATAGCTGCGCTCGTTGACGGCCCGGCCAATAGCTGAACGACTAACACCAAACTGCTTGGCAATCTGTTCTGCACCCCAGTAGCGACCGCGCTCAGCCTTGAGCCGCCGAATAAAAGAGACTTGTTCACGAGTAAGGACAGACATGCCGTGTCTCGTGCCGATAGCATTCGCGCCACGCTCTATGGTGAAACTGTTATTTTCCTGCGGCGTGCAATATCGAAGGTTTTCGACTCTGTTATCTGCTCTATCCCCGTTTATATGGTCTATCGAAGGTTTGCCGGCTGGCTTCGGGCCAAGAAATGCGTCGGCCACCACTTTGTGGACGGCATAGATTCGCGCGACGTTGTTTCTGCAAAAATGCACTCGCACGTAACCTCGCGATTTAACTCCGAGGATTTTGGTCGATCCAATCCGGCGGATGCGCCCATCTCTACACACTTCGTAAAGGTCGCCCCAGCCAAAGCCGACAGGTTTCCACTCAGTCATTGATCGCTACCTTTCCTGATCGCCGCTTCGTCGGGCACAAGGCCGGTGGCGAGGATGGCGCGGGCACGAACGCGAACGCTCTCTGCCGCAGACTCCGACAGTTCGGAGGTTTTACCTCTGTAGCCAGACGTTGCCTTCCAATCGCGAGGCGTGTCGCCGGGCATGTGATAGATGCAGTAGTTCGGATCGGTGCGCACCATGATCCGCGCCACCCTCTCGACCGCATCTTCGCTTTGGAGAGAGGCGTTAACCGACGTGCGCCAATGTTCGATGGCCTCAGCGGCCTGTTCGTGGTTGATATCCCCGACACGATACTGCCCGAGAATGTCAAACAGGACGCTTCGCGCTGCACGTTCTGCGGCCGACTTCGGGATATCGAGACTGATGGTCGTTTTCGCCATCACTTCCTCCTGATCTCGAATTGGTCGAGCAGCATGATGGCGTCAGCGTCAAATGACGTGCCAGGCCCGGTTCTGCTGGCCAGAAACTCTTTCAGTTCGCTCACCGTCACGTCGCTGCGGGTGGATGAAGGGTCTGACAAGCGAATGCGCGTCGTCTCGGCTTGATCCTGCTTCCAGTCGGGGTCTGTCAGTGGTCGCCCTGCGACTGCCGCCTTCTCGATGGCGTCCATTTGCTCGGCAGTAATAACTTCGCCGCCGTCAGATTTCGTCGTCGCGCCGGGCGCGGTGAGGGCGTCGATAGCTGTTGCCAGGTTTGCCCAAACGGTGCCCGTGAGGTATTCCGCCACGTCGTCGCCGTCAGACAGCCCGGAGAATGCTCCGACCCACGACTCGGCCATTGTGCT
>JAFKKM010000059.1 GCA_017305555.1 Hyphomicrobiales bacterium | reverse complement strand
CAAGGGATGAAATCGTCCGATCAACCTCAAAAGATCGGATTGCCGATTGGTGCCGGTCTTCGCGAAGATACGCTTCAAATGCGAGCGTGCGGTTTCAAACGAAATACCCAATAGCTCGGCAGCCAGCGGCAACGGCACTTCACGCACGAGATGAGAAACCAGCGCCCCTTCCGCCCGTGTGAGACTGAACGTCTCGCGCAGCAAATCCATCGACGGGCTGGCTGACGGACGTTCGGTGTCCGAAACCAGCAAGATCGCCTTTGCCGACGAGAATACGGCACTCGCCATCCCCGTGATGCGAATGCCCTCGACGATCAGCGGGCGCTTGGTCGGGCGGCGAACGACAACGGGCGGCAGGGCATCGGTATCAGCGATCCCCGGCGAGCGGCAGAGCCGTGCCACCAATCCGGCAAGCTCCCGATTATCGTCGGCCAGGCTGCATCCGAGCACGCCTTGCGCGAGACTGAGCCCATCGCCGATCAGCTTTTCGGCGACAGCATTGACGCGGATCACACGCCCGTCGCGATCAAGCAGAAAGCTCGGGCAGCCCAGTGACTGATAAGCGTCCACCATTCCGGTGGCATTCGCGAACGAAAGATTCCGCGAGAGCAACGCGGTTCGGCTGAGATGAGGGGCGAAACGAACCCAATCCGCTTGCTCTTCCGGTGTGACCAAACCCTGCTTATCACCCCGCTCAACGACCATGCACCATTCGTCATCGCCATTGGAAAAGCCAATACCCGCCGACCAGTTGAAACCGTATTTCCGAAGGAAACTGTAATAGTCGGACCTTGCAAGCTCGTCCGAACTGGCGAAGTCCTGATCGACGAAGATCCCCTTGCGATGCATGGCGGGCAGGCCGCGCATACGCTCATCGCGGAGATACCATCCCTCTCGAAAATAAGCATCAAGGCCTTCGTCAAGTGCTCGGCTGTGAGGAGTCCCCGGTCCTCGCCCCTTGATCTGAAGCAGCACCACGCCAGTCGACTCAGTATATTGCGCGATCGTCTCCAGCGCGTCGGGTCGATCGCTGCATCGAGCAACGATTGCACGGCCAGGTCGAATGACGGTCGAGAAGCTACCATACGTCTGCCAAGACAATCGGACCAAGACAATCGGGCGTCGGCACAATCATCGCGCGACTCGCGAAATGATTGCAAGTTATTCGAAGCGTAGCTTGAGTTCTCTCCGCACCCCTATCCTAGCAGGGTGTCGCCACAACACCGACCGGCTTCAGCCAAGGGTACCGGCGTGGACCCACCATTGCGGCCGGCTTGATTGCAGCATCTGTCCTGCTGTCTGGGCCTCGGCGTCGCTATCGAACAACGCGAAACAGGTCGCGCCCGACCCCGACATCCGCACCAGCCGCACACCAGTCAAATTGCGGAGCGCCGACAACACGTCGCCGACGACCGGCTGAATCTTGATCGCCGGGGCTTCAAGGTCGTTGGCCGCATGTCCCAAGGCCTTCAGCCATTCCTCGACCGACGACTCTTCGGTTGGCCACTTCCGCGAGCGGACCACATCGGTCACGTCGGTCAATATCTCGCCCTTGCGTAGGCCGAGCGCGGTGAACACCTCCACCGTCGCCACCGCAACGCGTGGGTTGACCATCACGCAAGGCATCTTCGGCACGCGCACCGACGACAACTGTTCGCCGATCCCGGTCATCACCGAACTTTGCGAGGCGAGGCAGACCGGGACATCAGCCCCCGTCAAACGCGCCGCCTCCATGATGCGTGGATCATCGAGCCCGAGCGCATTGAGCCGTGCCAGCAACCGCAACGCCGCCGCTGCGTCCGCCGAACCGCCGCCGATCCCGGCCGCGACCGGCAACCGCTTGTCGAGCGCAAAGACACCGACCTGCAAGTCAGGCACGCGCTCGATCAGCAACCGCGTTGCCTTCAGCACCAGATTGTCCGAAGTGGCGCCGCACTCGCCACCGCCCGGACCGCTGGTCGCAAGGCCGAGTTCCGCTCCCGCCTCAAGCGTCAATCGATCCGCACAATCGGCAAAGACCACTAGACTGGCAAGATCGTGATAGCCGTCGGCGCGGCGGCCGAGCACCCGCAAGGTCAGATTGACCTTGGCGCGCGCTTCGTCCGCCAATGCGGGGGATTTGACATCCGTATCGATGTTGCCGTGCGTTGTCATACGACCGTCAAATCCAAATCCATCCTGGGAGCGATTAAGGCGCGGCCAATCGGCTATTCAATCAGCCGCCCTTGCCTTCGTCTTTCTTCTTGTCTGCCGACGCCGCCGCCGGTGTCTCATCGGCCGGCAGGCCGTTTGCGATCTTGGCTTCGATCTTCGGCAGTTCGTCCGCTTCCGGCTTCAGATCGCGCGCGTGCGCCCACTGGAAGCGCGCTTCCAGCGTGCGGCCGACGCGCCAATAAGCGTCGCCCAGGTGATCGTTGATCGTCGGATCTTCGGGCTTGAGGTCGATGGCGCGTTCGAGATTCTTCACCGCTTCCTGGTAGTTGCCGATGCGGTAGTAAGCCCAGCCGAGCGAGTCGACGATGTAGCCGTCGTCCGGCCGCTGGTCGACGGCGCGCTTGATCATCTTCATGGCATCGTCGAGGTGAAGGCCGCGATCGATCCACGAGTATCCGAGATAATTGAGAACATGCGGCTGCTCGGGCTTCAGTTCGAGCGCCTTCTTCATGTCGAGTTCGGCCTTATCCCAGTTCTTGGAACGCTCCTCGCAGATGCCGCGGAAGTAATAATAGACCCAGTTGTTGTTCTCCGACCCGGTCAACTGATCGATGGCTTTGGTGTAGGTCACCGCGCAATCGGCGAACTTCTTGCGACCGCGCTCGATGTTGCCGAGCGCCATGATCGCCTCGACGTCGCTCGGATCATCCTTCGTCACGGTTTGCAAAATCTTGATCGCCTCGTCGCTGCGGTCGGACGCATCGAGATCGGTCGCCATCTGCACCTGCGCGTTACGGTGGAGGGCCGAACGCTCCGGCACGCGCTCATAGACCTTGATTGCCATCTGCGGCTTCTTCACCGACTCATAGAGATCGCCGAGCGACAGCAGCGCCAATGCGTGATTGGGTTGCAGGTAAAGCGCCAATTGCAGATAGACCAACGCGAGGTCTTCGCCGCCACGTCGGGTCAGCGACGCGCCGATGCCGTACAGCGCCTCGGCGGCGCCGGCCTGCGGCGAATCGACCAACGGCGGCAGCTTGGCGCCGGCCTTGGTTTCGCGGATGCCCTCGACCACCAACGGATGACGGGCGAGTTTCTTGTTGAACGCCTCGTAGATCGCTTCCGCCGCCGGAGCACCGTCCTTGCCGCGCGACAACCAGCGCGCATAGGCATCCATCACCCGCAGCGCCGTCTCGTCGAGCTTGTAGGCGCGCTCCAGCCGCACGCCGGCATCCTTCTCGTTGCCGGCCAGTTGCATGATCAGGCCGGAGTGCAGATCCTTGAACACCGGATACCACTCCGGTCCGGTCAGCTTATCGATGTCGGCGACCGCGCCCTTCGCGTTTCCGGCGCCGAATTCGGCCCAGCCCACCAACAGCGTCGCGACCAGATCAGTAATCGGGCCGCGCACCGACTGATTGATGTTGCGGCGCGCCGCCTCGTAGCGCTTCTGCTTGAGATCGTGAACGCCGATCACCAGCCGCGCCACGCGGTTCGACTTGTCGATCTTGAGCACTCGTCCGGCCAGCTTGACGGCTTCGTCGATATTGCCGTCAGCCAGCGAGGAGATGAAAGCGCGGTCCAGCAGTTCGTTGTTCTTTGGGTCTTTGCGCAACGCCGAGCGATAAAACTCCGCGGCGGCGGTGGCATCGCGTTCGATGCTGGCGTGGCGGGCGGCGAGATAGCTGCCGGCCACCGTCATGTCGCGCAAGTCCTGACGCGTCGGAAAGGTTGCCGACGAATCGGTCGGATGATCCGGCGTCTGCGCCGCCAGCGGTCCCGGCAGCACCAGCGCGGATGCGGCGAGCGCGATTACCGTCAGGCTTTTGAAACGAGAGAACATCACGACGAGCCAGCTCCTGGAATTTGCGGACAGACCAAGTTTCATGACCGACACGGCCCTATCCGAGGGCGCGACAATGCAGCGTTTGGCCTTGATCCGCAAGGCGACGACGACCTCGACGGCCGGAACCGGCGAACCCATCTCACCGTGCAACTGCCCCTGCCTCAGCTTGTTCCTGCTGGCACCCGCACTGTGGCGGGAACGTGGCCGGCGACTGACCGGTCACGTTCACGCGTTCGTGTCACATCGCTTCGTAGTTCGGACCGCCGCCGCCTTCCGGCGGCACCCAGGTGATGTTGCCGTTCGGGTCCTTGATGTCGCAGGTCTTGCAGTGGACGCAGTTCTGCGCGTTGATCTGGAAGCGCGGCCCGGTGCTTTCCTCCACCCATTCGTAGACGCCCGCCGGACAATAGCGATTGGACGGGCCGGCGAAGACTTCGAGTTCGGACGACTTCTGCAAGGCCATATCCCTCACCTTGAGGTGAGGCGGCTGATCTTCCTCGTGGTTGGTGTTCGACAGGAACACCGACGAGAGGCGATCGAACGTCAGCTTGCCGTCCGGCTTGGGATAGGCGATCGGCTGGTAGTCCTTCGCCGGCTTGAGTGACTTGGCGTCATTCTTGCCGTGCGACATGGTGCCGAACAGCGAGAAGCCGAGCGTGTTGCACCACATATCGAAACCGCCGAGCGCGTTCCCCAGCAGGGTACCGAATTTCGACCACAGCGGCTTGGCGTTGCGAACCGGATAGAGGTCCTTGCCGATCGAGGACGAGCGCCAGCCGTTTTCGTATTCGACCAGTTCGTCATTGGCGCGGCCGGCGGCCAATGCGGCCACGAGATGTTCGGCGGCCTGCATTCCGCTCGCCATGGCGTTGTGAATGCCCTTGATGCGCGGCACGTTGACGAAGCCCGCAGCGCAGCCGACCAGCGCGCCGCCCGGGAAGGTCAGGCGCGGCACCGACTGATAGCCACCCTCGGTGATCGCGCGCGATCCGTAAGCGAGCCGCTTGGCGCCCGCGAAGGTATCCCTGATCATCGGGTGCGTCTTGAAGCGCTGGAATTCCTCGAACGGGTAGAGATACGGATTGTCGTAGTTGAGATGCACGACGAAGCCGATCGCCACCAGATTGTCGTCATAGTGATAGAGGAACGAGCCGCCGCCGGTATTGTTGTCGAGCGGCCAGCCGAACGAATGCTGCACCGTGCCCTTCTTATGCTTGGCAGGATCGATCTGCCAGATTTCCTTGAGGCCGATGCCGAACTTGCCGGGCTCACAATTTCTGTCGAGCGAGAACTTAGCGATCAGTTGCTTGGTCAGACTGCCGCGCGCACCTTCGGCGAACAAGGTGTATTTGCCGAGCAGTTCCATGCCGCGCGTGTAGGAATCCTTGTGCGTCCCGTCCTTGGCGATGCCCATGTCGCCGGTCGCGATGCCGCGCACCTCGCCGTTCTCGCCATAGATCACTTCGGCGGCGGCAAAGCCCGGATAGATTTCGACGCCGAGCGCTTCGGCTTTCGCACCTAACCAGCGGCACACCATGCCAAGCGACGTGATGTAGCAATGATGATTGTTCATCAGCGGCGGCATGAGGAAGTTCGGCAGCTTGATGCCGCCGGTCTTCGTCATCAGGTAGAACTGGTCGTCCTTCACCTGGGTCTTGAGCGGACAGTCCGAGTCCTCGCGCCAATCCGGGATCAGCTTGTCGAGATTAGTCGGGTCCATCACCGCGCCAGAGAGAATATGCGCACCGACTTCGGAGCCCTTCTCGACCACGACGACGGACAGATCGGCGTTGAGTTGCTTGAGGCGGATTGCGGCGCTCAGCCCGGATGGCCCGGCACCGACGATCACGACATCAAACTCCATGGACTCGCGCGGCGGCAGCTCTTCGGTGCTCATGTTCTCACCCCAGACAAACGAGAATGCTTCTAAGCCCTCTTGTTTCCGATTTTTTCCGGAAGAACAACCACGGAAATGCAGGAAGAATATTTCACCCCGGACAGCCGATGTCCTAATATCCCCGCATGAACACCCCGTCCCCACCGACTGCCGAGCCGCCGCCGACCGCGCGCGAACTGCTGGCGTTTTACCTCGAAGCCGGGGTGGACTGCGCCTTGCTGGAGGAACCGCCGAACCGGCTGCTCGATCCGGAGATCGCAACCCCGCCGCCAGTCGCCGCGCCGACCGCCAATATTCGTCGCCCTCCCCCCGCGCCGGCGGCGATTCCCCGCGCACCGGCGGCAACAGCGCCCGCGCCGGACGTCGCCATTGCTTCGGCGCGCGACGCAGCACGCACCGCACCGACGCTCGAAGCATTGCGGGCGCTGCTGGAAACCTTCGACGGCTGCGCGCTGAAGCAGACCGCGACACGGCTGGTATTTGCCGACGGTAACCCGCAGGCGCGCATCATGTTCGTGGGCGAAGCACCGGGCCGCGACGAGGACCTTGAAGGTATCCCGTTCATCGGCCGTTCCGGCAAGCTGCTCGACCGCATGATCGGCGCCATCGGGCTCGACCGCACCACCGCCTACATCACCAATGTCATTCCGTGGCGACCGCCGGGCAACCGCGATCCCTCGCCACAGGAAACGCAAATCTGTCTGCCATTCATCAAACGGCAAATCGAACTGGTCGATCCCGACGTGCTGGTATGTCTTGGCAAGCCGTCGTCGCACGCGGTGCTTGAATTGAAGGACGGCATCATGCGCACGCGCGGGCGCTGGCACAACTACGACACCGGCACGCGCACCATTCGTGCGATGGCGATGTTCCATCCGGCTTATCTGCTGCGGCAACCGATCCACAAGCGGCTCGCCTGGCAGGACCTGCGCGCAATTTCGAAAGCGCTCGACGCCGCTACGAGCGCGCCCGCGACCTGACTACGGCATCTTCGGCCGCACGATGGCCCAGCCGATCCGCAGCGGCGCAACGCGGCCGTTCACCAGCCAGTCGAAACTTTGCGGCACTTCCGGCACGAGGCCCGGAAACCGGCTGGCGATATCCGTCGGCGGCGTGCCGGCAGTATCCGACGCGCGCCACACCACGACGCCACCCACTTCATTGAACTTCTCAGGCGTCAGCCATGGCCCGCGCTCGGGTGCGGTGGCGAGCAACAGATGCGGCCGCGACGGGCCGAGCCCGATCAGCGCGGCAAGCTGTGGATCGCCGACCACCGCCGGCAACGGCCGATTAATGCGGCGCTGGAAACTGTCGCCAAAGAATTTCGCGATGGCGTGGCCCGGCAGCGAGGTCGGCATCTGCGTCGCGCCGATCCAGGGCTGGATCAACGCCATGACCAGCAACGCCAGCGCCGGAGCGACGATCGCCGCCGCCCAGACCGCGCGCAGGACCTGCTGGCGGCGCAGATAGATCAGATCGCCGGTCGCCACCACGACCGCAAGTCCCGACATCAGCAGCGCGATGCCGGCGCCGCCGGCAATGACGTCGAACCTGAATAACACCGCGATCACGCTGCCGACGAATGCGGGCGCCAGCGCGAAGAAATACACAAAAGGCCGGGCCAGCGGATCGACCGGCAGCCGTCGCACGCCCGGCGCGCTGTCGCGCCCGCGCAGCAGCTTGCGGTGTACGACCCGCGAATTGAGCGCGATGAGAAACGCCATGCCGAGCAAGGCCAGCAGCAGGCCGCCGATCATCCAGCCCCACGTGCGCGCCAGTTCGCGCGGGTCCGAGACCTCAGGCCAGGCCGGCCAGATCAGCGTGCCGGCGCGGATCAGCCACACCGCATAGGGCAGCACCAGCACCGCGACGACCAGCGCCGCGAACCACGGATCGAACGAGCCGAACGCACGCCGTCCGCGTGCCGTCATTAGCGCGAAGCCGACCACCAGCAGCAACAGCCATCCGGCGGCCGAAGTGGTCAACAACAGCAACCCGGCCTCGATCGACAGCGCGAACCACGCGCGGTGATCGCCCTGCCCGATGATCCGCCACGCATGACACAGGATGAGCGCCCAGAGCGGGCACGCCAGCACGTCGGGACCGAATTCGACATTGGCGGCACCGAATGCCGTCGCGGTGACCGTCAGCAGCACCGCCAGCGCGGCATGAGGCCCGCCAACGGTGGCCCGCGCCAGCGCATAGAGCGCCGCGAAGGTGACCACGAAGCAAAGCTGCGACAGAACGTAGACGCCGAACATGTGATTGCCGGCGAGCCGAAACGCCACATCGGCCAGCCAGAACGCCAACGGCGGACCGAGATCGGTCCCGACCTGATATTCGCGGCCGAACGCCAGCAGGTTGGCGAGATCGCCGGGCGGACTGCGATAGATCAGGAGCGGCACCAGCAGCCACAACGCGGCCTGCGCCAGCACCGCGAGCCACATCACCAGACGCGGCCGGGCACGGATCAGTTCGACGATGAGGGAGGAAAATCGCATGAGCCCCGGCTGCGTTGACGCTTGCCGCCCTTAAGGTCCGATCCAACGGCGTTGAATCAGACCCGTCGTTATCTTTCGTTCGAGCATAATCCTGTCCGAAAACCAGCTTCCACTTTTCGGGATCACGCTCAAGAGTGGTGGCTTACTCCGACGCCGTCGCAGGGGCGATAAGAGAACGATTTGTGATAATGCCCCTTCGCGAAAGGGGCAACTGCCTCAGCCGGCGGCGGCGTCGACCGAAATCACCGTCTGTTCGACGGCAATGCGATCCGCTTCGACGGTGACCTGCAATCGCGCGGCCGCAGCCATCACCGGCGCGAAAAGCCGTCGATGATGAACGCTCGGCCCGAGCCTGCGCAACGCCTCCATATGCGCCGGCACGCCATACCCCTTGTGAACCTCGAAGCCATAGCCCGGACAATCCTGCGCCAGCCGGCACATCAACCGATCGCGCGACACCTTGGCGATAATCGAGGCCGCCGCGATCGACAGCACCAACTCGTCCCCGCCGATCACCGCATCGCAGTCGCAGGGCGCATCGATGCGGTCGCGACCGTCGACAAAGACGTGCCGCGGCATCTCGGGCAACGCCTGGACCGCGCGCGCCAAGGCCCACAGCGAGGCACGCAGGATGTTGTCGCGCTCGATCCGCGCCGGCGAGGCGAACGCCACGGCACAGGAGGCGGTGGCGCAAATCTCCTCGAACAGCTCCTCGCGCCGCGCGGCCGTCAGCCGCTTGGAATCGTCGAGCCCCTTGGGAATGCGCTTCGGGTCGAGCACCACGGCGGCGGCCACCACCGGTCCGGCCAGCGGCCCACGGCCGGCCTCGTCGCATCCCGCCACCGGCCAGATCCCGCGCTTAATCAACGCGCGTTCGCGCGAGAACGTCGGCGCGGCGGCGTCCGGCTTCTTCTTCGGCTTGATGGCAGGAGTTGCTCGAATCATGGCGCGATGGTGCGGCAAGCGGCGCGCCCCGTGCAACCGGGAACCGGGCGATGTACCCGCTATCCCGTGGAACCGCGACCATGCACGGGATTGTCGCACGACGGTGCGACGGTTACCGAACGGCATCCGCCGAAGCCGGCAACAAGGAATCGATCATGAACGCCTGGGGACTTCTCGCCGTCAGCATTGTCGCCGAAGTGACCGCGACCACGCTGCTCACCAAATCCGAAGGCTTCGACAAGCCGATTTACGGCCTGCTCTCTCTAGCCATTTTCGCCGGTTGCTTCTGGGCATTGTCGCAGGTACTGACCCGCATTCCGGTCGGCGTCACCTATGCCATCTGGTCCGGGGCCGGTGTGGTTCTGATCTCTCTGATCGGCGCGATGTTTCTGCGCCAATCCTTGAGCGTCATACAGATGCTGTTCATCGCGCTGATCGTGGTCGGCGCGGTCGGGCTGAACCTCACCACCAAGATCGCGCATTGAGCCATGCGACCGCGCTCCAAACGGTGCAGTGCGTCACCGAATTAATCCGGCAAATGAACCCGCCGATCCGCGCCGACCTCGATCCCTGGCGCAACGACCACTTCCCATGGATGACCGTCGAGGTCGGTAAAGTATCCGGAGTAGCCGCCATAGTCCGTGCGATGCGCCGACTTGAGCAGCGTCGCGCCTTGCGCGACAGCGAATGCCAGGACAGCGTCGACGTCCTGCTCCGACGCGCAATTCCAGGCCAGCGTCATGCCGCGAAACCCTTGCGGGCGTGGCTGATCCGCCAAGGCCGCATCCTCGGCCAGCCGAGACCATGGATAGAGCGCGAGCACGGCGCCGCCGGTCTCGAAGAAAGCCACCTCTTCGCCGGTGGCACGCATCCGCCGCGCGAAGCCCAGCGCCTCGTAAAACGTGATACTCCGGCGCATATCGCTAACGCCCAGCGTCACGACCGTCAGTTTCGCTACCGGCACAGGCCGTTCGGGACTCATATTACATTCCCTAAAACAGACTGAGTTGCTGGCCGTTGCGCGGCGGCCGTGAGAAATGATCCATGGTCAGTTTTGATCGCCGCTTGTTGAGGCCCAGCCTCTCGCAAGCCATCTCGAACCGACGGCCAATCATCCAGGCTATCGGTCCGGTGCCCTTCATCCGCGTGCCCCACTGTGAATCGTAATCGCGGCCGCCGCGCATCTCACGGATCAGCGTGAAGACGTGACGGTAGCGATCAGGATAATGCGCCATCAGCCATTCGCGGAACAGGTCACGGACTTCCAGCGGCAGGCGCAACAACACGTAGCTCGCTTCCCTGACGCCTGCATGGGCTGCAGAATCGAGAATGCGCTCGATCTCCGAGTCATTGAGCGCCGGGATCACCGGCGCCACCATCACCGTGGTCGGAATCCCCGCTGCTGACAACTGCCGCAATGCCTCGAGCCGTTTCGGCGGCGTCGATGCGCGCGGCTCCATGGTGCGCGCCAGTTTCGGATCGAGCGATGTGACCGAAAGCGCCACCTTGACCAGATTGCGTTGCGCCATCCGCGACAGGATATCGATATCGCGCATCACCAGCGCCGACTTGGTGACGATACCGACCGGGTGCCCGGCGCGCTCCAGCACCTCTAGAATGCCGCGCATGATTTTGTGTTCGCGCTCGATCGGCTGATAGGGATCGGTGTTGGTGCCGATGGCGATCATCTTCGGCTCATAGCCTGACGCCGCCAGTTCCTTCTCCAGCAATGCCGGCGCGTCCGGCTTGGCGAACAGTTTCGATTCAAAATCCAGCCCCGGCGACATCCCGAGATAAGCGTGGGTCGGCCGCGCGAAACAATAAACGCAGCCATGCTCGCAGCCGCGATAGGGATTGATCGAACGGTCGAAGCCGATATCGGGAGACTCGTTGCGGGTGATGACCTTGCGCGAGGTGTCGAGCGCCACCGTCGTCTTGAACGGCGGTAACTCGTCGAGGCTCTGCCAGCCGTCGTCGAAGGTGACGCGCGCCTCCGCCTCGAAACGTCCGCTGGCATTCGACTGCGCCCCGCGACCGCGTCGCCGCTCGCGGTCGATCGCAATCGCGATCTCCGAAAACGAGGGAGATGCACCCGCCGGTTCGGTGGGGGCCGAGGCTGGGGAGACCGGCGGGTGCTTGAGGGCGCTGGAGGCTTTGCTCATGGATTGGATGCTAGCACGCCATAAGAACATATCAAGAACATTTGCGAACGACAGCCTGTGGATAACTTTTGATCTTCGCCCGGCGGCGCCCCGCCTCCGCAACGCGGAAAAATGCTAGAAGCGTCACCATTGGGATCTCCGGGAGTGACCGCAACAGATGCCGATGCTCAGCGTCATCATCCCGACCGAGGGTAAGGAGCCGCCGGTAGTGGCGACCCTCGCCGCGCTGGTGCCGGGCGTGACCGCCGGCCTGATCCAGGACGTCGTGCTGGTGGATCGCGGCGACACCGACACCGTCGCGCGCGTGGCGGACGTTGCCGGTTGCGATTATCTGGTCTGCAAGGGATCGCGCGCGGACGCGCTCGCCGCCGGGGTGAAGGAGGCGCGCGCGCCGTGGCTGATGTTCCTGCACCCGGGCACGGTGCCGGACCTGAGCTGGATCGACGAGACCGCGCAGTTCATCGACCGAATGGCCAGCGCGCCGGCACCCCGCGCCGCGATCCTGCGCTACGCCCGCTCGCCCTATGCCGATCAGGGTGTGAGGGCAGCGGCGGCTCACATCCTGCGGCTGTTATCCGGTCCCTCGCCTGATCAAGGCCTCGTCATCGCACGACGGCATTTCGAGGCGCTTGGCGGCTACCCGGCCGGACGACGCGACGCCGAGCGAACGTTGCTGCGGAAACTGGGCCGCGCGCGGCTGATGCTGCGCAGTCGCATCATGGTGCCCGGATAAGTTTCGTTTCGGCGTCGGCTACGCCGCGCTGGTGGGTGGCGCCGCGTGCTCATAGCCTTTCGCGACCTCGGCCTTCAGCACGCCCCAGATGTCGCGATGGAGCGCATGGAAATCCTTGTCGAGTCGTATCTCAAAAATATCGCGCGGACGCGGCAACGCCACCTGCCAATCACCGATGATGCGCGAGCCTGGCCCCGCCGACATGATGACGACGCGATCCGCCAGCGCGATCGCTTCCTCGAGATCGTGCGTCACGAACAACACAGCTTTGCGATCCGCCGTCCACAGATCGAGCAGCAGGTTGCCCATGATCTGCCGGGTCTGCGCGTCGAGCGGTCCGAACGGCTCGTCCATCAGCAGGATCTTCGGATCGCGGATCAGCACCTGCGCAAGGCCAACGCGCTTGCGCTGACCGCCCGACAGCATATGCGGATAGCGATTGCCGAACGCGCCGAGGCCGACAGCGTTGAGCCAGCCTTCCGCACGCTTGCGCGCTTCGGCCTGCGATACGCCAGCGATATCGAGCCCGATCGCGACGTTCTCCAGCGCGGTCTTCCACGGAAACAGCGCATCGGCCTGAAACAGGTAGCCGGCCTGCCGGTTGAGCGAGGTTAGCGGCGCGCCGAAAATCCGGACCGCGCCCGAGGCCGGCGCCAATAGCCCGGCAGTGAGATTAAGCAAAGTCGACTTGCCGCAACCGGTGGGGCCGACAATGGCAATGAACTCGCCGTCGCGCACCGCGAGGCTGGCGCGCTCGACCGCCGTATAGACACGCGCATTGGCGAGCCGGAACGCGACGCTGGCCTCATCCAGTTCGATTGCCGGTGCTGATGTGCTCGTCGTCTGCACTGAGTGTCCTCTGCTGTGGCACCATGCATTAAATCCGGTTCCGTTGGAAAAATCCAACTGCCAGCGACGATCTGCAAGGACGCCCCTTGCTTGGTGCGATCTCGCCGCTGTGTTACTGCAAACCCAGCATGAACGTCACATCGCCCTTGATCTCGTTCGAGCATGTCCGCAAGCATTTCGATGGCGGCCGTGGCACGCCGCCGGTGTTGGCGGTGAACGATGTCTCGCTGGCGGTCGCGTCCGGCGAATTTCTCGCCATCGTCGGCGCGTCGGGCTCCGGCAAGACCACGCTGCTGCGCCTCGCCAACCGGCTGATCGCACCCGACGGCGGCCATATCACCATCGATGGTGCCGACATCGCAAATGTCGACGCCATCGCATTGCGGCGAAGCATCGGCACCGTATTCCAGAGCGGCGGCCTGTTTCCGCATATGAGCGTCGCGGACAATATCGGCATCACGCCGAAATTGTTGGGATGGCCGGCTGCGCAGATCGGCGTGCGCGTCGATGAATTGATGGCGCTGGTCCGGCTCGATCCCGCTGCCCATCGCGATCGGCTGCCGCACCAATTGTCCGGCGGCCAACGCCAACGCGTCAGCGTTGCCCGCGCGCTGGCGGCGCGCCCGCGTATCGTACTGATGGACGAGCCGTTCGGGGCCCTCGATCCGCTGACGCGCGATGGACTTGGCGAAGACTACCGCAGCCTTCACCGAGAACTCGGCCTGACCACCATCATGATCACTCATGACATGGCGGAAGCCGTGCTGCTGGCGGATCGCATCGCGGTGATGCGCGAGGGACGCATCTTCGCGCAAGGCACAGCTCGCGAACTCGCGAGTGTGGATGACGCCGATGTCGACGCCCTGCTGCAAACACCGCGCCGCCAAGCCGAGAGGCTGCGCGACCTGCTGCCACGGAATCCTGCCTCATGAATCTGTGGTCCGATCCGCGCTGGACCGACGCGCTGGCGCATCTGCCGGATTATCTCGGCAATCATGTGCGCGTCAGCCTCGCCGCACTCGTGCTCGGCCTCCTGGTCAGCTTGCCGTTGGCCTTGCTGGCACGACATCGGCCAAGTCTGCGTGGCGCCCTGCTCGGCTTCGCCAGCACCGTGCAGACCGTGCCGGGTCTCGCGCTGCTGGCACTGTTCTATCCGCTATTGTTGGCGCTCGCGGCCCTGACGGCACAATGGTTCGGCTTCAGCTTTTCGGCGTTCGGCTTCCTGCCCGCGATGCTGGCGCTGGCGCTTTATTCGATGCTGCCGGTGCTGCGCAATACCATCACCGGACTGCAAGGGATCGATCTCGCCATCCTCGAGGCGGCGCAGGCCGTCGGCATGACGCCGCGGCAATCGTTGCGGATGGTCGAACTGCCGCTGGCGCTGCCAGTGATCATGGCAGGCATCCGCACTGCTGCGGTGTGGGTGATCGGCACCGCAACGCTGTCGACGCCGATCGGCCAGACCAGCCTCGGCAACTACATCTTCGCCGGCTTGCAGACGCAGAATTGGGTGTTCGTGCTGTTCGGTTGCGCGGCATCGGCGGTGCTGGCACTGATTGTCGATCAGATACTGGCGCTGATCGAGACCGGCGCGCGGCGCCGGAGCCGAATTCGTACGACGATGGGCGTAATCGGCGTGGTGCTGCTGATCGCGGCGGCGTTGATGCCGTCGCTGTCGCGTGCCCGGCAGAGCTATGTCGTCGGCGCAAAGACCTTCACCGAGCAATACATTCTCGCAGCTTTGTTGACGCAACGGTTGCAAGCGGCAGGGCTGCCGGCAACGACCCGCGAGGGCCTCGGCTCCAGCGTCATTTTCAATGCGCTCGAAAGCGGCGATATCGACGCCTACGTCGATTACTCCGGGACGCTGTGGGCGAACCAGATGCACCGCACGGACATCAAACCGCGCGATGAAGTGCTGGGCGATCTGAAAGCCGCGCTTGGAAAACAGCACGTCACCCTACTCGGCGAACTCGGCTTCGAGAATGCCTACGCACTGGTGATGCCGCGCGCACGGGCCGAAGCGCTCGGCATCCATTCCATCGCCGATCTCGCCGCCCATGCCGGTGAGATGTCGGTCGCAGGCGACTATGAGATTTTCTCGCGCCCGGAATGGGCCAGCCTTCGCAAAGCCTACAGCCTCACCTTTCGGCAGCAGCGCCAGATGCAGCCGGACTTCATGTATGCCGCCGTCGCCGCCGGCGAGGTGGATGTGATCGCCGGCTACACCAGCGACGGGCTGATCGCGAAATACGATCTCGTGGTGCTGAACGATCCGAAGCACGCCGTTCCACCGTATGATGCAATCGTGCTGCTCGCGCCGAAACGCGAAAACGACTCTGCGCTGCGCGATGCACTTGCACCACTACTCGGCAAGATCGATATCGCAACGATGCGTGAGGCCAATCTGCGCGCCAGCGGCAGCCAGTCGGCAGCCGATGTTGCAAGGTGGCTGTGGGAGGAGATCAGGGCAAAAGAAACTGCACACTAGATTCGTCATTGCGAGCGAAGCGAAGCAATCCAGAGGCCACACGGAAGAACTGGATTGCTTCGTAGCTACGCTCATCGCAATGACGGAAGGAGAAGCCTGTCGTCGATACGCGACAATTCCCCTAGCCGCCCGGCCCCTTCAGCAGATCTTCCAGTTCCAACGCGCGGTGCGCCGTGGTGCTGCGCATACATTCGGCAAATTCAAGTCGCCGGATGGTGCCCTCGCCAGCCCCATAGTAACGGCAATTGGCGTTGCGGAACTGAACCCAGAGCCGTTGCGCGATGCGCATCTTGTAGGCCTTGCGGTTGCCTTTGAGCAGCTTCTGATAAGCCGTATTGAGCCGTTGATCCCATGCTTTGGTCAGCCGCCCGACGCATTGCTCGATATCGACGGTCGAACCCTTGGCGCAGCTCTGGTACTCCGAGCTATAGCGCGCATCGTCAGCCGCGTGTGCCAGCGACACTCCGGCCAGAACGCCGGCCGCAACGGCGGCTCCCAACAATCGTCGATGCGGCATGGCAAGCTCCAACGCGCAAATGAACGAAACAGCTTCCCAAAAAAGAAACGCGCGGGTCAAGCCCGCGCGTTCCGAATAACAGGAGCGATAAGTGCTCAGTTCTTGGTCTTGTCGACCAGTGCGCCCTTCTTGATCCACGGCATCATGTCGCGCAGCTTGGCGCCGACCTGCTCGATCGGGTGCTCGGCGAGGCGCGCGCGGGTCGCCTTGAACGAGGTCTGGTTGACCTTGTTTTCCAGCATCCAGTCGCGCGTGAACTTGCCGCCCTGGATGTCGGCCAGCACGCGCTTCATCTCGGCCTTGGTCTCGGCGGTGATGATGCGCGGACCAGTGACGTACTCACCGTATTCCGCGGTGTTGGAGATCGAGTAGTTCATGTTGGCGATGCCGCCTTCATAGATCAGGTCGACGATCAGCTTCACTTCGTGCAGGCACTCGAAGTAGGCCATCTCCGGTGCATAGCCGGCTTCCACCAGCGTCTCGTAGCCGCCCTTGATCAGTTCGACCAGACCGCCGCACAGCACCACCTGCTCGCCGAACAGGTCGGTCTCACACTCTTCCTTGAACGTGGTCTCGATGATGCCGGCGCGGCCACCGCCGATCGCCGACGCATAGGACAGGCCGAGATCGTGAGCGTTGCCGGACGAGTCCTGGGCAATCGCGATCAGGCACGGCACGCCGCCACCGCGCTGATACTCGGAGCGCACGGTGTGGCCGGGGCCCTTCGGCGCGACCATCAGCACGTCGAGGTCGGCGCGCGGCTCGATCAGGTTGAAGTGCACGTTCAGGCCATGAGCGAACAGCAGCGCCGCACCCTTCTTCATGTTGGCGTGCAGATGATCGCGATAAATGTCGCCCTGCAATTCGTCAGGGGTCAGCATCATCATGACGTCGGCCCACTTCGCGGCTTCCGCCACTTCGAACACCTTGAAGCCGGCGGCTTCCGCCTTCTTCGCCGAAGCCGAGCCCTTACGCAGTGCGATCGCCACTTCCTTGACGCCGGAATCCTTCAGGTTCAGCGCGTGGGCATGGCCCTGGCTGCCGTAACCGACGATACAGACCTTCTTGCCCTTGATCAGGTTCAGGTCGGCGTCACGATCGTAGTAAACACGCATGGTCGTTCCTCTGTGTCAGGCGGGCACGATTGCCCGGATGGATGGATTTTCGGATGAATGCGGGTTTCTGAAGCCACAGAAACCCAACTGAAAATTCTGCCGTTCTCTAAAGCATTTTGCCCCAAAGGGGAAACCGGTTTTCCGCATGGCCTGGCCTCGTTTCAGCCTTCCGCCAGCACAGGATAGAGCGAGCCGAGCAGCAGCGCCGCCATTGACCAGTTAATCGTCCGCACCGCCCACGGCGATTTCACCAGCGGTTGCAGCCATCTGCCGAACAGTGCCCAGGTCAACGACGACAGGAAGCCGAAACACAGAAATATCCCGGCCTGCGTCAGAATGTTCCACGGATAGGTCGCCATCGCCGCATAGGCCGTGATAGTACCGATGATCATCACCCAGCCCTTGACGTTGACCCACTGGAAGGCCGCCGCGCCGAGGAACGTCATCGGCTTGCGTCGATCGGCATCGCCCGGCTCAGGCGCTTTGGACAATCCGATCACGAGCGCGAGGTACACCAGATAGGCTGCGCCTGCGTACTTCAGAACGGTTTGTAGCACCGGATAGGTGGCAAAGACCGCGCCGAAGCCGAGACCGGCCGCCGCAACCATCACCGCAAAGCCGATCGTCACCCCGGCCACATGCGGCAGCGTGCGGCGGACGCCAAAATTCAGCCCGGAGGACAACAGCATGACGTTGTTCGGCCCCGGCGTGAACAGCGTCACGACGGCGAACACCAGGAAAGCCAACAGCAATTGCTGGGACATCGCAACCATGGCTTGGCTACCCCGCCCCGACCGGCGCCGGCGGACGACGCGACAAGAGCATCACCGCGATCCCTGCCATTACCGTCAGCATTCCGGCGAGACGCAGGAATCCGAACTTCTCATGGAACACGACGGCGGACGACGCCGCGCCGACGAACGGCACCAGCAACGCAAACGGCGTCACCTGCGCCGCCGTGTAGGTGCGCAGCAGCCGTCCCCACAACCAATAACCAAAGCTGGTGGTAAAGATGCCGATGGCCAGCATACTCAGCACACCGGTGAGCGACATATGCGTGAGATCGTGCCAACTCGCCTGCGGCCCATCGACGATCAACGCCAACGCAAACAGCGGCAGCGGCGGGATAAGATAGAGCCACGCGAATAGATCGAACATCGGCACATCATGCGCGAGACGCAGCAACAGATTGCCGATCGCAAAACTCACCGGCGAAATCATCAGCACTGCAAACGCGCCGACCGAGAAGTCGAAGCCGACGGTGCCGCAGATCATCAGCAGCCCGATGGTGGCAATGCCAATTCCCAGTATCTGAATCGACGTCGGCTTTTCGTGGAACGCGATGGCAGCGAAGGCGATGGTGAATAGCGCCTGGCTTTGCACGATCACGCTGGTGAGGCCGACCGGCACGCCCTCCGCGATTCCGTAGGACTGCGCCAGGAACTGAAACAGAAACATCGTCAGGCTGATCACGATTAGGATCGGCCACGACACCTTCGGCTTGCGGATGAACAGGCACGGCACCGCCGCGATGGCGAAACGCAACGCCGTCATCATCGACGGCGAAAGCTCATCCAGCGCCAGACGGCTGGCGATGAACCCCAGCCCCCAGATGACGGCCACCAGAACGGCACAGAAGATGTCGACCGGCTTCATGCGTCAGTCGCTGCTCACATTCCTTCGGGGCCGCGTGAGATGGCGGCAACGCCCGTGCGCGACACCTCGACCAGACCGATCGGACGCATCAGGTTGACGAACTGATCGATCTTGGAGGTCGCGCCGGTGATCTCGAACACAAAGCTCTCGTTGGTGGCGTCAACCACGCGGGCACGGAACACCTCGGCAAGTCGCATCGCCTCGATACGCTGATCGCCGGAGCCCTTCACCTTCACCATCGCCAGTTCGCGCTCGATGGAACGGCCGGTCAGCGTCATGTCGACGACCTGATAGACCGGAATCATGCGATCGAGCTGGTGCTTGATCTGGGTGATCACCATCGGCGTACCGGTGGTGACGATAGTGATGCGCGAGACGTGCTTCTGGCTCTCGGTCTCCGACACCGTGAGACTTTCGATGTTGTAACCGCGGCCGGAGAACAGACCGATCACCCGCGCGAGAACGCCGGGCTCGTTGGCGACCAGCACCGACAAGGTGTGGGTCTCGTTAGGGTCGTGGCGCTCTTCCATGAAATAGGCGGAGGCAGGCTGGTTCATTGTCGTATCTCGACCTCTCAAAATTATCCGGGGCGTCATTGCCGGGCTTGACCCGGCAATCCATCACTTTTGAAGAATGATGGATGCGCGGATCAAGTCCGCGCATGACCGCTTTGTTGTGTTGCTCTCTGAACTCACACCAGCGCCTTGCCGCCGGCGAACGCCTTGGCGGTGGCATCGTCGTTGGCTTCGGCCGGCAAGAGCATCTCGTTATGCGCCTTGCCGGACGGGATCATCGGGAAGCAGTTCTCCAGCGCCGCGACGCGGCAGTCGAACAGCACCGGCTTCTTCACCTTGATCATCTCATGCAGCGCGCCGTCGAGATCGCCCGGCTTGATCACCTGCATCCCGACGCCGCCATAGGCTTCCGCCAGCTTGACAAAGTCCGGCATCGCTTCGGTGTAGGAATGCGACAACCTATTACCATGGAGCAGTTGCTGCCACTGGCGCACCATGCCCATGTACTGATTGTTGAGGATGAATATCTTGATCGGCAAATTGTGCTGCACCGCGCACGACATTTCCTGCATCGTCATCTGCACCGAGGCATCGCCTGCGATGTCGACGACGAGGCTGTCGCGATGCGCCACCTGCACGCCGAGCGCCGCCGGCAGGCCGTAGCCCATGGTGCCAAGGCCGCCCGAGGTCATCCAGCGGTGCGGCTCCTCGAAACCGAAGAACTGCGCCGCCCACATCTGATGCTGGCCGACTTCCGTGGTGATGTAAGTGTCGTGGCCACGCGTCGCCTCAAACAGCCGCTGGATCGCGTACTGCGGCAGGATGATGTCGTCGCTCTTCTTGTAGGCCAGCGAATTGCGCGCGCGCCAGCGACCGATCTCGAACCACCACGGATCGATCTTCGGCTTCTTGCCTTCCGCCTTGAAGGCTTTCAAAAGATCTTCCATCACGCTGCCGGCGTCACCGATGATCGGAACATCGACGCGGATGTTCTTGTTGATCGACGACGGGTCGATATCGATGTGAATCTTCTTCGAACCGGGCGAAAACGCATCAGTGCGACCGGTGATGCGGTCGTCGAAACGCGCGCCGATGCACAGCATGACGTCGCAATCGTGCATCGCCATGTTGGCCTCGTAGGTGCCGTGCATCCCCAACATGCCGAGCCAGTTCTTGCCCGATGCCGGATACGCCCCAAGTCCCATCAAGGTCGAGGTGATCGGAAAGCCGGTGGCTTCGACCAGCGCGCGCAGCGTCTGCGAGGCGTCACCGCCGGCGTTGATGACGCCGCCGCCGGTGTAGATCACCGGCCGCTTGGCATTGGCCATCAGCGCGATCGCCTTGCGGATCTGGCCGGGATCGCCCTTGGTCTGCGGCTTGTAAGACACATGCACGTCGGACTTGCGCGGCGGCGTGTATGTGCCGGTCGCAAATTGCACGTCCTTCGGCACGTCGACGACGACCGGCCCCGGACGGCCGGTGGTCGCGACGTAGAACGCCTCGTGCAGCACCTTCGCCAAATCCTTGATGTCACGGACCAGCCAGTTGTGCTTGGTACAGGGCCGCGTGATGCCGACGGTGTCGCATTCCTGGAAGGCGTCGTTGCCGATCAGATGCGTCGGCACCTGCCCGGTGATGCACACCAGCGGGATCGAATCCATCAGTGCGTCGGCGAGCGGCGTCACCATGTTGGTGGCGCCGGGACCGGAGGTCACCAGCACGACGCCCGGCTTGCCGGTGGAGCGTGCATAGCCTTCCGCGGCGTGACCCGCGCCCTGCTCGTGCCGGACCAGAATGTGCTCGACGTCGCTCTGCTGGAAAATCTCGTCGTAAATCGGAAGTACCGCGCCGCCCGGATAGCCGAAGATGTGTTTGACGCCGTGATCGACCATGGCGCGGACGATCATCGCCGCACCGGTCATCTGATTGGCATCGTGGCTCTTGCTGTCGCTCATAGCTCTCTCCGGATGCGCCGGCTGGCGCGGCTTGAAGTCGGAAGTCCAGTTTCGAGAAGTCCAAAATAAAAAGGGGCCCAAGAGGCCCCCGCACACACCGCCCGAATTCGGGGTGACGTCAGCCACCCCCGGCGGTGTGCCAGGGTACGACGATAATAAGGAGGCCGGTAACTTTATTGCGCATGGGTCGCCGTAACTTCTCAAAGGTTGCGCGGTTATAGAAGCCTGAAATCCTCAGGTCAACACCGCTATGGCGCAAAACTACGCCTCCGGCGGCGGTTCCGCTAGAATAAAATTGCGCGGGTCAACCATGAGGCGGCGTCCGCCGGGGCGACCCACGCGAATTCCGGAAGTTGGTGCCGAAACCAGGTGAACTGCCGCTTGGCGTAGCGGCGGGTATCGAGTTGACCGATGGCAGCGGCCTCCTTCAATGACAGTTCGCCCGCCAGATGCCGGATTAGCGCCGGGACGCCGTGGGCTTTCATGGCCGGCAACAACGGATCGAGATCGCGGCTTGCCAACCACCGCACCTCATCAAGCGCGCCATTCGCCAGCATCGTTCCGAAGCGGGCGTCGATGCGGTTGTAAAGTTGGTCGCGCTCCGGTGCGAGAAAGATCGCCGTGACTTGATCCGGCGGCAACAGCGGTGGCAACCCCTCACGGTGCCAGTCGGTCAGTGAGCGGCCGGTGGCCTCGACCACTTCCAGCGCGCGGGCGATGCGGCTGCGGTCGCGCGGTTTCAGCCGTTCTGCCGAAATCGGATCGCGCGTTCGCAACGCCTCGTGCAGCATCTCGGGACCCTCGCGGTCGAGCCGTGCCCGCACCGCTTCGCGCACCTCGGCCGGAATAGGCGGCACCGCCGACAACCCGTGCGTCAATGCCTTGAAGTAAAGCCCGGAACCGCCGACGAAGATCGGCAAGCGTCCCTCGGCCCGCGCGTCCGTGAGCACATGCTCCGCATCGGACACCCACATGCCGGCGGAGCAATTCACCGCGGCATCGACATGGCCGTAAAGCCGATGCGGAACCTGTGCTTCCTCCTCCGGCGTCGGCCGCGCGGTGATCACCCGGAGATCGCGATAGACCTGCATGGAATCGGTGTTGATGACGACGCCGTGATGCGCCCGCGCCAGTTCGAGCGCCAGCGCCGACTTGCCGCTCGCGGTCGGCCCTGCGATAAGCACAGCCTTGGTGCTCATTTTCCGCGAATCCACGATGTCCCTCGTCGCCACGCTCATCTGCAATCCCGCCAATCCGGCGCTCGATTCCACCATCGTCGATGGCGCGCGCGCCATCCTGCCCTCGGCAGGCCACGCGCACTGGCTGTTCGACGAGGTCGCGGTCGATATCCCGTTCACCAGCACGGAGGACCTCAACGCCATCGCCGACCGGCTGCGCGAGGCGCGCGTCGATCTACCGATCGACGTTGTCGTGCAGCCTCAGGCCAACCGGCGCAAGAAACTTTTTCTCGCCGACATGGATTCCACCATGATCGGCCAGGAGTGCATCGACGAACTGGCGGACTTCGCCGGACTGAAAGCCCATGTCGCAGCCATCACCGAGCGCGCCATGCGGGGCGAGATTGCGTTCGAGCCGGCGCTGCGCGAGCGCGTCGCGCTGCTCAAGGGCTTGCCGGTCAGCGTTATCAATGAAGTGTTGAAGCAACGCATCACCCTCACGCCCGGCGGGCGCGAACTGGTCGGCACCATGCGCGCGAACGGCGCATATACCTGCCTGGTGTCCGGCGGCTTCACCGCCTTTACCGCGAAGGTCGCGGAAATGGTCGGCTTTCAGGAAAACCGCGCCAATAAATTGTTGGTCGAGGACGACAAGCTCACCGGCACGGTGGCTGAGCCGATCCTGGGGCGGGAAGCGAAACTCGCAACGCTGCGCGAATTGCGCGAGGCCTTCGACATTGACGGCATCGAAACGCTGGCGGTCGGCGACGGTGCCAACGACCTCGGCATGGTTCAGGATGCCGGCCTCGGCGTCGCCTATCATGCCAAGCCGGCGGTTGCGGCGGCGGCTCATGCGCGGATCGATCACGGCGACCTTACCGCGTTGCTCTATGCGCAGGGTTATAAGCGCACCGAATTCGCAAGCGTCTGAACCATGACCGAGCGCGACGTCACCATCTACCACAACCCGAAATGCAGCAATTCACGCGGCGCACTGGAGTTGATCCGCGCCGCCGGCATTGCGCCGACCATCATCGAATATCTGGCAACGCCGCCGGACCGCGCCGAACTCAAAGACTTGCTGAGCCGCGCCGGACTGACGCCACGACAGGCGATCCGCGCCAAGGAAGCAATTTATCACGAGTTGAAACTCGACACCGCCGATGACGATGCCTTGCTCGATGCAATGGCCGCGCATCCGGTGCTGATCGAGCGGCCACTGGTCGTAACGCCGAAGGGTGTACGACTTTGCCGCCCGCCCGAACGCGTGCTGGACCTGTTGCCACGATAATTCGACTGCAATCGCCACTACGAACAACGCGAAGCAACCCAGAAGCCAACTATGGAACTGGATTGCTTCGTCGCTTTGCTCCTCGCAATGACGAGAAAAGTCAGCGATGCTAATTCAGGCTCGCTATTTCAGGCTCACCGCGACGAAGCGCAACTCGCCCTCGCCGTTCGAGACCAGCAACAGCACCGACTTCTTGCCGTCCTTCTTCAACTGATCGACGCGTTTCTTGACATCGGCGGCATTGGCAACCGCCTCCTGCGCCACCTCGACGATCACGTCGCCGGCGCTGAGCCGCTTCTCCGCGGCGTCGGAGCCGTCGTCGACGCCGGTGATGATGACGCCTTTCACCGAGTCCTTGATCTTGTAGCGTCCGCGCAGATCCTTGCTGATGTTGGCGAGGTCGAGACCGAGTGCCTTCTGCGTCACCGTCTTCTCGACGGTGTCGCCGTTCGATTTCGTCGAGACACGCACCGGCGTCGGCGCATCGTCGAGGCGACCGATCGTCACCTGCTTGGTCTGCTCCGCGCCCTTGCGGATGATGAGAACATCCACCGCTTTGCCGGTCGGCGTATCCGCCACCACGCGCGACAGATCCTTCGGCTCCTTGATATCCTTGCCGTCGAACTTGACGATGACGTCGCCCGGCTCGATACCCGCGGGCTTCGCCGGTCCCTTGTCGTCGATGCCGGCAACCAGCGCGCCACGCGCCGGCTTGATGTTGAGGCTTTCGGCGATCTCGTCGGTGACCTGCTGGATACGCACGCCGAGCCAACCACGCCGCACTTCCTTGAACTCGCGCAGCTGCTCAATCACGCGCGAGACGGTCTTCGACGGCACAGCGAAGCCGATGCCGATCGAACCGCCCGACGGCGAGATGATCGCCGTGTTAACGCCCACCACTTCGCCATTGAGATTGAACAGCGGGCCGCCCGAATTGCCGCGATTGATCGCCGCGTCGGTCTGAATGTAGCTGTCGTAAGGCCCCGAATTGATGTCGCGGTTACGCGCCGAGACGATGCCCGCCGTCACCGTGCCGCCAAGGCTGAACGGGTTGCCGATGGCGATCACCCATTCGCCGAGCCGCAGCGCATCGGAGTCGCCGAACTTCACCGCGGTCAAGGGTTTCTCCGGCTTGAACTTCAGCAGCGCAAGATCGGTCTTCTTGTCGACGCCGACCAGGTCCGCGCGCGCCTTGGTGCCGTCGTTGAGGATGACGTTGATCTCGTCGGCGTCGGCGATGACGTGATTATTGGTGACGACGTAACCATCGGTGCTGATGATGAAGCCGGAGCCGAGCGAATTGACCTTGTGCGCACGGGGACCATTGCCGCCCTTGTCGCCGCCCGGTCCACGCCGATTCTTGAAGAAGTCTTCAAAGAACTCCTCGAACGGCGATCCCGGCGGTAGTTGCGGCACCACGCGCTTATCGCCGCCACCCTTGGCTTCGACGTTCTGCGTCGTCGAGATGTTGACGACGGCGTCGATCACTTTCTCGGCGACATCGGCAATGCCTTCCGGCCCGCGCGCCTGCGCCGGCGTCGGCAGCAGTATGCCCGCCGTCCCGAAGCTCGCCATGCCAAGACTGGTACCAAGACAGATCGCCATCAGCCCTTGCCGCAGTCGGCCACCCAGAGTCGGAACTGCTTCGGTCATATTCGAGATATCTCCTGCAACGAGGTGGATGGCTTGAATCGGCATCACGAGCCGCACTGTGCCTGAAAGCAGAGCCGGCGCAAGCGCCCGGAAATCAAGCCGTTGTTATATTACCGCTATCAGCGGCAGGGATTGCGGCAAATTGACGGGCGCCGCCGTTCACGATGCAACCGGCACGCGCCGCACGTCTACCACCGGATCAGCCAGATCACGATCAAGCCAAGAACCGCCGTCCCGATGCCGGACAACCGGAGGATGATATCAGGGGTGTGCAGCACGCTCTCCATCGCCCGGCGCATCCAGCCCGGGGCGGCAGCAAAGAGCAGGCCTTCGATCACGAGCAGCATTCCCACGCCGATGAGGAAGTCGGCAAACGCTATAGACCTCATCGGATGGCAACCTCCCTTGCTCCACGCTTCTCGCGGTTCGTCCGCCAGTGAATCGCGTTCCTCACTGCGATTAGAGCACGATCGGACCGCCGGGGCACCGGCTTTTTACTGATTGACTTCGTTCAAGGAAGGGACACGCGGCGAGCGTCCATCGATCGGCAATGCCGAGCACGGCCATCATGACCGATGCCGGCACCGCCGTAAGGCGACGCCGAACTCGGCATTCTTGCTAATCCGCCCGTTTCCACCGGAAATACCGACTACTTGGAGTCGGCAGTCCCTTGCGCACGCGGTCCACCGTTAGACGTTTTGCCCGACGGGTTGCCGAAGAAGCGGAAGAAATCCGAATCCGGCCGCAACAGGAAGCGGGTGTCGTTATGCTTGAGGCCGGTCTCATAGGCCGACATCGAGCGATAGAACGCGAAGAAGCCCGGATCCTGGTTGTAGGCATCGGCGAACAGCCGGTTGCGCTCGCCGTCACCCTGACCGCGAATCTGTTCGGCCTGCGAATTGGCATCGGCCACGATCACCGTCGCCTCGCGATCCGCCTTGGAGCGAATTTCCTGCGCCTTCTGCCCACCTTGCGCGCGGAACTCGGCCGCTTCGCGCTGACGCTCGGTCTGCATCCGCTGATAGACCGCCTGGCTGTTCTGGTCCGGCAGGTCGGCGCGGCGGATGCGGACGTCGACAACGGAAATGCCGTAACCGCCGGCTTCCTTGTCGAGCTGTTCGCGAATCCGAGCCATCAATGTCTCGCGCTCGTCCTTCACCACTTGAATGAAGGTGGCTTCACCGAGCACACGGCGCAGCGATGCGTTGAGCAGCGCCGTCAACTGAAGATTGGCCGCCTGAATCGTCCCGACGCTCTGATAGAAGCGCAGCGCATCCTTGATGCGATAGCGTGCGAACGCATCGACCACGAGGCGCTTCTGGTCCGAGGCGATGACTTCCTGCGACGGGTTCTCCAGATCGAGAATCCGCTTGTCGATGCTGATGACCGTATCGACGAACGGAGCCTTGAAATGCAGGCCCGGCTCGGTGACGACGCGCACCGGTTCGCCTAACCGCACCAGCAGCACCTGCTCGGTTTCGCGTACCGTGAACAGCGAGCTATAGCCGATCACCAACACGACGAGCAGCAACAGCAGCGCGACGATCCCTGAAACTCCGGCTCTCATCGTGCGCTCCCGTTCGGCTTGTTGGGCTGAGTGGCCGCCGGGGGCGGCGCGGCCCGCCGCGACGATAATTCGTTGAGCGGCAGATAAGGCACGATGCCCTGCGACCCGGATGCTCCGGGATCGTAGATCAGCTTGTCGGCTCCGCCGAGCACACGCTCCATGGTTTCCAGATAGATTCGCTCGCGCGTCACGTCGGGCGCAAGCTTGTAAGCCTGATAGACTTGCAGGAAGCGCGAGCTTTGGCCTTTGGCCTCGGCGATGGCCTGCTCCTTGTAGCCTTCGGCATTCTGCACGATCTGCGCTGCACGGCCGCGCGCGTCGGGGATGACGCGATTGGCGTAGGTCTGCGCTTCGTTCTGCAAGCGCTCGAGGTCGGCGCGCGCCGCTTGAACGTCGCGGAATGAATCGATCACCTGTTGCGGCGGATCGACCTTCTGCATCTGCACCTGCTGGATCAGAACGCCGGCGCCATATTTGTCCAGCGTGCGCTGCATCAGGTCCTGAACCGAATTTTCGATATTGGTTCGCGCGCCGGTGAGAATCGCCTGGATTTCAGAGCGCCCGATCAGTTCGCGCATCGCGCTTTCGGCGACGGCCTTCACGGTGCCTTCGGCATTCTGAATGTTGAACAGGAAATTGCCGACACCGTCCGGCTTGATCCGCCACAGCACGGTGAAATCGACGTCGACGATGTTCTCGTCGCCGGTCAGCATCAGGCTCTCTTCCGGAACGTCGCGCATCACGGCACCGCGCCGCGCCGGATCCTGCGACATCGTCATGCCGATATTGAGGGTGGAGACGCGGAGCGCCTTCGGCAGCAACACCGTCTCGATCGGATATGGCAAATGATAATTCAGACCGGGCTGTACGGTGCGCACATGTTTGCCGAAGCGCAATACCACGCCGAGTTCGTTGGGCTGCACCCGGAAGAAGCCGGACAGGCCCCAGATGGCCAAGCCCGCAACGATGAGGAGAAGAACGCCCATCGTGCTCATATGGCCGCCAGGCAAAATCGATTGCAGGCGATCCTGACCACGCCGCAGCAGGTCTTCGAGATCAGGCGGTTTCGGACCCGTAGATTGAGGGCCGGAACCCCACGGCCCTTTCGGACCCGAGCCCCACGGACCTCCGCCTTGATTCTTCCACGGCATCGACAACCTCCTCGGCGCTGGCCGGACGAGAACTTCCGGCCCAGCGAATAACCTGCACGGCTTTATAGGGGACGCCCCCGGCCCTTACAACGCAGCTTGTTGCGGCGTGTTAACGCGTTGCACGTACGGCCAGAAACACCCCGGAATCGCATTTCCGGCGAAATGCGCGCCAGATTGGAACTAAGCGCCGAACCGCGATTGTCAATGCGAAAGGCCTCGGGTCGGTTAATGGCGCGTACGCCGCCGATAGCTCACATAAGAGAAATCGACGCTGTCGTCGGCCGAAGCACTGTGACGCTCGCGCGCCGTTTCCTGCCATATCGCCGGATCGATGACGGCAAATCGGGTATTGCCCTCGGGCGATGCGTGAACTTCCGTAACTTCGAGCCGATCCGCGAACGGCATCGCCTGCGCGTAAATCTCGGCGCCACCGATCACCGCAATCTCAGTGGCGAAACGCCGCAGCGTATCGCCGCGTGCGACCTCGAGCGCGTGTGCCAACGAGTCCGTCACCACCGCACCTGCCGCCCGGAATGCAGGGTCGCGCGTAATCACAATGTTGGTGCGTCCGGGCAACGGGCGACGCAGCGAAACGAACGTCTTGCGGCCCATCACGATCGGTTTGCCGAGCGTCATCTGCTTGAGGCGTTGCTGATCGGTCTTCAAGCGCCATGGAATAGTGTTGTCGCGACCGATCACGCCGTTCTCGGCCATCGCAACGAGCAGCACGATTTCAAGTTGCGCCGATGTCGCTCCGCTCACACCGCGACCTCGGCCTTGATGTGCGGATGCGGATCGTAATTCGTCAGCGTGAAATCCTCGTAGCGGAAGGCGAAGATATCCTTCACGTCAGGATTGAGCGTCATCGTCGGCAACGCGCGCGGCGCGCGCGTCAATTGCAAGCGCGCCTGCTCCAGATGATTGGAATAGAGATGCGCGTCGCCAAGCGTGTGAATGAATTCACCTGCTTTCAAGCCAGTGACTTGTGCGACCATCATCGTCAGCAACGCATAGGATGCGATGTTGAACGGCACGCCGAGAAACACATCGGCGGAGCGCTGATAGAGTTGACAGGACAGCTTGCCGTTCGCGACATAGAACTGAAACAGGGAATGGCACGGCGGCAATGCCATCTTGTCGACCTCGGCCGGATTCCATGCCGAGACGATCAGCCGCCGCGAATCCGGATTGCGTCGGATCATGTCGACGACATTGGCGATCTGATCGATGCTGCGTCCATCCGGCGCCGGCCATGAGCGCCACTGAGAACCATAGACCGGACCGAGGTCGCCATTCTCATCTGCCCACTCGTCCCAGATCGAGACGCCGTGGTCCTTCAGATACTTGATGTTGGTGTCGCCCTTCAGGAACCAGAGCAGTTCGTGAATGATCGATTTGAGGGATAGCTTCTTCGTCGTGAGCAGCGGGAATCCTGCGGCCAAATTGTGGCGCGTCTGATGGCCGAACACCGACAGCGTGCCGGTGCCGGTGCGGTCGTGCTTTTCCACGCCATCGGCGAGAATGCGTTCGAGCAGGTCGTGATACTGGTGCATGAGGGTCCGTTTCGTTCCGCTCAATCTAACGCCCCGGGCAGGACGACACGACCGGCGGCCGGGAAATATGCTGGGGACAATGTGGAGGTTCCTATCCCCGGTCGAAACCCCTCAAATCCACCCCAGCAGGCCGAGCACGCCGCCGGCGACCAAGAGCCACACCGGGTTGACCGAGGTCGTGGCCGCCAACACCGCCGCCACCAGCGTCAGCACCACGGCTGCGGCGGTGCCGTCGGCGGCAAAGGCCAGGACCAGACCGCTCGCGGCCATCAGCCCGATCGAGAGCGGAACCAGAGCCGCCTGCACCAGTGCCGGCCAGGGCGAATCGCCGGCCCGGGTGAGCAGCCGGCTGACAGTGTAGGCCAAGGCCGCCGTCGGCACGCACATCGCCAAGGTCGCCACCAGCGCCCCGGCGATCCCCGCCACCTGATAGCCGACCAGCGAGACGATCAGCACGTTGGGCCCGGGCGACAGTTGCGCGATCGCGAAAGCGTCGGCGAACTGCGTGTCGGTCATCCAGTGGTTGAGATCGACGGCGATACGGTGGATTTCGGGGATGGCGGCGGCCGCGCCGCCCACCGCGAACAACGACAGCCAGCCGAACGCGAGCGCGATGCTGACCAGGGCGCCGATACTTGTCATGTCGCGCGCCTCCGCCGCGCCAGCCAGGTCACGCCGATGCTGAGCGGGATCGTCGCCAGCAGCACCTGCGGCAACGGCCATCGCAGGACGCCGACCGCGGCGAAGACCACGACCAGCATGACGAGCGCGACCGGTTCGCGCCGTTTCAGCAGCGGCAGCATCATCCGCCACGTCACCGCCAGCAGCAGCCCGACCGCCGCGCAGGACACGCCGTTCAGCACCCGCCGCAACGCCGGGACGTCGCCGAAATGCGCGTAGAGCACGGCCAGCGTTGTCACGATCAGGAACGGCGGCGCCAGCAGTCCGAGAAAGGCGGCGATGCTCCCGGTGAGGCCGCGAATCCGGGCACCGAACACCACCGACAGGTTGACGATATTGGGGCCGGGAAGGAAATGGCACAGCGCGAAGGTTTCATTGAACTCGTCGGCGCTCATCCAGCGGTGCTGGTCGACGATGGCGCGTCGCGCGAACACCAGCACCCCGCCGAAGCCCGCCAGCGACATCTTGGCGAACGCCACGAACAACGCGAACCTCCCCGGCAAGGCCGGCGGCGGCGGTTCGAGCGGGAGCCCGGCGGCGGGAGAATCGGATGGCATCGGCGCAGACTCTAAGCCTTCGCACATCGCCACCAAGCTGCGTTTTCGGCGGCCCCGCCTGCGCCGCGCGCGGAGCCGCCGCATGCCTGCCCTGCCGGACGGGCAAACCGACGCAGGGCTTTCGCCGGATCGCCTGGCCCCCTATATTGGGCAGGCCGGTTCGCCGGCTATGGAAATAAATGGCCGTCGCAATAAACCATTCGGACCCGGGGGCAGCACCCGGCGCCTCCACCCAAGCTCCCTTCCGGATCGGAACACGGAGCTTCGGCGGGGGCGAAACAGGATCGACGAGGGCGTAAAGGGCGTGTTTTTTCTCGGTATGGTTCCGCCGTTATCGGGCTATGCAATAGTTGCAAACGACAACTTTGCTCCGGTTGCTCAGGCTGCGTAAGCAGTTTGAAAGACCAAGTCTAAAGTCCTAGTGGGTTAAGCTCCGCTAGGCGGGGTTCGGAGGCACCTGGCAACAGAAGCCTCCACTCAACCTTGATCTATCGACGTACTTCTTTTTATCGACGGGCACTTCCGGATGGCCGGGCGCGTTTCGTTATATTGTCCTGTACATCGATCCGCGCTGCCTGCTGACCTGCGCCCGGCGCGGGAGTAGCATGGCGCCAATAGCGAGTCGGGCGGCGGAGGTGTCCGCGGGTCCGGTCGGCGCGGCAACCCCAAGAGAATGACCGATGGCCACCGATCACATCAGATACGACGTCCTGGCACGCGACGCGCTTCGCGGCGTGCTGCGGCAAGTGCTGACCGACGCCGCCGAGCACGGCCTGCCCGGCGATCATCATTTCTACATCACGTTCCTTTCGAAGGCCGAGGGCGTGAAGATATCGTCCCGGCTGCTGTCGCAGTATCCGGAGGAAATGACCATCATCCTGCAACACCAGTTCTGGGATCTCGTGGTGACGCCGGATCGCTTCGAAGTGGGATTGTCGTTCGGCGGCGTTCCGGAACGGCTGGTCGTCCCCTTCAGCGCGATCAAGAGTTTCCTCGATCCGTCGGTGCAGTTCGGCCTGCAATTCGAAACCGCCGATAGCGCTGACGGTGCACTGGTGACGGATCAGACCGAAACACAGCCATCCGCCGCTGCAGCGCCGGCGGCGACGACCGCCCCCGACGCAACCGCCGACGACGAGCCGCCGAAGCCAAGCGAAGGCGCCGAGGTCGTCCGGCTCGACCGCTTCCGCAAGAAGTAATCGCGCATTTGATTTCGCGATGCCGTTGCGCGGCGTCGCGTGGTGATCCCGGCGTCACAAGCAGGTGGTATTCGCAGTGAATCGTGGGGCCGATGTCAGCCCGCGTTTTCTGCTGTCGCCCCGCATTCGCAGGCCCCTGCATCACCGCGGCAAATCAGTTTGTCACGACCTTTGCGATCTGTGTCCCCGAGGGAGCCATTGGATGAACACCACCGCCAACATTCCGGCCGATAATCCTCAAACCCAACTCACGGTCGCCCATGCGGACGATCCCAAGCTGCGCACCGTCGCTGTCGCAGGTGGCATCTACACCATTCTCGTGACCGGTGCGGATACCGCCGGTCGCTACTGCCTGATTGAAATGCTCGTACCGCCCGGAGGTGGCCCGCCGCCGCACCGTCACGACTTCGAAGAGATGTTTACGATTCTGGATGGCGAAATCGAATTGACCTTCCGGGGCAACGTGCACCGGGCGAGCGCTGGCACGACCGTAAATATCCCCGCCAATGCGCCCCATTTTTTCAAGAACACCTCGGACAAGGCCGCACGGCTTCTCTGCATGTGCACGCCGGCGGGACAGGAAGAGTTCTTCATGGCCGTCGGCGATCCCGTCGACAGCCGCAACGCGGCACCTCCCAAGCTCAGCGACGCCGAACGGGCCGAGCGCGGACAGCGCGCGAAGGCGCTGGCGGCCAAGTATCGAACGGAACTGCTGTTATGATGCGTTCGAAATCGGCAGCACGAAAGCCGTTGGCCCCGCGTGGCGTAGGCCCATAACCCCTGGTAGCCGAGATCAGAGCCACGGTCCATCCAGGATCACGATCACCTCGGACATCATTAGCGATACGGCGTATGGGTCCCCGCCTACGCGAGACCTCTGCAAAAGGGCATGTTTGTGATTCAATAGCGGTCGAGACCGGAGGTTTCGTGGATGTCGGAGCAAAGCAGTTTTGTGGATGCGTTTCTGCCGGCGGGCTTTGGCCGCAATGGGCGGCTGGAGCGGATCACGGGGCTGC
>JAFKKM010000058.1 GCA_017305555.1 Hyphomicrobiales bacterium | reverse complement strand
GCCGCTTCCTGCGGCGCCGCCTGCTGGCGGCACTCGGCGAGATCGCGCGCGTACTTCGTCGGATTGACGCGATGCATGTCGATCAACGGCTCATAAATCGGCGGCAGGGCTTCCGCCGTCGCCGACGCGGGTGCAGCCGTCGGCGCAGAGGACGCGACCGGCGAAGCGGTCTGGGTCGTATTGCAGCCGGCCAAAGTCAGGCCGAGCGCGGCCAGCAACCAAATTCTCATGACATTACCCCCCAAAACTCACGCAACCCCTTGCGCGGCCGCCGGTATAAACCCGAGTTCTCATGACGGCGCAAGCCGCGACGGCCGCGGCTGAATAACTGCTTCAGAATTCCACAGCGGCGCGCCGCGTCACTCCCCCGAAACAGGGGGAATGTCGCTTCCGTTCGCAATGCAACACGCGCCTATCACTTTGGCCTTACTTGCCGGATGCGCGGCCTCGGGGGAAACTCCGTCGCGATCAAAAAAGACCAGGGAGGTACATATGCAAAGCAAGGCCCAGATCGACCAGGCGTTGCAGCAGGCAAGCAATGCCAAGGAAATTCCCGGCGTCGTCGCCATCGCCGCCACCGGCAAGGACATCATTTATGAGGGCGCGTTCGGCAAGCGCGACCTCGGCACCGGCGTCGACATGACGGCCGACAGCGTGTTCTGGATCGCCTCCATGACCAAGGCGATCACGTCGGCCGGCGCGATGCAGCTTGTCGAGCAAGGCAAGCTGTCGCTCGACGATCCGGTCGGCAAGGTGTTGCCCGATCTCGCCGCGCCGCAAGTGCTCGAAGGTTTCGACGCCAGCGGCAATCCGAAACTGCGCGCGGCGACCAAGCCGATCACGCTGCGTCACCTCATGACCCACACCGCCGGCTTCTGCTACGACATGTGGAACGGCGACATGGTGAAGTATCTGGAGAAGACCGGCACGCCCGGTATCACTTCGTGCCAAAACGCCGCGCTGAAGACACCGATCATGACCGATCCCGGCACCCGCTGGGAGTACGGCACCAATATCGATTTCGTCGGCAAGGCGGTCGAAGCGGCGAGTGGCAAACGACTCGGCGAATACCTGCGCGAGAACATGTTCAAGCCACTCGGCATGAACGACACCGCCTTCAAGATCGGTGACGCTCAACGCAAGCGGCTGGTGGGGATGCACGCACGCGGCGAAGACGGCGCGTTGCAACCGATCCCGTTCGAACTGGAACAGAATCCTGAATTCGAGATGGGCGGCGGCGGCCTCTACGGCACAGCGGCCGACTATCTCAGGTTCACGCAGATGATCCTCAACAAGGGCCGCGGCAACGGCGCTCAGCTGTTGAAGCCGGAAACCGTCGCAATGATGGGACAGAACCACATCGGCGATCTGTCGATGGGCAAGATGATATCGGCCGTCGCCTTCGCCACGAATGACGTCGATCTCTACCCCGGCATGACGAAAAAGTGGGGCTTGAGTTTCCTCATTAACACCGCGCAGACGCCGGAGGGCCGCAGCCCCGGCAGCCTCGCCTGGGCCGGCCTTGCCAACACCTATTATTGGATCGATCCGGCGCGCGACGTCACCGGCGTGATCCTGATGCAGGTGCTGCCGTTCGCCGACCCAAAGTGCCTTGCCGCATTCGCCGCGTTCGAAGCCGGCGTCTATGCCGGCCTCGACGCCAAACGGGCGGCCTGATCTGCTACGACAAATTCCGGCGGACATGCGCCGCCGGGAATTACCATTCGCGCCTCAAGATGGAGTTGCCGGCATGACCCATTCCCTCGACAGTTACGTCTGCGGCATCTCGGATGCGCCCCTGCTCGGCGAAACCATCGGCACCGCCCTCGAACGTGCCGTTGCTCGCTGGGGCGATCGCGAGGCCTTGGTCTCGCCAAGTCATAACGTGCGTTGGACCTGGCGCGACTTCGCCGCGCGGGTCGACAATCTCGCCGCCGGCTTTCTTGCACTCGGGCTCGAGCCCGGCGCGCGCATCGGCATCTGGTCGCTGAACCGACCGGAATGGACGCTGACGCAATTCGCCGCCGCCCGCGCCGGCTTGATCCTCGTCACCATCAATCCTGCCTATCGTCTCAGCGAGCTGGAATTCGCGCTCGGCAAGGTCGGCTGTTCGGCGCTGGTCACCGCCACCGAATTCAAGACCAGCAGATACATGGAGATGCTCAACACGCTGTTGCCGGAACTGACGCACGCCGAGCCGGGCAACCTGCAATCGAAACGGCTGCCGCATTTACGCGCGGTGATTCAGATAGGCGGACCGAAAGCATCGGGCACCCTCGCCTTCGAGGACGTCGCAAAGATGGGCGGCCCGCGGCATCGCGAACAGATCGCAGCACTGAGCAAGACCTTGCAGTTCGACGATCCGGTCAACATCCAGTTCACCAGCGGCACCACCGGCTCGCCGAAAGGCGTGACGCTGACGCACCACAACATCCTCAACAACGGCTACTTCGTCGGCCGCGCGATGCGCCTTAGCGAACAGGATCGCATCTGCATTCCGGTGCCGCTCTATCATTGCTTCGGCATGGTGATGGGCAATCTTGCTTCGGTGACGCTCGGCGCCGCCATGGTCTATCCCGGCGAGGGGTTCGATCCGCTGGCGACGCTGCAAACCGTCGCCGACGAAAAATGCACCACACTCTACGGCGTGCCGACCATGTTCATCGCCGAACTCGATCATCCCGATTTCAGAAAGTTCGATCTTTCATCGTTACGCACCGGCATCATGGCCGGGGCGCCGTGTCCGATCGAAGTGATGAAACGCGTCAACGACGAGATGAACATGCGTGAGGTGACGATCGCCTATGGCATGACCGAAACCAGCCCGGTGAGTTTCCAAAGCTCCACCGATGACCCGCTGGAGCGCCGCGTCTCCACCGTCGGCCGCATCCATCCCCATGTCGAGGTCAAGGTGGTCGATCTCGAAGGCCGCGTGGTGCCGCGCGGCGAACGCGGCGAACTTTGCACACGCGGCTACAGCATCATGCTCGGTTACTGGGACGAGGCGGCGAAGACCGCCGAAGTGCTCGACAAGGCCGGCTGGATGCACACCGGCGATCTCGCGGTGATCGACGACGAGGGCTATTGCAACATCGTCGGCCGCATCAAGGATATGGTGATCCGCGGCGGCGAAAATCTCTATCCGCGCGAGATCGAGGAATTCCTCTATCGCCATCCGAAGATTCAGGACGTGCAGATCTTCGGCGTCGCCGATCAACGCTACGGCGAGGAGTTGTGCGCCTGGATTCGCATCCGCGCCGGCGAGACGCTGACCGAGGCCGAGGTGCGCGCCTTCTGTGAAGGCCAGATCGCGCACAACAAGATCCCGCGCTACGTCGAATTCGTCGAGGAATTCCCGATGACGGTGACGGGCAAGATCCAGAAATTCATCATGCGCGACGACGTGGAAAAGCGGCGTGGGCTGAAGGCCGCGAAGACGGCGTGAGATCGCCCGATCACCGCTGTTCATCCGAGAGTTCGACTGGAAGTTCATTTTGTGGACGGATTTCCAGCACGAAAATCGTCGTCCCCGCGCAGGCGGGGACCCAGACTCCGAAGCGGCTCGGCCCCGTCATCAGGCGAGGTTATTTATAACAACCAACGTCACGGGCTATGGGTCCCCGCCTGCGCGGGGACGACGCCGAGGTTATTTGATCCGACGCGTTAAATTTCAACTTTCAGAATGACGGCGATCTACACCGGCAACCCACTCTGCTGCGCCAGATCCTTCAACGACACCTGCGGACGTGCGCCGATGTGCTGGATCACTTCGGCAGCTGCAAGCCCGCCGAGCCGCGCGGCATCGGCGCGGCTTGCGCCGCGCACCAGACCGAACAGGAATCCAGCGGCGAACAGATCGCCCGCGCCGGTGGTATCCACCAGCTCCTTGATTGGATGCGCCGGCACCGGCGTCGTCTCGCCGCCCTCGATCACGACGCAGCCCTTCTCGCTGCGCGTCACCACCGCGAGCCCGACATCCTTGCGCAGCGCGCCGAGGCCGCTGTCGAAATCGGCGGTCTGGTACAGCGAATGCAGTTCGCTCTCGTTGGCGAACACGATGTCCACCACCTTGCGACGCATCAGGTCGAGAAACTCATCGCGATAACGATCGACGCAGAACGAATCCGACAAGGTCAGCGCCACCTTGCGGCCGGCGCCATGCGCGATTTCCGACGCCTTGAGGAAGGCTTCCTTCGCGCTCTGCGGATCCCACAAATAACCTTCGAGATAGATAATGCTGGAGGCCGCGATCTGCGTCGGATCGATATCCTTCGGCGTCAGGTTCTGCGCCGCGCCGAGATAGGTGTTCATGGTGCGCTCGCCGTCCGGCGTCACCAGGATGTAGGAACAACCCGTGGCGGGGCCGTCGGCGGCGGCCGGCGTATCGAACGCAACCTTGGCGGCGCGGATGTCATGGCTGTAGAGCTTGCCGACCTCGTCGTTCTTCACCTTGCCGACATAGGCCGCGCGCGCGCCGAACGACGCGACGCCGACAATCGTATTCGCCGCCGATCCGCCGGACATGGTGGTCGCCGGCCCCATCGCGTCGTAGATCGATTTTGCACGCGCCTCGTCGATCAGCGCCATCGACCCCTTGGTCATGTCCTGCGCGGCGAGGAAGGTCTCATCGGTGCGCACCAGCACGTCGAAGATGGCGTTGCCGAGCCCGAGAACGTCGTAAGTTGCTGAGGTCATCGTCAAGAAAAATCCGGTTGCGGCGATTGCGGATATCGGAAAAATCCGATCAAAGTCGAAAAATCGTGGCTGCGGCGTAACACGTTCCGCCGCACACCAGCAAGCGCCCAACCCGACAATCGAGCCGCGCGGCCCGCCGATGATCCGCCATATCTTCACCGTTTCGACCGGCACGCTGGCCTCGCGACTGCTCGGCTTCGCGCGCGACGCGCTGATGGCGGCGCTGCTCGGCGCGGGGCCGGTGGCGGATGCCTTTCTGGCCGCGTTCCAGTTGGTTCATGTCGCGCGGCGGTTGCTCACCGAGGGCGCGCTGAATGCCGCGCTGGTGCCGGCCTACTGGCGCGTGCATGACCGCGATAGCGTTGCCGCCGCAGCCGCATTCGCCGGCCGCGTGCTCGGCACCGTCAGCCTCGCGGTGTTCGCCGCCGCCGCGCTGGTCGGCTTGCTGATGCCCTTGGTGATCGCCGCACTCGCGCCCGGCTTCGTCGGCCAATCCACGTTTCTGCTCGCCATCGGCGATGCCCGCCTCATGCTGCCTTATCTCGCCTTCGCCGGACCGGTGACGGTGATGATGGCGCTGCTCAACGCACACCATCGTTTCGCGCTGACGGCGTTCTCGCCGCTGCTGTTCAACATCGCGTTGATTGCCGCTATCGTTGCATTGCTGATGTTTCCGCGCGAGCCCGCCGTTGCGGCCCTGCTGATGTCCGCCACCGTCGGCCTCGCCGGCCTGTTGCAATTGCTTGTGCTCGCGACACAGCGCAGCGGAATCGCTACACCGATCCGTATTAAATTCGACCGCGAGATGCGCGGCTTCCTCAGTAGCGCTATTCCCGGCATGATCGCCAGCGCATCGCCGCAACTGATGATCGTCGGCGCCGCTGCGATTGCCTCCGCTTCGCCCGCCACCATCTCGTGGCTTTATTTCGCCAACCGCCTGATCGACCTGCCGCTCGGCATCGTCGGCGTTGCCATGGGCACCGTGCTGGTGCCGGAATTGACGCGCGCCGCGCGTGACAACGACACGGCTTTTGCGCAGGCCGCCGCGCGTGGGCTCGAACTATCCATCGGCCTCGCGCTGCCGGCCACGCTCGGGCTGATGTTGCTGAGCGAACCGATCGTGCGACTGTTGTTCGAGCATGGCGCGTTCACGGCCGCCGATACCCGCGCCACCGCGCTGGCTTTGACATGGCTCGCGCTCGGCCTGCCCGCGCACGTACTCACCAAAGCGCTGTCGCCCGCGTTCTTCGCGCGCGGCGATACCAAAACGCCGATGCTGGCGGCGCTCGCCGCGCTGGCGGTGACCGTCGCGGCAGCGCTGGTGCTCAACCGCTCCCATGGGGTTGCGGGCATCGCCGCCGCGGTCGCGCTGGGTGCATGGGCCGGTGCGCTGTTGCTGCTGATCTGCGCCAAGATTCGATTTGGCCTCGCCCTCGAACCGGCAATACGCGCACGGCTCTGGCGCATCGTGCTTGCGGCGCTGGCGATGGGCGGCCCGCTCTGGCTCGCCGCGCGCGGCCTTGCGCCCTGGCTCGACGGCGGGCATCGCCTGATCGTCGCCATCGTGCTGGCCGGCCTCATCGCCGCCGGCATTGCCGTCTATGCGGCGGGCCTCGCGCTGCTTGGCGTGGTCCGTCCGCGCGACGTCATCCATGCGCTGCGAAAGCCCGACTTGCACGCTTAACGTCTCCGTGGCAAGCAACCTCCCGCAACGGGGCCGGCCTCCAAACCCGGCCTGCAAGGGAACAACAGACCATGACCACTCAGCGCGTTTTCTCCGGCGTTCAGCCCACCGGCAATCTGCATCTCGGCAATTACCTCGGCGCCATCGTCAATTTCGTCAAACTGCAATCGACCTACGAATGCATCTATTGCGTGGTCGATCTGCACGCGATCACGGTGCCGATGTCGGTGTGGGGCGGGCCGGATGAATTGCGCCGCTGCACGCGTGAGGTCACCGCCGCTTTCATCGCCTCCGGCATCGATCCGAAGAAGAACATCATCTTCAACCAGAGCCAGGTCGCGGGACACGCCGAACTGACCTGGGTGTTCAATTGCGTGGCGCGGCTCGGCTGGCTCAACCGCATGACCCAGTTCAAGGAGAAGGCCGGCAAGGATCGCGAGAACGCCTCAGTCGGTCTGTACGACTATCCGGTGCTGATGGCATCCGACATCCTGCTCTATCGCGCGACGCATGTGCCGGTCGGCGAGGACCAGAAGCAGCACCTCGAACTGGCGCGCGACATCGCGCAGAAATTCAACAACGACTTCTCCGAGTCGATCGCCGCCAACGGCCACAACGCTACCTACTTCCCACTGCCCGAACCTGTGATCACAGGCCCGGCAACGCGGGTGATGAGCCTGCGCGACGGCGCGAAGAAAATGTCGAAGTCCGATGCGTCGGACTACTCGCGTATCAATCTGTCCGATGACGCCGACGCCATCGCGCAAAAGATTCGCAAGGCCAAGACCGACCCCGAACCGCTGCCGAGCGAGGAGAAAGGTCTGGAAGCGCGTCCCGAGGCCGACAACCTGGTCGGCATCTTCGCGGCACTGTCGGGAAAGCCGAAAGCGGATGTGCTGCGCGAGTTCGGCGGCGCGCAATTCTCCGGATTCAAATCGAATCTGGTGGATCTCGCCGTCGCCAAGCTCAGTCCGATCACCACCGAGATGAAACGGCTGTCGCAGGACCACGGTTATGTCGACAGCGTCCTGATCGACGGCGGCGAGCGCGCCAATGTGATCGCCGAGCAAACCATCAAGGACGTGAAGGACATCGTCGGCTTCATCCGCCGCAAATAATCCGGCGCGGTTCCGCGTCTCGCGGCCTTGCCATAATTGACGCAAGGCGAATCCATTCGCGCGACACGCTTGTCGAACGCGCCCGCACCGTGGCAGCATGGTCGGGTTTTGCGCCGCCGTGCGGCGCGAAGATGGTTTTGGAGGGGCATCGCGTCCGTACATCGATCGTCGATCGATCCGGACGATGGCTCGAGCATCGGGACATCAACACCGAGACTTGCATGAGCACGCAACGACGAAGTTACGAACAGGGCCACAAGCCAAAATGTCTGGTGATCGTTGACGACAGCGCGGAATGGGACCGCGCGGTGTATTACGCCAGCCGCTGGGCGGTGCGGGTCGGCGGCAGCGTGGTGATGCTGCGCGTAATCGACACCGAAGACCATAACCAGCAATGGCTCGGCGTCGCCGACATCATGAGGGCGGAAGCCGAGGAAATCGCCAACGCCGCGCTCGACCGCGCCGCCGGCCGCGCCAACGGCATCGCCGCCATCACCCCGGAACGGGTGATTCGCGAGGGGCTTCCCAACGCCCAGATCCTCGACGTCATCGACAAGGATGTCGACATCTCGATGCTGGTGCTGGCCGCCGGCAGCGGCCCGGAAGGGCCCGGTCCGATCATCACCGCGCTGGCCAAGACGGTCGGCTCGTTCCCGATTCCCGTCACCATCGTACCGGGCACCCTGTCCGACAAGGATATCGACGCCCTGTCATAAGGGTTTGATGTGACTTGGAAATCACGCGGCTTGCGCTTGATCGTGCGTTTGCCGCGCCTATTTGCTAGATTGAGGCCAGAGCCCGATTGAGGCCATACACAAACCATCCGCCGGGCCTTGAACCCGGCAGCGATCGGAGAAGAAGATCATGTTCATCCAGACCGAAGCCACACCCAATCCCGCCACGCTGAAGTTCCTGCCCGGCCGCGAAGTGCTGGCCAGCGGCACCATGGAATTCAACGACCGCGAGACCGCCGCGCGTTCGCCGCTCGCGGAGCGGCTGTTCAATGTGCCGGGCGTCACCGGCGTGTTCTACGGCTCCGATTTCGTTACCGTCACGAAGGACGACAGTGACTGGCAGCACCTCAAGCCGGCGATCCTCGGTGCCATCATGGAACACTATATGTCCGGCGGCCCGTTGATGGCCGACGGCAGCATCGACGGCGAAGACACCGACAGCGCCGATGAGTTCTTCAACGAGGCCGACGCCGAGACGGTCGGCATCATCAAGGACCTGATCGAGACGCGGGTACGGCCGGCGGTCGCCAATGACGGTGGCGACATCACCTTCCGCGGCTTCAAGGACGGCATCGTCTATCTCAACATGAAGGGCGCGTGCTCGGGTTGCCCGTCCTCCACTGCGACGCTGAAGCACGGCATCCAGAACCTGCTCAAGCACTTCGTACCGGAAGTCACCGAAGTCGAAGCGGTGCAGTAGAAGCGAATAGCGAATAGGGAGTAGCGAATAGAAAAAGAAGCCAGAGACGCGTGGGCGCGACAAGCGCCCTTTCATGCTAATCTATTCGCTATTCACTACTTACTATTCGCTCACTTCATCGCTCCCTCATGCTGATCCTCGCCATCGATACTGCGCTCGACGCCTGCTCCGCGGCCATTCTCGACACGCAGTCGACGCGGCTGATCGCCCATGAATCGCAGCCGATGCAGCGCGGCCACGCCGAAGCGCTGATGCCGCTGATCGCGCGCGTGATGAAACACGCGGCGATGGCCTTCGCCGCGCTCGACCGCATCGCGGTCACCACCGGTCCCGGCAGCTTCACCGGATTGCGCGTTGGCCTCTCCGCCGCACGCGGCATCGCGCTGGCCGCCGGCAAACCGATCGTCGGGCTGACGACACTGACCGCCTTCGCCGCGCCCTATGTCAGCGAGAGCGGCGCGCATCCGATCATGTCGGTGATCGATGCCCGCCACGATCACGTCTATCTTCAGGTCGCCAGCGGCAATGGCCACACGCTGGTGCGCCCCGACGTCGTTCCGATCGACGCCGCGCTGGAGGCCGCGCGATTCGGGCCTCCGATCTTGGTCGGCAACGCCGCGCAGCTCGTCGCCGCGCGCTGGCCAAACGACGCGCCGCCGCCCGCAATGGTCGAACCCCGGCCCGCGCCGGATATCGGCTGGGTGGCGTGGCTCGGCGCCGCCGTCAGCCCGGAGAATGCGCCGGCGCGGCCCTATTACCTTCGCGCGCCGGACGCCAAGCCGGCGGCCGGACTCCAGCCCGCCGCAACATGAAGAACCCCCTCACGGCGTGGTTGACCCCTGAAATCCCGGTGGTGGAACCCGCCACGCGGCATGATCTCGCAGCGCTGGCGCAACTGCACGGGGCCTCGTTCCATCGCGGCTGGGGCGAAGGCGAATTCGACGCCATGCTGCGGGAACCCAATACCCTGGTGCACCGGCTGCGGCGGGGCAACAAGGTGATCGGCTTCGCGGTGTCCCGGATGGCCGCCGACGAGGCGGAAATCCTCTCGATTGCCGTGGCCGCGAAGGAGCGCGGCCGGGGCCTGTCGCGCGGCCTGCTTGCCACCCATCTCGGGCACCTCGCCGGGCGCGGCGTCCACACCGTTTTCCTCGAAGTCGAGGAAAACAATCAGCCGGCGACGCGGCTCTATGCCAAGGCCGGTTTCGCCGTGGTCGGCCGCCGCGAGCGCTACTATCGCGAGGCCGGCGGCGAGGAACGAAATGCCCTGGTGATGCGTCGCGACTTGTCGTAGCCGCCTTGCGGTGGCAAGACAGGGCCATCGTGGAGCATGAGGACCATGACCGCTTTGAAATCCGCACCGACGTCGAAATCGGCCAGCATTGAGGCGCGGTGCGCCGCCACCGGGATGCGCATGACCGAACAGCGCCGCGTCATCGCGCGCGTGCTGGCGGACGCGGTCGATCATCCCGACGTCGAAGAACTGTATCGGCGTTGCGCGGCGGTCGACGACAAGATTTCGATCTCGACAGTGTATCGCACCGTGAAGCTGTTCGAAGACGCCGGCATCATCGAGCGCCACGATTTTCGCGAGGGCCGCGCGCGCTATGAGACCATGCGCGACAGCCACCACGATCATCTCATCAATTTGCGCGACGGCACCGTGGTCGAATTTACCTCCGAGGAAATCGAGATCCTGCAAAAGGAAATCGCCCGCAAGCTCGGCTACACGCTGGTCGATCACCGGCTCGAACTCTATTGCGTGCCGATCGACGAGAAAAAGAGCTGAGAGCCTGACCGCGAAATGCAGTTCGCGGGATCAACAACATCAGTCGTCGTCCCCGCGCAGGCGGGGACCCAGACTCCGCAGCGATTCGGCTCCATCGACCAAGGCTAGTTTCTTTTCTAACAACTGACGCCAGGGGTTATGGGTCCCCGCCTGCGCGGGGACGACGCCGAGATCGTTTGATCCGACAAACTACATTTCGAGTCAGACACTCCGCGTAACCACAGAAAGCTCGCCTTGCCCTTCGACCTGATCATCTTCGATTGCGACGGCGTGCTGGTGGACAGCGAGGTGATTTCCTGCCGCGTTCATGCCGAGGTGCTGACGCGGCACGGCTATCCGATCACCGCCGAACAAGTGTTCGCGCGCTTTCTCGGCCGCTCGGCGCTGGCCGCAAATCGCGAGGTCGAGGCCGAACTCGGGCGCCCGCTGCCGGATGATTTCGACGCGCAACTCAAGGCCGCGCTGTTCGACGAATTCGCGGTGTCGCTGCAAGCGGTGCCGCATGTCGCCGAGGCGCTCGCCGCCATCGCCGCGCCGGTCTGCGTCGCCTCCAGCGGCACGCCGGACAAGATCCGCACCAGCCTCACCCTGACCTGCCTGCTCCCGCGTCTCGCGCCGCACATCTTTTCCGCCACGCAAGTCGCGCACGGCAAGCCGGCGCCGGACCTGTTCCTGTTCGCCGCCGCGCAAATGGGCGCGGCACCAAGCCGCTGTCTGGTGATCGAGGACAGCGTTCCGGGCATCACCGCCGCGCGGGCGGCCGGCATGACGGCATTTGGCTTTTCCGGCGGCAGCCATTGCCGGGACGGCCACACTGAGGCTCTGATCGCGGCCGGCGCGCAGGCCAGTTTCGATGACATGCGCCAACTGCCTGAAATGATCCGGAAATTCGTCCCAACTCCGCTCCGTGCGCGATAGAACCGATTGGCGAAGCTGGGCTTTTTTGCCGCTTCCGCTGGATTTTCCGCGCCCAAGCCTATAATTGAGCAGCGCGCGCCGAGCGCGCGTTTATCCCCGATCACGCAAGGTTCCATGTCCTCGCCGCGCAAGCTGCACATCAAGTCATATGGCTGTCAGATGAATGTCTACGATGCGCAGCGCATGGTGGACACGCTCGCGCCCGAAGGATTCGTTGAGACCGACAGCGTCGGCGACGCCGATCTGGTGATCCTCAACACCTGCCACATCCGCGAGAAAGCTTCCGAGAAGGTCTATTCCGAACTCGGCCGGTTGCGCGTCGCCCGCGAGGAGGCCGCAACCCACGGCCGCGACATGAACATCGTCGTCGCCGGTTGCGTCGCGCAGGCCGAGGGCGACGAGATCATTCGCCGCGCGCCGGTGGTCGATGTCGTGGTCGGCCCGCAGAGCTATCACAACCTGCCGCAGCTTCTGGCGCGCGCTCGCAACGAAGGCCGCGCCATCGACACCGAATTTCCGGTCGAGGACAAATTCACGCTGTTGCCGCAGCCGAAGCCGGAAATGATCCGCGCGCGCGGCGTCTCCGCGTTCGTCACGGTGCAGGAAGGCTGCGACAAGTTCTGCACCTTCTGCGTGGTGCCTTACACGCGCGGCGCGGAAGTCTCGCGGCCGGTGGCGCGCATCCTCGACGACGTGCAGCGCCTCGCGGACAACGGCGTGCGGGAGATCACGCTAATCGGCCAGAACGTCAACGCCTATCACGGCGACGGCCCCGACGGGCGGACGTGGTCGCTGGGCAAGCTGCTCTACCGACTCGCCGAAATTCCCGGCATCGCGCGCATCCGTTATTCCACCAGCCATCCGCGTGACGTCGACGACGAATTGATCGCGGCGCATCGCGATCTGCCGGAACTGATGCCGTTCGTGCATCTGCCGGTGCAGTCGGGCTCCGACCGCATTCTCGCGGCGATGAACCGCAAACACACCGCCGACGATTACCATCGCGTGATCGAGCGATTCCGCATCGCGCGCCAAGACATTGCTTTCTCATCGGATTTCATTGTCGGCTTCCCCGGAGAGACTGAGGAAGATTTCAAGGCCACCCTCGCGCTGGTCCGGCAAATCGGTTACGCTGGGGCATACTCGTTCAAATATTCGCCGCGACCGGGCACGCCCGCCGCGGACATGCAGGAGATGGTTGCACCGGCCACAATGGACGAACGCTTGGCACGGCTTCAGGAATTGATCGACAGCCAGCAGCACGCCTTCAACCGGGCGGCGATTGGCACCACGGTCGACGTGCTGTTCGAACGCGCCGCGCGCAATGAAGGCCAGATCGTCGGCCGCACCGCCTACCTGCAACCGGCGCACGTCATGGCGTCCGAGGACATCATCGGACAGGTGTTGCCGGTGACCATCGACAGCCTTGAGCGTTACAGCCTGCTCGGCCGGCTCACCGCCGCAACGCCCCCGCGCGCGCCCTTCGCATCCGCCACCACCGGAGCCTGAAACCCTTGCCCAAAAGCGCATCGGATTCGCCAACGCTCGTTCCCCGCCGCAAGTTTGATCGCGACATGCAGACCCCGCCGGATACCCGGATCGAAGTCGACTACGACGACAACCGCGCCGCCTCGGCGCTGGTCGGGCCCTACGGCCAAAACCTCGCGCTGATCGAACGCCGCCTCAACGTGGTGGTGGACTCGCGCGGCAATCACATCTCCATCGCCGGCACCCGCGACGCCTGCGCCGCCGCGCATCGCGTGCTCGACGCGCTCTATGCGCTGGCGTTGCAAGGCCACGATCTGGCGCAGGGTGACGTGGAGGGCGCAATCCGCTCGGTGATGGCGCAGGGCTCGCTGTTCGACATCGATGCCAAGACGCCGACCTCGGCCTTTGAGGCGATCAATCTGCGCAAGCGCCCGGTGCGCGCCCGCACCGCCGCGCAGGATGCTTACATTCGCGCGCTGAAGCATCACGAGTTGACATTCGGCATCGGCCCCGCCGGCACCGGCAAGACCTGGCTCGCAGTGGCGCAGGCGGCGCAACTGTTCGAACGCAAGGAAGTCGACCGCATCATCCTGACGCGGCCTGCCGTGGAAGCCGGCGAACGCCTCGGCTTCTTGCCCGGCGACCTGCGCGAGAAGGTCGATCCTTATCTGCGCCCGATCTACGACGCGCTGTACGACCTGATGGATTCGCGCATCGTTGAGCGCGCGTTGCAGACCGGCGAGATCGAGATCGCGCCGCTGGCCTTCATGCGCGGCCGGACCCTGACCAACGCCGCCATCATCCTCGACGAGGCGCAGAACACCACGTCGATGCAGATGAAGATGTTCCTGACGCGGCTTGGCGAAAACAGCCGCATGATCGTCACCGGCGATCCCAGCCAGATCGATTTGCCCAACGGCCAGACCTCCGGCTTGATCGAGGCGGTGCGTCTGCTCGACGGTGTCGACGGCATCGCGCAGGTGCATTTCAAGGCCGAGGACGTCATTCGTCACGAACTGGTGGCGCGCATCGTCGCCGCTTATGAGGGATTGCCGCAGCGGCCGGCAACCCGCCGTTCGTAATGACTCAAGCCATTCCCGATACCGACGTGCTGAGCGTCGCAACCTGCTGGGACGCCGAGCCCGACGCTGAAGTGGTGATCCGCCGCGCTATCGAGACGGCATCCGCCTCGGTCACCGCCGACGTCGCCGACGCCGAACTCGCGGTGATGCTGACCGACGACGCCGGCATCCGCACGCTGAACAACAACTGGCGCAAGATCGACAAGCCGACCAACGTGCTGTCGTTTCCGGCGCTCCAGCCGGAAGGCACGCGGCAACCGGACGACCCGCCGCCGATGCTGGGCGATATCGCCATCGCCTATGAGACGACGCGCCGCGAGGCCGACGACGAAGGCAAGCCGTTCGATCATCATCTCTCTCATCTCGCAGTGCATGGCTTTCTGCACCTGATCGGCTACGACCACGAAACCGAGGCCGAGGCCGAGGAGATGGAAAACCTCGAGCGCCGAATTCTGGCGCAGCTCGGAATTCCCGACCCCTATGCGGATCGGGAACGCGTGACCTGACATGCCGGACTCCGATCCCATCCAGGACAATTCGCGCGATACCCCCAACCTGCCGGTGCCGGTGCGCGATGGTGACGTGCTGCGGCCCGCCGCCGACAACTGGCTGATGCGCGCGATCCGCACCCTGTTCGGCTGGAAGGCCGGCTCGGTGCGCGACGATCTGCAAGTGGTGCTCGACGCCTCGACGCCGGACGATTCCGGCTTCTCTGCCGTCGAGCGCACCATGCTGCGCAATCTGCTGAACCTGCACGAACAGCGCATCGCCGACGTGATGATCCATCGCGCCGACATCGTCGCGGTGAAGCAGGATATTCCGCTCGGCGAACTGATGGCGCTGTTCGAGAGCGCCGCGCATTCGCGCTTCGTGGTCTACAACGAAACGCTCGACGATCCGGTCGGCATGGTCCACATCCGCGACCTGCTGGCGTTCATGACGGTGAAGGCGAAGGTGCCCGAGCCGCCGAAAACACGGCGCAAAAAGCCGCTCACCGCCGGACTCGATCTGCGTGCGCTCGATCTGGCGCTGCCGCTCGTCGATGCCGGCATCATCCGCAATCTGCTGTATGTGCCGCCGTCGATGCGCGCCATCGATCTGCTTGCGCAGATGCAGGCGTCGCGGCTGCATCTCGCACTGGTGGTCGACGAATACGGCGGCACTGACGGCCTGGTTTCGATCGAGGACATCGTCGAGCAGATCGTCGGCGAGATCGACGACGAGCACGACAGCACCGAGCCGCCATCGATCGTGCGTCAGGGCGAAAACACCTTCATCGCTGATGCGCGCGCCAGCCTCGACGACGTCCGCGAGATGATCGGCGACGCCTTCGACACCGGCGAAGCCGGCGAGGAAGTGGAAACGCTGGGCGGCTTCATCGTCACCCACGTCGGCCGCCTGCCGGTACGCGGCGAGATCATCTCCGGCCCCGGCGATTTCGAGATCGAAGTGCTTGACGCTGACCCGCGCCGCGTCAAGCGGCTGCGCATCGGCCCGCGCAAGGAACGACCGGCGCCGCGCAGCCGTGAGCAGCGCCGCCGCGACGCCGCGACTGAAACCAACCCGCCGAACGAGAGCTCGGCCTCATCGTCCAGTGGAAGCAACGGCACATGATGCTCGGCGGCAAGCTGCGCGCCGTGGCGCTGTCCATCGTGCTGTCGTGGGGATGGCGGCGCGCGCTGATCGCGCTCATTGCCGGCGCGTTGTCGTCGCTGGCGATGGCGCCGTTCAATGCCTGGCCGATCCTGTTCGTCACTTTCCCGGTGATGGTGTGGCTGATCGACGGCGCCGGTGCCGGTCGCTTCAACGGCCTTCCATCGGCGGCCATCGCCGGCTGGTGGTTCGGGTTCGGTTACTTCGTGCCGGGGTTGTACTGGATCGGCTACGCCTTCCTTGTCGACGCCGCCAATTTCGGCTGGCTGTTACCATTCGCCGTTTGCGGCCTGCCGGCCTATCTCGCGTTGTTCACCGCGGCCGGCTTCGCGCTGGCACGCGCGTTGTGGAGCCGCGACGCCGCGCGCATCCTCGCGCTCGCGGGCGCGCTCACCATCGCTGAATGGTTGCGCGGCCATGTGCTCACCGGCTTTCCGTGGAACGCGTTCGGCTACGCGCTGACCGAGCCGCTGGCGCTGGCTCAAACCGCATCGCTGATCGGACTATGGGGCATGACGTTCCTCAGTGTCGCGATTTTTGCCAGTCCCGCGGTGCTGATCGACGGCAAGGCTCGGCGGTCGCGGTTCGCGCCGCTCGCCGCGCTGATCCTGCTGGCAGTCATGGGCGCCTATGGCGCTATCCGTCTCATCAACAACCCGACGCAGCAGCTTGCCGACGTCAAGCTGCGCATCATGCAACCCAACCTGCCGCAGGACGCCCGCTTCAACTACGCAGCGAAGGCAGCCGTGATGCGGAAATACCTGACACTGTCGGATCGCGCCACCAGCCCGCAGACGTCGGGCGTGCGCGACGCCACCATCCTGCTGTGGCCGGAATCCGCCTTTCCGTTTTTCCTGACGCGCGAAGGCGACGCGATGGCGCAGATCGCCGAGCTGTTACCACCCGGCACCGTACTCATTACCGGCGCGGTGCGCGCACCCGACCTGCCGCCGGGCACGCCGATCCGGCGCGCCTACAATTCGATATATCTGATTGGCGACGACGGCAGTATTCTGTCGGTCTACGACAAGCTGCATCTGGTACCGTTCGGCGAGTACCTGCCGTTTCAGACTTTGATGGAAAAGCTCGGCTTCGAGCAACTCACCAAGGTGCGCGGTGGCTTCATTCCCGGCACGCGGCGGAAGATGATCGACGTCCCTCATGCGCCGCCGGTACTGCCGCTGATCTGCTACGAGGCGATCTTCCCCTCCGACACGGCGGTCGGCGACGAGCGCCCGGGCTGGATCGTCAACCTCACCAATGATGGCTGGTTCGGTATTTCCACCGGACCTTACCAGCACCTGCAACAGGCACGAATGCGTGCAGTCGAACAAGGATTACCTCTTGTGCGCGCGGCTAACACCGGAGTTTCCGCGGTCATCGATCCGCTTGGGCGTATTATCGCTTCGCTTGGTCTCGGCGAAGAAGGAGTTCTCGATGCACGCTTGCCGGTCGCGCTGCCGCAGACCTTCTACGGCCGCGCCGGAGATATTCCCGCAGCCATTCTGGTCGCGCTCGCCATGATCATCGCGGCGCGGCGCCGCGGCCGCAAACGAAATCCGTGATCACAAGCGGGCTGCGAACCCCCGCGATCCGGGTGTGACAGAACGGCAGTTGACGGGCCGATCGTTGATCTGCCAACGGTTGATCCGTCAACTCTTTGCTTATGAGTTTGGCTTATCAACTTTTCGGTTACTTAGAATCCGGTTTTGAGTATAAGGATTAGGTCGAAGACCGTTAGGGGTATATGTATCCGGCCTTCAGATTGCCGAATTTAACCGCAATTGCGATCCAGCATCGCAGCCGGATTTGACGGGTTTGCCGCATCGGGCATATTCCGCCACGCAAGCCAAGGAGAGTTTGATGTCGACCAAAGCGCCCAATCCTGTTGACAAGTATGTCGGCAGTCGTGTGCGCATGCGCCGCATCATGCTGGGCATGAGCCAGGAGAAACTCGGCGAGGCACTCGGGCTGACGTTTCAGCAGGTTCAGAAGTACGAAAAGGGCACCAACCGCGTCGGTGCCAGCCGAATCCAGCAGATTTCTGAAATCCTTCAGGTGCCGGTGTCGTTCCTGTTCGAGGGCGGTCCGGGCGGCAACGTCAATGCCGAGGGTTTCAGCGAAGCACCCTCGCCCGCTTACGTGTCCGATTTTCTCGCGACGTCCGAAGGCCTGGCGCTGACTCGCGCCTTCACCCGTATCACCGATGCCAAACTCCGCCGCAGCATCGTCGATATGGTCGAGCAGATCGCTGCACGCGAACAACCTGACAATCGCTGATCGCCTCTCACCCGCAATTCTGTTTGCGATTCGCGATCGCGTCCATTCCGCTTACCGGAACAATTGACGGTTTCCCCCTTCAACCCGTAAGAGCAGGCGCTGCTCCGGTCGACGTCGACGGACGGATCGTCGGGCGGACGCAAGCGTTGCCTAATTCTGCGTTCTGAAATTCTGGTTTGAAGGGAAGCCGGCATTGGTCGCGCATCGCGATCGCAATCCCGGCACGGGTTCGAAGACATGACTGATTCGGCGCGCCCGCACGGCTCGTTCTTCGGACGGCGCAAGGGCCACAAGCTTCGCCTGCACCAAGCCGATCTGATCGCGCAATTGCTGCCGCAGCTTTCGCTCGACATGAGCATCCCCGCTCCGCCCGACCTACGCGCACTGTTCGACGTGCCGGTGGACGCGGTGCGACTCGAAATCGGATTCGGTGGCGGCGAACATCTCATCGCCGAAGCGCTCGCGCATCCGCAGCTCGGCTTCATCGGCTGCGAGCCCTACGTCAACGGCATGGCAAAGATCCTCGCGCAGATCGAGACGCACGAGATTCGCAATATCCGCCTCGTCGCCGGCGACGCCGCCGAACTGCTGGCGTGGGTGCCGCAGAAATCACTGGTGCGGATCGATCTCATCCATCCCGATCCGTGGCCGAAGCGCCGTCACTGGAAGCGCCGCTTCGTGCAGGACGCCACCGTCGCCACGATGGCGCGCGCCATTCCGCACGGCGGCGAATTCCGTTTCGTCTGCGACATCGATAGCTACGTCGAATGGACGCTCGCGCATCTCGTGCGCGCGCCGCAGTTCGAATGGCTGGCGCAGCGCGCCGACGATTGGCGCCTGCCTTGGCCGAACTACACCATGACGCGCTACGGCCGCAAAGCCACCCGCGAGGGACGACGCGCGAGCTATTTGGGATTCAGGCGAACTGATACTTCGCAGTGACTCTGTCGCGAGTCGTCCCCGCGAAGGCGAGGACCCAGACTCCGCAGCGGTGGTGATGCGGAAAGCGTCTGTTGCGCGCGCCTGCGACGACAATCAAGGCTAGGGGTTATGGGTCCCCGCCTGCGCGGGGACGACGTGAAAGAATGAGTTCGCAGTAACGAGCGACTACGACTGCGCTGCGCGCGCCTTCTTCACGTCGGTGGCCTCCCACACCATGCGCTTGCCACGCTCGCGGCCGAGCAGTTCGATCGGATCGTGATTGTCGATGTGCCCGAACTGGCCCTTGTAGACGCTGTAGCCGCACAACTCCTGCAAGCGGCGCGGAAAGCGCTCCGCGGTGTCGCGCGGAATCCCGAGTTGCAGATTCTCCTGCTGCCGCATCCAGCCCCAGCAATAGGCGCATGAGAATGCGAAACGCCGCGCGTCGCTCTCATTGGCGCCGCCGCCGTGCCACAACGCGCTGTCGAACAACATGACGCTGCCCGCCGGCATCGTCGCCATCACCGTGTCATAGTCGCGGCCGTAGTCCGGCGCGCGATCGTATTTGTGGCTGCCCGGCACGATGCGCGTCGCGCCGTTGGTCGCGGTGAAATCCGACAATGCCCAGATCGCGTTGATGGTGATCGGAATGTGCGGACGCGGCAACGGAATGAGTTGGGTGTCCTCGTGGATCGGCTGCGCTTCCTGTCCCGGCCCCAGCACCAGCGAACAGAACGACGATAGCAGACATTCCTTGTCGAGCACCGCTTCCACCACCGGCAGCACCGCCTCGTGCAGCGGCACTTCCCAGAACACGTCGTCATAGGTCAGCAGGTTGTTGACGCGCAGCGTCTTGTAACCCTCGAACGAAGTCTTCGCGGTCGTCAGCGAATGCTCGCGCTCGATGCGCTCCACCGCCGCCTTGAGATTCTCAACCAGTTGCGGCGCCACCACACGCTCCAGCACGGTGTAGCCATCCTTGCGGATACAGTCGGCGTGGGATGCGATCTCGGCTTCGCTCAACATCATGAACCTCCCACAGTGACTGCGCGTCCGGATGACTGTTTGCAGCGAGCATATCGCTCGCAGTCGTGCCAGTTCGCTTCTAGTGAAAAAATTTATACTGACACTGACGTCAGTGTCAATGTAGAACCGTCATTGGAGAAAGCCGCGCCCCCTTCCCGGTATCACCCGACAAACCGGGTTGTCGGATTGACACTCCCACGCATGAACCGCAGGTTCGCCGCAACCGCAGGCAACCGAGACGATTGGAAACGGCCGACCGATGGCGAAGACACCCCGCAAGGAGCCCCGCGCCGATAAAAAGGCAATGGCTGCGGAAACCCGGAGCGCCATCCTGCGCGCCGCGCAAAAGCTGTTTTCAACGAAGGGCTTTTTCGACACCACCATCGCCGACATCGTCGACAAGGCCGGCGTCAGCCGGGGCACGTTCTATCTTTATTTCAAGGACCGCGAGCAGATCTTCGCGACCCTGCTCTCGCAAGCGGTCGATGAAATGTTCTCGTTGTCGGCATCGCGCCCGACCGGCTCGCGCCAGACCCGGATCGAGAGCGCCAACCGTGCTTATCTCGAGACATTCAAACGCCACCGCGCCTTCATGCGCAGCGCGTTGCAGGTCGCGACCTTCGATGCCGGCGTCGCCAAGGCGTTGAGCGAATTGCGCGGCAAGTTCATCGACCGCATCCGGACCCATCTCGAACGATCCGTCGCACGCGGCGAATGTCACGACATCGATCCCGCGATCACGTCGTTCTTGCTGGTGATCATGGTGGAGTTCACCGCCTATTCCTGGCTGTCGTTCGGCTGGCAGCCGGACAAGGACGACTTCGATCTCGACAAGGTGGTGAAGGAAGCCAGCGCACTGTGGTCTCGCGCCGTCTATAAATAATCGGCCCGGCTCCCATCGCAGCCCGACCGCCGCATCATCAAATCGCCGTGCCCGGGCTCGCGGCCCTTGCCGGATCGCGGCAAAACCGCTATATGCGGCTCAACTAATGGTTTCTCATACGATGGCGTATTGAGAGTGGGCCCCTCCGGGACCCGCTCTTTTTTATTACCTGAAGCAGGCCGCCGGACCGTCGGGCCTGACGTCGGGAACCCAAGCCGCCATCGGAACAAACTGGATACATCCGATCGCCGTGATGACTGAAACCGACCTGACCGTTGACCTCCTGAACGAGCCCCGCCTGGTGACGGAACCCGGCGTCGCGGCGCGGGTGGCGGCCGTGGCGGTGCCTGTTTTGCAGGGCATGGGTTACCGGCTGGTCCGCATCAAGGTCTCGGGCGAAGCTGGCTGCACCGTGCAGATCATGGCGGAACGGCCCGACGGCACCATGCTGATCGACGATTGCGAGGCGGTGTCCAAGGCGCTGTCTCCGGTCTTGGACGTCAACGATCCGATCGAGCGTGCCTACCGGTTGGAGATTTCCTCGCCCGGCATCGACCGGCCGCTGGTCCGCCGCAGCGATTTCGAACGCGCGCAGGGCCATCTGGCAAAGGTCGACATGGCGGTGCCGTATCAGGGCCGCAAGCGTTATCGCGGAATCATCGAGAACCTCGACGGCGAGACCGTGCGGCTTCATCGCGATGACATCCGCGAGGGCGAGGATGCCGTGGTCGCGCTGCCGCTCACCGACATCGGCGACGCGCGGCTGGTTTTGACTGACGAATTGATTGCGGAATCGATGCGCCGGGGCAAAGCCGCCGAGCGCGACCTGAAAGAAGATCTGGGCATCGAGCCCCCGCCGCCCGCGCACGCCAAAAAGGCCCGTGCGAAAGGCGCGAAATCGAAACCCGCGAAGGCGAAGAAGCCTTTGCCGCAGAATACCAAGCAACACCGGCTCGCCGCCGAACAGGCACGGCGAGACCGCACCGACCACCCCGAAGGAGACTGAACCATGGCTGCCGTCAGCGCCAACCGGCTTGAACTCTTGCAGATCGCGGACGCGGTCGCGCGCGAAAAGTCGATCGACCGCAACATCGTCATCGAGGCGATGGAAGACGCCATCGCCAAAGCCGCGCGCGCCCGCTACGGCGCCGAGACCGACGTGCATGCCGAGATTCATCCCAAGACCGGGCAACTGTCGCTGACCCGCCACATGCTGGTGGTCGAGCAGGTCGAGAACGCCTCGAACCAGATTTCGCTGTTCGACGCGCAGCGCGCCAACCCCGGCGCGCAGATCGGCGACACCATCGCCGACACGCTGCCGCCGCTGGAATACGGCCGCATCGCCGCGCAGTCGGCCAAGCAGGTGATCGTGCAGAAGGTACGCGAGGCCGAGCGCGACCGTCAGTATCAGGAATTCAAGGACCGCATCGGCGACATCGTCAACGGCGTGGTGAAGCGTGTCGAATACGGCAGCGTCATTGTCGATCTGGGCCGTGGTGAAGCCATCATCCGCCGCGACGAGATGCTGCCGCGCGAAGTGTTCCGCAACGGCGATCGTGTCCGTGCTTTCGTGTTCGACGTCCGCCGCGAAACCCGCGGCCCGCAGATTTTCCTCTCGCGCACCCATCCGCAATTCATGGCAAAGCTGTTCGCGCAGGAAGTGCCGGAAATCTATGACGGCATCGTCGAAATCAAGGCGGTGGCCCGCGATCCCGGTTCGCGCGCGAAAATTGGCGTGATCTCGCGCGACTCGTCGGTCGATCCGGTCGGCGCCTGCGTCGGTATGCGCGGCTCGCGCGTGCAGGCGGTGGTGAACGAATTGCAGGGCGAGAAGATCGACATCATCCCGTGGTCGCCGGATATCGCGACCTTCGTGGTCAACGCCTTGGCGCCGGCGGAAGTCTCCAAGGTGGTCATCGACGAAGACCGCGAGCGCATCGAGGTTGTCGTTCCGGACACCAATAACCAACTATCGCTTGCGATCGGCCGTCGCGGCCAGAACGTGCGTCTCGCCTCGCAGCTCACCGGTTGGGACATCGACATTCTGACCGAGAGCGAGGAATCCGAGCGCCGCCAGGCCGACTTCGAGAATTCGACGCGGGTGTTCATGGAAGCCCTCAACGTCGATGAGGTGGTCGGGCAGTTGCTGGCGTCGGAAGGCTTTACCTCGGTCGAGGAATTGGCGCTGGTCGACGTCCGCGAACTCGCGAGCATCGAAGGCTTCGACGACGAGACCGCCGAGGAATTGCAGAGCCGCGCCCGCGAATATCTCGAAACGCTGGAAGCGGAGCTGGAGGCACGGCGCAAGGAGCTTGGCGTCGAGGACGCGCTGAAGGACGTGCCCGGCATTACCTCGAAGATGCTGGTCAAGCTCGGCGAGAACGACGTCAAGACCGTCGAGGATCTCGCCGGCTGCGCCACCGACGATCTGGTGGGCTGGACCGAGCGCAAGGACGGCGGCGAAGTAACCAAGTATCCCGGCTTCTTCGACGGCATCGAATTGTCGCGCGAGGACGCCGAACACCTGATCATGCAGGCGCGTCTCGCCGCCGGCTGGATCACCGAAGCCGACCTCGCCAAGGATGTTGACAAGGACGGCGGCGAGGAAGCCGACGCCACCGAAGACCAAGCGGTTTAAGGAGCATGTCACCGGTATGCTTGCCCACGTCGACCCGGCCGATCCCGATCACGGCCCCCGGACTGCAAAGCCGGGGACCGAACGGATGTGCGTGGTCACGCGGCAGGTCCGGCCGGTCGATGAGCTGATCCGCTTCGTCGTCGCGCCCGACGGTGCGGCGGTGCCGGATCTGAAACGCAAACTGCCCGGTCGCGGCCTCTGGGTCACGGCTACCCATGGCGCGGTGGCGGAAGCGGCCAAGCGTGGGCTGTTCAGCCGCGGCTTCAAGCGCGCCGTCAAGGCAGCCCCAACGCTCGCCGACGACACCGAGCACCTGCTGGTGCGTAGCGTTGTCGAAGCGTTGGCGATGGGAGCCAAGGCCGGCCTGGTGGTAGCTGGTTTCGGCAAGGTCGAGGACGCATTGGATCGGCATCAGGCGGTAGCCCTGCTGCACGCCAGCGACGGCGCCGACGACGGCATTCGCAAGCTCGACGCCAAACTCATGGCTGCCAACCGGCAAATGCCTGCCGGGAATGACGAAATGACCCCGATTCCGGTCATTTCCGCGCTTACCTCGGCAGAATTGGATTTGGCACTTGGCCGCTCAAATGTGATACATGCTGCCGTGCTCGCTGGCCCGGCCGGCAAAACGTTCCTGTCGCGAAGCCAGGTCCTGGTCCGATACCGGATGGCGAACGACGGCGGAGCCGACGGCAAGACGGCACCGGACAAGACGATACCGAATTCGCAGACACGACCCGCGCGACACCGCGCACCGCAACACGACTAGGAAGATTGGGACTGCTGTATGGTTGATACGAAGAATCCTGGCGACAAGACTTTGAGCGTCAGCCCGACCAAGACCTTGACGCTGAAGCCACGCGTCGAGCAGGGCACCGTGCGCCAGAGTTTCAGCCACGGCCGTACCAAGCAGGTGGTGGTCGAGAAGCGCGGCAAGCGCCGCATCGGCGGCGATGCGCCGGCCGAGCCCGCCGCCAAGGCCGAACCCACCGTCGCGAAGCCGGCGGCGTCAACGCCTGCCCGCGCCCCGTCGCGTCCGACGCCGCCGAGCCGTGCCGGCTCCGGCGTGGTGTTGCGCACGCTGACCGAAGATGAGCGCAGCGCCCGCGCCAGCGCGCTGGCCGATGCCCGCGTCCGCGAGGAAGAGGAGCGCCGCGCCGCCGAGGCCGAGGCCGAGCGCCGCAAGAGCCGCGAATACATCGAACAGCAGGAGCGCGAGGCCGCCGAAGCCCGTCGCAAGGCCGAGGAAGAACGGCACCGGCTGGAAGAAGAAGCCAAACGCAAGGCTGAAATCCAGGCCAAGAAAAGCGCCGAGGCGGAAGCAAAGCCCGCCGCTGCCGCGACGCCCGCTCGTCCCGCAACGACGACCACTGCCCGCGCGCCGATTCCGACCGCGCGTCCGGGTGGCGCTGTCGCAGCCGACGGCAGCGACGAGGATGAAGGTCCGCGCCAGGTGCGCCGTGGTCCCGGCGGCGCTGCGCGCCCCGTGATCGCTCCGAAGCCGACGGCAAAGCCCGGCCCGCAGAAGCAGCGCGGCCGCCTCACCGTCGTCACCGCACTCAACGCCGACGACGTGCGCGAGCGCTCGATCGCCTCGTTCCGCCGCCGCACCCAGCGCCTCAAGGGTCATTCCTCCAACGAGCCGAAGGAAAAGCTGGTTCGCGAAGTCACGATCCCTGAAGCCATCACCATTCAGGAACTCGCGAACCGCATGTCGGAGCGCGCGGTGGACGTCATCCGGATGCTGATGAAGCAGGGCGCGATGCACAAGATCACCGACGTGATCGACGCCGACACCGCGCAGCTGATCGCGGAAGAACTCGGCCACACCGTCAAGCGCGTTGCCGCCGCGGACGTCGAGGAAGGCCTGTTCGATGTCGTCGACGATTCGACCGACACCGAGCCGCGTTCGCCGGTCGTCACCGTGATGGGCCACGTCGACCACGGCAAGACTTCGCTGCTCGACGCACTGCGCCACGCCAACGTGGTCTCCGGCGAAGCCGGCGGCATCACCCAGCACATCGGCGCCTATCAGGTCGCCTCGCCGGGTGGTCAGAAGATCACCTTCATCGACACGCCGGGCCACGCCGCGTTTACCGCGATGCGCGCGCGCGGCGCCAAGGTCACCGACATCGTCATCCTGGTGGTGGCGGCGGACGACGGCGTGATGCCGCAGACCATTGAAGCGATCAACCACGCCAAGGCGGCCAAGGTGCCGATGATCGTGGCGATCAACAAGATCGACAAGCCGGACGCCAAGCCCGAGCGCGTGCGCACCGAACTGCTGCAACATGACGTGCAGGTGGAATCCTTCGGCGGCGACGTCGTCGATGTCGAGGTATCCGCCAAGAACAAGACCAATCTCGACAAGCTGCTCGAGATGATCTCGTTGCAGGCCGAACTGCTCGACCTCAAGACCAATTCGCAGCGCCCGGCCGAAGGCACCGTGATCGAAGCCAAGCTCGATCGCGGCCGCGGTCCGGTGGCGACGGTGCTGGTGCAGCGTGGCACGCTGCGGGTCGGCGACATCATCGTCGCCGGCGCCGAAATGGGCCGCGTTCGCGCGCTGATTTCCGACCAGGGCGAAACCATCGAGGAAGCCGGTCCTTCGGTGCCGGTGGAAGTGCTCGGCTTCAACGGCCCGCCGGAAGCCGGCGACCGTCTCGCCGTGGTCGAGAACGAAGCCCGCGCCCGTCAGGTCACGAGCTACCGCTCGCATCAGAAGCGCGAGAATGCCGCCGCCAGCATCTCCGGTATGCGCGGCTCGCTCGAGCAGATGATGTCGCAGCTCAAGACCACGGGCCGCAAGGAATTCCCGCTGGTCATCAAGGCCGACGTGCAGGGCTCGCTGGAAGCGATCCTCGGCTCGCTGGAAAAACTCGGCACCGACGAAGTCGCCGCGCGCATTCTTCACGCGGGTGTCGGCGGCATCTCAGAGTCCGACGTGACGCTGGCCGAAGGCTTCCACGCCGCGATCATCGGCTTCTCGGTGCGCGCCAACAAGGAAGCCGCCGCGCTCGCCAAGCGCAACGGCATCGAGATCCGCTACTACAACATCATCTACGACCTCGTGGATGACGTGAAGAAGGCGATGAGCGGCCTGCTTGCGCCGACCTTGCGCGAAACCATGCTCGGCAACGCGCAGATCCTGGAGGTGTTCAACATCTCCAAGGTCGGCAAGGTCGCCGGCTGCCGCGTCACCGACGGCACCGTGGAACGCGGCGCCAACGTGCGCCTGATCCGCGACAACGTCGTGGTGCACGAAGGCAAGCTCTCGACCCTGAAGCGGTTCAAGGACGAAGTGAAGGAAGTCCAGTCCGGACAAGAGTGCGGCATGGCCTTCGAAAGCTATCACGACATGCGCGTCGGCGACGTCATCGAGTGCTATCGCGTGGAGACGATCCAGCGTTCGCTGTGAGTCCAAATCTCACAAGAGCGTCGGACGAACTGAAGTGAGACGTCCTGCCCGGCCGAAAGCGCGAAGCGCGTCTTCGCACAACGCGCCGGGCATCCACGTCTTCCAAATTCGATAACGAGAAGAACGTGGATGGCCGGAACAAGTCCGGCCATGACGAGTGTTTTTCCAAGGACAACTATGGCTCGCCATCATCAACCCGCAAAACATCCCGGCGGATCGCAACGCCAGTTGCGCGTCGGAGAAACCGTGCGTCACGCCATCGCCGAGATTCTCGCGCATGGCGACGTGCATGATCCCGATCTCGAAAGTCACATCGTCACCATCCCCGAAGTGCGGATGTCGCCGGACCTCAAGCTCGCGACCGTCTATGTGATGCCGCTCGGCGGCAACGACATGGACGCGGTGATCGCCGCATTCGACCGCAACAAGAAGTTTCTGCGCGGCGAGGTGGCGCGGCGCGTTAACTTAAAATTTGCGCCTGATCTTCGCTTCCGCGTTGATGATCGATTCGACGAAGCGGAACGGATCGAGAAGTTATTGCGAACACCCGCGGTACAGCGCGACCTCAAATCCGATTCGAACGAAAGTGAATGACAGTGACCTCGCCAAACGACGCCGTCGCCGCCAATAACGCTGATTTTCATCAGGGCGCCGATAATAATTTCGGCCCCTCGCCGGAGCGGATGCGCGCCACCAACGATCCGCGCGCCGACAAGCCGCAGCGACAGGGCGGCCAGCAGAAACGCAACCGCCGCGACGTCCATGGCTGGATCGTACTGGATAAGCCGATCGGCATGACCTCGACGCAAGCGGTCGCGGTGATCAAGCGCCTGTTCAACGCCAAGCGTGCCGGCCATGCCGGCACCCTCGATCCGCTAGCCTCCGGCGGCTTGCCGGTTGCCCTCGGCGAGGCCACCAAGACGGTCCCCTTCGTGATGGACGGCCGCAAGCGCTACCGCTTCACGGTAACCTGGGGCGAGGAACGCGACACCGACGACACCGAGGGTCGCGTGACACACACCAGCGACGCTCGTCCCACCCCGGATGCCATCCAGGCGCTGCTGCCGCGCTTCACCGGCGTCATCGAGCAGATCCCGCCGCAATATTCAGCGATCAAGGTGCAGGGCGAGCGCGCCTACGATCTCGCACGCGACGGCGAGGTGGTGGAGCTGAAGCCCCGCCCGGTCGAAATTCACGAATTAGTCCTTGTCGAACAACCGGATAGCTCTCATTCGGTGTTCGAGGCCGAATGCGGCAAGGGCACTTATGTGCGGGCCCTGGCCCGCGACATCGGCCGCCTGCTCGGCTGCTACGGCCATATCAGCGCGCTGCGCCGCACCCTGGTCGGCCCGTTCGACGAGCAGGACATGATTCCGCTGGCGGAATTGGAGGCTTTGTGCGATAGAGCCGCGTCTGGCGAGGGTAGCCTCGCCGACGCGCTACTGCCCGTTGAGACCGCGCTGGACGACATCCCGGCACTGGCCGTCACGCGGGCGGATGCGGCAAGGCTCCATCGGGGCCAAGCCGTTTTGTTGCGCGGACGGGATGCGCCCAATTGCAGCGGCACAGTCTATGTCACAGTGGCAGGCCGGCTTTTGGCCCTCGCCGAGCTGGGCAATGGCGAACTCATCCCCAAGCGTGTCTTCAACCTGTCCGGGCTGACTGCCAGCGCCGGTCGCAACAACAACGAAAGAGTTTGACGATGTCGATTACCGCCGAACGCAAAGCGGAAGTCATCAAGACCAATGCCAACAAGGCCGGCGATACCGGTTCGCCAGAGGTGCAGGTTGCGATCCTGTCGGAACGCATTGCCAACCTCACCGAGCACTTCAAGACCCACGGCAAGGACAACCATTCGCGCCGCGGTCTGCTGAAGCTCGTCTCCACCCGCCGCTCGCTCCTCGACTACGTCAAGAAGAAGGACGAGGCGCGTTACAAGGCGATGCTCGAGAAGCACAACATCCGTCGCTGAGCGGAGATCGCGCGGTTGACGCGCGCACTTGGCGCGGTCCCTTCCCTCGTTTTGCTTCGCAATCAGAGATCGGGGACGCGCATCACTTGATGTGGATGCTCTCAGGCATCCACATGCCGAACCCAGCAGCAATCCGGCGGCTGGGCAATGACGGGCGAGGCGCCCGTCGCGCGGGCCAATGGCTGTGATCGCAGGACGATCACTTCGCCCGCACCATCGGAAGGATGGACGCCATTCAAGATACCAAAGCCATGGCAGGATCGCCGGACGCTGGTTTCGCGGACATGCTGCACGATGCAGCGTGCCGCCGCGGACAGCGTCCCGCCGTCTTGCGCATGGCTTTCGTGCTTTGAGGCTCCCAGCCGGCCGAAGAACCCATGAAAGAAAATCACCATGTTCAATAAGCATACCGTCGAGATCGATTGGGGTGGGCGTCCGCTCAAACTCGAAACCGGCAAGATCGCGCGCCAGGCCGACGGCGCCGTGGTCGCGAGCTACGGCGAAAGCGTCGTGCTGGCCACCGTCGTCGCCGCCAAGTCGCCGCGCGAGGGCGTCGACTTCCTGCCGCTGACGGTCGACTATCAGGAAAAGACCTACGCCGCCGGCCGCATTCCCGGCGGTTACTTCAAGCGCGAAGGCCGTCCCACTGAGAAGGAAACGCTGGTTTCCCGCCTGATCGACCGTCCGATCCGTCCGCTGTTCGCCGACGGCTGGCGCAACGAAACGCAAGTGATCGTGACCGTGCTCTCGCACGACATGGAGAACGATCCCGACGTGCTGGCGATGGTTGCCGCCTCCGCGGCGCTGACGCTGTCCGGCGCGCCGTTCAAGGGCCCGATCGGCGCTGCCCGCGTCGGCTTCATGAACGACGAATACGTGCTCAACCCGACGCTCGATGAAATGGCCGACACCCAGCTCGAGCTGGTGGTTGCCGGTACCAGCGACGCGGTACTGATGGTCGAATCCGAAGCCAAGGAGCTGTCGGAAGAGATCATGCTCGGCGCGGTGATGTTCGGTCACCGTCACTTCCAGCCGGTGATCGACGCGATCATCCAGCTCGCCGAAAAGGCCGCCAAGGAGCCGCGCGAAGTCGCGACCGTCGACGACAGCGCCATTGAGAAGGAAATGCTCGGCCTGATCGAGCAGGAGCTGCGCGCCGCTTACGCCATCCCGGTGAAGCAGGATCGCTACGCCGCCGTCGGTAAGGTGAAGGAAAAGGCGCTGGCGCATTTCTTCCCGGAAGGCCAGGAGCCGAAGTACGACAAGCTGCGCATCGCCGGTGTGTTCAAGCACCTCGAAGCCAAGATCGTGCGCTGGAACATCCTCGACACCGGCCGCCGCATTGACGGCCGCGACGTCAAGACCGTGCGCAACATTCTCGCCGAAGTCGGCGTGCTGCCGCGCGCTCACGGCTCGGCACTGTTCACCCGCGGCGAAACCCAGGCGATGGTGGTCACCACGCTCGGCACCGGCGAGGACGAGCAGTATATCGACGCGCTGGCCGGCACCTACAAAGAGACGTTCCTGCTGCACTACAACTTCCCGCCCTACTCGGTCGGTGAAACCGGTCGCCTCGGCGGCACCAAGCGCCGAGAAATCGGCCACGGCAAGCTGGCGTGGCGCGCGATCCATCCGGTGCTGCCGCCGCATCACGAGTTCCCCTACACCATCCGCGTCGTCTCCGAGATCACCGAGTCGAACGGCTCGTCCTCGATGGCGTCGGTGTGCGGCGCTTCGCTGTCGCTGATGGATGCCGGCGTGCCGCTGAAGCGGCCGACGGCGGGCATCGCGATGGGCCTGATCCTCGAAGGCGAACGCTTCGCCGTGCTGTCCGACATTCTCGGCGACGAGGATCATCTCGGCGACATGGACTTCAAGGTGGCCGGCACCGAGGCGGGCATCACCTCGCTGCAGATGGACATCAAGATCGCCGGCATCACCGAGGAGATCATGAAGGTGGCGCTCGGCCAGGCCAAGGAAGGCCGCGTTCACATCCTGGGTGAGATGGCCAAGGCGCTGACCAACGCCCGCGCCGAACTCGGCGAATACGCGCCGCGCATCGAGACCTTCAAGATCGCCACCGACAAGATCCGCGAAGTGATCGGCACCGGCGGCAAGGTGATCCGCGAGATCGTCGAGAAGACCGGCGCCAAGGTCAACATCGAGGACGACGGCACTGTGAAGGTTGCTTCCAGCGACGGCGAGGCGATGAAGGCCGCCATCAAGTGGATCAAGTCGATCGCCTCCGATCCGGAAGTCGGCCAGATCTACGAAGGCACCGTGGTCAAGGTGATGGAGTTCGGCGCGTTCGTGAACTTCTTCGGCGCCAAGGACGGCCTCGTGCACATTTCGCAGCTCGCTGCGAACCGCGTGCAGAAGACCTCCGACGTCGTCAAGGAAGGCGACAAGGTCAAGGTGAAGCTGCTCGGCTTCGACGATCGCGGCAAGACGCGGCTGTCGATGAAGGCGGTGGATCAGGAGACCGGCGAGGACCTCGAAGCCAAGGCGAAGACCGACGCCGCGCCGCGCGAAGCCGCCGGCGAGTAAGCGCCAACGGTCTTATGGAATAACGAAGGGCGGCCTCGCGGCCGCCCTTTTTGTTTGAGTAGATTTGCCGGGCTATCTATGTCGTCATTGCGAGCGAAGCGAAGCAATCCAGAAGGCCACGAAGCAAGAGCTGGATTGCTTCGTCGCTACGCTCCTCGCAATGACGACAAAACATCGGAAGGGAACGTCCATGCTGAAACTCTACTGGTCGCCGCGCTCGCGCTCCTTCACCACGCTGTGGCTGCTGGAGGAAACCGGACAACCTTATGAGCGCGTGCTGACCGATATTTCCACCGGCGCGCAGAAGTCGCCGGAATTTCTCGCGGTCAATCCGATGGGCAAGGTGCCGGCCTTGAAGGACGGCGATGTCGCCATCGCCGAATCCGCCGCGATCTGCACCTATGTCGCCGATCGTTATCCCGACGCGAAGCTGGCGCCGCCGCTTGGCGATGCAAAGCGCGGCAAATATCTGCAATGGCTGTTCTTCGCACCGAGCTGCATCGAGCCCGCCATCCTGCAGGCCTACACCAAGCTCGAAATTCCCCCGATGAGCGCCGCATGGGGCAGCACCGCGCAGGTGTTCGATGTCTTGGAGCAGGCGCTCGACAAGGGGCCGTGGCTGCTTGGCGATACGTTTTCTGCCGCCGATATCGCGATCGGCTCCGGCATGAATTTCGCGATCCGGCTGTTCAAGATGGTGCCGTCCCGCCCGGCCTTCGACCGCTATCTCGACCTCTGCGCCGCGCGACCCGCGTTCCAGCGCGCCGAGAAAATCGCGGCGGGATAACAAACTGTAGTCGTCCCCGCGCAGGCGGGGACCCATACGCCCTGTCTTGATCGGTTTCCTCAGAGGTCATCGCAGAGGAGTTTTTACTCCTTCATCAGACGACGGTTTGCACTGGGGTTATGGGTCCCCGCCTGCGCGGGGACGACCATGCGAGTTGATCTACTCGCCCTTCAACTCGTCCGGGTGCGGCATCGAGATGACGTTGTAGCCGGAATCGACGAAGTGCACTTCACCGGTGACGCCGCCGGAAAGGTCCGAAAGAAAATACAGCGCGGAGCCGCCGAGTTCGTCCAGCGTCACGCCGCGGCCGAGCGGCGAATGCTTCTGCTGAAACGCGAACATCGCGCGCGCGTCGCCGATGCCTGAACCCGCCAGCGTGCGCACCGGGCCTGCCGAAATCGCGTTGACGCGAATGCCGCTGCGGCCGAAGTCGCTCGCGAGGTAACGCACCGAAGCTTCCAGCGCCGCCTTCGCTACGCCCATGACATTGTAATTCGGCATCACGCGAGTCGAGCCGCCGAAGGTCAGCGTGACGATCGAGCCGCCGTTCGGCATCATCGCCGCCGCGCGCTTGGCGACTTCGGTGAAGGAGAAGCACGAGATCACCATGGTGCGCGAGAAGTTGGCGCGCGTGGTGTCGGCGTAACGGCCCTTCAGCTCGTTCTTGTCGGAGAAGCCGATGGCGTGGACGATGAAATCGATCGTACCCCATTTCTCCTTGAGCGCCGCGAACACCGCATCGACGCTGGCGATGTCTTCGACATCGCACGGCAGGATGAGGTCGGCGTTGAGCGATTGCGCCAGCGGCGCCACGCGCTTGCCGAGCGCGTCGCCCTGATAGGTGAAAGCGAGTTCGGCGCCGTGAGCGTGAAGCGTCCTGGCGATGCCCCACGCGATCGAGTGATCATTCGCGACTCCCATGATGAGACCGCGCTTGCCTTGCATCAGTTGTGTCATGATGTCCTCAATTCCACCGTCGGGCCTACTCCCTCTCCCCGCT
>JAFKKM010000114.1 GCA_017305555.1 Hyphomicrobiales bacterium | reverse complement strand
GAGGCGCGGTCACGACGTGGATGGCCGAGACGAGCCCGGCCATGACGAGTCAAAGACGATGGTTGTTGTGGTTAGGCAATCCCAAGCCGCTTGCGCATCCAGGCGCCGGCTTCGTCGATGGCGGGCAGGCCGGCGCGCAGGAACGGATGGAACAGCGGCCAGGCGTGCGGCATGCCCGCCCACACCCGCAAGCTGACGTCGATGCCGGTCATCGCCGCGTTGTTGGCGAAGGTGGTCGAATCCGACAGCAGCACCTCCTCGCTGCCGACCTGAATCAGCATCGGCGGCAGACCGGCAACATCGGCGCGCACCGGCGAGGCCAGCGGGTTGTCGGGCTGGTTGCCGAGATAGGCCGTCGCGACGCCGACGATGCCTTCGCGAGAGATCATCGGATCGCGTGCGCCGACTTTGTCATAGGATTCGGCGGTGGTGGTCATGTCGAGCCACGGGCTGAGCAGGTAGAGCCCGGCCGGCTGCGGCAGGTTGTCCTGCTTGAGTTTGAGCAGCAGCGCGGCGGCGAGATTGCCGCCGGCGGATTCGCCGCCGACCACGATGTCGGCGGGCGCGATGCCGCTGTCGAGAAGCGCGCGATAGGCGGTGAGCGCATCCTCGATCGCCGCCGGATAGGGATGCTCCGGCGCGAGGCGATAATCGATGTGCCAGACGATGGCTTTGGTCGCGACCGCAAGCCGCGAGACGAAATGGCGGTGGCTCTTGATGCTGCCGAAGACGTGGCCGCCGCCGTGCAGATAGAGAACCGCCTTGCCGGAGGTGGCGTTGGCCGGCGTGATCTTCTCGACGGGCACGCTGCCGAAGGTCAGGCTTTCCGTCGTGACGTTGTCGGCGAGCGGGATGCGGCCCATTTCGGTGTCGAAGGATTCTCGCGTTTCCGCCAGCGTCATATTCCCGCGCTTGGCCGCGCGCTCCTTGCACCATGCCCAGAACGCGGCGACGTCAGGATCCTTCTCGGCCATCGTGGTCGGTCTCCCAGATAGAGTTGCGTGAGGATGAGTTGCGTTATGTGGTGCGCGGCGACCACGGCGCGGCGTCGGCCGCATTGGCCTCCGTTGCCTTCGCCTTGTCGGAGACCGGCGCGTCGCCGATTGCCGCGACCAGTGCGCGCAGCGCTTCGGGCACGCCCTCGCCGGTGGCGCCGGACAACAATAGCGGCGTCTTTTTCGCGGCGCGCTTGAGCCGGTCGCGCTGCTTCTTCAGATCGTCCGGTGCAACCGCATCGATCTTGTTGAGCGCGACGATCTCGATCTTGTCGGCCAGCTCTTCCGCGTAGGCTTCCAGTTCGCCGCGCACGGTTTTGTACGCCTTGCCGGCGTGTTCGCAGGTGGCGTCGACCAGATGCAGCAGCACGCGGCAACGCTCGACGTGGCCGAGGAAGCGGTCGCCGAGCCCCGCGCCCTCGTGCGCGCCTTCGATCAAGCCGGGAATGTCCGCCAGTACAAACTCACGTCCGCCGGCGCTGACCACGCCGAGTTGCGGGTGCAGCGTCGTGAACGGATAGTCCGCGATCTTCGGCCGCGCGGCGCTGACGGCGGAGAGGAAGGTCGATTTGCCGGCGTTGGGCAGGCCGACCAGGCCCGCGTCGGCGATCAGCTTCAGCCGCAGCCAGATCCAGCGCTCCTCGCCGGGCTGGCCGGGATTGGCGTTGCGCGGCGCGCGGTTGGTCGACGACTTGAAGTGCGCGTTGCCGAAGCCGCCGTTGCCGCCTTCCGCCAGCACGAACTTTTCGCCGAGCCGGGTGAAATCGTGGATCAGCGTCTCACGATCCTCGTCGATGATCTGGGTGCCGACCGGAACCTTGAGGACCACGGCCTTGCCGTTGGCGCCATGGCGGTCCTTGCCCATGCCGTTGGTGCCCTTGGGCGCCTTGAAATGCTGCTGGTAGCGATAATCGATCAGCGTATTGAGGCCGTCCACCGCCTCGACGATGACGTCGCCGCCGCGGCCACCGTTGCCGCCGCTCGGTCCGCCGAACTCGATGAACTTCTCGCGGCGAAATGCCACGCAGCCGTTCCCGCCGTCGCCGGAGCGGATATAGACCTTGGCTTCATCAAGAAATTTCATGGCGTATGCGTATCTCAGGGCTGTGCCAGCGGCAACTGTCGTATCCGGTATCCGGGAATGGCGATGGAGCGGCGGCCCGCAAACTGGTAGGGACGCGCATCACGCTGAATCTGTTTCGCCGGAAGCCGATATGGGTCTCGCCAGCAAGATTTCCACCGGATTGAACGATCGCAGCGCGCGGCTGGCCGGCATCGGCCTGATGCTCGCGGGCATCTGGGCGTTCTCGTTCGGCGATGCGCTCGGCAAATACATCGTCGCCAGCTATCCGGTCGGGCAACTGCTGTTCCTGCGCGCCGTGGCCTCGCTGGCGCTGCTGTCGCCGCTGATCTGGCGCAGCCGTCACGAATTCATGCGGCTGGAGCGGCCGGGGCTGCATCTGCTGCGCGTGGTGCTCTCGACGCTGGAGGTCGCGGCGTTCTTCGTCGCGGTGATGTATCTGCCGCTGGCGGACGTCATCACCTTCTATCTCGCCTCGCCGATTTTCGTTACCGCGCTGTCGGCGCTGGTGCTGCGCGAGCAGGTCGGCTGGCGGCGCTGGTGCGCGGTCGGGGTCGGGTTTTGCGGCGTGCTGATCGCGATGCAGCCCTCCGCGCAGACCATCACCTGGCCGGCGCTGATCGCGCTCGGCGGCAGCACCTGTTTCGCAATCCTGATGCTGATCACCCGCTCGCTGCGCGGCGCGTCCGATACGGTGCTGGCGTCGTCGCAGTTCGTCGGCACGCTGGTGTTCGGCGCGATGCTGTTACCGTTCGGCTGGGTGACGCCGAGCCTGCCGGGCTTCGGCCTGTTCGCGCTGGCGGGCGCGATCTCGGTCGGCGCGCTGTTGTGCGTCAATCGTTCGCTGAAGCTCGCGCCCGCCAGCGTGGTGGTGCCGTATCAGTATTCGATGATCATCTGGGCGGTGATCTTTGGTTATGTCGTCTTGAGCGACGTGCCGACCTTTGCGACCC
>JAFKKM010000057.1 GCA_017305555.1 Hyphomicrobiales bacterium | reverse complement strand
TCACAATCCATTGTGCGTCGCAACATCAATGTTGCGACGCGATATCACGAACGCGTGATTTTGCTGTGGGGCGCAGAATCTTTGGATTAATTCAAATAATAACAACGGCTTATCTAAAGACAAGTATTCGGTGGATGGAATAAAGTGGAGCTAGGCAACCCGACAACCGGAGCTTGGGCGCTCAGCAGCTCAGGCCCGGGCTTTCGAAGACTCCGATTCCCGATCATGGCAAAGCGCTTAAACAACCTCAGCGTCGTCCCCGCGCAGGCGGGGACCCATACGCCGTGTCGCTCATGATGCGGACGGCGGTTGTGATCATTGGCAAGCGACCTTAGCGACCATAATCGCCAGGGGTTATGGGTCCCCGCCTGCGCGGGGACGACGACTTTCGGGTTGCGACGCCGAGAGAAATCTCACCCGCCCGTTACAGCCGGTCCTGTCCAACCGTAACACTCCCTGCCCGGCACCAATCCACCGGGCTCATCTATCGCAATGCAAGCGAACGCGGCACGGCTCAGTTCTGGACCGCGGCCGGCACGCCGTAGGCTTCCAGCTTCGCCCGCACATGCGCGACGTTGTGGCCGAGCACGACGATATCGTGGGTGCGGCCGTCGCGGTCGCGGACATGGTCGCGCAACAGCGCTTCCGCCTTGAAGCCGAGCCCTTCGAAGATGGCGATGGCGCCGGTCTGGTCGACCGTCATCTGCGCCACCAGTTTCTCAAGGCCCATCGACAGCGCCAGCGCGAAGGTTTCCTGCGTCAGCGCCCGCCCCACGCCGAGGCCCCGCACATCCGTCGAGATCACCATGCGGATGCCGCCGACATGCGGCGACCACGAATGCACGTCACGGACAATGGTGCCGCAGCCCACCACCTTGTCGCCCTTCCAGGCCAGCAGGCTGGTGATGGTGCCGCGCTCGATCTCCCGGACCCACGCAGTCAGCACCTTGGGCTCGGTGATGTTGCGCGGCAGAAACAACAGGTCATGCACCGGAAGCGCGCGCGCAAAATCCAGCACCGCGGCTTCATCGGCCGCCCCCATCAGGCGGAACGCGATCGGACCGGCCTCGGTGACCACCTGGCGCGGATAGGAACGAAGTTCGGAATTGCTCATACTGATCTCTCACCTAACCATGAATCGAGTTTCGGCCACATGCGCTTGACCGCGTTGGCGCCGGCGACAAGGCTGACATGGCCGCCCTTGAGCATGACCTCTTCCTTGTCGGCCGATCCGACCCTCTCGATCAAGTGCCGCGCGGCCTCATAGGGCACGATATGATCGTGCTCGGCGACGACATGAAGGATCGGCACCTTGATGTTGGCAAGATCGACCTTGCGCCCGCCGACAGTCATCGTGTTGTTGTAGATCTTGTTATCCCACATCAGGTCCTTGGTCATCTGGCGGAAATATTCTCCCGCCAGCGGCAGGGTATCCGCACCCCACTTGTCCATCATCCGGAACGATTTGACGTACTCGTCATTCCAGATGTTCTCCCACAACTGCACCTGCCCCATCGCACGCGCCGCCGGCCGCAGCATGTCGAACGACGTCATGATCATTTCGGCCGGCACGTTGCCGACGCTGTCCACCAGCCGGTCGACGTCGAAGTAGCGCCGATCCGAGAAATTCTGGAACAGCTTCATCTGCGTGAAGTCGATCGGCGTCGTGAAGCAGACCAGGTTCTTCAGCGGCCCATCGGTATGCACCGACGCATACAGCGTCGACAGCATTCCGCCGGCGCAATAGCCGATGATGTTGACGTCGGTTTCGCCGGAGTCGTTCTGCACGGTGCGGACGCATTCGGGGATGAAGCCGAGGACATAGTCGTCCAGCCGCAGGTTCTTCTCCTCCGGCTTCGGCGCCGTCCAGTCGAGCATGTAGACGTCGTAGCCGCGCTTGAGCAGAAACTCGATCAGGCTCTGTCCGGGCGCGAGATCGAGAATGTAACCACGGTTGGTGGTCGCCATCACGATCAGCACCGGGATGCGGTAAATCTCATCCGTCATTGGCCGGTAGTGATAGAGTTGCATCGTCCCGCGCGAGAGGATGATGTCTTTCGGCGTCGCGCCCGGCGTGGGGCCGGACGAGGCGATGTATTCGACGCCCTTGATGCTGCGCTGAATCGCGCGCTGAACTTCGCTCTGGATGCGCTCCGAGACCGAGGTGAAATCCAGCGCCGAACCTGAAACCGCGTTCATTTGGATTCTCCCGCAGCGGATGGCGGCCGACGCGTGCGCGGCGGCTTCGGCGTGCCGGCGAAACCCTCCCCGGCTCCACCGGATTTATCCTGCATCCGATACAACAGCGTCTTGATCTCGCTCAGTTGCGCCTCAATGGCTTGCAACCGTTCGGCCATGGTCACCAGTTGCGCCCGGCTCGGCAGGTTCATGCCGACGAGATACTTCTCCATCAGGTCGCCGAACTGCTTCTGCGCACCTGCCGCGATGCCGCCGGCCTGGTTCATCGCCTTGCTGAACTCGGGCGACGTCATCGTCTGCGTGGCGAAGGAGTTGAAGCCCTTCTCCATCTCGCCGAGCATCGTGTGCCAGATCTCGACCGGGTCGTTACTGTTTTTATTCGCCACCGAAATCCCTCCTGGTTGTCCTCCGGGCCGCCATCCGTAAGGAGGTCAGCCTCGCTTTTCTTTTGCTGTCATTCCATACTGTTGTGACAGTGTGGTCAATATTTCTCGAACCGTTTCCCAATACCTGTCCGAACATCACCGCACGTCCCGAAATCACCTGCCACCAATTCATTCCCGATGATCCAAGGAGCCAACGACGTGAACCCGATCCCGCATCAATCGCCGCAAATGCTGCGCGCCAACGGCATCGAGCTTTGCTACGAAATTTTCGGCGCGCCGGATGCCGAACCGCTGGTGCTGATCATGGGACTGGGCGCGCAAATGATTCATTGGGACGACGACTTCTGTCGTCAGCTTGCGGCGCAGGGTTTCCGGGTGATCCGATTCGACAATCGCGACATCGGCAAATCGAGCAAGCTGAAGGGCGGCGGAAAGATCGGCGCGATTGAATTTCTCAAGCTGCGGTTCCTGAAAATTCCGGTCTCTGCGCCCTACAAGCTGCGCGACATGGCGACCGACGTGGTCGGCCTGCTCGATGCATTGAACATCCGCTCAGCCCACATCGTCGGCGCATCGATGGGCGGCATGATTGCACAGGAACTCGCCATCGTTTTCCCCGAGCGGGTGCGCACACTGACCTCGATCATGTCCACGACCGGCAACCCCAAATTGCCGGGACCGACGCGCGAGGCGGCGGCGCTGTTGTTGGCCGCACCGGTCACCGAACGCGAAGCATTCATCAAGCGCTTCGAACAGACCTGGAAACTGTTGCGCGTCGGCAGCTTCCCGCAGGACGAAGCGCTCGACCGCGAGCGCGCCATTCGCACCTTCGAGCGCGGCCTCAATCCGGCCGGCGTCTCGCGTCAGTTGCGCGCCATCCTGGCGTCAGGCAGCCGTAAGGAACGGCTCAAGGCGGTGAAAGCGCCGACTTTGGTGATTCACGGCAACGTCGATCCGCTGGTGCGCCCCGAGGGCGGCAAGGACACGGCAGCATCGATCCCCGGCGCCAAGCTGGTGATGGTGGACGGCATGGGCCACGCGTTGCCGATCCCGCTGTGGCCGCAGATCATCGGCGCCATCGTCAGCCACGCGCAAGGGGCGAAAGCGACGGTGCATTGAGACACGCGCCAGCGCATCTCTTCCTTCTCCCCTTGCGGGAGAAGGTGGCGCGGACGAAGTCCGTGCCGGATGAGGGGTGAACGCACACCGGCTACCCCTCACCCGTCTTCGCTTCGCGAAGCCACCCTCTCCCGCAAGGGGAGAGGGAAAAGAACCTATCCCCCCGCCCACACGTCCAGCACGTAGCGGTTGCGGGTGCCGAGGTCGTCGATCCAGCGGGCGCTCGCGGCTTCATCGCTGCCGGTCTTCTCGCGATGGATCGCCATCAGGGCCGCCTTGACGTCCGGCTCCATTTTGCCGCCGTCGCCGCAGACGTAAATGATCGCGCCCTGCTCGATCAGCTGCCAGACGCGATCCTTCTGCTGCGCAATCATGTGCTGCACGTAGGTCTTGTCCGCACCCGCGCGTGAAAAGGCAACGTGCAACTCGGTGATGCCCTCGTCGGCAAAATCCTTCAGCTCATCCGCGTAGAGATAATCCTGTTCCGGATGACGGCAGCCGAAGAACAGCAACGACGGCCCGAGCTGGATATCCTGCGCCATCATCGCCGCGCGTTCCTGAAGGAAAGCGCGGAACGGCGCGAGCCCGGTGCCGGGGCCGATCATGATGATCGGCGTTACCGGATTTTCGGGAAGCCGGAATCCCGCCTTGGTTTCGCGCACCGACGCATAGACGGTGTCGCCGGCGCGACGACCGGCCATGTAATTCGAACAGATGCCCTTGTAAGTGCCCCGGCCCGATGCCGCAGGTCCTTCGACCACACCGATGGTGGCGCTGCAACGGCCCGGCTCGACCAGCGGCGACGACGAGATCGAATAGTAGCGCGGCGCCAACAGCGACAGCATTTCCAGATACGAATGGAACGGCATATCGCAGGCCGGGAATTCCTCCATGAGATCGAACACCGACTTGCGCTTCGCCATCACTTCGCTGCGATAACGCTCCTGCGAGTCCGCGTCGTCGCCGACAAGGCCGAGCAGCTTCGGCTTGGTCATCGGACAGCGGGTGTTCTCCGCCATGATCTGGATCTGCTTACGGGTTGCGATCTGTTGCAACTCGACGAACTCGCCGAGCAACCGCCCGACCGAAACCGACTGCCCCACCGGCAGTTGCGCGCGGCGCCCCTCCGGCACCTGCAAGCGGATCTGATCGGTCGGCAGGAAACCGAAGCGGCGCGCCACCGAATCCACCAGCGCCGGATCGTTGCGCGGAATGACGCTGAGGTGATCGCCGGCGCGATAGGTCGTACCGACAGGCAACTCCACCTCGATGTGCCGCGTCGAACGCGTCGATGCATTCGGCCCCGACTTGTTCTGTAGCTCGGTGTTGGACAGCACCTTCATCGGCACCGCACCGCCGAGACCGGCAACGGTGTTCACCACAGTCGGCGCCACCGGCTCGATCTGGTACAGCGGCGCGTCGTCGGCGCTGCGACTGAACTTGGCGTCGATTCCGAGCGCCTTGACCGCCGTCGGGCCGAGCTTGGCGAACCACGCTTCGAACTGGCCGTCGAGGTCCTCGCGCGCGTTACCCTCGCCGCGCTCGTACACATTGGTCGCGCCGTGTGCCGCGAGTTGCTCGTCAATCAGGCGCGGCACCGATTGATAGGTCGCCGCCCAATCGCTGTTGCCGCAGCCGAACACCGCGTATTTGACGCCGGCAAAAGCGCCCTTCGGCAGATCGCTTTGCAGCCACTTGACGAACTCCGTGGCGTTGTCGGGCGGCGCACCGTTATAGGAGGCACAGAAGATCAGAACGCCGCCCTCCTTCGGCAGATTATCGACGGCGTCGTCCAGCGATGCGAGTTTGGTTTTGAATCCGTTGATCTCGGCAAGGTCGGCGACACGCGTTGCCATGTCCTCGGCGGTGCCGAGATTGGAGCCGAACAGCACCAAAAGCGGCGTGTTGTGACCGGGTCGCGTCTGCGCTTGTGCGACAGGCGCCGCCGGCTTTGCCGCGGCAGCCGTCGCCGGCCCCTTGCTGGTGCGCTCGCTATCGAGACGTGGACGCACCTTGATCTTGAAGCCTTCGGGCTTGATCGTCAGCGTTTCCTTCAAATGCATCTGATAGCGTTTGTGATCGATCAGCTTGAAGCGCTGAAGGATCATACCAAGCGCCAGTGCCGCTTCGTGCATCGCGAAGCCGCGGCCGATACAGGCGCGCTGGCCGTTACCGAACGGCTTCCAGGCGTTGACGGGGCGCTTGGCTTCCGCTTCGCGACTGAAGTTCTCCGGATCGAACACGTCCGGGTGCGGTCCCCATACCGAAGGATCGCGATGCAATGCCGTCACCAACACGGTGACGAACGTGCCTTTCCGCAGCTTGTACTTGCCACCGATCGTCTCGTCCTGAAGCGGCGAAATGCCGTAGGCCGGTGCCGGCGGCCACAACCGCAGCGCCTCCTTCAGGATCTGCGTGATGTAGGTCAGGTGCATGACCTGCTGCGACGTCGGACGAATATTGACGTCGGAGCCGAGCACGCGATCGACCTCCTCATACGCCTTCTTCAGCACATCGGGGTGCTTGAGCAGCGCGTAGATGGCATAGGACAGCAGGCCGCTGGTGGTCTCGTGACCGGCAATCAGGAAGGTGTTGATCTGATAACGGATGTTGACGTCGTCGAGTTGCTCGCCGCTCGCCTTGTCGACGCCGGTCAGCATCGCGTTGAGCATGTCCTTCTTGGATTCGGTATCGCCGCCATCGCGCCGTGCCGCGATGACGTCGTCGACCATCTTGTTCATGAACTCGACGTCGGCGGTGAGATCGCGATTGCGCTTCTGCATCCAGACTTTTTCAAGCGGCAGCCCGCGCGTCATCATGATGGTTTCGAGCGAGCGCACCAGCGCCTCGACGAACGGATGGTAATCGCGGCGATAGAACGAGTTGAAACGATAGTCGAAACCGCACAGCCCGATGGTGTCAAGCGTCAGCGCGGTCATGTCGTGAACGACGTCGATTTCCTCGTCGGCGTTGAGGCGCTCCCACTTCTTCACAAGCTGCTCGGCGATGTCGACCATACTCGGATGGTAGGATTGCATCGCGCGGTTGCCGAACGGCTGCAACAGGATATTATGCGCCTTGCCCCAGTTCGGCTCCTTGGTGTCGGCGGTGAACAGGCCGTCGCCGCCGACCGCCCGCACCCGGCGCAACGCGCCGCGCACCACCTTGTCGAAGCGCTTCTCGTCACTCAATTCCTCAATGAGATCGTGGCCGGAGACCACCACCATCGGCTTGCCCATCATGTCGAGCCAGTAGATCGGCCCCAATTCCTTGGCAAGCTGGGTCAGATGCTGGATCGGCGACGTCGCGTCGATCGACAGCATGTTGCCCACCACCGGTTTTTTCGGCGGATGCGGGATCGGGTCCAGTAGATTGGTCGACGCCATTTGAATTCATCCTCAATTAAAGATCGTCATTGCGAGGAGCGAAGCGACGAAGCAATCCAGAAATTACGGACGTTAAGACTGGATTGCTTCGCTGCGCTCGCAATGACGGCGTTACGGTGTTTCAGCCAAATTTCCGCCGCCGCCACTCGATCAGCTTGTTGCTCAGCTCTTCCGGCTGTTCCTGCTGGGTCCAGTGGCCGCTGTTGCGGATCAGATATTTTTCCAGATCGGGAATGATCTTTTCCATGCCGTCGGCGGCGGACGGCGGCAGCACCGCATCGTCCTCCGCCATCACCATCAGCGACGGCACCCGCACGGTATGATCGAGGGTCGCGGCACGTTCCCAATTGCGGCTCATGTTGCGATACCAGTTGATGCCGCCGGTGAAGCCCGTGCGCGTGAAGGTATCGACAAACACCTTCATTTCCTCGGGCGACAAAATCTTTTGGCGCGGATCGTGATCGCCGTTGTAACTCTCGACCATCTGCGGAAACGCCATGTTCAGCTTTGACGACGCACCGATACCGGCGGTCGCCGCTTCCGGCGGCTTGTCCTTGCGGGGCATGGGCTTGCGCATGAAGAAATCGAACGTCTCGGTCACCTTGCTGCCGAAGATGCGATCCGGATGCCGCGCCGGGTCCTGAAACTGCACGATATACATGCTGTCGCCGAACCGCTTGCGATAGAGCGAGATCGGATCGGCCGGCGCGCGGTCGGTGTGCGGCGTGTTGACGCCGACGACGCCGGCGACGCGCGACGGATGGCGCAGCGGCATCTGCCAGACCACGAACCCGCCCCAGTCGTGGCCGACGAAGATTGCCTTATCGATGTTCAGATGATCCAGCAGCCCCACCAGATCGCCGGTGAGATGATCGAGATCGTAGTCCTCGACCTTCTCCGGCCGGTCGGTCGCGCCGTAACCGCGCTGGTCCGGCGCGATCACGCGGATGCCCGCCTCACTCAGCACCTTGATCTGGTGCCGCCACGAGAACGCCATCTCCGGCCAACCGTGACACAACACCATCGGCGGCGCGTCCGTCTTTGGACCCGCCTCGTAGTACCCCATACGAATTCCGTTCGTCTGCGCGAATTGCAGCGGCGGCATCTCGATCATCGACGGCTCCGTTCAGCTTGCGGCACGGGGCGCATCGGGCGCCGATGCGTAGGCGGCTTCCAGCGCCGCCAGTTCCTCGGGAAGCATATCGGCCAGCACCTGCACATGCGGGATCACGTTGGCGCCGGCGATGAATCCGAAATCGAGATTGTCGCGATAGCTCTGCACGGTGATGTTCAGCGCGACACCATGCGCGGCGATCGACACCGGGAAGATATGCAGAAGCTCCGCGCCCACGGCATACAGCGTCTGACGCGGCCCCGGCACGTTGGACACGGTGATGTTCACCGCCGGCGGCAGCACGTCGGACAGATTCGAGCGGCTGTAGAGCAGCGCCAGGATCTGCACCATGATCGGCGCGCCGAGCATCGAGATGTTGGAAATCTGCGGCATCAGCGCGCGCAGCGGATGCGACATTTCTTTCGACTTGGTGGATTGCGCGGCGATGGCTTCCAGCCGCGCTTTCGGATCGGCGATGTCGCTGGCAAGCGAACAGATCATGCCGAACACCTGATTGTTGGAGTCGGCATTGCCCTCCTCGCGCAGCGAGATCGGCACGCCCGCGGTCAGCGACTTGTTCGGCAGCGCGTTCTGGCTGAGCAGATAGCGCCGCACCACGCCGCTTGAGAGCGCCAGCACCACGTCATTGAGCTTGCCGCCGGAGCGCTTCGCCAGCGCCTTGGCCTGCGACAGCGGGATCGAGACCCCCGCGAAGCTGCGTTCCGACGAGATCGATTTGTTGAGGATGGTCGGCGGCGACGCCATGCGCTCAAGGCTGGCGCGCGATGCCGGATCGGCGACCTTGCTGGCGACTTCCGACAGGCTCTTGAGCATGGTTGGCACGCTGCCGACAAAGCGTACCGCACTTTCGATCTGGAACATCGCGTTGTCGAACAGCACCGAGCCGAGATCGCTCTTGCCGGAGCGCGGCAGTTCGATGCCCTTGCTGAAGCCCGCGCCCTCGAACCCTTGCCGCCACATCTCCTGATAAGAGTTGAGGAAGTTCGCCGCCATCTCGCGCGGCTCCGGCGCGTCCTTGCGCCGCGTCGGCGGCTCGGGCACCTCGCGCGGCACCGGCGAGACATCATGGATCATGCCGGTCAACGCCGCGCCTGCACCGCCGTCGATGCAGGCGTGATGCATCTTGGAGTAAAGGCCGATCTCGTTGTCCTTCATGCCTTCGAAGACATAGAACTCCCACAGCGGCCGCGCGCGGTTGAGCAACTTGGCGTGCATCCAGCCGACGATGCGCTCCAGCGTGGCGCGGTCATACGGTGCCGGCAGGCTGCCGCGGAAAATGTGACGGTCGATATCGAACTGATCGTCCTCGACCCAGCTCGGATGATCAATGTCGAGCGGCGCTTTTTCCAGCCGCGACTTCAGGATCGGCGCGATGTGCAGCCGCGAGGCGATCATCGCCTTGAAGTCTTCGAAGAAATTGCCGGCATAGCCTTCCGGCAGCCGAAAGATCGCGATGCTGCCGACATGCATCGGCATCTCGGGGGTCTCGTAATACAGAAACGATGCGTCCAGAGAGGACAGCTTCTTGGCGCCGCTCATGCGTCTTCCTCATGTCAGGATATTTGGACGCCTTGGCAGCGTTCTGGTTCGATTGTGCCTTTTTCCGCTCACGATTTGCAACGGCAATCGCCGCGGAAGCCGCCGGTCCCGAAACGACAAAACCGCGCGGCCCTCACCTGTTACCATCAAGCGCCGAGGCCGGCGCAACGCGGCATCGCCGTGATTTCACTTCTTGGTACGGCCAGTGCCGAGCCCCGCCATGTTGGCGAACATGTCCTGAATGCGCCCGGCCATCTTGGGATCGAACATGAACCAGTTCTGCATGACGGCTTCCGGCGAGAACTGATCGATGGTGTTCGACATCCGCTCCTGAAGCTTGTCCATCATCGCGGTCTGCATCGGCTGCACGTCCGGCAGGCCCATGAATTCACGCGCCTCCAGCGGGGTGCAATCAACCTCGATCGTCACTTTCATATCGTCGCTCCTGAATTCACCTGGATACCAGTATCGCCATGCCGCCTCCGCCGATGCAAGCGGCATGGCGCGCCCGCCGCACGGCTGGCGACGTTATCGCATACGACCGTTAATCGAAACGCACCGGCGCGAATGGCGTCGGATCGGCGAAGGGCGCCTCTCCTGTCATCATTTCGGCCAGCAGCCGCCCGGTGGCCGGGCCGAGGGTGAGGCCATGGTGATGATGGCCGAAATCGAACCACAACTCGGGATGGCGCGGGGCCTGGCCAATCACCGGCAGCATGTCCGGCAGGCATGGCCGCGCACCCATCCACGGCTTCGGATCGACGGTCTCGCCCAGCCGGAACAGATCGCGCGCGAGAGGCAACGCGCGCTCGAGTTGCACCGGCGTCGGCGGCGCATCGCGGCGGGCGAATTCCGCGCCGGTGGTGAGACGGATGCCGCGGTTCATCGGCGCCAGCAGGAACCCGCGGTCGGCATCGAGCACCGGATGGTTGAGCACCGCGTTGCCACGCGGCGTATAATGACGGTGATAACCGCGCTTGATGCCGAGCGGGATTTTGTAACCGAGCGGTCGGAACACCAGATCCGACCACGGCCCGAGCGCCACCACGGCTTCACGCGCAATCACCGCATCGCCCTGCGCATCGCGCATCCGCCAGCCTTGCCCGCCCTGTTCGAGCGTTCGCGCGTCGCCGGTGAGAAACCGGCCGCCGTTACGCACGAACAAATCCGCATAGGTCTTGGCAAGCTTGCCGGGGTCCGGCACGAAACCCGGCGCACCCCAATGGATCGCGCCTGTGAATGTGCCGGCGAGATGCGGCTCCCGGGCCTCGATCGCGGCCGGGTCAAGCACATCGGCGGTGATGCCCGCGAATTGTCGCGCGCGCTCCAGATCAGTCACGCCCTCGTCAAACGACGCTTGCGACCGAAACAGCTTGATCCAGCCGGTCCGGCGCAGCAATTCCGGCGCGCCGGCTTCCTCGATCAGCGCTTCATGCTCGGCAAGGCTGCGCTCGATCAACGGCAGCGCCGCACGCGCGCTGTGCAACGCGCCTTGCGGTGTCGAGGCGCGGAAATAGCGCCACAGCCATGGCAGCACCGTCGGCAACGCAGAGAGGTGATAATAGGACTCGGTGGAGCGATTCAGCGCGTAGCGCAGAATATGCGCCAGGTCGCGCGGAAACATGTAGGGAAACACCGACGCGCGCTCGATCAACCCGGCATTGCCGTAGCTGGTCTCCTCGCCGGCCGCGCCGTGCTTGTCGATCAGGACGACATCGCGTCCGCGCTTTTGCAGATGCAACGCTGCTGATACGCCGACCATGCCGGCGCCCAGCACCATCACATCCGCGCGCTGCTCGGCCATGGGTTACCTCGGAGCAAAAACCTAAATTCCCGTCATTGCGAGCGAAGCGAAGCAATCCAGAGGCCACAAAGCAAGAACTGGATTGCTTCGTCGCTATGCTCCTCGCAATGACGGGAAAATAAGCGTTGATTTCATCCGTCGCATTCAGATCACGGTTTCGCGCATCACGCGTCGGCAATCCACCTCGAATTCGAGATCGATCACCGGCGGTCGCGCGAAATGCCATGTCATGCCCGATCGCGCGGCGTTGGCGCGCACCAGTTCGTCGGCGGCGACGGGATGGAAGTCGTGAACGGTGTAGACCTGCGTGGCCGTGGTGTCGCTCCAGCTCCCGCCGAGATCGGCCACACGCCGCCCGATTTCGCCGATCACGAACCGCACCTTCTCGCGCAGACCGTCGGCGCTGAGATCGCGATAGCGCACGATGCGCTCGGGATACGGCGCACTGCCGCCGCGCGCCTCGGCGCTCCCCGCGATCACGAAGGTCGGGCGCGCATCACTCACCGGCCGCGTAAACGAGAAAGCGTAAAACACCGGCTCGGCGGGTGGATCGATCTCCGGACAGACGTTGCTGCGCGCCACCGGATTAACACTGTTGACGCTGCCGTCGAACAGCCCCCACTCCGCCAGCGTCTTCACGTAATGCTCGTTGAAGGCACGAAAGCCCGCCTCGCTGAACGCGCCGGGCGAACGCAACTCACAAGCGCAGAACGCCGTCAGCGGTCGGTTCGCCGCGCGCATCGTCTCGGCGGCGCGCCGAAACCCCTCGGCCAACGGCACGGGCTTGTCGAACCGCACCCGCTCGATCTCGAATCCGGGCAGCGCCGCGACGCCGCTGGAGAACTGAAAGACGGCGGGAATGAAACGGTAGTTTCCGGCGGAAAAATCCTGAGCCATGCCTCACCTCGTTTGCGATAATCGTCGCATTTTATTTTGAAGGTTGCGCGATGATGTCAGCTTCGCGATTCAGCATCCATCACGCAAGCGACATTCGGTCGCGAGCCACGCGGAATCGGGATCGATGCGTTGTCGTGAATGCGCGTCAGCCGCGCGCGTCGCAGGCCCAGGCACGGATGACGCATTCCTTGCCGCCGAATTCGTAGCATTTGCGGACGGCGGCGTTGAGCGACGTCGAGATACGCGACTCCACTGCATAGCCGTGCGCACCACAGGGATTGGTCATATCCACCGACAGCGCGGCACAGGCGCGCTTCATGGTGACGGTGGTGCAATCGCCCGCGCAGTTCTTGCGCGCTGCCGCCTTGGCCTCGGTGACGCCCGCATAGTCAATGGCCTTGCCGTAAGCACCGCATTTGCCGATGGCGAAAGCACCCGCCGCATAGGACGGCGCGACTGCCGATCCGATCAGGACAAGCGCCAGACCGGCCCCCGCCATGCTCCGCGACAGCGCCGAAAATCGGCGCGCGACAACGCGTCGTGACAACATCCCCGACCCCCAAAATGCTCAGCGGGGCGAATGCTAACCAGCGGACGGTTTCAAACTGGTGAACGGATTGGAACCGGACATCCTGTTCCCATCCAGTTCGACACATAGGTCCAAGCAATTCCGGAGTCGTCCCTGCGGAGGCAGGGCCCCATAGCCCCTGACTCACTTATGATAAAAACACCGACCTTGGGTGATTGAACCGAACCGCTGCGGCGTATGGGTCCCTGCCTCCGCAGGGACGACGATTTTCGTGTTGCAAATCGGTCCGCAAAACGAATTTCAAACTCCGACGATCAACTCGGCGAACGTAACGGCTGGCGTGGTCGTAACGGCGGGGAGTCGACGCGCGCGGCGCGCTGCACCACTTCCAGCACCTGCGGCGTATCAATGTCGAGGAAGGCGCCGTCACCATCGACCGGCACCTCGACCACCGCCTCGCTATGATGATCGACCAGATGACGGCCGCCGATATCGCCGGACAGTCCCATCAACTCGCCGAAGAAGCGCCGCGACCACAATACCGGATTGCCGCGCCGACCATCGCAAGTCGGCACCACGATCAGGCTGCCGCGCTCGGGTGAGAACGCACCGATCAGCTTGTCGATCAGCTTGGCCTCGATCAGCGGCATGTCGCCGAGACACACCATGGCCCCGGCTGCATCGGTCGGCACCGCGCCGATGCCGGTCTTGACCGAACTGGCCAGCCCGCTGGCGAAATCGGCATTGCGCACGAAGGTCACGTTCAGCCCGGCGAGCGCTTTTTCGACCTCATCCGCCTGATGCCCGGTAACAACGATCACTGGCGAGGCCTTCGAGGCCAGTGCCTGCTCGGCCACCATTCGCACCAGCGGCTTGCCGCCGAGTTGGGCGAGCATCTTGTTCGGCCCGCCCATGCGGGTCGAGCGGCCGGCGGCCAGCACGACAGCGGCGACCTTGGCATTGTCGGCCGGCGCGGGCTCGGCCACGCGCGGCTGCGGCCGGGTGACGATCTCCATCAGCAGACCTCCGACGCCGAAACCGGTGATATCCGACCGCTTGATCGGCAGGCCCGCCAGCATCCGCATCAGCACCCAGTCGAAACCGTTTTCAACCGGTGAGCGCGCACAGCCCGGCGCGCCGATTACGGGGCGGCCGTCGGCGGCGCCGAGCAGCAGCAGGTTGCCAGGATCGACCGGCATTCCGAAATGATTGACGGTGCCGCCATTGGCGACGATCGCCGCCGGGATCACGTCGCGGCGGTCGGCGATGGCGGACGCGCCGAACACGATCACCATCTCGACGTCGAGTTTCAAAACCTCCGCAATTGCGGCGGCGAGCGCCGCCTGATCGTGCGGCACGCGCTTCTCGACCACGATCCTGGCGCCGGCCGGCGCAAGGCGCTCGGCGGTGACGCGCAACGTCTTGTCGATGACCTTCGGCACAAGGCCGGGCAGCATCGTCGACACCACGCCGATCCGTTTGATGACATAAGGCGCAACGCGCAGCGCATCGCGCCCCGCCGCCTTCACCGCCGCGTCGCGCAATTTGCCTTCGACGCCAAACGGGATCAGCTTGACGGTGGCGATCATCTCGCCTTCGACCACCGGCTTGTAAGCAGCGAGCGTCGCGAAGGTGATGGCCTCGTCAACATTGTTGATGCGGTCCACCGCATCGCGATCCACCACCAGCACGCCGGGCCGGGTCGCAAACAGGTTGGCGCGACCGGTGAAGGCGCGCTCGACCATCACGCCCTCGCTGGCAATGGCGCCGGCGATATCGGCGGCGGCAACGTCCTCGGAGACGTCACCATCCTCGAGCCGAACCACGACGATCTGGTCAATTCCGGCAGCGTTGAGTGCATCCACCTCGGCCTGGCCGATGGTGGTGCCTTTCTTCATGACAAGCGAACCCTGGCGCAGCGTGTGAACGGTGACGCCGCCAACGGCTTCCTCGGGTTTCGCCGGTCCGAACTTCATGACGCACCTTCTTTCGGCAATCTCAACTGCGCGGTGATTTGCGCCATGATCGCCACAGCCACTTCACCGGGAGATATCGCCCCGATCGGCAACCCGATCGGCGCATGAATCTTGGCGATGTTGTCATCGCTGGCGCCCTGCGCCTTCAGGCGATCAAGCCGCTTGGCGTGGGTTTTGCGCGAGCCGAGCGCGCCGATGTAAAAACAGTCGCGCTCGAAGGCGTGCAGCAGCGCCGGATCGTCGATCTTCGGATCATGGGTCACCGCGACAAACGCGGTGTAGTGATCGACGTTGAGCGGCGGCAGCGCGACGTCCGGCCATTCGGCGACGACGCGCACGTCGGGAAACCGCTCGGGACTCGCAAATGCCGTGCGCGGATCGACCACCGTGACGTCGTAACCGAGCGAACGCGCCATCGGCGCTAAGGCCTGACTGATGTGCACCGCGCCAATGATCACCATGCGCGCGACCGGCGCATAGACGTTGACGAACAGCTTCTTGCCGCCCACCTCGATCATCGCGCTCTTGCCCATGCGCAATTGCTTGCGCAGTTCGGCTTCGAGCGGATCGCCGGCGAGATCGGCGGCCTTGACCATGCGCTGTTCGCCGTTGCTCACATCGGTGACGACGAACACCGGCCGTCGCGCCGCGCGTTCGATATTGACCTGCGTCAGCGTCTCTAGATTCACCTACGCCACCTTCTCGACGAACACGCGGATGGTGCCGCCGCAGGACAAGCCGACATTGAACGCCGTCTCATCCGCAACGCCGAACTCCAACAGCTTCGGTTGCCCGCTAGCGATAATGTCCAGCGCTTCGGTGACCACCGCGCCCTCGACACAACCGCCGGACACCGAACCAAGGAACGTGCCTTCGTCGTTGATCACAAGATTGGAGCCGGCGGGACGGGGCGCCGAACCCCAGGTCTCGACCACGGTGGCGAGCGCCACGCCGTGGCCTGCCTTCTTCCACTCTTCGGCTGCTTGCAGAATATCTTCGTCGCGCTCGAGCATTGGGGGACCTCTCGTCAAGCTGCGGGGCGGATCGCATCGCGCCGTTGGGGCGAAGGCGCTACGGAGAGCGCGGCGATCAAGTCCTCGATAGAAGACAAATTATGCACCGGACGGAATTCGTCAACATAGGGCAGCATCATTTTGATTCCCTGCGCCTTTGCTTCGAAACCGCTGAAGCGTAGCAGCGGATTGAGCCAGATCAGGCGGCGGCAGGAGCGATGCAGGCGGTCCATCTCGAACGCCAGCCGATCGTCGGCCTCGCGCTCAAGGCCATCGGAGATCAACAGCACGATCGCGCCCTGCCCGAGCACGCGCCGCCCCCACAGCTTGTTGAAGGTTTGCAGCGAGGTGCCGATCCGCGTACCGCCGGCCCAATCTTCCACGGTGGACGAACAGCTCGCCAGCGCCTCGTCGGGATCGCGGGCGCGCAACGCGCGGGTGACATTGGTCAGCCGGGTGCCGAACAGGAACACCGAGACGCGTTTGCGCGCATCGGTGATGGCGTGCAGGAAATGCAGAAACAGTCGCGTATATTCGCTCATCGAGCCGGAGATATCGAGCAGCGCGACAATCGGCGCCGGTTTGTCGATGCGCCCGAGACGACGCAGATCGACAATGTCACCGCCGGTGCGCAGGCTGGTGCGGATGGTGCGGCGCAGGTCGAGTTTCAGGCCGCGCGAGTCCGGCGCGAAGCGGCGCGTGCGCAGTTCGGCCTGTGGCAGCCGCATCTTGGCGATGGCGCGGGTCACTTCTGCGATCTCCGCCGCGCTCATCTGCGCGAAATCCTTCTTTTGCAGGATCTCCTGATCCGACGGCGACAGCCGCAATTCCTGCGCTTCTTCGGAGGGGACCTGCTCGACCTTCTTGGCCTGCGACATCGCCTCCTGCACACGACGCGAGGCCGGCGCAGGCTTCGGCTTGGCCTGATCGGGCAACGGCACCGAGTCAAGCAGATGCATCCACTCCTGCTCGGCGCGGAAGAACAGATCGAAGGCCTGCGCGAAAATCAGCGAATGCTCATGCCGCTTGACGAACACCGCTTCCAGCGTGGCGTAGACCTCGCCGCGATGGCCAATATCGATCACGCGCAGCGCTGCCAGCGCATCAATCACCGCGCCGGGCCCGACCGGAATGCCGGCCGCCCGCAACGCGCGGGCAAAGCCGACGACGTTGTCGGCGATCAATCCGGTTACGGGCGACGACGTTGTCATTGGCGGCTCCGACGATTGTCACCACATTCCTGGCGTCGTCCCCGCGAAGGCGGGGACCCATACGCCGTGTCGCTCATGATACCGGCCGCGCCAGTGACCTTTGACGGACGGTCACGCAAATCACGACCGTCAGGGATTATGGGTCCCCGCCTTCGCGGGGACGACGGTTAATCGCTATATTCCAACTTATATATCGCTGGTGGCTTCCTTCAACACCTTTTGCATGGTGCCGGCCTGCATTTTTGCGATGTCGTCCTGATACTTGAGCAGCGCGCCCAGGGTGTCGCCGACCACTTCCGGAGTCAGCGAGCGCGCATCGAGTTGCGTCAGCGCGGTGGCCCAGTCGATGGTCTCGGCGACGCCGGGGTTCTTGTAGAAATCCTGATCGCGCAGTTCCTGCACGAAGCGCACCACCTGCTGCGACAGTTTCGCCGAGATGCCCGGCACCCGCGATTTGACGATGGCGAGTTCGCGCTCGGCCGACGGGTAATCGACCCAGTGATACAGACAGCGCCGCTTCAGCGCGTCGTGGATCTCGCGGGTGCGGTTCGAGGTGACGATAACGATCGGCGGCTGCGGCGCCTTGCGGGTGCCAAGCTCCGGAATGGTGACCTGGAAGTCGCTGAGGATTTCCAGAAGGTATGCCTCGAACGCCTCATCGGCACGGTCGAGTTCGTCGATCAGCAGCACCGGCGCGCCGGCGACATTCGGCTCCAGCGCCTGCAACAGCGGCCGCTTGATCAAATAGCGCTCGCTGAAAATGTCGTGCGACAATTGCTCGCGGTCGGAATCGCCGGCGGCTTCGGCAAGCCGGATGGCGATCATCTGCGCGGCGCTGTTCCACTCGTAGACGGCGGAGGCGACGTCTAAGCCCTCGTAGCATTGCAGGCGGATCAGGTTGCGCCCGAGCGTCGCCGACAGCACCTTGGCGATCTCGGTCTTGCCGACCCCCGCCTCGCCTTCGAGAAACAGCGGCCGCCCAAGCCGCAGCGACAGATACAGCACGGTGGCGAGCGAGCGTTCGGCGAAATAACCGTGGCTGTTCAGCAGTTGGAGCGTGGCATCGACCGAGTCGGGCAGCTCCGGAGATTTACTCATCTTGAGGCCAGTCTAAACGTTGCCGGTAGAGCGAATTTGATAGTCGCAACCACGCTTCCGTCGCGCGAATGTCAAACCCTAAACTCTACCAGAATTTCAAAATTGCTAGTGGCCTTTGGAACTATCCTCCGCTGGAAGACCCGCCGCGACCGGCGGCGAAGGATCAGAAACGGGCCACTAGCCCCGATTGTTTGCGGTATCGACGGCACGGCGCGCCAACACCCCGATCAGGTGCGCGCGATACTCCGCGCTGCCGTGCAGATCGCTGTTCAGGCCGTCCGCGGAAACCGGCAGGCCATCGAGCACCTTCGACGAAAAACGCTTCTTCAAGGCCTCCTCGAAGGCGGTCAGCCGAAACACGCCGTCCGCGCCCGCGCCGGTCACCGCGACCCGCACTTCCGACGGCATCCGGGCGACAAACACGCCGACCAGCGCATAACGCGACGCCTGATTGCGGAATTTCTCGTAGGCCGCCTTCTTCGGCAGCGGAAACATCACGCGGGTGATGATTTCGTCGGCCTCAAGCGCAGTGGTGAACAGGCCCTGAAAGAATTCCTCGGCCTTGATGCGGCGCTTGTTGGTGACGATGGTGGCGCCGAGCGCCAGGCACGCGGCCGGATAATCGGCGGTCGGGTCGTTATTCGCGATGGAGCCGCCGATGGTGCCCTTGTGGCGCACCGCCGGATCGCCGATCACACCGGCCAATTCCGCCAGCGCCGGGATGGCTTCGCGCACCGTCACCGAATCCGCCACCTCGGCGTGCTTGGTGGTGGCGCCGATCGCCAGCGAACGCCCCTTCATCTCGATGCCGCTCAAGCCCTCGATGCGGGTCAGATCGACGATATGCGGCGGCGCCGCGAGGCGTTGCTTCATCACCGGCACCAGCGTGTGGCCACCGGCGATCAGCTTGGCGTCTTCATTCTTGACCAGGAGGTTGGCGGCTTGCCGCACCGTCGCCGGCCGATGATATTTGAATTCGTACATCCGTGAGGTCCTGAACCTGTTTGCCTGTGCAGCGCCTGCGAAAATCTGACGCGGTTATGCGAGATCGGATTTCGCCATCGCCTTGGCGCCGGCGGCGATCGACAACACAATGTTTTGATAGCCGGTGCAGCGGCAGAGATTGCCCTCAAGCTCCTCACGGATGGTGTGATCGTCGAGATCGTGGCCCTTGCGATGAACCATATCCACCGCTGTCATGATCATGCCCGGCGTGCAGAAGCCGCATTGCAGCCCGTGATTCTCGCGGAATGCCTCCTGCATCGGATGCAGCGGCGCGCCCTCGGGCGCCAGCCCCTCGATGGTGGTGACGCTGCCGCCGTCGGCCATCACCGCCAGCGTGGTGCAGGATTTCACGGCCTTGCCGTCGAGATGCACGACGCAGGCGCCGCACTGCGACGTGTCGCAGCCGACATGGGTGCCGGTCAGCCGCAGATGTTCGCGGAGGAACTGCACCAGCAAGGTGCGCGGATCGATATTCGCGGTGACGGGATCGCCGTTTACGATGAGAGAAATCTTGGCCATATGCACTCTCTGCCCCCGCCGCATGACGTGCGGCGCGGCTCTTTGAAATCATTCAAGAGGCATATTATGGCCCATCGGCACGTTGGGCAACCTCGCCCGGCGCGCGCGGGCCATGCTCTCACGGTGTCGACAAGGCCATTGTCATGACGTGGAGGTGGCGCCTTTTGGGCAGAATCAGCCTCCGCACGGCGCTCTCTTCCGGCCTTGTTTCTCAGCCCTGCACAGCGCGGGCGAAGCCTGCGAAAAATTCGTCCGCCAGCTTCTTCGCGGTGCCGTTGATCAGGCGCTGGCCAAGCTGCGCCAGCTTGCCGCCGATCTGCGCTTCGACGTTATAGCTGAGCAAGGTGCCGCCATCCTTGTCGGTGAGGCCGACGACGGCGCCGCCCTTGGCGAAGCCGGCGATTCCGCCCTCGCCCTCGCCGGAGATCTTGTAGCCGTTCGGCGGGTCGAGATCGCTCAGCGTCACCTTACCCTTGAAGCGCGCGGACACCGGGCCGACCTTGATTTTCGCAACCGCGCGGAAGCCGTTGTCCTCGGTGCGCTCCAACTCCTCGCAGCCGGGAATGCAGGACTTCAGCACTTCCGGATCGTTGAGCTTCTCCCAAACGGTCTCGCGTGGCGCGGCGAGCTGGACTTCGCCGTTCATCGTCATGGCCATGGGAGTACCTCCTCGTCGTCTGCCGTCTCCGGGCAACGGAATGGTGTTTGAATCTGGATGCCCTCAAGTAGCGCCTGCCGCCGCCAAATAAAAGAGGACCATGGAATTAGGTGGCGGCCGGCAACTGCATGGCACGGACGGTATCGGAGGGATTGGCATAAGCCATTGGGACCGATTAGTGTCCCGAACTCATGAGCACCTCCCTTTCCCCCCTGCTTGCGCCGATGCTGTCGAGCGCCGCGATGCGCGCGGTGTGCGACGACGCCACCTTCCTCCAACACATGCTGGATGTGGAGGCAGCGCTGGCGCGTGCCGAGGCTGCGACGGGTGTGATCCCGAAGGCCGCCGTCGCGCCAATCGCAGCCGCCTGCCGCACCGACCGCTTCGATATCGCAACGCTGGCGGAGGCCGCCACCCGCGCCGGCAATCTCGCGATCCCGCTGGTCAAGGCGCTGACCGCCGAGGTCGCGAAGTCCGACACGGAGGCGGCGCGCTACGTTCATTGGGGCACGACCAGCCAGGACATCATCGACACCACGACCATGCTGATGCTGCGTGCCGCCATCGATGCGCTGCTGACCGACCTCGACCGCGCCATCACCGGTTTCGCCACGCTCGCCGCGACACATCGCAACACCGCAACGGTGGCGCGCACCTGGCTGCAACACGCGCTGCCGATGCCGTTCGGCCTCAAGCTCGCCGAATATGCCGCCGCGCTGCATCGCTCGCGCGCACGGCTCAAGGCGCTGCGCGATCATGGATTGGCACTGCAATTCGGCGGCGCGGCCGGGACGCTGGCGGCGCTGGGCGACAAGGGCATGGCGGTCTCCGAGGCCCTCGCGCGCGAACTGCGGCTCCCGCTGCCCGATGCACCATGGCACACCCACCGCGACCGCATCGCCGAAGCTGCGTCCGTGTTTGCGATCCTCGCCGGCACCTGCGGCAAGATCGCCCGTGACGTCTCACTCTTGATGCAGACCGACGTGGGCGAAGCCTTCGAGCCCGCCGGCGCCGGCCGCGGCGGCTCCTCCACCATGCCGCACAAACGCAATCCGGTGGCAGCTGCCTCCGCGCTTGCCGCCGCCACCATGGCGCCGAACCTCGCCGCGACGATCTTCGCCGCGCAGGTGCAGGAGCACGAGCGCAGCGCCGGACCCTGGCACGCCGAATGGCCGACGCTGCCGACGCTGATGCTGGTCACCTCCGGCGCGCTCAATGCAATCGTCGACATCGCCGAAGGGCTCGAGGTCGATGGCGAACGGATGCGCGCCAATCTCAATACCACCCACGGCCTCATCATGGCTGAAGCGGTGACGATGGCGCTCGCGGAAAAGCTCGGCAAGGCCGACGCGCATCACCTGATCGAGGACGCGTCGCGCCAAGCAGTCGCATCGAAACGCCATCTGCGCGACGTGCTCGCGGACGACAAGCACGTCACCGCGCATCTCGACGCCACGCGACTGACAAAACTGTTCGACCCACTCGCCTATCAGGGCGCCTCGCAAGCGCTGATCGACCGGCTACTGGCGTCGTTGAAGAACAACTAACCACCGTCATTGCGAGCACTCGGATCAGCGCTTTGCGCCTCCGGGCACAGGCTCCGCGAAGCAATCCAGCGGCCCAGATGTCATTGCCGGGCTTGACCCGGCAATCCATCGCCTTGAAAAACGTTCTCGAAGATGGATGCGCGGATCGAGTCCGCGCATGACGACGGAGGAAATCCATGCCCACCATCAATGCCGATGACGGCTGCCCGCTCAATGTCGCGGTGGAAGGCCGCGACGACGGCCCCGCGCTGATTCTGTCGAACTCGCTCGGCTGCGCCATGGCGATGTGGGAGCCGCAGCTCGGCGCCCTCGCCAAGCAGTTTCGCGTGGTCCGCTACGACCGCCGCGGCCACGGCAAATCCGGCGTGCCGGCGGGGCCGTATTCGATGGAGCGCTTCGGCCGCGACGTGCTGGCGATCCTCGATGCGCTCGACATCCGCAAGGCGCACTGGTGCGGACTGTCGATGGGCGGCATGGTCGGGCAGTGGCTGGGCGCCAACGCATCCGACCGCTTCGACCGCATGATCCTCGCCAACACCAGTTGCTACTATCCGGACCCGACCAACTGGGACAACCGCATCAAGGCGGTGAAGGACGGCGGCATCGCCTCCGTCGCGGACGCCGTGATCGGCGGCTGGCTGACCGCGGATTTCCGCGAGCGCGAACCGGCTATCACCGCGCGCATGAAGGCGATGCTGATCGCCTCGCCGCAAGCTGGCTACATCGCCTGCTGCGAGGCACTGCGCACGCTGGACCAGCGCAACCTGCTGCCGCGCATTTCGCGTCCGACCCTGGTGATCGCCGGGCGGCAGGACGTCGCGACGCCGATCGCCGCTGGTGAATACATCCGCAGCCACATTCCCGGCGCCAGCATGACCATCCTCGACGCCGCGCACATTTCCAACGTCGAGCAGTCACATGCCTTCACCGAAGCCGTCATCGGCTTCCTGACGCAGCGTTAATTCTCTCCGTCATTGCGAGCGAAGCGAAGCAATCCAGAAAGCCAAAAAGCAAGGACTGGATTGCTTCGTCGCTTCGCTCCTCGCAATGACGTCTCTGAAATTCATTTGGTGGGAAAAATCATGGACGACCAACAACGCCGCGACGACGGTATGAAAATGCGCCGCAAGGTGCTCGGTAATGCCTGGGTCGATAAATCGGTCAACAACAAGAATGCCTTCAATGCCGACTTCATCGACCTGATCACGCGTCACGCGTGGGGCGAGATCTGGACGCGGCCGCATTTCGACGAGCGCACCCGCCGCGTGCTGGTGATCGGCACCATGGTGGCGCTGGGGCAATGGGATGAATTCCGCCTGCATGTCCGCGCCGCGCTGGCCGAGGGCGACTTCACGCCGGACGACATCAAGGAAATTCTGTTGCAGCAGGCGATTTATTGCGGCGTGCCCGCCGCCAACCACGCGGTGAAAGAAGCCGGCGCGGTGGTTCAGGAACTGGGATTGCTCAAGGCATAATCCGCGTCGCGCACCTCGCTCTCGACCGACGTGCGCGCCGACGGCTGATCCACCAGCATCAGGATCGCGGTCGAGAGCAGCAGCATCAATTCGGTGGCGTGCAGTTGCAGCGCCGCCGCCTCGTTGACCTCCACGGCGAACATCATGCTGGCGAAGCTGATGACGCAACCGAGCCCGAGCGCGATGCCGAGCGCCTCATCGCCGCCCCGCCCGAGCCGAACCACCCGCCGCACCATCAGGGCCGCGAACAGCAGGAAGAACGCCACCACCGTCAACTTGCCGAGCGCCAACAGCCAGGCGAAGCGCACCGTCATCAGCGCGGGAACTTGCAGATGGTCGCTGATGAACATCGCGACCGCGACGTTCGGCCGTTCGAACAGCCCGTGGATCGGCGACAGCACGATGCGCCACGCGGCGAGCGTCCATACCGGAATGAAATACCCGGCGAGAAGAAGTCCGCTGAAGGTGCTCAATCGCCAGTTCACTTGCCGAGTGACCGTCATGGGTTCCGCCTGTCGCAGGCGCCCGTGGAATCGCTCGGACGCGCTTTCGAAGACGAAAGCCCCGCCGCCGCATGGCAGCAATCGAAACCATTTGTTAACCTTAACCGGCCTGTGGACAAGCGGTGGCCTACCCAGGCGCGAAAGACGATCGCCGTCCGCTATTCAGAGTTCCCATCATTAACGTATTGACAGCCGAATAAATGTAGATACATTTATTTCCGTGACCATCACCTTCGACCCTGCCAAGCGGGCCGCCACCCTCGCCCATCGCGGATTGGATTTCGCGGACGCGGCGAAGGTGTTTGAAGGCGATCATGTCACCTGGATCGACGACCGTTTCGACTATGGCGAGGTGCGTCAGATCACGGCGGGCCTGCTCGAAGGCCGCATGGTTGTGTTCGTCTGGACCGCCCGCGCCGCCGATCGTCACGTCATTTCGATGAGGTACTGCCATGCCAAGGAAGAACGTAAAATCCTCCGCCGCTTCGACCGTTAGCAAGAACGTTGCATCGGATGATTGGATCGACCCGGATGACGCGCCGGAGATCACCGACGAGATGCTCGATCGCGCCGAAATCCGTCACGGCGACGTCGTGATCCGGCCGGGGCGTCCACCGCTCGGCGAACGCGCCAAGCGGCTTGTCAGCGTTCGGCTCGATGCCGACGTGCTTGAAGCCTACAAGGCGCTGGGGCGCGGCTGGCAGACCCAGCTCAATGCCGACCTGCGCCGCGTCCGCAAGCTGAAAAAAGCGGGATAGCCGGCAACGCGGCCGTGCGGCCCGCTCACGCGCCGAAGCCGAACAGCCGGTGCGGATTGTCGACCAGGATGCGGCGGCGCAGTTCCTCGTCGGGGACCCAGCGCGCCAGGAGATCGAGCAGATCGGCCACCGTCATCATCACACCCCAGTTGGCGACGTGCGGCCAGTCCGATCCCCAGACGCAGCGCTCCGGCGCGGCCTTCACCAGCGCCTGCGCGAACGGCACGGTGTCGTCGTAAGGCGGCCCCTGCACCGTCGTGCGATACGCGCCGGAGAGCCGTGCCCATGCACCGTCGCGCACCAGCGCCAGCAGGGTCTGGAAGCCTTCGCTGTCGACGCCGCGCGAGGTCGGGAAATGCCCCATGTGATCGATCAGGAACGGCACCGGCAGTTTCGCCAGTTGCGGCGCGACTTTTGGCAGTTCGCCGGCGTCGATCAGGAATTGCAGGTGCCAGCCCATCTCCTTGCATAGCGCGCCATAGGCCTCGACCCGGTCGAAGCCGATGCCGCCGCCGTAGAGCACGTTGAGCCGCAGCCCGACCACGCCGGCCGCCAGCAACGTGGCACGCTCGGCGTCAGTCGCGTCGAGCCCAAGTACAGCAATGCCGCGCAGTCGCGCGCGGTTTGCCGTCAGCGTCTCCACCATCAGCCGGTTGTCGGTGCCGTGCACGCTGACCTGCGTGAGGACGCCATAGGTCATGCCCATGGTGTCGAGCAGGTTGATGTAAGCAGCAGGCGATGCGCCCGGCGGCGTATAACTGCGCCCGGCGACGAACGGATAATCCGGCGGCGTGCCGATGACGTGACAGTGCGTATCGACCGCGCCCGGCGGCACCCGCATCAGGCGCGGTTGCGGCTGGGTGGCGGGCGGCGGTGGACATGGCGGCGCGTCGGTGGTGGCACTTGCGGGACCGGCCATTGCTCAAGCCCCCGCCGTCAGCACGCGGCCACGCGTTTCCGGCAACGCGTAGGCAGCGGCGAAGAACAGCACGTAAGCGCCCACCGCGAAAATCGCGATGGCATTGGCGAGCGTCGTCGTTTCCGACAGGTGACCGACCAGGAACGGAAACAGCGCGCCGATGCCGCGCCCGAAGTTGTAGCAGAACCCCTGCCCCGAGCCGCGCAGCCGCGTCGGATAGAGTTCGGTGAGGAACGCACCCATCCCGGAGAAGTAGCCCGAGGCGAAGAAGCCAAGCGGGAAGCCGAGCAACCACAGCACTTCGTTGTTGAACTCGACCTGGGTGTAGAGCAGCACCAGCGCGATGGCGCCGAGCGAGAAGATCAGGAACAGGTTGCGCCGGCCGATGCGGTCCGCGAGCCACGCGCCCACCAGATAGCCCACGAACGAGCCGATGATCAGCGCCGCGAGATAGCCGGTCGAACTGACAATGGAGAGGTGCCGCTCGGTGGTGAGGAAGCGCGGCACCCAGAAGGTGACGGCGTAGTAGCCGCCCTGACAGCCGGTGGTCACCAGCGAGGCGAGGATCGTGGTCTTCAGCATCGGCCCCGAGAAGATTTCCCAGATCGCCGGGCGGTCGCCGGTCGCCTTCTGCCGCGCGCGGGTCTCGACCGCCACCGCCGGCTCCTCGACATAGCGCCGCAGATAGAACACCAGCAACGCCGGCACCACGCCGACCGCGAACATCCAGCGCCATGCCTGCTCCGGCGGCATATAGCTGAACAGCAGCGCCTGCGTCAGCACCGCGATCCCCCAGCCGACCGCCCAGCCCGACTGCACCGAGCCGACGGCGCGGCCGCGATATTGCGGGCGGATGGTTTCGCCGATCAGCACCGCGCCGGCCGCCCACTCGCCGCCAAAGCCGAGCCCGAGGACAGTGCGCGCGATCAGCAGTTGCTCGAAGTTCTGCACGAAGGCGCAGACCAGCGAGAACACCGCGAACCAGATGATGGTGATCTGCAACGTCAGCACACGACCGATGCGGTCGCACATATAGCCGGCGATCCAGCCGCCGATGGCGGACGCCAACAATGTCGTGGTGCCGGCGAGCCCGGCCATGCCGGCATCGACATGCCACATCGCGATGATGGTGCCGACCACCAGCGGATAGATCATGAAGTCCATGCCGTCGAGCGCCCAGCCGGTGGCGCAGGCCCAGAACGTGCGCCGCTCCGGCACGTTCATGTCGCGGTAGAATGCCAGCAGGCTGGTGTCGTCCGGCAGCACGACGTTGTTCGAGGCTTCTGTGGTCATGTCCTCTTCCCCATGGTTGACGGCAGATGGCATCGGTTCGGCACGCGCCGGCGCGAATCACGCGCCGCATCTCCGCGTCGCGGGACGGCCTCCCGCGAGGGTCGAAGGTGCGCAAGAGCTGCCGATAGCGAACGGGAATCGTGGGAGACGGAACCTTTCGCGCTGCCGCGCAGATCGGGCGTCATCGCCTGCCGCAGCGCGGCCGCAACATCCTCACCGCGCCGGGAACGCCGGTAAATCCGTCGAAACAACATGACCTTCGCATTATGGTCCGAATTGCCGCAGGGTCAACGCCGCGCCGTTTGACGGCGACGCACAACGATCCACACGCACAAAGCGACGCCCGTTGCCGTTGCAAAACCCCGCTGTTAAAGACGGTTATGGCGGAATCGTGGGGACGATGGATTATTTCTTCCAGCAACTGATCAACGGCCTGGTGCTCGGCTCGATCTACGGGTTGATCGCCATCGGCTACACCATGGTCTACGGCATCGTCGGCATGATCAATTTCGCCCACGGCGATATTTTCATGATCGGCGGCTTCATCGCGCTCATCACGTTCCTGATCCTGGTGTCGATCGGCCTCACCTTCATTCCGGTGATCCTGCTGCTGGTGCTGCTGGTGGCGATGGCGGTCACCGCGCTCTACGGCTGGACGGTGGAGCGCATCGCCTATCGACCGTTGCGGCAGTCGTTCCGCCTCGCGCCGATGCTGTCCGCCATCGGCATGTCGTTCGTGCTGTCGAACTTCGCGCAAGTCTCACAGGGTGCGCGCGTCAAACCGGTACCGCCGATCATCACCGGCGGCTACACGCTGCACGACTCCGGCAACTTCGCGGTGCAACTCTCCAACGTGCAGATCGTGGTGGTGGTCACCACCGTCGTACTGCTGGCGGCCTTCACCTACATTGTGTCACGCACCCGCTTCGGCCGCGACATGCGCGCCTGCGAGCAGGATCAGACCATGGCCGCGCTGCTCGGCGTCGATGTCGACCGCACCATCTCGATGACCTTCGTGATCGGCGCGGCGCTCGCCGCCGTCGCCGGCATGATGTACCTGCTCTATTACGGCCTCGTCGACTTCTTCATGGGCTTCATCGCCGGCATCAAGGCCTTCACCGCCGCGGTGCTCGGCGGCATCGGCTCGCTGCCCGGCGCGATGCTCGGCGGGCTTGCCATCGGCCTGATCGAGACGTTCTGGTCGGCCTATTTCTCAGTGGAGTACAAGGACGTCGCGGCGTTCTCGATCCTCATCATTGTGCTGATCTTCATGCCGACCGGCCTGCTCGGCCGTCCCGAAGTCGAAAAAGTCTGACGGATGGCAGTACCCGCCCCCCATCCGGCGAGCGCCGAGCCCACCGCCGGGTTCGGCTTCATCCTGAAGAAGGCCGTCATCAGCGCACTGGTGGCGCTGGTGCTGTTCTTCCTGATGATCGGCATCCGCACCGAAGCGGGGTCTTCGGGACAGCTGATCTACTGGACGCGGTTCGGCGAACTCGCAGCCATCGTCGGCGCGGTGTTTGTCGGCTCCATCGTCATTGAATTGCTGCGGCGCTGGATCGGCCCGGTCGGCGGCGTCGAATTGCCGGCGAGCGTGCGCGGCGGCTTCGCGGTGCTGGGCCGCCTGCTCGCGCCGGCACTGCTGATCTTCGCGCTTCTGGTGCCGGTGATCTTCTACAAGGAACGCTACCTGCTCGACCTCGCCATTCTGGTAATGACCTACGTCATGCTGGGCTGGGGCCTCAACATCGTGGTCGGCCTCGCCGGCTTGCTCGATCTCGGTTACGTCGCGTTCTATGCGGTCGGCGCTTACTCCTACGCGCTGCTGGCGCAGAGCGGCCTGCCGTTGCCGCACCTCACCGACGCCTTCCCCTACGTTGCATTCAGCATGGAGCAACTCGGGCCGTGGGCATTTTGGGTGCTGCTCCCGGTCTCTGGCCTGCTCGCGGCCTTGTGGGGCGTCATTCTCGGCTTCCCGGTGCTGCGGCTGCGCGGCGACTATCTCGCCATCGTGACGCTGGCGTTCGGCGAGATCATCCGCCTCGTCATTCTCAACTGGCAGGACCTGACCGGCGGCCCGAACGGCATCAGCGGCATTCCGCGCCCGACCGTATTCGGTATTCCACTGACGCCAGGCGAACACGGCTTCGCCGCGATGATCGGCGTGCCGTTCTCGCCGACCCATCGCCTCGTGTTCCTGTTCTATCTGATCCTGGCGCTGGCGCTCATCACCAACTGGGTCACCATCCGGCTGCGGCGGCTGCCGATCGGCCGCGCGTGGGAAGCGATGCGCGAGGATGAAGTCGCCTGCCGCGCGCTCGGCATCAACATCACCACGACGAAACTCTCGGCCTTCGCCATCGGCGCGATGTTCGGCGGCTTCGCCGGCGCGTTCTTCGCCACCCGCCAGGGCTTCATCAGTCCCGAGTCGTTCTCCTTCCAGGAATCGGCGCTGGTGCTGGCGATCGTCGTGCTCGGCGGCATGGGCTCGCAACTCGGCGTTGCGCTTGCAGCGATTGCCATGATCGGCGGGTTCGAACTATTCCGCGGCCTCGATCAATTCCGCATGTTGGTGTTCGGCGGCGTCATGGTGCTGCTGATGATCTGGCGGCCGCGCGGCCTGATCGGCCATCGCGCGCCTACCGTGTTCCTGCAAAAGCGTACCGAGATATCGGCATCGCTGGTGAAGGAAGGCCACGGATGACCAACGCCGCACCGATCCTCGCCATCGACGGGCTGACGATGCGCTTCGGCGGCATCCTCGCCATCAACAAATTGTCGTTCACGGCGCAGCGTCGCCAGATCACCGCGCTGATCGGACCGAACGGCGCCGGCAAGACCACGGTGTTCAACTGCATCACCGGCTTCTACCGGCCTTCGGGCGGCACCATGACGCTGGTGCATGATGACGGCGCGACGTTCCGGCTCGATCGTCTGCACGATTTCCGTATCTGCAAATACGCGAAAGTCGCGCGCACCTTCCAGAACATCCGGCTGTTTCCCGGCATGACCGCGCTGGAAAACCTGATGGTGGCGCAGCACAACACCTTGATGCGCGCCTCCGGCTTCAGCCTGCTCGGCCTCCTCAATGCGCCGTCGTTCCGCGACGCCGAGCGGGACGCCATCGATTTCGCGCGCGAATGGCTGGAGCGCATCGGCCTCACGGACCGCGCCGATGACGCCGCCGGCAATCTGCCCTACGGCGATCAGCGCCGCCTCGAGATCGCCCGCGCGATGTGCGCGCGGCCGGCGCTATTGTGTCTCGACGAGCCCGCCGCCGGCCTCAACGCCAACGAGAGCGCCGCGCTCAGTGATCTGCTGTTGTCGATCCGCAACGACATCGGCACCTCGATCCTGTTGATCGAACACGACATGAGCGTGGTGATGGAAATTTCCGACCACATCGTCGTGCTCGACCACGGCGTCAAGATCGCCGACGGCGCGCCGCGCGCGGTGCGTGACGATCCAAAGGTCGTCGCCGCCTATCTCGGCGCCGACGAGGAAGATGCCGCCCAAGTGATGGAGCAGACCATGGAGGGCGGCGCATGAGTGCGGCCGCGACATCGCTGCTCGCCATTCGCGGCTTGCGCGCCGCCTACGGCAAGATCGAAGCGCTGAAGGGCGTCGACCTCGATATCAAGAGTGGCGAGATCGTCGCGCTGATCGGCGCCAACGGTGCCGGCAAATCGACGTTGATGATGTCCATCTTCGGCCGCCCGCGTGCCCGCGCCGGGCACATCCTGTTCGATGGGCAGGACATCACCGCGCTGCCCGCGCATCAGGTGGCGCGGCTGCGCATCGCGCAATCGCCGGAAGGCCGCCGCATCTTCCCGCGCATGACGGTCGCGGAAAACCTGCAAATGGGCGCCGACGCTACCCCCGGCAGCGATGCCGAGCGCGCGGCGAGCCTGGAGCGCGTGCTGAAACTGTTCCCGCGCCTTGACGAGCGCATGACACAGCGCGGCGGCACGCTGTCCGGCGGCGAGCAGCAGATGCTGGCAATCGGCCGTGCACTGATGAGCCGCCCGCGCCTGTTGCTGTTGGACGAGCCCTCGCTCGGCCTCGCGCCGCTGATCACAAGGCAGATCTTTTCCGCGATCCGCACGCTGAACCGCGAGGACCATCTCACGGTGCTGATCGTCGAGCAGAATGCCAACCACGCGCTCCGCCTCGCCCATCGCGGTTACGTCATGGTCAATGGCCTGATCACCATGAGCGGCCCCGGCATGGAACTGCTGCAACGCCCTGAAATCCGCGCCGCCTATCTCGAAGGTGGCCGCCACGGTTGACTTGCTCCTGCCTGCCTCGAAGGCCGACCTAAAACTCGTTATGCGCGCGGACTTGCAACACGAAAACGTCGTCCCTGCGCAGGCAGGGACCCATACGCCGCAGCGGCTCGGCTCCATCACCAAGGCGGAGTTATTCTATAACAACCGATGCCAGGGGTTATGGGTCCCTGCCTGCGCAGGGACGACGCTGAGGATATTCGAGCGGCCTTTCGAATACGGCGACCAAGTGACGCGGTCCCCAAACGGCGGGGCGAACGAAATTTGCCCATGACACCGGCGGCAAATCATCGGACAATGCCGCTGATTTGCAAAATCGGCCCAAGTAAAACCGGCCCAAGTCCGGTGCATCCCATCACCCTCCGCGAGGAACACCCGCATGAAATCTTTGAAGCTGATCGGCCTGGCCCTAAGTGCGACATTGGGCGCCTCGCTGGCGCTCTCGACCACGACCTTCGCCCAGGACATCACCGTCGCGGTGGCCGGCCCGATGACCGGCAGCGAGTCCGCGTTCGGCCGCCAGTTGCAGAACGGCGCCGAGCAGTTCGTCGCCGATGCCAACGCCGCCGGCGGGCTCTTGAACAAGAAGCTGAAGCTGTTCGTCGGCGACGATGCCTGCGATCCGAAGCAGGCGCGCTCCATCGCCGAGAAGATCGGCAGCCAGGGCATCCCGTTCGTCGCCGGACACTTCTGCTCGTCGTCGTCGATCCCGGCGTCGGAAGCCTATGCCGACAGCAACGTGTTGCAGATCACCCCGGCCTCGACCAACCCGCTGTTCACCGAACGCAAGCTGTGGAACGTGCTGCGCATCTGCGGCCGCGACGATCAGCAGGGCGTGGTCGCCGCGCGCTACATCGCCAAGCATTTCGCCGGCAAGAACGTCGCGATCCTCAACGACAAGACCACCTACGGCAAGGGTCTCGCCGATGAGACCAAGAAGGCGCTCAACAAGGCCGGTTTCCAGGAGAAGATGTTCGAGTCCTACAACAAGGACGACAAGGACTTTAACTCCATCGTCTCGCGGCTGAAGCGCGACAACATCGATCTCGTCTACATCGGCGGCTATCACCAGCAGGCCGGTCTGATCCTGCGCCAGATGCGCGACCAGGGCCTCAAGACGGTGATGATGTCCGGCGACTCGATGAACGACAAGGAGTTCGCCTCGATCACCGGCCCGCAGGCCGAGGGCACGCTGTTCACCTTCGGCCCCGACCCGCGCAACAAGCCGACCGCGAAAGCCATCGTCGAGGAGTTCAAGAAGAAGGGTATCGATCCGGAAGGCTACACGCTCTACACCTACGCCGCGATGCAGGTGTGGACCGAGGCCGTCAAGAAGGCCGTCACCACCGATCCGCAGAAGGTGATGAAGGTGATCAAGGACGGCGAATGGGACACCGTGCTCGGCAAGCTCGGCTTCGACGCCAAGGGCGACATCAAGGCGATCGACTACGTCGTCTACAAGTGGGACGCCAAGGGCAACTACGCCGAGATCCCGAACTGATGCTGTGACAGGACGCGCTCCGTTGTGTCTCATTCGCGCCAATCAACAATGCAAAGCGCCCCGGCTCGCCGGGGCGCTTTCTTTTGTGGCACCGACCTATCCCCCGTCATTGCGAGCGAAGCGAAGCAATCCAGAAAGCCACAAAGCAAGAACTGGATTGCTTCGTCGCTTGCGCTCCTCGCAATGACGTCTCTGATAGCGCGCTACCCGAAGTCCAAATCGTAGGATCAAAACCTCATCGTCGTCCCTGCGCAGGCAGGGACCCATACGCCGTGCCGCTAATGATGCGGACAACGGTTGTGATCATTGGCAAGCGTTAGCGACCATAATCGCCAGGGGTTATGGGTCCCTGCCTGCGCAGGGACGACGATGTTCGTGTTGCAAATCAGTCCACGCAAGGAGTTCAAATCGGACACGTGGACTGCGTCGTATCGACATCGCCACGGCACACGACAAGCCGTCTCACGACCTCTCCCGACAATTCCTCGTTGCGCCCCGCGCGCGCCGACGTAATCTCAACCAGGCAGTCTCCGGGAGAAACGGCAGCGCCGCGACACCGTCAGGCTCAAGAGCAAACGACGTCAGCGGAGGAAACCGAGCCATGAGCGATCGTCCCGTCGAAGACGCCAACCCGGCCTTCTCCTCCGCCGACATCACCGCACTGGCGCATCTCTATCGCGGCGAGGTTTATCGCAGCACGGTGTGGCGCACGCGGCTCGACGCCACCACCAACTGGGCGGTGCTGACCACCGGCATCGCCTTGTCGCTGACGTTCAGCAGCGAATCCGCCTCGCCGCTGCCGCTCGTGGTGGTCGGCCTGCTGGTCGCGACCTTTCTCGGCATCGAGGCGCGGCGCTATCGCTTCTTCGATTTCTGGCGAATGCGCGCGCACATTTTCGAGGTTTATTTCTTCGGGCCGATCCTGCGCGGCGACGGCGTCCGCACCGAGAAGGACTGGAACAAGACGCTGTACGAAGATTACCGCAAGCCCACCCTTCACATCACCTATGCCGAAGCAGTAGGCCGCCGGTTACGCCATAACTATTGCTGGATTTTCCTGATTCAGGTCACGGCCTATGTCGGCAAGCTATTGATCCATCC
>JAFKKM010000056.1 GCA_017305555.1 Hyphomicrobiales bacterium | reverse complement strand
GCAGTCGCACCGGCATATGCGGCTGCAGGAGGTCAATGGCAATGTGGCCATGGTGATGCAAGGTATCGCCGAGCGCGAGGAAGAACACGGCGACCATGAGATAGAGCGAGATGAGGCCGTAGGACCACGCGAGTGGCGCAGCGAAGACGTAACGCATGGTCACGTCAAGTATGACGGTGATCATCACCGCGAACATCGCAATAGCTGCTAGGGTCGAGAGCCCCCACTCGACTGCCGATAACAGTCGGGAGAGTTGCGGTAACGCGCCCATTCGTTATCCCCCTCAAGGCTCCCGATAGACTCGGCAGCTTCTTCTTGTCGTGCCATTTAGCCGGAAGATTCCGCGTCGCGCTACGGTCTTGCGGTCGGCTGTGGATTGGGGTGCGGCAACGGCGGCAGCGCGCATTCGCGGCAAGCTGAGACGGCGCACAATCAGAAGGAAGTCTTTTTCTGTGTCGCGGAAACAGAAAGAGCCGTGTGGCTTTGTTCCGAGGTGTTGCTTTCACGCCGGTCGCGTGCCGATCCTCAGGCCAAGCCTGGGATGCTTCCACCGGAAATGAAATGGCGCACCCGACACGATTCGAACGTGTGACCTTTGCCTTCGGAGCGCAAAATGGTTGGATTTTCCGGTGCTTCCTGTAGGCTTCCATCGTTGACTTAACGGCTGTGTTACAGGCATTTTCTGTTTTCTCGAAAGGCAACGGTTATACGGAACTTTGCTGGAATTTGCTTCCTACTGCTTCCTATATGCTTCCTGTAGAGACTTTTGCCCTGTTGCAGGAATCGAAAATGGCAAAGCTCACGAAACGATACGTCGATGCTCTCTCTGCTGGCGAACCTGATTACTTCGTATGGGACGATGACATCTCCGGCTTCGGCATTCGGGTGTGGCCGAGTGGCAAGAAGAACTTCGTCGCTCAGTATCGCGCCGGTGGTCGAACGCGGCGCGTGAAGATCGGCAACTACGGTGCACTCACTGTCGAGGAAGCGCGCAAACAGGCGAAGATCGTTCTCGGCGACGTGGCGCGCGGTGAAGATCCAGCCGAAGACAAGGCGACCCGCCGGAAGTCGCTCACCGTTTCCGATCTATGCGATAACTATCTCGAAGCGGCCGAGCGCGGGCTGATTATGGGTAAGCGTGGCCTTCCTAAAAAGGCGTCAACGCTGGTGACGGATCGCAGCCGCATTGATCGGCACATCAAGCCGCTGCTTGGCACCAGGCTGGCGATCGACATCACTCAATCAGATGTCTCTCGTTTCGTGCGCGATGTGACTGTGGGCAAAACGTCGCTCGTTGCGAAGACAAAGAAGCTGCGGGGCAAATCGGTGGTGGAGGGCGGCGCCGGCGCCGCGTCTCGCACTGCTGGTCTTCTCGGGTCGATCTTCAGCTTCGCGATCTCGGAGAACATACGTCCGGACAATCCGGTTCGCGGTGTGAAATTGCAAGCCGATAAGCAACGCGACCGACGGCTAACTGCGGCGGAATACAAGGCGCTTGGCTCGACGCTGACGGATACGGCCGAAATAGAACCGCCGCAGGCTATCGCTGCAATCTGGCTGCTGGCGTTGACGGGTTGCCGTCGTGGTGAGATCGAAGCGTTGAAATGGAGCGAGGTCGACAAGCCCGGGAGTTGCTTCCGCCTCGCAGACAGCAAGGAAGGCGCGTCGGTGCGTCCAGTCGGGCGGCCGGCGTTCGACGTTCTGGATGGTCTGTCGTCGGACGGCCGCTTCGTGCTTCCTGCCGGTCGCGGCGAGACGGGCTTCTATGGTGGACTGCCGGGAGCAATCAAGCGCATCATGAAAGCGGCGGGCCTCAATGAGGTGACGGCTCACACGCTGCGACACAGCTATGCCTCCGTCGCCGGTGATCTAGGCTATTCCGACAACACCATCGGCGCGCTGCTGGGCCACGCCGGTACGACGATCACGAGCCGCTATGTCCATCGGCTCGACACAGTGCTGGTTGCCGCTGCTAACAAGGTCGCGGGTGAAGTCTGGCGGCAGATGACGGGCAAGGGTGGGAAGGTGATTGAACTTCCTGGGCGAGCATCTGCATAATAGGCGATGCTTGTTTTCATTGATGAGTCGGGTGATCCCGGCTTCAAGCTCACCAAAGGATCTACGCCGGCATTTGTGGTCTGCCTTGTTGCTTTTCGCGACCAAGAGCAGGCCAAGCTTGTGCAGGCGTCGATCAAACAAGCCGCTGCCACGAACAAGGTCTATCCTGAGTTCAAATTCAGCGGCAGCCGCGACCCTGTCCGAGACCTCTTCTTCGAAACCGTCCTGCCGTTTGATTTTTGCGTCAGGGCGATCGTCATTCAGAAGGAGAAAATTTACAGCCCACATCTTCGATCGGACAAGGAGGCGTTCTACAGCTTCTTCGTCAAATCGATGCTCAAGTTCGACAACGGCCTCCTGAAGGATGCGCGCGTCGTCATTGATGGTTCGGGCGAACGTGTTTTCAAGAAGGAGTTGGGATCGTATCTGCGGCGCCATACCGAGAAGGGCGCAATCAAGAAGGTAGTGTTCTCGGATTCGCGGAGCGATGAGTTGGTCCAGCTTGCCGACATGTGCGCCGGGGCGATCGCTCGCTCCTACCGGTTGGATCGATCGACGCCTGACCGCTGGCGCAAGATGCTCGCGCCAAAGATTGATGATATTTGGGATTTTCGCTGAAAGGGGTTGCGTCCCGCCGCCTATCTTGACGAATGCCAAGCACGCACCCCGTCCGGGGACAGTTCGGCTAAGCGGGACGACTTTTCACCGCTGAATATCGGGGATATTCGTTAAAAGTCAATAAGCGGAATCGGTTCCTACGAAAGGCTTTTCCCGGCTGTCAAGGGAACTTTGCACGGCAACGCGCCGTGGGCCCTTTCCTGTCCGCCTGATCAGTTCTCCCCAGTTTTGGGGAAAACTCTAGCGGCTGGTGGTTTGAGGTCCCCAAAACGGGGGAGCGCTAGTTTTACGAGGAAGTCGTAATAATCGATCCGCGCTTTTCGGGTTTGGAATGCGGAAGATCCGACCGTTTGATCTGTAGCAATTTTGTTATCAGGCCCTTTCCCCTCTTTCGGCCCTGCGCAGGACAGTTTGCGGGGATTGAGAGGATATCCCTTGACAGCGTGTCGTCGTGTCGCCGCCGCTAACGCAAATCCCATCGGCGCATTCCGCGCTTTTGGGAGACATCGATGGATATCAGCTTTCTTTCCCGTTCAGCCTTTCTTGCTAAGGCTTCGCGCCAGAGAATGCAGCGCGAAGGAAGAACACCGCTCGGGCACGTTCTTTGGTCGAAAGAAGAGGATGCTCTCCTTCTGAAGAGCAGGGATAGGCCAATTGGCGAGATTATGCGCCTTTTTCCAAGGCGGACGCGTAATGCTCTAATTGCGCGCCGGGTGAAGCTTGGATGCTCCTTTAAGTCACAGAAAAACTGGACACCGGAGGAGGATCGCATTCTCAGGGAGCACACCCCGAAGCTGAACTGGCGTCAAATATCGCTGATGTTACCGGGGCGTTCGCGAGCTGCGGTACAGGGCCGAGCCCGATACATCGGGCTCGCTAACAATGAGCTCAGTCGAGCGAGGCACCGGCCGAAAGTTTATCGCATTCCACTGCTCGACGCTGTCAGATTACGCGCGTGGGAAGATGGCATCTCTCTGGAAGCGCTCGACAACGAACTTAAGTCCGGCGGGTATTTCTGCAAGAACGGTATGCGGAAACGAAACAAGCGGAAGGACTACGTCAACATCCGGCACATCAAGAAGGCCGTGGAGTTCTTCGGTGGGGAGTTGGTGATTGACTGGAAGGATGAGTGAACCTTTCAGGGGGTCGAGTTTGTCTCGCCCCCCCCTTCAATCCAGCTCGACCATGCAAATTATTGATCTCTCAAGTCAGCGCCGGCGCTATGCTGAGTTTTCCGAGCGAACGAAACTTCTCGGCTAGAAGTTTGCTCATCGGTGGGGAGTCGTTTCTGGAAACGAGACCCGGCGGGGTAATCCCCCCAGCGGGGGAGTATCTAGGTTTTCTTAGACTTGGTGCCTTTGCGAGCTTCGACGTGCTTCGCGATCTCACTAGCGACTGGGCTGCTCTCATTTTTTCGTATCGCGTTTGCGAGCATCTGCATAATGTGCGGGTCCGCAGATGTTGCTTGAGCAATAATCGAAATTAATTGGTTTACGATGTTTGACTGCTCATCATAACGAATACGCATCACGGCTAGTTGCTTGCGATCGTCGCTAACGTCCGCCATTTCCTTCTGCAAAAGATCGCGGCTCAACTGAGCTCGATCTAATTTCAGATGAAGCATTTCAATTTGCTTCCTTAGACTGTCGTATTCCACCAATCTGGACACGATTTCAGCATTCATCGACCGGCCATTTTTGGCCGCCTCGACCTTGAGATCGTCGCGCATACCATCCGGCAACCGGACGATGAATCTATCCTGCTGCTGGCTTGGATAACGAGGATCATTTCCTTGGTAGTCGTCGCCCGGTTTGGCCATGGTCACTCCAGCGCCTCTGGCGGATTTATAAACACCTAATGCCAAGTTGGAATGATGCCGACTTGACATCATATGCCAAGTTGGCATTATTGGCATGGTTAATGATTTGCCGAGCCGAACATGATCGCCACATCCCTACGCCTTCCCGCCGACGCCAAAGCCTTCATCGAGGCTGAGGCCCGGGAGAACGCCAGTTCCCAAAATTCCGAGATCGTCCGCGCCATTCGGGAGCGGATGAAAGCAAAAGGCGCGGCCGAGACTGCCATCTCGCCGCGCCTTGAAAACCAGCCAACCCTGTGAGGAAAGCCGATGAAGAAGCCCAAGAATAGCACCTTGCCGGCCATGGATGCAATCCCGGCGAAACGTGATCCGCAGGCGCCTTGCGGTCCACTGACCTGCACGATCAACCTTGGTGCGCTGCGCGCTCTTTCGATGCGTGACCTGCTATCCCTGCGGGATGCCCTGCACCTGACGGCATCTGTCGCCGGCGCGATCCGATGTCAGCCCCGGTTCTGGGAGGAAGGGACACATAACCACAACGATGCGGGCAAGGCTCTGGATGACGTCACGGAGTGGCTGTTCAATTACGAGCAGGCGATTGCCAACGTCGCGAAGTCGGCCTCGCCATCCACCGGCGACGAAATGGAGTGCAGGGGGCATCTGCTCGTCGGGTTCGAAGCCGACATGCAAGACGATCTCGGTGATCTCGTCGTCATCGCCGCGCAAGCTGCCGCCGACGAGGCGACGGCTCGCTTCAATGACCGTCACCAGATCGGCGGTGCCGCATGAGCACCTTCAATTCAGGCGAGGCCCCGAACGACGATCCGCGCAAAATCTTCTTCCGGCTTGAAAACGACATCCTGTCAGTCGTCGAGTATATCGCTCTGCTGGAAGCAACATCGCGAGCCCAACTCGATGAAGATGTCGAAAAAGGCATGTATCGGCTGATCCTGGAAATTCAGGATCACGCCGAAGCGATCAGGGACGGGTTTCGCACGGCATTCGCGTCTGGTCCACGAGGTGCAGCATGAGCACCGCGCCAACGCTTGACGATATCCAGTCCGATATCTGGCATCTGTATCATCTGCTCGAAGCGATTGTGGATGAACAACTAAACCTTCCGCATGACAAAACGGGAGATCGTCCGCAGGACCGCGTGGATTCGCTCACATGGATCGCGCGGGACGTTGCTCGCAAACTTGCCACCGACACGGATAGTGTCTCGTCGGCGGTGGCAAAGGGTGCTTCGATTTACATCATCCGCGCTGAACGCGCGGAGCAAGCCTTGCGTAACGTCACGCAGGAACTGGACAGGGCGCATCGCGAGATCGAACAGATCAAGCAGGACGGGCAGGTGCCGGCATGAGCAACCCTCGCCTTCGTCGCAAACAGGTGCCGGCCTATCTGGCGGAGAAACACGGCATCCCCATTGCCGTTGCCACTCTCAACAAGCTCGCCACCATCGGTGGCGGGCCTCCCATGCAGTACGTCGGCCGCATCCCGCTCTACCATGTCGATGATCTCGACCGCTGGGCGGCGGCGAAGCTGGGCAAGGTCGTTTCATCCACGTCGGAACGGGAGGCACATTGATGTCGTCCGTTCAGCGAATGGAGACGCAGCCTGAGCGGCTCTGGCGTGAGTTTATAGCCGCTCAGAACAAGGCGCTGGCGACCCTTGATATCGATGACGGCTTCGCTGCCGGCCGTGCATGGTCGGCTTGGCTGGCGGAGTTCGTGCCGGATGCCGAAGTGCGGCGTCGCATTCACGGAGGCGGACGCTAATGAGCAGCCGCCCTTGGTACAAACGATTTCCTGCCGATTTCATCGCTGGGACAGTCCATCTGTCGGCTGAAGAGAAGGGCGTCTACTCAACGTTGCTCGACCTGCTCTATCTGAAACATGCTCCGATCGTCGACGACGGCAAAGAGCTTGCCCGCATCTGTGGCTGCTCAACGAGGCGCTTTAACTGCATCAAGCAGACGCTGATTGACCGCGGCAAGATCACTGTGAACGACGGTAAAATCTCCAATCCTCGGTTTGACCGGCAAAATTTATCCGAGAAAAAAGAGGCCGAAAAATTCGAGATAAATGGAAGAAAAGGCGGAGATAAATCGGCTGAAAAACGAGCCTCTAATAACGAAAACAGCGCCTTAGATCATGAATGGGTTGGTTCACAGAACCAACCAGTCTCAGATGCTCATATTCTCAGAAAGAAAAAAGAAGGGGGCGCCTCCGCGCCCGCCGACGAGCTTCCAAATTTTGTTGCGCCTGAACGTCCTGCTGGCAAATCCTACGTCTTCGAAGGCAACACCGTCCGCCTGACGAAGGACAGCTTGGACAAGTGGCGCGCCTCGTACAAGGCGATCCCAGACCTCCGCGCCGAGTTGCAGGCGGCTGACGACTACTACACCGAAAATCCGCCGCGTGACGGCAAGTGGTTCTTCCCAGTCTCGCGATGGCTAGCGAAAGCGAATGCCGATGCGGTCGAGCGCAAGGAACAGGCGAACTATGGGGTCACATGGCAATAGCGAAGCTGCTTGCAGATCGCGGCATCCGGGTGCGGGACAGGTCCGGAGAGCAACGCGTCACCTGTCCCAAGTGCAGCCACCTTAGACGAAAGAAAACCGACCGATGCCTTTCGGTGAAGATCGATGAATGCTCCGGAATTTATAACTGCTGGCACTGCGGGTTCTCAGGTGCGGTCTTCGACGATGAGCCCGGACGCGGTCGCTTGGGCGCGCGGCGAGCGAAGTCTGAGCGAGGCGACTTTGGCTCGTCTGCCCGTCGGCTCAGGTACCGTATTTTTTCCTGACGTGGGCCAGAAACGATCGGGCGTGTTCTTCCAGTATCGCGAGGGCTGGAAGGCGCGAGCGTATCCGGAAAAAGCGTTCGTTGCTGGCGGCGGCTTCAAGCTGTGCTTCTGGAATCTCGATGCCGTTTTGCAAGGTGACATGGCGCGAGTGTTCATCGTCGAGGGGGAGCTCGATGCGTGTGCGTTGGTCGAAGCCGGTGTCCCGCCGCAATACGTGTTGTCGGTGCCGAACGGCGCGAAGGAGCGTCCCGCCGATGATCCGAAAGAACAACGCGGCTACGACTACGTGCAGGACGCACTACGCGCCGGGTTAAGTCGTGCGAAGAAATTCATCTGGTGCGGCGACGCGGATAGTCCGGGTCATGCCTTGCGGGCGGATATGGTGCGGCTGCTCGGTGCGGCACGGTTTCACTTCGTCGATTGGCCGGACGGCATCAAGGATGCCAACGACATGCTGCGCAAGGATGGCGCGCAGGATCTGCTTGATCTGATCACCAACGGCGCCCAGCCATGGCCGATAGAGGGGTTATATCGACTTTCAGAACTACCCGACCCGCCGCAGCTTGTGTTGTGGAATCCAGGCTTTGCCGAATGGGAGAGCAAGGTCAGGCTCGCGCCACGAACGCTCAGCGTTGTTACCGGTCACCCAGGGCATGGGAAGACGGCGATGTGGGCTCAAATCTGGTTTCAGGTCGTTAAACAGTACAGCGTCCCTGCCTGCATCGCGTCATTCGAGACGCGACCGAAGCCGCACTATCGCCGCATCCTCCGCACGCTTCTGACCGGCAAGCTCGAAAAGGACATGGAGTTCGGCGAGCACAAGAAGGCGGATCAATGGATCGACGATCGCTATTTGTTTGTCGTGCATCCAGAACAAAACCCGTCACTCGAATGGTTTCTGGACAAGGCGGAGGTGGCCGTTGTTCGCCACGGAGCCCGCATCGTGCAGGCCGATCCGTGGAACCGGATGGAGGCCTCTCGCGCCCGCGATGAGACGGAGACCGAATACATCGGTCGCTGCCTTCGCAATCTCCACGCGTTCGCGCACGACATGAACGTGCATGTGCAGATCCTCGCGCATCCGGCCAAGATGGGTGGAGATCGCAAGAATCATCCGCCGTTGCTTGAAGATATTTCCGGTTCGAAGAACTGGGACAACATGGTCGATCAAGGCTTCGTCGTCCACCGGCCGAAGATGTTTGATGAAACCGGCCGCAAGACCGAGGCGGATTTCTATCACCGCAAGGCGCGGTTCGACGAACTTGGTTATCCGTGTCTTTTGAAGATGAACTACAAACTCAGCGAGGGTCGATATGTCTCGTCAGATTACTCCGACTATTGATGGTCACGCGAAGCAGATCGCTGAGGCGATGATCGTGGTGCTCAATCAGATTGAAGTCCATGAAGCTGGACGAAGCGGCGAGGGATCGGCTGCTTCGATCAAGGCGTATACGTTCGCAGAGCTTTCAGAGGCTGTCGATCGCGGCGATTTCTATCTTTCGGACCCTATCGGGTATGGGCTGCGTAAAGCACTGCGAAAGGCTGGAAAGCTGGCGGCAACGCTCCACCCTGAACAGCTTGAACAGATCGCGGAGTACGCTTCGACGAAAAACGGTCAATGGTCGTCTTGGCGCTCATTCATCATCGACAAGAACTTTGATGGCCTGAAATCCCCGACCGGCGAAATTCTTTGGATCGCGTGAGGCTTGGCATGACCCGCCAAATTCTTCCGCAACGCCGCGCCTCGGAAACATTCCCGATCCGCTTCTGGAATCAACAGTTCTACGTGACGGTGGGCTTCTATGCTGACGGTACGCCCGGCGAGGTCTTCATCGACGGCGGCAAGACCGGGCAAGACGTGCAGGCCACCGCGCGCGATGCCGCGGTGGTGCTGTCGTTGGCCCTACAGCACGGGACGCCGCTCGAAACCATCAAGCGCGCCATTTCACGCGACAGCGCCGGCAACCCCACGGCGATCGTCGGCGCCATCATCGATCACCTCACGGAGGACGGCATTGCCGGAGCATAAGACCATCGCGGGGCAGCCGATTGATGCAGCGCGGCAAGGATTGACGGAGCGGCAGCGGCACGTCTGCGATCTGCTTGTTCTCGGGCTTTCCACTAAGGAGATATCGGCGCGCCTCGACATCAGTCCTCGGACTGTTGAGGAACATCGCGCCGAAGTGTTCCGCAAAATGGGCGTGCGGAATGCAGTGGGGTTGGCCCGCATTTCCCTTTCGGCCGAGAAGGAAGAGATTCATGGCTGAACAATTCTGGGCTGCTTGTCGGACGTTGACTGGCCGAGAGCATATTGTCCGCGCAAAGCTTGAGGAGGGTAATCGCGGTGCTTTCCTGCCGACCTATGTTCGGTCGTGGGTATCTGGTGGTCGAGCGTCTGCCGCTGAGCGTGCGGCAGTACCCGGCTACGTATTCTTCCGCGTGAATGGCGATGACTGGCCACCAGTGCGAAACATTGATGACGTTATCGATGTGCTAATGGATGGTGAGAAAATCGCCCAGATTCACGGCGGCGAAATGGCACAGATCGTACTCGATCATGCTGCCGGCACCCATAACCGGTTCGAGGGTTGCCTTGCCAGTGGTTCGCGCAGCGGACGCCGCAAAAGTCGGAAACCGCGTCCGAGTAAGCGAGCGCGCTTCAAATAGCATCACGATCCCGTAGTTCTACGGGTATACACCAAGACAAATCATCAGCATTGTGTCGTCCCAACAGCGACGTGGTTCATCCTTTCCGCTGGGCAACGAAATGGCGTTGCCGCGATGGACAACTATGTCTGGATCACAGACTGGAAGGATACAACGCCGCGCCAAGCTGGGGCTAGACGCGGCTTGATTTTACTTCTTGCCGCCCTTTGGTGACGCAGACTGGATCAGCCCTTTCATGCTTGGAGCCGCGGCGATCACCTTGGGCTTTTCTTTCTTCGGTTTCTTCATCTCGCGGTTTCCGCGCCGCGCACCTTTAGCCATGGTTTAATCCTCCGGTTCGGGGTGGGTCACTAGATGCCTTGCCGATTGGTGCCGGCCGCTTGAAGCGCGAGACCCTCTGCTTTCGAGGAGTCCGCCGCGGTTTAGCGATAGCCAGCCCGGCGGCATTCAAAGCGTGTTTAAGGCATTCGCGCGCTCGCTCGGCTGGTATCCAGCCATCCACCGCGTCGCGGCACATTTGAATCGCGACTTCGTAGGATCGGTCTCGGGGTCCGGGCCAATAGCGGAGGAGATATTCCAGCGCTTCCCACGCGCTGCGAACGGTGTAGTGGCTGGTTCCGTCTAGCTTGGCCAGCAAAGGATTACGAAACGGCCGGTCGGCCATTGCTTCTCTCCCTTCATTTTTTGGGTGGTGCGGTGTGTTTCACCGTCTACAGGCTCAAGCTAGTGCCAAAGGTCTGCTTTACAAGCCGACGTGCTTGCGACTGAAAGACGCGATGTGAGAAACCAAATGGCCTCGCAATCTCGCCGAGATCGTGACGCGCTCCGTCGTGAGCGATCACCACACCGCAAGCTGTACGATCTGGCGATATGGCGCGGCCGAGACGGACTGAGGCAACAGCAACTGGCGCGACAGCCACTGTGCGAGCGCTGCCTGTCTCAGGGCAAGACGACGCCTGCCACCACCGTCAACCACCGCAAGCCGCACAAGGGCGACTGGTCGTTATTCGTCGATCCGGCCAATCATGAGAGCGCGTGCAAGGAGCACCACGACTCCACCATCAAGGCGGAAGAGAACCGAGGCTATGTGATCGGCACCGACGTGAATGGAAGGCCAATCGATCCCAACCACCCCTGGAATGCCCGTCATCGCACCGGAGAATGATTTTCCCCGATGGGGAGGGGTGGGTCGAAACTCAGGCGTCTGGGAGGCGGCTACCGCGCTGGGAGGTGCATTCGCACCGAAAAGAAATTCCAGATGGGGGGATGATCGGGTTTTGAGGTCGAAAACGGATGAGTAATCCCGATCTGACGGCCATTTCCGGCAACGATGGCCTGCCTCCAGAACCGGACTGGCGAACGATCTTTGCGGACGATGACGATCTCGCCATCGCTCATGACCAGTGGGGCGTCGTTGTGCGCGAATTGCGCGATGCCGGCACGCTGGCAGTTTCGAACGGGCACGCGATCAAGCGGCTCGTCGAATTTCGAGTGCAGTACGAGCGCGCCGCGCGCCACGTCGCCGAGAAGGGCGCCATCCTCGCGCCGACGAGCAAGAAGGCGAAGGTTGGTCAATGGAATCCATTTTGGTCCGTGATGCGGCAGGCCGCTCAGGACATCAGCGTCGCCGAAGCCGAGCTAGGAATCGCGCCGGTGCGCCGCGGCAAGGCAACGAAGGTTCAGCGTGCCAAGAAAGCCCCGCGCGCCGCGGATAACTATCTCAAGGCAGTACCCAAATGATCCGGTCACGGCGTTCGCGCGCGATCTTGTCGACGGAAGGCTGATAGCCGGCGATCTCCAGCGTTATGCCGGTGAGCGGCACCTTCGCGACATTGTCGACGGCGAGAAGTGCGGCATTTTCTGGAGGTACGAAGAAAAGGCGGCGCGCGTTGTTGGGTTCTTCCCGGCGGTGCTGTCGATCACGGCCGGAACGAAAGCCGGGCATCCATTCGATCTTCTGCCCTGGCATATGTTCTCCGTTGGCTCGCTCTTCGGATGGGTCACTTCAAGCGGCAGGCTTCGGTTTCGAAGTGGATGGTTTGAAACGGGAAAGGGCCAAGCGAAGTCGCCGATGATGGGCGGCGTCGGCATCTGCCTGATGGGTTATTACGGCGTCCCGCGCGCCGAGGTCTATTCGATCGGCCAGGACAAGGCGACGGCGAACGTTCTGTTCAAGGATGCGGTGGCGATGTGCCGGGCGAATATTCCCGGGGCCGAGGAAGATGAGACCGACACGCTGGAGAGCCGCGGCGAAGTTCTGATCCGAGGCGAGGGCGACAACGCATGGAAGATTGAGCATCCGGAGACCGGTTCGAAGTTTCAGGCGCTCGCGAACGGCGAGGCGATCTCGGGTCCAAGGCCGGTGGCAGTGCTGGCGGACGAAATCCACGAGTTCAAGAACAATCACTCGATTGAGACTTGGAAGCGCGCCATTGCCAAGATGCCCGGCGACGCGATCATGTTGTTGGGAACCAATACGCCAGCGTCAACGCAACTGGTCGGGACCGAGTATTCGGAGTTCTACCAGGCCGTTCTGAGCGGAAAGGTCAAAGACGACGAGGCGTTCGCATTCATCGCGCGCGTCGACAAGAAAGACCACGAAAGGGTTTTCGAGAACGAGGATTGCTGGAAGAAGGCGCTGCCAGCGCTCGGCATCACGTTCCCGATCGAGAACATCCGCGGCGAGGTCAATACCGCAAAGCAGCTGGCGTCCACCGCACTGTCGGTCAAGCGCCTTTACTTTGGCATACCCACGGGCGTTGACGAGTTCTGGATGGACGACGAGCAGGCGTGGCTCGACGTTCAGGGAAGGGTCGATCCTCAGAAGCTGAAGGGCCGTCGTTGCTGGCTCTCGCTGGACTTGTCGAAGAAGAACGACCTGACCGCGCTATCAGCAGCCTGGGAGCCGGATCCGAACAACGAAGACGAGGCGCTTCGGCCGTTGCAGGTCAAGACCTGGTACTGGACGACGAAGAAGGGCTTGAAGGACCGAGCGCGCCGCGATCTCGCGTCGTATGTCGAATGGGCGGAAGATCCAAAGATCGACTTCACCGCCGTCGACGGATCGACGATCGACAAGACGTTCGCGGCCGCGCAAGTCGCAAAGATCGCCGCCGAGCACGATGTGCAGTTTCTCGCGTTCGATCCGGCCGGCATGGCCGATTTTATGAATGCCTGCGAGGACATCGGATTGCCGGTCTGGCTATTCGAGGGGCCAGGCAAGCCGGAAGGTGTCGGCCTGAAGCTGGTTCGGCACAATCAAGGAAAGCGGCGCGTCTTCGAGGATCGGCAACTCACTATGCCGACCTCCATCGAGAAGCTGGAGGACGTCATCCTCGACCATGAGATCGTTATCGACGCCTCGCCGGTCACCACCATGTGCGCCGGCAATGCCAAGACCGACACCGACGGTCAAGACAACCGCTGCTTTGACAAGAAGAAATCGCGCGGTCGCATCGACGGAATTGTGACGATCGCCATGGCGACCGGTGCCGCCTTCATGACGGAAGACAAGGGACCTGACTATGATGAATGGCTTCAGGATGCCTTGGCGGCCCGCTAAATGAATTGGCTTTCCCGGTGGTGGCGGAAACCTGCGCTCAAGGTGCAGGACCCGGAAAATTCTCGTCGCGGCAAGAGTGATGCATGGTCGGGCTATGACGTTGGCGCCGATGGTGCGTTGCGTATCTCGACGTGGTGGTCTGGTGTCCGGCTGTATGGCGAGACCATCGGCGCACTGCCGTGCGCAGTGTACGAGAAGCAGGCGGACGGCAGCAAGAAGCCGAACGCCGAGCACTGGCTCTACAACCTCGTTCACGAAAGTCCGAACTCGGATCAGACCGCAGCAGAGTTCTGGGAAAGCGTCGTCGTCGACCTCGCTGTTCACGGCAATGCGTACTCGCTGAAGGCCAAGCGTGGCGACAGTTCGATCATCTCGCTGACGCAGTTGTCGGCCGATCCCAACAACATGAAGCGTCGGCGCGATCAGTCCGGCATTCTTCGCTACACCTTTACGCATCGCGGCAAGCGATACATTGATCTGACGGAGGACGACGTTTTCCATATCCGCGGCTTCGGCGACGACGGCGAGGGCGGTGGCTTGTCGACGTTGGCTTACGCGCGTGAAAGCCTCGGCTTCTCCGAAGCCATCGCGGCATCTGCCGGCACGTATTTCCGCAACGGCATGAAGAACTCGATTTTCTTCACGCAGCCGCCGGGCGGCAAGGCGATGACGTCAGATCAGCGGAAGGATTTCCGCACCGCGTTCATCGAACCGTATCTTGGCGGCGAGGGTTTGAATGCGGGGCTGCTGGAGCATGGTTTTGACGTCAAGTCGGTGAGCTTGCCGCCGAAGGATGCGGAAATGCTTTTGACGTGGCGTTTCAGTATCGAGGATCTCTGCCGCTGGCTTCGCATCCCGCCCGTTCTGGTTGGGCACGCAGCCCAAGGTCAGACGATGTGGGGCTCCGGCATCGAGCAGATCATGCTCGGCTGGTATGTGTTGGGGCTCCGGCCATATCTCACGCGCATCGAGCAGGCCATCAAGAAACGCCTGCTCCCGCCGGCCGAGCGCGGCAAGGTCTATGCCGAATTTCTCTTCGAGGGATTGTTCCGGGCCGACAGCGTCGGCCGCGCCGCGCTTCTCGCGTCGCTCGGTCAGAATGGCTACCTGACCCGCAACGAGGGCCGAGCGATGGACAACAAGCCGCCGATGCCCGGCGGTGACGTTCTCACGGTGCAGTCAAACCTCGTTCCGCTGGATCAACTCGGCAAGGTGACCAGCGCGTCGCCTGAACAGCAGCTTCGTTCCGCACTCATGAACATGCTTTTCGGCGGCGACGTGGACTCGCTTATCGAGGCGAAGATGAAATCCATGATGGGCCACAACGGCGGCCCGCCTCTCGACAGGGACGACGCGGCATGAAGACGAAAGATTTTGCCTTCAAGGTCAAGGCTGCCGGCGACGCCGGCGAGATCGAGGGGTACGCCTCGGTGTTCGGCGTCCGCGACAGTTACAACGAAGCCGTCATGCCGGGCGCGTTCTCGGACAGCCTGGCGAAGCACAAGCGGGAAGGGACTTATCCGCTGATGCTGTGGCAGCACAATCCGGATCAGCCGATTGGTGTTTGGCACGAGATGAGCGACGACGGCAAGGGTCTCTATGCAAAGGGGCAATTGCTGAAAGGCGTTCGCCGCGCCGACGAGGCGCTGATCATGCTCAAGGCCGGCGCCATCCAGGGAATGTCGATCGGCTATCGCGAAGTCGATGTTGAGCCGTCGGACGGCGCGACCCCGCGCAAACTCGTGAAGCTTAACCTGTTGGAGGCGTCGATCGTCTCCTTTCCGGCGAATATCCGCGCCCGCGTCGATGCGGTGAAGGCGGATGGCATGATGTCCGAGTTCGCCCGTCGTCTTCGTGACGGCGACCCGCCGTCGATCAAAGAGTTCGAGGACGTCCTGCGCGAGGCAGGCGTCCCCAAAGCCATGGCCGTGCAGATCGCCTCTGTCGGCTATGCGAAGGCTGTTCGGAGCGAGTCCGACGGCGGAGAGGCGATCAAGTCCGCGGTCAGCGAAGCCATTGCTTCGTTGCGCTCCATTTCTCACAGCTAGGAAACCCCACAATGACCAATCGTTACCTTCCGTTCGCGGTGTGCGCCGCGATCATCGCAGTCGCGTGCGTCGTCGTGCTCGGCTTCGACTTCAGTTCGGTGGCCCATGCCCACAGCCTCGGTGTGCATATGGCCGAGGCCGGTGCCGGCGTCGCGGCGCTCGAAAAACAGATCGGCGACCTTGCCGTTCAGCTCAAGACCGCAGCCGACGACGTCAAGAAGTCGGCCGAAACCACCCAGACTGAACTGAAGAACCTTGGCAAGATCTCCGAGGACACCAAGAAGTCGGCCGACGATGCGTTGATTAAGCACAACGAACTCTCGGCGCGCATGACCGAGATCGAGCAGAAGATGGTCACGATCCGCGCCGGTGGCGGCCCGGAACGGCAGAAGTCGGTGGGTGAGCAGTTCGTCGAACACGCCGACGTCAAGCAGTTCCTGAAGTCCAAGCCTGGGCGCGGTACCGTCAGCGTCCGCCTCAAGGCGGTGATCTCCGGCTTGACCACCGATGCGGACGGTTCGGCCGGCGACCTGATCGTACCCCAGCGTCTGCCCGGCATCGTGGCGCCGCCGCAGCGTCGCATGACGATCCGTGACCTGCTCACGCCCGGCTCGACCTCGTCGAACGCGATCCAGTACGTCAAGGAAACCGGCTTCACCAATGCGGCGGCGACCGTCGCGGAGGATGGCACGGCCACCAAGCCGCAGTCGAACATCAAGTTCGACATCATGACCACGTCGGTCACGACCGTCGCCCATTGGGTGCTGGCAACGAAGCAGATTCTCGACGATGTGCCGCAGTTGATGTCCTACATCGACGGCCGGCTGCGCTACGGGCTCCAGTATGTCGAGGAAGGTCAGCTTCTGAATGGCGGTGGCACCGGCACCGATCTGAACGGCATCTACACTCAGGCTTCCGCCTATGCCGCTCCGATCATCCCGACGGCGGCGGGCAACCTGACCAAGATCGACGTCATCCGCTTGGCGATCTTGCAGGCGGCTCTCGCGGAGTATCCGGCCAACGGCATCACGATGAACCCCAAGGATTGGGCGGACATCGAACTGACCAAGACGGATGACGGCGCCTACCTATTCGCCAATCCGCAGGGCGGCAGCGAACCGCGCCTGTGGCGTCTCCCGGTGGTCGAAACACAGGCGATGACCGTCGACACCTTCCTCGCGGGGGCGTTCCAGTTGGGCGCGCAGATCTTCGATCGCGAGGAAGCCAACGTCGAGATTTCGACGGAAGACAGCGACAACTTCCGGAAGAACCTGGTGACGATCCGCGCGGAAGAGCGCTTGGCGTTGGCAGTGTATCGGCCGGAAGCCTTTGTGAAGGGCACCTTCACGGCGGCGCTGGCGGCGTAACGGGTGATCGAATGGCGTCCTGCAGAAATGCGGGACGCTTTCCTTTTCGGACCACGTCAGGAGAGATCAGATGCAACTTCGTGCTCTGGATCAATTTCACATCAGTTCAGTTCGGCCGGACACAATTCGGCCGGGCGAGGTGTTCGAGTGCAGCGAGTTCGCTGGCGGCGAGTTGATGAACCGGCACCGCAAAACAAGGCCGAGCCCGCGCCCGCGAACAAGGCCGACAAGAAGGCGAAGGACGAAAAGTAATCGCCCGACGCGGACCATCATCCATCAGCGGCGCACAGCGTCCAACCTGGAGAATATCCCATGCGACGATACAAAGTGCCGGTCACCACGGCCGCCGACGGCAGCGCAACGGCGTACAGCCCGCGCGTTGCCGGCAAGATCCACAGCATCCATTACGTGAAGACTGACTTCGCCGATGGCGTCGACCTCACCATCACGTCTGAGGCAACCGGAGAGAGCATCCTCGCCAAATCGGACGTCAACGCGTCCGCTGTGTTCTACCCACGCGCGGCGACCCATGGACAGGACGGTGCGGCCGCTCTGTATGCGGCCGGCGGCGTCGGTGTGCTCGATAAGATCGCCATCGCGAGCGACCGCGTGAAGATCGTCGTGGCTGCGGGCGGCAACGCCAAGGCCGGCACGTTCCACGTTCTGGTCGACGAGTGATCGATGCGCCTGGTCCTTGTCACCCCTCCCGCACTTGAGCCGCTGTCGGCGGCCGACTTGAAGTCGCGGCTGAACATCGGATCGGAAATGGCCGATGAGATCGCCGACGCGCTGATCAAGGCGGCGCGGCAGATGATCGACGGGCGGGATGGGTGGCTCGGACGGGCATTTATTACGCAGACTTGGCAGGGTTCGCTGGACGGCTTTCCCTGCAGTTACATTCGCATCCCGGTGCCGCCGTTGCAGGACGTCAGCGTCGTTCGCTACGTCGACAGCGCGGGCACGCAGCAAGAGCTGGATAGTTCTGACTATCAGATCGTGCAGGGTGCGGCGCCGTACATCGTCCCGGCCTTCGGAAGGTCCTGGCCCGCGACGCGGTGCGCGGCTGACGCTGTCATGATCGAGTTCGTCGCCGGCTACGGAGACAACCCCGAGGACGTGCCGGAACCGATCCGTTCGGCGATCGCGTTGCAGGCGTCCGCTCTGCGGTCGTTGACGGAACGCAACCTGTTCCTGAGCCAGGACACCGTCGACGGCATCGGAACGAAACAATACATCGTCGGCGGTAACGCCGGCGCTGCGATCGATGCCGCCGTGGCTGCGCTGCTCTCCACCTATCGGGTGTTCGCATGAACGCGGCCGAGGCGCTCGCCCAGCATCGTGCATTCCTCGCGGAAATCGGTGAAGACGTCATCATTCGTCGCATCGGCGTTCCGGACGTTACCGTTCGGGCGCGTGTCGTCGGCTATAAGCCGGACGAGCTGGTCGGCTCAATCGTTCAGGGCGACGTGAAGATCATCGCGCTGGTCGATACGCTCGGCGACCGCTTGCCGCTGATAACGAATGATTCCGCCGTAGTGCGAGGCAAGGTGAAGCGCATCAAGGCTGTCGATGACAACACGCGACGGATCGGCGGCACGCTGATCGCCCTTGAAATTCAGGCAGGCGGCTAATGACAACCGCTGTGGACGCGCGGAGCACGTTGAAGGCCCGGCTTTCCGGGGTCGTGGGTTTCCCGATCTATTGGCAAGGCGACGTTATTCCGCCGCTTCCAGATGAACCTGCGGCTTTTGCGTTCGTCGTCTTCAACAATGAGGGCTCCGGCAGCGGTCCGGCCGGCTTCGGAGGCGGTCGCGGGCTCAACCTGTGGCGCAACCGTGGGACCGTCGAAGCATATGTCTTTGAACCGGCGCTTGCCGATGGCGCGGCGGATCGGGTCATGCAGAACGCCGAACTGATTGCTGCGCGGCTCCGCAGCTACCGCGATGCCGCCGTGTCTTGTGGTGCGGCCGATGTCATCCCGATCGGCGAAGGCTCGAGCATCTCAGTGTCCGGTCTGAGCAGCCCGGTGAACAACTACCAATGCGCGGTCGCTGAGATCGACCTGCATTTCGACCAAATCGGCTGATCGCCGAGCAACCTTCCATCACGGAGAACCACCATGCCGCTTGCTGAAGGCGTATCCGCCCGCGTGTCCTACAAGAAGTACGCTTCTGGCGTCATTACCGCGAATGCGGAACCGGATATCGCGACCGATCCCGGCGGCGCTGGCGGGCAGATCCTGCGTCGTGTCGCATCGACGCTGAAACTGGCGAAAGACACCTACCAGTCCAATGAGGTCCGGAACGATCGCCAGATTGCCGATTTCCGGCACGGTACGCGTCGCGTTACCGGCTCGGTTTCCGGCGAACTGTCGCCGCAGACCTATGCGGATCTGTTCGAAGCGTCTCTCCGAGGGACATGGGAGGCGGCGGTTGCGCTGACCGAGGTGCAACTGACCAGTGTTGCAGCCGATGAGGATGCGTCCACGCTGACATTCGGCGGCGGTGATCCGGTTGCGCTCGGCTTGCGCGTGGGTCACGTCTTCCGCCTCACCGACACGTCGGTTGTCGGCGATTCCGGTATCAATTTCATCGCGCTCGGCTTCTCGGGCGCGAGCAATCGCACCATGGAGGTCTATCCGCCGCCGACCGATATGACCGCTGACACCGCGTTCAGCCTGGCGACGGTCGGCAAACGACTCTCGGCGCCTTCGACCGGCCACGTCAGTCGCAAGTTCGCGTTCGAGATTTTCAACGAAGATATCGATGTCGCGCGCATCTTTACCGAGTGCCGCATCGGTGGCTTCACCATGCAGCTGCCGGCCTCCGGCATGTCGACGATCGAGTTTCCGGTGATGGGCCGGAACATGCAGTTGTATGATGGGCTCGAGGGACGTCCGGCGGCGCCGTACTTTGCAGCGCCGACCGCCGAGACGACAACGGGCATTTTCGCCGCGGTGAACGGCCTGGTGCGCGTGAATGGCGTTACGCAAGGCGTTATCACCGGCGTCAATATCCAGTTGAACCTGAATCCGTCCTCGGAAGCTGTCGTCGGTCAGAATTTCGTGCCCGAGGTGTTTCTCGGCCGTGCCAACGTCACGGGCCAGATCACTGCGTTCTTTCAGGATGCTGAGTTGATCAAGGCGTTCACCGACGAGGATGAGATCAGCATCTTGCTCTACCTCACTACGGAGAGCGATCCCGACACGCCGGCAATGACCATCCTGCTGCCGCGCATCAAACTGTCGGATGCCGACGTTGCGACGTCGGGCGAGGGCGGGCAGGCCGTGACGCTGCCGTTCCAGGCATTGAAGTTCGCCGGAGCGCCCGGCATCGACGCCACCACCATCCAGATCGTCGACACGCAGATCGCTGCCTGATCCATCCTCCCCGCCGCTACGGGGAAACCTGCTCGGCTCGCCATGAGCCGGGTCATCGCGATCGGACGGGGCCGCTGGCGGGCGGCCCCGCTCCACCTTCCGCCAAAGGAAATCCTATGTCCTCCAAATTTGCCGCGCTCGCGGCGAACGTTTCCCAGACCTTCCGGGTCGAGATCATCGACCAGATCACGGACCTTCCCATCGTCGACAAGGACGGCAACAAGGCGTTCATTGACGTGCTTTCGACCGACAGCGACGCCGGCCGCGCCTTTGACAAGGACCAGCGCGCCGCGTTGCGCCGCAAGGCGATGAAGAGCCGTAACGGCATGGCCGAGCCCGGCGACCAGCTCGAGGAAAACATCCAGAAGTGCGCCGCACTGACGAAGGCGTGGCACCTCGTCGATCCAGCCACGCGTGAAGTGATTAACGTGCCGTGCACGGCCGACAACGCGGCTGAGCTTTACGCCGTGCCCGGCATGAACTGGCTATTCGTGCAGGTATGGGTGGCGGCGAACGATGCCGCAAATTTTATGACGCGCTCGTCGCCGACCTCTTCGTCTACGCCGAGCACCAGTTCCGCCGAAGCCGCCAGTTAGCCGACGGCGCGTCCGAAGGCGATCATCAGGATTCGGCCGCGCGACAATGGGCGCGGCTGAAACGCAAGCCGAAGACGGCGCCGGACGATGAGCCCGACTTCCCGTGGCCGCTCGAATACCTCTGGGTGGATTTCCTCGAGATATCGATGGGCATTTCGTCGAGCGGCTTCAGCCCGGCGTTGATCACATGGGAAGGGCTGCGCGCCTGGTCGGACTTGCGCGGCATCGACCTCGATCCGAAGGACGCGCTCACGCTCATCCGGCTCGGGCACCGCAGGGCCACCATCCTCGAAGAGAAGGCAAAAGATGCCGGTAAGAACCCGGATCGAACCGATCGCAAAGGACGTCAGCATCATCGTCAATGAGATGCTGTCGCCGGCTGCTCAGAGCAAGGCTGTGGCAGACTTTGCGCGCAGTGCGATCGCGGAAACAGACGACGCGAACCGGCGCATTCTCGGCCGGCTGCCGCCGAAGGTCGTCACCGTGGATGGCCGGGCCGGGGCCGATCTGGAATCCGTGCAGCCAAACGGTCGGATCATCGCGGAATGGGACATCGGCAACGATGTTCTGGCATGGATCGGGCAAACGTTGCTGGATCGATCGCCGCGCCGGTCGGGGGCCTACCGAAAGGGTCACGCGCTATTCGCCGATGGCGTCGAGATTGCGTTAGGCGAGCAGATCCCGAACGCCGCGGAATTCGTGTTCGCAAATCTGGTGCCGTATGCCCGGCGGCTCGAGGTTGGGAAAACTAAGAGTGGCCGCGATTTCTTAATTCAGGTGCCGAACCGGATCTATGAGCGGACCTATAAGGACGCCAAGGCTCGTTTCGGCAACATCGCAAAGATCACGTTCACGCACGAAGAGCAGATCGGCGCTTACCGGCTGAAGCATGACCAGCGGTCGCGCCGTTGGAACGCGAAGAGGGGTGAGTGGCGCTACGACAAAAAGCAGCGTCAGGACCGGGTCGCTGGCTCCGCAGTGACGACGCCGGCCATCCGCGTGTCGTTTAAGGATCGATAATGGCAACTGTTCAAGAGGCTGTGCGGCGCCTGTCGATCCAGGCGACGACGTCCGGCGTTGATGCCGCGACGACGAAGCTCGACGAGTTGTCGGACGCGCAGCAGAACGTCGCGGTCACCTCGCAGCAGACCGAGAAGGCGACGCTGTCGCTGGAAACCCGATTTGCGAGCATCGAGCGCCGGTATGTGTCGCAGGTGCGTGCACAGCAGGATTACGAAAAGGTCCAGCGGCAGGTAAATGCCGCAGTATCGCAGAATCCGGTGCTGCAGGAGCGGGCGAACGCGGTTCTGGAGGCGGCGCGCCAGCGCATGGAGAAGGTGACCGGCGCCGCGAACGATAACGCTGGCGCAGTCGGTCTGGCGCGGCACGAACTGATTAACCTGTCACGGCAAGCCCAGGACGTCGGCGTCTCGCTTGCCGGCGGTCAAAGCCCTCTTACCGTCCTGTTTCAGCAGGGCAGTCAGATTGGCGATATTTTTACGTCATCGCAGGGTTCGTTGCGTGGCTTTGCTTCGCAGGTAGCGGCGGTGCTGACGCCAGTTCGGCTAATGGCGCTAGGTTTGGTCGCGATCGGCGCGGCGGCATTTGCGGCGTTCGCGAGTTGGAAGTCGTTCGCCCTCGCGCTGGATGACGTTTCTCGGCAGGCCGGTGCGGCGTCTAGCAGCATGGCGAAGTTGCAAGCGTCTGCATCCTTCAAAGGTATCGGTCAGAACGACTTCGTCAACGGGATTCAGCAGTTCAGCGCTGGCGTTTACGAAGCACAGCATGGTCTCGGCGAATTGGCGGCCGTGTTTCGGGCCAATGGTAAGAGCGCGACCGACTTCAACAGCGCGATCGAGGCTGGCGCCGATATTATCAAGAATGCGGCCAGCGATCAGCAGCGGCTCGTCTTGCTCCAGCAAATGGGCCTTCCCGCGACCATGCAGTGGGTTCGCCTGATGTCCGACGGCGCGGAAGGCATCCGACGGGCGAAGGACGCGGCGACTCAGTTCGGTGGGGCGGCAAACGACAACATGGTGGCCCGAGCTCGCCAATTTGACGAGTCGTGGAACCGTGCGATTACCAATCTTCGCCTCGGCTGGAACCGCCTGTTCCTCGACGTCTTTGGCTGGTTTGACGATCTGTCGAGCAAGGGCACTGCGGCGCTTATCAAGATTGCGTCTTATCTGCCGCAGTCGCTGCGTCCGGATGTTGCCGGAAATGTCTTTCGCGTCTCGATGCAGGATAACGTCGGAACGCGCCTAACCCAATCGAAAGCGGACGAGTTTTACGGCGCCGTCAGCACCACATTCAAGGGCGACCAGACATCGAAAGGCAGCGTCGATAAGAACGCGCTCTCTGCGACAATGGGTCTCGAACAGCAGCGCATTGGCATCCTTTCTCAAATGGCTGGCGTTGCGGACCAAGTGCGGTCTGTTGAATTGCAGGTGGCGCAGGCGCGTCTGAACGGTGTGCGCATTACCGCGAGCGAGGAGGTCGCACTTAAGGCTCTCGCCCGGGAGAATGCGTTGGGTGTCACGCAAATGCGCGCCCAGGCCGATGCCACCAATGTGCAGGCCGCAACGTTCGGCATGAGCGCCGGCGCGGCGGCAGCTTTCACGGCTGAGCAGAACCGCCTCAATGAAGCGGTCCGCAACCATCAGGTTCTCACCGATCAGGACAAGGCAAAGATTCGAGAATGGGCGGCGGAGGTCGGCCGCGCGACGGAGACGGCCGCGCGGGCTGCAGCGAACGACAATATCCGTTTCGGTCGGCAGACGGCGCTTCTATCGCCGGATGACGTCCAGATCGCGCAGCAGCTTCGCGGTATCTATCCGGACGTCGCCACGGCGCTCGGCAGCGTCGAAGCCGCCGGCCTGCGGACGAACGCGGCGCTTAGTACCGTGTCGTCGTCGATGTCGGGAACGATGGTGACGGCGCTTGCGGATGTTGCCGATGGTACGAAATCTGTCGGGCAGGGCGCAGCGGACATGTGGAAGTCATTCTCTCGCGCGATTCAGGAAATGATCATCAAGCTCTACATCGTCATTCCGCTGATGCGGTCCTTGCAGGCTGCGTCTGGAATGGTCGGAGGCTTCCTTGGTCTCGGATGGTCCGGCGTGTCGGCCGCGCAGTCCATGAGTGCCACGGGCTTTTCAACGATGACAACGGGCGGTCTTTTCCATTCCGGCGGCTTGGTTGGAAATCCTGCCACCTCGCGCTCCGTCGATCCGGCCGTCTTCCATGGCGCGCCGCGTTACCATGGTGGCGGTATTGCCGGCCTGATGCCGGACGAGGTCCCTGCAATCCTTCAGCGTGGTGAGCGGGTCATCCCGCGTGGTCAATCGGCCGGCGGAAACGTCAGCATCACAATCAACGGCGCGCCGGGCACGCCGAAGATCACCCAGCAGGATCGTCCGAACGGTGACCGCGACATCATGATCGATTTCGCCAATGCGGTGAAAGACGTGATGGTCGAGGATGCTGCGACCGACGGTCGGGCCTCGCGCGCCATGCAGGCTCGCGCGGTCGGCTTCGGAGGTCGGTGATGGCATTGCCGAATTGGCCGACGATCCCGAACGCGCCGCAGGCGGATAGCTGGAAGCGGCAGCCGTGGGGGCCGGGACCGATCATCACCGAGATGGAACAGGGCAACGTCCGCCAGCGGCGGCGTCCCGGCGACCAGGTCGCGTTGGTGTCGCAGACCATCCGTTTCGAGGCGGCGGATCTTGCAACCTTCGAGACATGGTTCAGCGACACCTTGGGTGGCGGGACCGGTAGGTTTCGGGCGGATATCTGGACCGGTGCGGCCTTTGCCAACAAGGTCTGCCAGTTCAATCTGTCGAGCCCGCTCCAGTACAGCGCCGTCACCGACGACGTTACTGATGTCACCATGCAGTTGCGGGTTTATGGCTGATGCCGACGCATTCCGAGGCAATGCTGGAGGCCAACGCGAGTTGTCCGCCCGATGACGTCGAATATTGCACGCTGGAGTTCGAGCATCCCACATTCGATCAGCCGGTCTACATGGTCGCGAATGTTGCGGACGATGTTCTGCTCGGCATCGAAGCCGGCGCCGACGTCAACCAAGGCCAGATGGTCAACCACATCGCCTGTCCGTTCAAATCTGGATATCCGGAGCGGCGCGAGGGGCAGCCGCCGCAATGCAAAGTGTCGGTCGACAACGTCCAGCGTGAACTGGTGCCAAAGATCAAGGCGGCCATGGCGATCCGGGCCGACATCAAGGTGACCTATCGCGAATACCTCGGCAGCGACCTGACAGAGCCCGCTTACGGTCCCGTGGTGTTCAGGCTGTCGAAGGTGACGATGAAGGGATCCACGCTCGAGGGAACGTTGATGGTCGGCAACCTCCAGAACAAGCGTTTCCCGCGCTCCAACTGCAACTACACGACCACGCAATTCCGGAGCTTGTTGCCGGGATGATCCGTTCCGATTTCCTCGCCGCGCTGATCGGCCAGCCGTGGTCGTGGCGCGATGGCAATTGCTGGGACTTCGCCTGTCATGTCCAGCGCGAACTGTTTGGCCGGATGTTGCCCGCCGTGTCCGTGCCGGCCGACCTATCCAAGCGCTGGGTTCTGGAAGCCTTCGACGGTCACGGTGAGCGCGCCAACTGGTGCGAAGTCCCGGAAGGGCCGGGTGGTCTTGTTGCTGCTCAGGACGGTGCTTTGTGCCTCATGGCGCACCTGCGGATACCTGGACACATCGGCGTCTGGATGAAGCCGGAAGGCAAGATCATCCACTGCGACGAACATGCGGGCGTCTGCTTTGAGACGCCGCTTGCACTCCGTCAGCAAGGCTGGCGGCAACTAAGATTTTTCGAGACGAACTAGTCGACATGCACGCACCTCTCCCGAAACTCCCGGCCAAGATGCCGGTAGAGCGCTCCCGCGCGCGCCGTGAACGGCGTGGCGCGTCCGTGCGTCGACCGGTGCTGCATGTCGTCGCGCCTGGCCTCGAGATCGCGCAGGCGGTCCCGCGCAAGGGCGAGACGGTGACGACGTTCCTGCGCCGGACCGGCTGGGCTCATCGTGACCCGCGTTACGGCTGGCAATTCCGCAAGCGTCTTCCGACGATCCTTGAGGTCAATGGAGAGGCCGTCCTGCGGAAAGATTGGCGCCGGACCAAGATCGCCGCGAACGACAATGTCAGGTTCGTGTCGTTTCCGCGCGGCGACGGCAAGCAGGGCAAGCAGGTCCTCGGCCTGGTCGCGATGATCGCCGTGGCGGCGTTCGCCGGCCCGCTCGGCGGCATGGTGGCGAGCGGGCTCGGCTTCACGGCGGGCACCACAGCGTTCACGATCGCGTCCGGTCTGGCGACCGCCGCGATCGGCCTCGGTGGCGCGCTACTTGTCAATGCACTGGTGGCGCCCAAACAAGGCGCGACCAACGATGGAACGCCGACCGATCAGATTTACACGGCGTCGGTGCAGGGCAATCGTGCGCGACTCGGACAGCCGCTGCCGGTCTGGTACGGGCGGCTGAAGGACTACTCCGACCTCTCAGCCACGGCCTGGGGTGAATATCAAGGGAATGATCAATATTTGAACGTGCTGCTGTCCACCACCATGGGCAGCATGGACTACGAAGGGCTGTCGATTAGCGACACACCGTTCTGGAATCCGGTCGACGGCGTGTTGCCAGCATTCTCGTCAGCGGTGATTAGGTTCTACGAGCCGAATGAACCGGTGACACTCTTTCCGGTCAACGTCACGCAATCCGATGAGGTCAGCGGCCAGCAACTTCCTCATGACTATAGCTGGATCGGTCCTTACGTCGCGAACGCACCTGAGACGGAGGCATATCAGATCGCCGTCGACTACGTCTTTCCGGCCGGCTGCTACACCACGAATGATGAAGGCGAGACGACTAGCTTTAGCGTCACGGTCGTTGCGGAGCGGCAGGCGGTCGACGATGCCGGCGCGCCGATCGGCGATTGGGTGCAACTCGGTTCGGTCACGCGGTCGTATGCCTCGCGCGCGCCGATCCGCGAGACGCTGCTGGTGGGTTGTCCGGAGGGGCGGTACCAGGTCCGCTTCCGCCGCACGACCGATGTGCCGGCCGACAACAAGGGCGCGGCTGAGGTGGTCTGGGCCGGGCTCCGCGCCTATCTCCGCGGCGACAATATCTTCCCGGTTTCGACGATCGCCATCCGCATCAAGGCGACCGAGACCACCCAAGGCTCGTTCAAGTTCGGTGTGACCGGCACACGCAAACTGCCGGTGTGGGATGCGGTCGCGGGCCAGTTCGTGCTTCAGGCAACGCGAAACCCGGCATGGGCGCTGCTCGATATGGCTACCAACGCGCAGTACGGCGCCGAGGTGCAGGTTTTCAAGACCGACGTCAATGCCATCGTCAATCACGCCGCCGGCTGCGCCTCGCGCGGCGACAGTTTCGACTACGTGTTCAAGTCGGCCATTGCCGTACCGGAGGCGTTCGACACTGCGCTGATCCCGTCGCGCGCGCGGCATATGTGGCTGGGCGATACGCTGTCGCTGGTGCGTGACCAATGGGACACGGTCCCGACTATGATGCTGACCGATCGCGAGATCGTCCGCGACAGCACGTCCTTCGATTACACGATGCTGGGCGAGGAAGACCCGGACGCGGTCATCATCGAATACATCGACGAGAACACCTGGCTGCCGGCGACCGTCCAGTATCCGCCAAACACCGAGATTTTCACGGCGACACGGCCGGAAACCAAGCGCGTCAACGGCATCGTCAACCGCAATCATGCCTACCGCGAATGTGCGTTCTATTATCTCTGCTCCATCTATCGGCGCGAAGCGGGCTCGATCGGCTGCGAGTACGAGGGCCGCGCCATTACGATGGGGCAGACGCTGCGCCTGCAATCGGAATTGCCGCAAGACTACGGCTATGCCGGCGTCGTCACCGCAAGAGACGGACTCACGTTGTCGCTCGATCCGGCGCCGGAATGGATTGTCGGAGAACAGCACTATATCCGGCTGCGCCGGCCGAACGGAAAGGAGTTCGGGCCGATCCGCGTCAGCAGGGGCGACAACGACAACTTCGCCGTCTTGGACGGCGGTGATCTAGTGACGGTTGAGAGTCAGCAGGGCATCGCGCTCGACAACGTGCTGCTACGCGCCGACGGCGGCGAATATCCGACCTATGCGCTCGGCACAGCGGACAACCAGTCCAAGCTCGTCAAGGTCCTAACCGGCCAGCCGAACGGCGAGACGTTCACGCTCTCCATCGTCATCGACGATGAGCGGGTCCACGCGACAGATCTCGGCGATCCGCCAATCCTGCCTATCGGACAGTTCCCAAAGAACGACAGTGCGCCGCTGATTGTCGGGCTTAACGCTCGGTTCGGTCAGGGTGTCGCCGAGCCGCAGCTGACTGCAAGCTGGTTTCCGACGGCCGGCGCGTTCTACTATCGGGCCGAAGTCAGCTACGACGCCGGCAATTCGTGGGTCGAGGTTTATCAGGGCACCGATACGAAGTTCGAGAAGTTCGTGACGCTGGGCGGGCTGACGTTGCGAGTGCAGGCGGTCGGTCAGTTCCCGGGCCCATGGTCACAGGTCTCCGTCGAAGCTCCGACGATCGAGATTATGTCCAATGCGGTAGCGTGGGGTTCGCTCAACGAGGCGATCCGTCAGCAGTCTTCCATCATGGAGAACAATTTCACTGACGTCTGGAAGCAACTCGCGATCACAAACAAGAATCTCGCTCAGGCGCTCTCGCGAACATTTCTTGACAAGAAAGAGGTCCGGTCGCAGCAATCGTCGCTGTACGGCACCAACAAGGCCTTGATTGAAAGCGTCCAGACCACAGCAGCAAATGCCGATGCCGCTATGGCCGAGAATATCAGCCGGCTGTTCGCGGGCGCCAATGGTGCGGAAGGTCAGGCAAACCAGACGGCGCAAGTCGCGGCCGACGCGCATGTCGCGGTTGGAGAACTGAGTGATGAGGTCACCGCGAAGATCGGACCGTCCGGATCGATCACGTCAGAAGTATCCGGACATACGGCCTCAATAGCGCAACTCGACGGCTACGCCGCCGGCAAATGGGCAATTGGGGTAACGGTCGATAGTCTTGGCCGGCGTAGCGTCGCTGGGATTGTTCTGTTTACCGACAGCAACGACACGTCGTCGTTCGCGATAAATGCGAACAATTTCTATGTGACGTTTCCGGATGCAGCGGGCGGCGATCCTGTGCCGGTCTACACAATCGCTAATGTCAACGGTGTAGCAAAGTCAGTCTTGCGCGGCGACATGTTCGTCGATGGCGGTGTCATCACGCGGATGATCCAGGCCGGCGCGATCACGACGGTCACGCTCGACGCATTGTCGGTGAACACGTCAAAGCTCGCCATCAATAGCGTCGGTATCGATCAGATCATTGCTAACGCGGTTTCGAATGTGAAGCCGTTCTACAACAATGAACCGGTCACCATCACATCCGCCAACTCTGACATTTACGTGTTCAATGGTGAGAGTGTCGATATTCGGTCGGGAACGGCCATCGTCACGATATGCGGTCAATGGATCAAACCTCTTGGCGGCAACAGCATCACTGACGCCAAGGTCGTTCTGCAACTGAATATCAACGGAACGAACGTCCGGCGCTTCTATTGGGATTGCGTTATTGAGGGTGGCGCATACCGACTCTATCAGCCGTTCACCATCAAACACGTGCAGACGGGCCTCGCGGCAGGAACGAATACGTTCACGCTACGCAATGTGAAGGCGACAGACGACAGTGCTTCAAATGCGTTTGCTGACCTTTACTACTGCACGATGCTTGTCGAAGATTTCAGGAGATAACGATGAGGTTTTACTTCGTCGTGCGAACCGATTTGTCTCAGGACGGCGGATCGCAACGGTGCTTCGGCATGTTCGACAACGAGGCGGATGCATCGGAGTTTGCCATTCGCATCGCGAGCCAGCACTTCGGTGATTTTGCCGTGGTTGGGCCTGCGCCGGTCGCGGTCAATGTTGTGAGACAGGGCGGAACGCAGCCCGTTGTTGCCGTTCCCGTGGAGGCTCAATAAATGGCACTACCAAGCTATTCGACCGGGACCGTTTCCGTTGATGCGGACGGCACGACTGTCGCTGGTGCCGGCACGATCTGGACCGGGGGCAACGCGCGGGAAGGCGATGATTTTATCATTGCTGGCGTCATGGCCCGTATCGTCGACGTCGTGTCAGCAACTCAGTTGACGATTACGGCGTGGACGGGGCCGACCGCGGCTGGCGCCAGCTACGTGATCTACCAGAACGCCTCTCGTCGTTTCGATGATGTGCAAGTGGCGGAAGATGTGAAGGACATCGTCGCAGCGACGAATAAGGCCGGCTATTTTTTCTTTGTTGGGCCGACTGAAACCGAGCCTGATCCGTCATACGGCAACGAGCTTCAGATTGCCTTTCAAGAGTCGACTGGCAAGACGTGGGAAAAGCAATCCGGCTTGTGGGTGTCCATCTCGTCGCCATACGGCCTGCAGCCTGGCGCAAACTTATCTGATGTGCCGAGCCCGGCCGTAGCGCGTTACAATCTCGGCGTACCTGTTGCCCCATCGGCAATAGCGGGCGCAAACCATGCGTTCACGGTGGGTGACGACAATCTGTTTCTCATCCGATCCAACGCCGGCGCACCTATGGCGGATCTGCTTCCTGGCGCGCCCGGGGCAATCCTGCCGAACAAAACGCGGCTCGAAATCTACAACGCCGACTCCCAGCCGCTCGTTATCGGTGTTTCAGGTGGCGCGGGACTTGATGGCTCTTCGACGAACATCGTCTATGTCGGGTTTCATCAATCGGTCGTGATCGTCAGCGATGGGTCGAACTACTTCACGATGCGGCGTCCGGATTACGTCAAGCTCGGCGGCAACACGGTCATTTACGTCGACAACGATAACGGAAACGATGCCAACAGCGGGCTATTCCCGACCAAAGCTGTGTGGACGTTGAACGAAGCCTACCGGCGCGCCCTGCTGCTCGATACGAACGAATGTAATCTGAAGATCAAGATGGCCGCCACGACAAGTGAATATCGCATCTTAAAAGCCACCTCGAAGGTCAAGGGTGTTCGCGATATATATGATTTGACGATCGAGGGCGACGTGACCAACCACGGAAGTCGCACGGTGCGCGACGGCTCCGGCGGGATCGCCATCTTGGGACAAGCCGGAGCGGTTTTCAGCATTACAGGGATGCAACTCCGTTCACTGAACACTCATGCCGTTGCCGCTGTCGACAACGGAACGGTGATCGGTTCCTTGGACATGGATTACAGCGTTACGGTCGGCGCTCACATGTACGCGTCTGGTCAAGGTCAGATTCTGATCCGGTCGAACTACAAGATCACCAGTTCCGCGGAGAACCATCTGTCCGTCGTGATCGGCGGCTACATCGACGGTGAAAGTAACTATACTGTCACGCTTTCGAACGCGCCCGGTTTCAGCGCTTTCGCTAACAGCCGTTATGGCGGCTTCATCGATCACAAGGGCGGTATATTCTCCGGGGCCTGCTACGGCAAACGATACAACGTGGATTCGACCGCGATCATTCACACGCAAAGCGGCGATCCTAATTACTTTCCCGGCGATGCCGCCGGTGTCGGCACCGGTTTTTACGACTGAGTGGCGCCGACGGCGCTATCTGATCGCCCACGTCAACTGCGCTGCTTCCGCCTCTTCGAGAGAGGCCGAGGTGTATTCCGGGTTGAGTGTGTGAGGGTTAATGCGCCGCTTGACCCATGTTCGTTCAACGACTTCGCCGGATATCAAATGTGTCGGTTCTGATACGGCAACCACTTCCCACTTCGATCCGAGAACAAGACTCCGCAATCGACGGAACAATCGACTCATGGCAGCCCTCTGCGCTGCCCGGCTGGTGCCGGGTGGTTGATAATCAGCAGCAGAGGTGCTGACCCCCATTATTGACCGCCACACGGATCATGACTCCGCGCTGCTTCTAGCGATTTATTCGTGGGGCCACCCGGCCTAGCGGGGAACCTCTGCTGCCTTGCGGGCCGGTTATCACGCCGTCACCACGCGACCTGCCTACCACACCAACCAAACCAGACCAACCTCCAATTCAGAGGACGAGAACCTATGGCCGATGGCGTCCGTGACATCTCCACCAAAGGGCTCATCGAGATCATGAGCCATGAGGGCGTCTGCCTGTCGCCTTACCTCGATAGCGTCGGGGTGTGGACCATCGGCGTCGGCATCACGAAGTACGATGGGAAAGACCCTAAAACCATGGGAAATATCACCATCGATCAGGCCATTCAGATGTTCAAGGACCGGATTGGGGCATACGTTGCGCCAGTGCGGGCGCTCCCGTTGGCCCGTAGCAACCTGCTGAACCAAGCGCAGTTCGATGCGCTCGTTTCGTTCTGCTACAACGTGGGGCCCGGCAATCTGGCTAACCTATGTCGGGATAGGACCACCCAGCAAATCGGGGAGGCGTTCAGCCTCTACCACAAGCCGCCAGAGATTACGGAGCGCCGCGACAAGGAGCAGCGGCTGTTCAAATCCGGCATCTACTCGTCCAACGGCAAGGTTTTGGTGTTCCCGGTGAGCGCCAGCCACAAGCCGATTTATAGCCGTGGATACGAATTGGACGTGTCCAAATACTTCGCGCCAGCCAAGCCCAAAGACTCACCAGCGGCCACGGCTGGCCCGCCTAGCCCCATGCCAACACAGACCGTTCAACCGCCGTCCGCCTGGGCGGCTTTTTTCATGGCCATTGCAAAACTGTTCGGGAGGAAATGATGGGACCATTCATTCGCATCGGCTTGCGGTATCTCGGCGGCTATCTTGCGGCGCGGGGCTTCCTCGCCCAAACCGATACCGGCATTTTCGACGACCCTGATCTGGTCGCGGCTATCAGCTACGGCGGGGCCGCGCTGTGTGCTCTGGCGAGCGAGGGCTATTACTGGATGGCGCGCAAGTTCGGGTGGGCGAAGTGACGGCGATCCTCTCCTGGCTTGCCTCGCTCCTGTCGGGACCAATCGTCGGCGCTGTGATCGATGGCTACAAGGCCAAGCTCGCGGCCGGGAATGACAAGGACCGGATTGCCGCCGATCTGGCGCAGCGTGAACTTGACGTGCAGCGGGCCGAGATCGAGGCGCAGAACGCGCTTCGCATCGCGCAGATCGGCAAGTGGTACGAGCCGGAAAAGCTGATGGGGTACGCCGTCGCCATCTACGTCGGCAAGCTCCTGATCTTCGACAAGGTGCTCGGGCTCGGCTCGACCGATCCGCTCAGCGGCTGGATCGAGACGACGGCAAATCTGATCGTTGCGTTCTACTTCGGCAAGCGGACGTTCGAGAACGTCGCAAAAATTATCAAGAAATAGGGGCGGCGATGATGGCGATCGATTGGACGATCTCAGTCGGCAGTCTGGTTCAGATTGTCGTCATTCTCATCGGCGGATTGTCCGTCCTCGTTACGCTCCGCAACACCGTGACCGGGCTCAAGGAAGACGTCACCAGCATCCAGTACGAGCTACGCCAGATGGCCGGCATCCTGACGAAGATGGCTGTGGCGGAAACCAGGCTCGACAACGCCGACACGCGGATTGCCCGGATCGAAGCCGACATTCGCGATCTGCGGAAAGGCGTCGGCTGGGTCAAAGGCCATCACGGCGTCGATGGCGAGTACGTGGGGTAGAGAAAGAAAAATGGCAGGCTGGACGGAGAGCATCCATAACCAGCCTTGCGGCTCGTCGTGGATACCAGCCCGTCAGCTTAGCGCTGGCGGGCGTTTTACCTTCAATAAGGTTGTCCCGACAAAGGAGCTATTTACGTTCGACGAATAGTTGGTGGCACGCGCCTGACCCGATATTTTCGCTTGTATGCGATTTTACGATTGGCGGCGCTACAAAGGCAACTGCGCTGGGTGAAATGAATCGATGCTGAAATGTTGGTCCCAGCCGCGTTTCGTCGCCGCCGCCCGACCTAGGTTCACACCCTCCCAAAAAAATCTGAGGCCCCATGATCC
>JAFKKM010000055.1 GCA_017305555.1 Hyphomicrobiales bacterium | reverse complement strand
TGCGGCCGAACCCTCTCCCCTTGCGGGAGAGGGTGGCGAAGTTGAGCGAAGCGAAACTACGCCGGGTGAGGGGTCGTCACGCACAAACCCCTCACCCGCCTTCGCTTCGCTCAGGCACCCTCTCCCGCAAGGGGAGAGGGAAAATCATCAGCTAATCGTCGCACCGCCGTCGATCACGACGGTCTGGCCGGTCATGAAGTCGCCCGCGGCCGAGCCCATGAACACCGCAGCGCCGGCGATTTCATCCGGGATGCCGATGCGCAGCAGCGGCGAACGCGCGGTCGAGGCCTTCAGGTTGTCCGGATTATCCCACAGCGCCTTGGCGAAATCGGTCTTGATCAGACCCGGCGCGATGCAGTTCACGCGAACATTGTGCTTGCCGTATTCGCAAGCGAGATTGCGCGCGAGCTGCATATCGGCGGCCTTCGAGATCGCGTAGGCGCCGAGGATCGTCGAGCCTTTCAGGCCGCCGATCGACGAGACGATGATGATCGAGCCGTCCTTGCGCTCGATCATCTGCGGCACCACCATGCTGATGAGCCAGTTGTTGGCGACGATGTTGTTGCTGAGGATCTTGTTGAACTGATCGTCGGAGATACCGGCGAGCGGACCGTAATACGGGTTCGACGCGGCGTTGCAGACCAGCACGTCGATCTTACCGAACGCCTTGTTGGATTCATCGACGAGGTTCTGCAAATTTTCCTTGCTGGAGATGTTCGCGGCGATCGCAACCGCAGTGCCCTTGCCGAACTTGTCGTTGACCTCTTTCGCGACCTGATCGCAGACGTCCTGCTTGCGCGATGAAATCACCACCTTGGCGCTGTGCTCCGCCATCCGCTCGGCGATCGCGCGGCCGATGCCGCGCGTCGAGCCGGTGATTACCGCGACTTTTCCCTTCATGTCGAACAAGGTCATGCATGTCTCCTTTGATGTTTGTCGTAACGTTGTGATCGAGGTTGTTCGTTACGCCAGCTTGGTGGCGTTTGCTGGCTCAGCACCAGACGGCTGATGCATCGCGGCGTGAGACGAATCGGCGATCCAGGGCTGTTGATTGACCATCGGAATGCGCCAGCCACTATGGCCGTCGCTTGAGAGATGATCGAGCCGCGTCACCGAGACGTTGTCGATGGTGAATGCCAGTCCCCGCTCCGGTTGATCGTTCAGCGCAACACCGAGCGCCGCCTTGATGGTGCCGCCGTGCGCGACGACGACAACGTCGCCGCCGGCATGAGCGGCGTTGATGCGTTGGATCGCACCTTTGACGCGATTGTAAAGATCCATAAAGCTCTCGCCGCCCGGCGAGGGCTCGTCGATCGGCGCGAACCAGTAGGTCCCGACGGCAATCGGACGGCTGGCGAAAAACTCCGCGCGGTTAAGCCCCTGCCATTGGCCGAGATGTTGTTCGGCGAACGCGGCTTCATGCGGCATCGACGCGGGCTTCGGATAGCCGGCCTGCCACAATGCGTTCGCGGTCTGATGCGTGCGCTTCAGGTTGCTCGCAAACCATGTCGCCTGACGCGGCAGGATTTTCGCAACCGCATCGAAGACGACACGGTCACTGCAATCGCAACCGATATCAGTCTGCCCGTAGATACAGCCGCCATCCTCGCGCACCGGTGCATGACGCACCCACCACCATCGCGTCGCCACCACACCGGCGGGAACACTGTGCTGAGCCACGAATGGCGATTGCGGGGGATTGGACATGGCGAGAGCCCTTCAATACTGTTGCGCGGTTGTAAGTGAGATATAGCGGGATCATAAGTCAACGCCATGTCCAGCATGGCTGTCTGCGCGAGCGGTTGCTTCAAACATTGTATGAATTCCATCGCGCGGCAAACACCGATATTCACGCTCAAGCACATCACGTTCAAGCACGGAGAGTTTCATGGGTCGCCTCGAAGGCAAATCAGTCATCATCACCGGCGCGGGCAGCGGCATCGGCCGCGCGGCTTCGTTGCTGTTCACGAAGGAAGGCGCCAAGCTGATTGCCGTCGACCGCACCGAGGGCGTCAAGGAAACAGTCGATCAGATCCGCAAGGCCGGCGGCACCGCTGAGGCCGTGATGGCGGACGCTGGTTCGGAGAAGGACGTCATCGCCTATATCGACAAGGCGCTTTCGGCTTACGGCAAGCTCGATGTGATCTGGGCCAATGCCGGCATCGGCGGCGGTCTCATCCCGCTCAGCGAACAGACAGTGGATCATTGGCAGGAAGTCCTGCGCATCAATCTGATCGGCCCGTTCCTCGCAGTGAAATACGCGATCCCGCACATGACCAAGCAAGGCCATGGCTCCATCGTCTGCACCGCATCGGTGGCAGGCCTGAAATCCGGCGCCAGCGGCCATCCCTATGCCGCGTCGAAAGCAGGCGTCATCAGCCTGGTGCAAACCACCGCCTACTCGCTCTCCGGCACCGGCGTGCGCATCAACGCGGTCTGTCCCGGCCTGATTGAAACCGGCATGACAAAGCCCGTGTTCGATCGCGCCAAGGAACGCGGCACGCAGGACAAGATCGGCCAGCTCAATCCGTTGAAGCGTCCGGGTCAGCCGCACGAACTGGCGGCGATGGGCCTGTTCCTGGCTAGCGACGAAGCCTCCTACGTCAACGGACAAGCGTTCCCCGTCGACGGCGGCCTCACCGCTTCGATGCCCTACACCGGCAAACCGATCTGAACACAATCAGTCCGGCGGCTGGCTCGATGCGCTGGCCGCCGGGCGTCCAGTGTCGCGGATGCGCTCGCGATAGAGCGCGTAGAGGCCCGAACCGACGATGATCGCAGCACCGATGATCATCGCGGCGTCGGGCACTTCGCCGAATACCGCATAGCCGATCAGGGTCGCCCAGATCAGCGCGGCATAGCGAAACGGCGCGACTGCCGAGATGTCGCCAATGCGCAGCGACAGGATGATGCAGTTGTAACCAATCGGCAGCAGGATCGCAGCAACCACCAGCAACGCCATCGTGCGTGGCGACATTGGCGTCCAGCCGCCGAGCGGATGCAGCAGCACGGCGCCTGCCGTACCGACGGAAACCGTCGTCAGCAGCGTGATGAACAGCGACGGGATTTCCTTCGGAATGCGTTTGGTCGCGAGATCGCGCACCGCGCAGAACATCACCGCACACAGCGCCAGCAACGAATACTGGTTGAAACCTGCGACGCCGGGGCGAACGATGATCAGCACCCCGATGAACCCGGCCGCGATCGCAAGCCAACGCCGCCAGCCCACCTGCTCGCCGAACACCACTACCGCGCCGAGCGTCACCGCCAGCGGCAGCGCCTGAAAGATCGAATAGATATTGGCCAGCGGCAGATGTGTGATCGCCGCAAGAAAACAGACGGCGCCGCCAATCTCACCGACAACGCGCAACGCCACCGGCGCAATGAAGAGCGTGCGGATCGGCCGCATCGCGCCATTGCGGATAGCAAGCGTCGCAATCAGCACCATCGCGAGCGCGCCGCGCACAAAAATCACTTGGCCGAAATTGATCTCGGACGACACGAATTTGGTGATGGCATCGTTCATGGCGAAACACGCCGTGGCGATGACCATGAACAGATTGCCGCGAAGATTGGGGGAAAGGGCCACGATGAGGCTCGGGTCCGGCGCGCGGAGCTGCGCGCCAACGGCACATCAGAAACAGAGGTGGATAGAAACGAGGTGCGATCCGGATCGGAGCGCACCTCAGAATGTTGCATTATTTCGCGCCCGCCTTTTGCGCGTAGTCCCAAGCTGCCTTGGCGAGGGGGACGGTCCGCTTGGCGGATTCCATCGCCTTGGCGCTTGCCGCGGTGCCATCGCGAATACGACCGGCAATGCCTTGCGTGATCCCGGCGAGGCGAAACAGGTTGTAAGCGAAGTACCAGTTGAGCTCCGGCACCTCGTCGCCCGTCACCTTGCAATAGATCGAGGCTGCCTCATCCATCGTCGGAATATTGAGCGCCTTGAGATCGATGTTGGCGAGCCCTGGCATGGTCCACTGCATCAATAGATACGTGAAATCCGCCATCGGATCGCCGAGCGTCGACAATTCCCAATCCAGCACCGCCTGCACCCGCGGCTCGGTGGCATGGAAGATCATGTTGTCGAGGCGATAGTCGCCATGCACGATGGAGACGCGACGCTGCTCCGGCATGGTGCTCGGCAGCCATTCGATCAGCCGCTCGACTTCCGGAATGTGCTGTGTCTCCGAGGCGCGATACTGCTTGGTCCAACGATCGACCTGCCGCGCAAAATAATTGCCCGGCTTGCCGAAGTCGCCAAGACCGATGGCCTCGGGATTGTATTGATGCAGATGCGCCAGCGTTTCGATCTTGCTGGTGAAGATCGCGCGGCGCGCTTCCGCCGGCTGGCTCGGCAGCGCCGGATCCCAGAACACCCGGCCCTCTTCCATCGACATGATGTAGAACGCCGAGCCGATCACCGAAACGTCGGTGCATAGCGCGTAAGCGCGCGCGACCGGGAAGCCTTGCTTGCTGAGCGCCGCGATGACGCGGAACTCGCGGTCCACAGCGTGCGCCGACGGCAACAGTTTGCCGAACGGCTTGCGCCGCATCACGTAGGAACGGCCGGGCGTATCGAGCCGATAGGTCGGATTGGATTGACCGCCCTTGAATTGCAGAACCGTCAGCGGTCCCGCGTAGCCTTCGACATGCTCCTTCATCCAGTTGTCGAGGCGGATTTCATCGATCCGATGCCGCTCCTCGACAGGCTTGGTGCCGGAGAACTCTTCGTCTTTTCTAACGCCGTCTGCCAAAGTGGCGCTCCGTTTGGTTTCGCCCGACTTGGTTTCGTCTGACTTGATTTCGCCCGACGGGATTTCGTCAAGCGGGAGCGCCACGATGGCTGACCCGCTACTTCGAAGCCGCCTGATTGGCATACTTCCGAAGTTCAAGTCTGGCAATGGCGCGATTGTGCACCTCGTCCGGACCGTCCGCCAACCGCAAGGTGCGGACATGGGCGTAGGAGTTGGCGAGACCCGCATCGTCGGATACGCCGGCGCCGCCGAACGCCTGGATCGCGTTGTCGATGATCTTCAACGCCATATTCGGCGCGGCGACCTTGATCATCGCAATCTCGAGCTGCGCGGTCTTGTTGCCGACCTTGTCCATCATGTCGGCAGCCTTAAGGCAGAGCAGACGGTTCATCTCGATGTCGATGCGCGCTTCCGCGATGCGCTGCTCCCACACCGATTGCTCGATGATCTTCTTGCCGAAGGCGGTGCGCGACGACAATCGCTTGACCATCTTCTCCAGCGCTTCCTCGGCCTTGCCGATGGTGCGCATACAATGATGGATGCGGCCCGGACCGAGACGGCCCTGCGCGATCTCGAAGCCACGGCCTTCGCCGAGCAGCAGGTTGCTCGCCGGAACGCGCACGTTCTCGAACAGCACTTGCGCATGACCATGCGGCGCATCGTCATAGCCGAACACCGGCAGCATCTTCTCGATGGTGATGCCCTTGGTGTCCATCGGCACCAGTATTTGCGACTGCTGCTGATGGCGCGCGGCATTGAAATCGGTCTTGCCCATCAGGATTCCGATCTTGCAGCGCGGATCGCCGGCGCCCGACGACCACCACTTGCGGCCGTTGATGACGTAGTGATCGCCATCGCGCTTGATGCTGGTTTCGATGTTGGTCGCATCGCTTGAGGCGACCGCCGGCTCCGTCATCAGGAACACCGAACGGATCTTGCCGTCCATCAGCGGACGCAGCCACTGACGCTTGTGCTCCTTGGAGCCGTAGCGCATCAGCACTTCCATGTTGCCGGTGTCCGGCGCGGAGCAGTTGAACACTTCCGACGACCAGCTCACGCGGCCCATCTCTTCGGCCAGCGAAGCGTATTCGAGATTGGTCAGTCCGGCGCCGCGGAATTCGTCGTCCTCATGCTCGGACGGCGGCATGAACATATTCCACAGCCCTTCCGCGCGCGCCTTCTCCTTCAGCTCCTCAAGAACGGGAATGACCTTCCAGCGGTCGCCGGTCTCGTCCTGCTTCCGATAAATCGGCTCAGCCGGGCGCACATGCTTGGTCATGAACGAGCGCACACGGTCGAGCCATTCGCGCTGGCGATCAGACATATTGAAGTCCATCGGAGGATCCTCGCGGTTGTCTTGATAAATGAGGGGTCACGCTCCCGCCCCGCCCTCCGTGCACACGACATTGTCGCGAATGCATCGGGGGATCGCGCGGTGGCAGCGACCGCGAAAGGCCCGATGCGGATACGCATTGACAATTCGCGACTATGAAACAATAGTTTCATACAACTGTTTGAATTGCAATCGTCAGATCGTACCGGGGCATGCTCGTCCCGCATGGCGCATCTGACAAAGCGCATCCGACAAAGCGAAGCACGTCACCGATGGCGACAGATCGAACCCGAGCGGCGATCCTCAATGCTGCCGAACAACTCTATGCTGAACGGGGCTTCTCCGAAGTGACGCTACGCGACATCGTTGCCGCGGCTGGCGTCAACCTCGCCGCGGTCAACTATCACTTCGGCTCCAAGGACGAATTGATCGCCGAATTGTTCGTGACGCGGAGTATCGCCACCAATCGCGAGCGCCTGAACGAATTGAAGGCCGTCGAGGAAGCCGGCGGCGGCCGCGCGCCGATCGAGGCGGTGATCCGCGCGCTGGTCGGCCCCACCCTGCGCGGCTGCCTCGGCCCGGACCGGCAGCGCGCCACCGCCGCGCGCTTCATGATCCGCGCCTCGATCGAGGCGGTGCCGCCGATCCGCAAGATCCGCAACCGCGAGATCAGCCACCTGCGGCGGTTTGCAGCGGCGATGCAGCGATCCCTGCCCGACGTTCCCGAGGTGGATATCTACTGGGGCCTGCACTTCGCGCTGGCGCTGGCGCACCAGACCATCCGCGACAGCGAACGACTGACCAAGCTCTCCAACGGCCTATGCGACCTCGACGATGTCGACGGAATTATCGCCCGCGTCGTGACGGCTGCCAGCTTGGCGCTGACGACGAAACGCGCAGGAGCGGCAGCCGCCAAGGCGCAACGAGCCTGAGCAACGGCAAGCGGCATTTTGAAGCTGGAAGTGGCTAAAAGCGGCTGGAGCGGGTGAGCGGAATCGAACCGCCGTACTCAGCTTGGAAGGCTGCTGCTTTACCATTAAGCTACACCCGCGACCCGCGCTGGCGCGATGCAGTATCACGCTCACCGCAAAGGCTCAACCGGGAACGCCGGTTTCCCCACAGTGCCGGGTGACCTGTGCAAGCCTATCGGCTCAATCGTCAGCAAATTCGGAGAACATTGCCCGCGTCAGCCGCCAGCCGCGCAGCTTGGCCCGCTTCGGCACTTCGCCAGGCTGATGCTTCATAATGACGGGTTTGCTTTCCCTAGCACGGTAGGGCGGCGGCCAACTGGCCAGGCGGGTCTGCCCGGTCTCGGCCGGCCGCAGATAAGAGCGCGCGGATCGCTGTCCGATGCCGGCATTGGAATCGCGGGTTTTTGCCACGGCGCAACCTCCTGTCGCGACAGGCTTCCGCAAAGACGTTGACGGGGCGTTAAATACTTCCAGCAAATTCGCTGGTTGCGACGTCTGGGCGCACCCATTTCCCCGTTGCTTGAGAGAAATACAGGTTGCCTCTGGCGGCACATCAAAACGATTGGAAAAGCAGGCGCTCAAGCGCGGCCGTTGTGTCCCGACCGATAGCCGTCGATGGCATGGGCGAGAAAAATACCGGCACTCAGAAAACCGAAAATCGCAGTCACAGTCTCGAACATCGTCGTCGTCCTTGGCCCAGCGAATTCACGTAACGCCATGCAACCCCGCACAGTCAAAAGGAAAACCGGAACAATCACGATTCAGCGAGGTGCTGATGACTTTCGGCAACAGGTTTGTGGCTGAACGGTGCGGAAACATGGCCGCCAGAGTGGCGCGAACGACCGGGCCACCCCGCGCACCTCGCTCGCCGCATCGCCGTGAACCTGATCACAGTCCGACTCGCGGCCGAGCCTCATCAAAAGCCCGTCCTCGTCAGCGAAGGAGGTCATCAAGAACCGAGGATCTGATGACGGACGTGGGCCGCAGCAACCGGCAGCCCATTTTTTTTGAGACGCACGACGCCAGCGGCCCGCCCGCACAAACTCACACCATCCGGTCAGGAGCGGCTACGGGATAGGACAAAGTCTCATGAAAATTTGAGGATGGTGGGGGAAGAAGGACTCGAACCTTCGAAGCCATACGGCGGCTGATTTACAGTCAGCTCCCTTTGCCACTCGGGACACTCCCCCGTTCCTCGCCAACACGCGGTGCCTCCACCCAAATGGTGGCTGGCGGCCGGTCGGTGGCGATAAAAACGAGCACCCTGTCGAAGGGCGTTCGGCTGGGCGGGTTTATGACGGAAACGCCATGGCAAAGTCAACCAAGGGCGGCGGGAATATATTGACGGTCACCCCTGAGGCCCAAATTGCCAATGCGCAGGCTCCGTGAGAGAACGCCGCATGACCGATCATGATCGAAAGCCGCGATTCCAGCGCTCGTCCGGCAAATCCGCCCGTTCCGGGCCGCCGCGCGGCGGAAACTGGCGGGAGCGCAATCCCCACAGCGACGATGCCGTGATTCTCTACGGCTGGCACACCGTGACGGCGGCGCTGGCCAATCCACAACGCCGCATCCGCAAACTGCTGCTGACCGAGAACGCCGCGCGCCGACTGGCGGACGAGAACATCGACTCCCGCGTTACCCCCGAGATCGTCCGCCCGCAGCAGATCGACCATCGGCTGGGCCCTGACGCCGTCCATCAAGGGCTCTTGGCGGAGGCCGACGCCCTGCCGACGCCGAGCATCGAGACCTTGCCGCAGGACGGCATCGTGCTGGTGCTGGACCAGATCACCGACCCGCACAATGTCGGCGCCATCATGCGCTCGGCCGCGGCGTTCGCGGTGAAGGCGATCGTCACCACCGCACGCCACAGTCCGGAGGCTACCGGCGTCCTCGCCAAGTCCGCATCCGGAGCCCTCGAACTGGTGCCGCTGGTGCTGGTGCAGAATCTCGCCCGCGCCCTCACCGCGCTCAACCAGCGCGGCTTTCTCACGGTCGGTCTCGACAGTGCCGGCAGCGAGAACCTTGCTGCCGTGCCGTTGCGGCAGCCGTTGGCACTGGTGCTCGGTGCCGAAGGCAAGGGCCTGCGACAGCTCACACGCGAAACCTGCAACGTGATGACCCGGCTTGACATGCCCGGCGACATCAAGAGCCTGAACGTCTCGAACGCCGCTGCGCTCTCGCTTTACATCTGCGCCAGCCGCCTCGGCCTGATGGGCTGACCGCTTCCACCAAAATAACGCGCCCGCGGCAAACCGCGAGCGGGCAGATCTTGTGATCCGCGCGGGATCAGTGCCGGTGCGCACGCGGCCCGTGCTGGAAACCGCTGCGATACGAATAGCTGCCGCTGTCCCGGAAGCGCGGCGCATGATTGACATGCGGGCCCATCGCACGCTGCGCGCTGCGATGGATCGCGTAACCATCGCGCGGCGCGTAACCGTAGCGAACGCTCGACCGCACGCCACGGCTGTGGCTGTAGCCATAACGAACGCTCGGCCGTGCCGCATAGCGATAGCTGGAGTGCGCGCGGTAGCCGTAACGCAGATGCGCCGGGCGGGCGCGATGATGCCAGCGATAGCTGGTGATCGCCGGGCCGCGCCAGGCAACGCCACCATAGCGATAGTGGTTGATCGGATTGGCATAGGGGCCACCGGTGTAGCCGTAATGACCATGCCAACCGACAACGGTGCGCTCACGATAATACGGGCGCGGCGCAAACTGGCCGGGACCATCATAAACCGGCCCCTGATTGACCCAGTAATACTGCGGCGACGGAACGGCCAACCGCTGATAATGGCCGTAGCCCGCATAACCGTAACCGCCGGCATAGCTCTGGCCGCACGGGCTCACATAAGTCTGACACGGCGAGCACGGGCTGGAAAACAATCCGCCCCCGCCGCCGCACGCCATTGCCGGCGCGGCACCGAGTGTGACCACGGCGAACGCGGCCACCAATCCTGAAAACGTCTGACGCATAACTCTCTCCTGTTGGTCTTTTTTGAGTGCTTGTTGATCTTTGGTTGTTCGATCGTTCATGGACGAGGCAGCAGCCCGCGCCGATGCCACGGCCGCCGATGATCCGGTGGCGCCTCGATGACCGTCGGAGGGTAGAACGGAACTGCGGCAGCGGCCTGCGGCGGCGCCGACCGCGACGACCATGACCGGCTGTAGCTCTCGGCCTGCGGTGGCAGCTTGCGATTGGCGGGCGGCTCGCGCTCCAGGCGGCCATATCCCGGCATCTTGCCGGCACTCGGATAATAGTGACCGACTTCGGGTTCCGGCGCGATCCTGCGACCGCCGTAGATGGTCGGCTGCATATGGACGTTCTTCGCCAGGCCCCAGTCGCTCTCGACGACCGCATAAGACGCATCGATGCCATTGATGACGATCGGGACGCCCGCGCGCCCCGGAATCACGACGGAAAACCCATCATTGGCCGAAGCCGCCAATGGCATCCCGACCAGCATCATCAGTGCGTAAACCGCACGCATCGCCAATGTCCTTAAATGATGCGTCACCGTAACCGAATGACGTGCGCCAGGGGTTAAGACCGCGCGGTATTCTGCCGGTAAGCCTAACGCGTAAGGTTTCCGCACCGCCCAATTGCAACCAATCGGGCGAGAAATCCTTAACGCGGCGGCCGACGTGCCGGTGCAAACACACCGACGAACGGTGGCGTTCGGACTTGTCGCGGCGGAATTGCGCTGCTAGCTGTCACCTTCAGGCGGCCGGCATAGCTCAGCGGTAGAGCAGCGGTTTTGTAAACCGAAGGTCGGGAGTTCAATCCTCTCTGCCGGCACCACCACACCTCCGTGCGTGTGACGTCGAGACGCTGACAATTCACCCCGCATCACGTTATGATCAGTGCCGGCCGCCAGCCAGCGCGGCCGATCGGCACAACCGGCCGGAACATCGGCCCTCACGGAGTCATTGCCGTGACACACGTTTGCGCACGAAAGATTGCATGGCGGGAGGTCGGTCAGGTCGCGGAGCCCGGCCGATATCTTTTCAGGTTCGGTTGGTTGACGGTCACGACCGACGACATCGCCATCTGGCAAGATCATCCTCACGCGTCGTTCACGCTGGTCGCGGTGACGCCGCTCGGCGAAACGCCGGATGAATTTCGGCTGGGAGCTTTCGATCTCGGCGACAGCTAACGCTGTTTCGACAACACGCCGCTGTCGCAAGTCGCGCGCAAACAAAAGGCCGGCGCAACCGGCCGGCCTTTCGTCCAACATCGCGGAACAGATACCGCGCCGAAACCACTAGTAATTCGACGGCGCCGGTCCGCCCCAGCCAAAGCGATAGTTCAAGCCGGCTTTGACCGTGTGTTCGTCGTTGCGGAAGCTCGTGCCGATGATATCGGCGGGGCCACCCGTGAATGTGGTGTTGCCGAAGTTGTAGTACTGATACTCGACCTTGGCCGACCAACTCGGCGCAAACATATATTCGAGACCGGCACCGACAGTGTAGCCGTCCTGATGATTTCCGGTGGCGCTGAACGGTTGCGAAACGCCCGCGACACTCACGTCAAGATTGTTGTCCCTGAATGCGTAACCACCCTTGGCATAGAGCAACACAGGCCCGGTGGTGAAACCAAGTCGGCCGGTGACCGATCCAAGACCACGATTATCCAGCGAGGCCACCGATCCACCGGGAAACACCACGCCGCCGCCCGCCGACGCCAGCCAGCTGTAATTGGCCTCGATACCCAGCACCCAATTGTTGGCGAACTGATAGTCGTAGCCGCCCTGCACACCGCCCATGAACCGGGCATCGCTGCCTTGCAGGCTGTTGTCGCCCGAGAACACACCGCCAAGATGACCACCGATGTAGAATCCGGTCCAATTGTAAACAATCGCCGGCGCGGTGACCGGCGGCGGCGCCTTGGTATAAGGCCGTGGCGGCAGGTCCGCCGCATTCGCCACCCCACTTACGGCCGATACAGCTAACGCGAACGATGCAGCCGTCGCGAACACAAACGTCTTCATGGTAGGTCCCCTTGTTGTGAGGAAGACCCTCTTGAAACAACGTGGCATCAATTTGGTTGCGTGATGGCATTCAAATAGCAACGTTCGTACGTAACTGTGTCAGAGCGCCGCTCCGGGTTCCATCGGAACCAATCTGTCTCTACACTATCCGCACAGCCATCAACGCTCGCGGGCGCGTAATCGTGCGCCACGACGGGGCCAGGGAGACGACATGATCGCCAAGGATCTGATGAACGACTATCCGCCAACGCCGGACAAGCAAGTGACGCTGGCGAACTGGCGGCAGTCGCCGTTCAATAGCTGGAGCTATCGCAACGTGCGCCGCCTGCTGCCGACCGCGAATATCGCGGCGACGCACCCGGGCAAGCCGTTCGAAACGGGGCTGGAGAGTATCGAGGATATCGAATTCGTCGGGATCGGCGATCAGCCTACAACTTTGGCGAAAGCGCTGCGCGCGACCCACACCGATGCGCTGGTGATGTTGCGGCGTGGACGCATCGCCGCCGAATGGTACGCCAACGGCATGGATGCGCAAACGCCGCATATCGTGTTCTCCGTCAGCAAATCGATCTGCGGCGCGCTCGGTGGCATCCTGACCGACCGTAACCTGCTCGACCCCGACGATCTCATCACGGACTACGTGCCCGAGCTCGAGCGATCGGTTTATGGCAACGCCACCGTGCGTCACCTGCTCGACATGACGGTCGGCATCAAGTTCGTCGAGGATTACGACGATCCCGACGGCGACGTGATCCGCTATCGTTACGCCATGGGTTGGGACATTCCCCCGCCCGGCCGCGAAGTCACCGACGTGCGGCGCTTTCTGGCGACGATGCGTCCGGACGGCAAGCCGCATGGCGATACGTTCCACTATGTCTCGACCAACACCGACGTGCTCGGCTGGGTCTATGAGCGCGCCTGCGATCAACCGCTGTCGGATATCCTCAGCGAGTATCTATGGGGGCCGCTCGGCGCGGAACACGACGGCTATGTCACGGTGGATTCCCACGGTGCGATGCGGGCGGCCGGCGGCATCTGCGTGACGCCGCGCGACCTCGCCCGCTTCGGCGAAATGATGCGCCGGCGCGGTGTTGGCGCCGACGGCCGGCAGGTGGTGCCGGGCTGGTGGATCGACGATATCAACGAACACGACACCAGCGCGGCGTGGGCGCGCGGCGACTTCGCCGAACTGTTCCCCGGCGCCAGCTATCGCAGCAAATGGTATCAGATCGACCGCACCGAAGGCGTACTGTGCGCGCTCGGCATTCACGGTCAATGGATCTATATTCATCCCGAGGCCGAACTGGTGATCGTGCGGATGGCGTCGGAAGCGATCCCGCTCGATCCCGATCATGCGCTGTCATGGCGGCGCGGCTTCGACGCCATCGCCGACGCATTTCTGTGACGTGACAAAACAAACCCGGGCTTCACGTCGAACCAACGTGAAGCCCGGGCTCTGGATGCAGCGCGCGTTTTAGTGGCGATGGCCGCGGTGCATGACGACCGGCTTGCGGACGTGATGCCCACGCAGGTGGCGATGATGGCGCACCGTGCGATGCTTGTGCATCCGCGCCTGCGCTTTCAGCACATTCGCGCTCACATGATGGCCGTTGATGGCGGCGGCATGGGGCGCGACGTGCGACGGGCCGGCCGCCATGGCGGGCGCGGCGAGCATGGACACGGCGAGCAATGCGGCGGAAATCGTCTTGATCATGGTCATCTCCTGTTCGATCACGAAGTTGACCGGTCGAATGGCCGGGCTCGTCGATCATGGACACAACCCTAGCGATCCGCGACTGAACCCAGGCTGAAGCCCGCCGGTGGGCTCCGTTCATCTGGATGAATTGTTTGTCATGAACTGCCGGCGGAATGGGACCACATCCCTCCCCCCGCCAGCAAAACGGATGACAAGAATGCGCGGCCGTGATGGAATATTTCCGTTGCCGGGAGGTTTGATCCAGCGCGTACTTGGTCCAAGACCTACTTGATCCGAGACGCACTCGATCCAAGGCCCATTCGCATCAACCCGGACCAACAGGAGCAACCATGAGCCAATCTGTGACGAAATGGATGGCCGCCACGGTTCTGACAACGGCACTGGCCATGCCATCGGTCTTCTCACCCGCCTTCGCCGCCGGATCCGATGAACCCTCGGCACCGCCGGCCACCAAATCGGCCCCGAAGGACGCCAAGAAAGCGAAGAAGAAGAAGTCCAGCGCCGACGATCCGGCATTTCTTCAGGGCTACCGCCACGCCTATGCGACGATTTATGACGGCCATGACTACGCCGGCGCAATCGAGCAGTTGAAAGCGCTTCACCACGACGATCGCGCCGATGTCGCCAATCTGATCGGTTACTCTTATCGCAAGCTCGGAAACTACCAGCTTGCTCAAAACTGGTACGAACGCGCTTTGAAGGCCGATCCGAGTCACGTCCGCACCTGGCAATATTACGGTTTGTGGCAGATCGAACAGGGCAATCGCGAGCAGGCGCAATACCACCTTCATCGCATCGCCGAATTGTGCGGCACCGGATGCTCCGAGTATCGCTCGCTCGCAGCCGCGCTCGACAAAACGTCGGCCAGCGGTCTGGTATATTGAAGCCGCGCGACGTTTCCACGAGAGCCGGTGCAACACTTCGCTGCACCGGCTTTTCATTGATCGACAGGCATCCGCCAGTTCACGGATTCACCGATAAATATTGATCCGCTCGACAAAACTGGCCAAGGTCGTATAGACGACCTTGAGCGACGCCCCTGTCTTGCGCCGCGCGCCTCACATGGGCCAACTATCGATGACGACACCCAAGCGATACGACCGGATCGCATTTGTCGCGGGAACGAGCGCGGAAGCCCAACAGGCCCTCGCCAGCCTGGTCAACACTTATGGCAACCATCCGCCGTCGAAGGCTGACATCGTCGTCGCGCTGGGCGGCGACGGATTGATGTTGCAGACGCTGCATCAACTGATGCGTTCGGGAAAACCGATTTACGGAATGCATCGCGGCACCGTCGGCTTTCTGATGAACGAGTATCGTTCGGAAGATCTCTATGCACGACTCGCTGCCGCTCGCGATACCGTGATCCATCCGTTGCTGATGCGCGCGACCGACATCGACGGCAAAGTGTCACTGCATCACGCCATCAATGAAGTCTCGGTCTTTCGCCAGACCCATCAGGCCGCACGGCTGCGCATCCTGATCGACGAGCGCGAGCGCATGGCCGAACTGGTCGCCGACGGCATCATGGTGGCGACGCCGGCGGGCTCGACCGCCTACAATCTCTCGGCGCAAGGCCCTATCCTGCCGATCAATGCGGCGCTGTTGGCACTGACACCGATCAGCCCGTTCCGGCCTCGCCGCTGGCGCGGCGCCCTGCTCCCGGATTCAGCCTTCGTGGTGATCGAAGTGCTGGAGAGCGACAAGCGGCCGGTGGCGGCCGTTGCCGATCACGACGAGGCGCGCAACGCGGTGCGTGTCGAAATTCTGTCGGACAAAACGATTTCAATGCGGATGCTGTTCGATCCTGGACACAGTCTCGAAGAACGTATTCTGAGCGAGCAATTCGGTTATTGAGCGGCGCGCGCCCCTTTTCGGCCAGCTCGCTGGCAACCATTCCTTAACGGCACCAGCCTATAGTTAACGCCGCGTATATCGGCCTCCGCCGGGCCGCGTCCAGAGCCGTTTGATGTACCGGATCGATTTCAACAAGCTCCGCTTCCTGGTTTCCGACGACAATCCGCACATGCGCCGGATTCTGCGTACGCTGCTGCATTCGTTCGGCGCGCGCGAAGTCTATGAATCGGAAGACGGCGCCACCGCGCTGGAAATGTTCAGCCACTACGTACCCGATATCGTTATCACCGACTGGGCGATGCCGATCTTCGACGGGCTCGAACTGGCACAGATGATCCGTCAGCCGGACTCCAACGGCAATCCCTATGCGCCCATCATCATGCTGACGGGGCATTCGGAAAAGCGTCGCGTCACACTGGCGCGCGATGCCGGCGTCACCGAATTTCTCGCCAAGCCGATTTCGGCCAAGGGTCTTCATCAGCGCATCATGAACGTGGTCACCAATCCACGCCCGTTTATCAAGACCAAGAATTACTTCGGACCGGACCGGCGGCGCAACGTCAACAACTCATACGTCGGCCCGGAGCGCCGAACCGGCACCAAGGCCGATATCATGCAGCAGCCATCGTTGATGGATAAAGCACGGATGCCGGGATAACCCGCTCAAGGGATTGAATGATGGCCAAACCGAAGCCGCCCGCGCCGCAGATCCAAGCGTATGCCGACCATCATGTCATCACGCAGCCCAATCCGCTGCGCCATGCGGTCCGATATGTCGACGACAAGGAGGCTGACGATCCGGTCGCACGCGCCGAGCAGGCGCTGGCCGATCTCTCCGGTGAGTTCGACAACTGGATGCAGGAGGAGTGCGACCGACTCGCCGCCGCTCACGGCACGATCCTCAAGGATGGCTTTACGCCATCGGCGCGCGACGAACTGTTTCGTGCCGCGCACGATATCAAGGGGGACGCCGCGACCTTCGGATATGCCGCCGCCGGCGCGGCCGCCGACAGCCTGTGCCGCATCATCGAGCACGCGCCCGATATCGCGGCGGTGCCGGCAAACCTGATCGCGCACCATGTGCAAGCCATTCAGGCGATCGTCCGTGAGCAAACAAGCATCGACCGCATCGGCGTCGCTGAAACGCTCAGCGCTCACCTGCGCAACATCGCCGACGACTATCTGAAGGCGGTCAACCACGATCGCCCCGAACATCTCGAAGCCATCCTCGCGCCGAGCATCGTGCCGGGCGAGTAGAGTCTTTCAAACTCCGACAACATCACTCACTGTCATGCGCGGACGTGATCCGCGCATCCATCAGCTATTTCTTGAAACTGGGATTGCCGGGTCCATAGGCGAGCGAAGCGACGCCGTTCTTCGAACGGCTATCCCCGGCAATGATGCCTCATGAGAGGGCTTCTTACGCCGCGATGCGCTGATGCTCCGGCGCGATATCGATAACATCCGCCACCAGTTGATCGCAGAACACCCGCGCTTCCTCGCGTGCGGATTCTGTGGCGAAGCGGCGCAGGAGGATCAACAACGGCTCGGAGACATCCGGATCGGCCTCGCAGCGCGTCAGCACACGCTCCACCATGCGGCGGCGCAGCCGCGCCGCGCCATCGATCGTTCCGACGAAGCCGATCTCGTTGGTCGCATCCAACGCCGCGCGAAACGCAGGGAACGTCGAGGACGGCAGGCCGGCGCGCGTCAAGAGCGCATCCAGGCTGGCCCCTCCCCGATCGTAGAGCAGCGCCGCGACGCGATGCGACGGCAGCCCCGACAACTCCACCAGTGCGCGGTCGAACAGTTCGAGATTGCCCGACAGCAAGGCACGCAGGATCAATCCCGCCGTGAGCTGTCCCGTGGCGCGCAGGTGCAACACCAGTTGCCCCGTCTCATCGCCGCGCGAACGGGTGGCGAGATTGATGGCCGAGCGATCGCGGGCCTCGACCACAATCCGTTCGGCGCGATCCGAGCTGAGCCACCGGCGTGCGACCACGAACTGCGCCAATGTGTCGGAGAGTTTCGCGATCAGCGCCAGCCGCGTCGCCGGCGGCAGATCATCCAGCCCCAGCATGGATTCGCGAATGGCGGCGAGATGCCCGTGGCGTTCTACAATGCGGTCCCAGGAGAACGGCGCCAGCACCGCGTGCGGATTCTCGATTAGTTCGAGCGCCGCCGCCGGAGACCCGACCTCGGCGATGGCGGCGCAAACCGACGCGGGCAGATTGACTCTGCGCGCAATCGCGCACTGCGTCTCGGAATTTCCCGTTGCGACGAGATCGACCAGATCCGCGTCGATGAGCAGAGGCGAATGTTCGAGGATCGGCAACGCCACGGAGGATTGATCGAGCGACAACGCACGCACGATGGTGGCCGGCGCATGCGCGCTGCCGGCGAAAACCTCGGCCATCGCCTGACGCACCAGCGGCGACGGATCGTCGAGGAGCATCAGCAGCGCGCCTTCGGCAGCAGCGCGATCGTCCTCGGAGAGATTGGAAATCAGCCAAGCCCGCGCCAGCGATCGTGTGGCTTCCGCGCGCTCACCGGCAGGCGCGGTACGAACCCAGGAAATGAACTGCCGAACGATCATGTTTGTTCAGGCCTACGCAACATCAAGACACCGGACGCGATGCCACTGTCAGACAAAATAAACCATGACGCTTAACAAAGGGTTCACCATAACCCGCTGCGTCGATTGAGGATTTGTTAAGGATCGGAGACCGGCTCGCTTCATGCGCGAGCAGCTGCAACGGCGAGTTCTAACCGCTGAAGACTCCGGCGCGGTCGCTGAACAGATCGAATGGCCGTGGAGCCCGAACTTCCGGGGTTGCACGCAAGGCATCTACTGTCGCTGACGCCGATTGCGATGGGCCATCGGCCCAGAGCTGCTGCACGGCTGGCGACACCGGCTGCGCCCGATCGCCGGCCTGAAATAACGTGCGAAACGACAGATCTTGCGCGGGCTGCGAAACCGCAACCGGCTTCGTCGCGCGCACATCCGGAAAGCTGGAAAGATAGGCCGCGTTGTCGACGGGAGCCGCCGCTGCCGGGACAGCCGCCACCGTGTTCGCGGAGGCGACCATCGTACCGGGCAAACTCGAACGCGCAGCGCTGGCATAGCGCGACGACAGCACTCCATAGACTTCCGATACGGTGCGCTCGCGGCCGCTGCGATCGTAGAAGATCGGACGATTGGCTGACGCCGCACTTGGAAACAACTGCGCGCCGCTCACGCCGGGATTGTTCTCGGCATTGGTGATCAACTTGGCGGCGCCGCCGACACCCATGAAGTGAGCCATGTAAAGCTCGCTGTCGGTCGGCCGGCGACCGATCGCCCCGATCAGCTTGAAGCCGTTGGAGTGCGTCAGCACCCCCGCCATCGCGGCGCTGGCACCGGGATCGTTGCGCAGATCCAGGATCGCCTTGCGCATCGCCGGATCGCTCACGGAATAGCTGCCGGAGGACGAACGGGTGATGGCGTCGGCGTACTGACTGTAGCCCAGCGCCGCGCCGGCTTCCTTGACGGTGCCGAGCCATGTCTGGTCGATGAACTGAAACAGCCCTCGAGCCGACGACGTCGTCGCCACCGCGCTCGGGTTGAAGTTGGATTCCATCTTCGCGGTGGCGAGCAGATATTCGAAGCTGGTACCAGTGGTGGCCGCTGCCTGCTGGATCGCACCCGCCACGCGGTTTCGCGAGGCGTTCGCGGCCGTCGTAGTGGCGCTCGCGGCATCGACCGACATGACCTGGTGCCCTGCTCCCCCGCGACATGGTCGCTCGCCGGCAAAACGATCATTCGCGCCGGACGGCCTGTTTGCGATGGCGCCGTTCTCCCAAACGGCACGCCTTCGCTTGTCAGGATCAACCCTGGACGATCATGGTTAATCGCGGGTTAAAGAGTGCTGGCGGGCGGTCAGGACGACTTGCCGTAGACCTGCTCGGGATCGAACACCTTGTCGGCATCGACCAAGGCCAGCTTGCCGTCGCCGCCCCGGATAGCGGCGCGATAGAAACAGGAGTGCCGGCCGGTATGGCAGGCCGCGCCGCCGGCCTGCTCGACCCGAATCCAGACGGCGTCCTGATCGCAATCGACCCGCATTTCGACAACGCGCTGGATGTTGCCGGAGCTTTCGCCCTTGCGCCACAGGGCTCCGCGCGAGCGGCTGTAATACCACGCCTCGCCGCTGGCGATGGTTCGGCGCAGCGCCTCGTCGTTCATATGAGCCACCATCAGCACGTCGCCGGTGGCGGCGTCGGTGGTCACACAGGTCACGAGCCCGGCGGCATCGAATTTCGGACGAAGCCACAGCCCTTCTTCAAGATCATGTGTATCGGCGGATGTGGACACGGCGGACCCTCAGCAGCACGAAATCTCGGAACGCCTGAATGTAAGACATTCCAAATAGATATGAAAAAACGATCATATTTCAGGTGACTCAGAGCGCAATCGCTGCGGCCCCGGCATTGCCCCCTGATCCGGCGCATGAAGGCCGGCTTCATGCACCTTGATTTCAGACGGTTTCCGCTCGATCACGCAAACGACGCAACCCGCTATCGCTGCGGGCCGCGGACCACCGACATGAACCGCGCCTGCTCGGCGTGATTGTCCCGGAAGATACCGGTGAACCGCGTGGTCAGGGTTGAGGCGCCGTGCTTGCGGACGCCACGCACCGACATGCAGGTGTGCTCGGCCTCGATCATCACCGCAACACCGCGCGGCTTTAACACCTCGTCGATCGCCGCTGCCAACTGAGCCGTCAGATGTTCCTGGGTCTGAAGCCGATGGCCGAAGATATCGACCAATCGGGCCAGCTTGGACAGACCGACCACCCGCTCCACCGGCACATAGGCGATGTGCGCGTGTCCGTAGAACGGCATCATGTGGTGCTCGCAATGCGAGGTGAACGGAATGTCCCGCACCAGCACGAAATCGTCATAGCCGGCAGTTTCGCCGAAGGTCCGGTTGAGGACTTCCGTCGGGCACTGCTGATAACCCTGGAACAATTCGTCGAAGGCTTCCACCACCCGGCGCGGCGTATCCAGCAATCCTTCACGCCCGGTGTTCTCACCGATGTACGAAAGCAGGGTCTTCACCGCCTGCTCGGCCTCGTCGCGCGACGGCCGGGGCTGATCGGGGCGAACCGCCGCCTCCAGATAATCCGAGGGGTCCAACTGGGCAGGCCGGCCCTCGGGTACGCGCAAATCCGTGCCCTTGGTCTCAAGCGCTGAAGATTTGTCATCGGCGGCCTTGCCCGCGCGCAGCGGTTTGATCAATGCGTCCATCCTCACTCCGTTCGACCGGCCCAGCGGGCCGGAGTGTCACCGGGCAGACGGGGCGACCAAAGGGCCACCGGACGCCTGAGTCCGACCATTCTGGCATCATCGCTATCGGCTCAAATCGCTCGATCTTCCGGCCGACGGCTGACGAGACTGTATTTTCTCGTACCGCCACTTATATAGGGTAGTGAACCGGACCGCCAAGGGCGGATACCGGAGCGACCGATCCGATCGGCGCAAGTCCGGGCTTCAACTATCATGCTCAACGACGTCTATAATCAGCGCATCATCGCCCTGGCCGGGAATATTCCAAGACTGGGGCGTCTGGCTTCCCCCGACGCCACCGCCACCGCCCATTCCAAGCTCTGCGGCTCGACCGTCAAGGTGGACCTCAAGATGGATGGTCCGGTCGTGACCGACTTCGCCCATGACGTGAAGGCCTGCGCCTTGGGACAGGCCTCTTCCTCGATCATGGCCCAGCATGTGGTCGGCTCGACGGCGGACGAATTGCGGGAGTTGCGTGAAACCGTCCGTCGGATGCTGAAGGAAAACGGCCCGCCGCCGGACGGCAAATGGGCCGATATCGCATTCCTCGAGCCGGTGCGGGACTACAAGGCCCGCCACGCCTCGACGATGCTGACCTTCGACGCCGTCGTCGACGCCATCGGACAGATCGAGGCCAAAGCGACACAGCTCAGCGGTGCGGAAAGCTGACGAGAAGTCGTCGTGCTATTATTGAACCTGAGCTGGCCCCGGCGTCGCGGCCCCGCTGACCGGGGGCGCTGCTTCTGCTGTTTTCGTGGCCTTGATGCTCGACGGCGCTACCGCGACGCTCACAGCGCTGCTCGAAAACCGGTCCTGAATCGGCTTTCGATCCCCCGCCGCAACCGGCGTTTCGGATTCAATCGTCCGCTGCGGCAACACGTCGGCAACCGCGTCCGTGGTCACGATGTTGGTCCGACGCAATTCAGCCTGTGACAACTGATGCAGAGCTTCCCACGGTGGGATGCTCAGTGCCAATTCCAGAAGATCGCCAGAGCCACCCATGTCGAAGGTGTACTTGGCAAGGCGGCCAATATCGCGCTCGACGATCATCAGATCCTGCGCCGTGTAGTTGGCAGCGCGCGCATCGTTGGCACGATCACCCATCCAGATCTGATGAACGCGCACCCGCGCCCCCGGCGGCACATAACGCACCTTGCCGGAGAGCAACAAGAAAACGCACATCGACTCGCACGACGCATCCGGAATCACGGCGGCGGTCCCGGTCGCCGACCTCGGGCTGTCGATCGTCGCGCCCACCGTGGTCAACAGGCCAAGTCCCCGCCACATGCGACCAAGCGCGATCGCGTCGTTCACCGAACCGCCGCTTGAATCGAGCACCATCGTGGCGCCCCTCAGATCGCGGCCATGGGCAAAATCCTCGAAGGCTTTCGGCGTCTCAGAAGTGATCACGCCCGTCGCGCTGATCCAGCCGCGACACTGTTCCTGGCAGGGAACCCACTCGAACCGCATCGGCAACTTGCGGACGTCGACGACATCGCGGGCGCGCGCCGGCCACGCCGCGATGGCCATCACGCCCAGCGAAATCGCCGCGAGCGCGATCATCAGCGTCGTCGAGACGCGAGCTTTCAGCAAAACAGCGGCGCTCACAAAATCCCCTCCCCGACCGCAACGTCAAATCGGCCGGATGATAAAGCGCAATCAATTTGTCACGAACAAGCCTAGTCGGGCGCGCATCACTCTCCAACTGTCTTTTGCTGCCTTGCGATATCAAACGTGCGATATTTCAGTAAGTGTGTCGCAAATGCCAACCCAAACGGTTCCACTCGCGCAACCCGCCGATCAGGAAGCCTGAACGCCGATGTCAACGCCCTGCCCCCATTGCGCGGCAATGCTGCAAAACCTGCCACGCCGCACCGGGCAAGCGGCGATCTGGTGTTATCGCCACACGTTATCACCACTGGTCGGCTACAACTGCCGCCACCTCCCGACCTGCTCAGTCTACGCGGATGAGGCGATCGGCCGCTTCGGCTTGTGGGCCGGCGGCTGGATGACGCTGGCACGCCTGTTACGCTGCCAGCCGTGGGGAACGTCGGGCATCGATAATGTTCCGCTAATGCGGCCACCCTCGGCAAAATGGTATTTGCCATGGCGCTACGGGCGCTGGCGCGGCGTCAACGATACCGAGTTCGTACCAGATCGATACGCGGATTGATCGGCTGCAAATTTGCCGCGCGTGAAAGCACAGCCTCGCACAAGTTCCCGATTGTTACTCAACTCTCCAAGTCATAGGATTGGATCGGGCATCATGACGATCGCGGCGGGCTTGCGTGCGTAACGGACTTTATTCGGTCGAGTTCCACACGGTTCACGGAACAGGCTGCGGCGTCGTTTATGCCATCGACGGCAAGGTCCGAGGCGGCAACACGGCTTTTGCATTTATCGGCAGCTACAGCGGCACCGGCGACGAGATTGTGGTCAAGGTTTCGACCCAGCGGCACAATCAGGACCCGACCTTCAAACCGCTGTTCGGCGTCGACAGGGTGACGTTGACCTTGAAGGGCGCAATGACCGGCGACATTGTCGAACTGCAAGGCGACGCGATGCAGCTTCCCGGCGTTAATTTCCGTGCGATGTTGACCCGTATCTGCGACTGACACAAGAACGCTTCAAGCGCTCTCTCCCACCGCTTCGAAACGTCGGGTCGCCAGCACCACCAGCAGCGCGGCAATCACAAATGCGACCGCGACGTAGCCGGCCGCAAAAAGCGTATCGTGCGCGAACATCACGCCACCGATGGCAGAGCCAATCGCCTGTCCCACATACAAGACTGACGTGTTGAGGGAGACCGATGCACCGGCGAATGGCGGCGCCGCGCCGACCAGGCGGACTTGCTGCATCGAGTTCGTCGATGCAAATCCGATTCCCCACACGCTGACGCCGACCGCCATGATGGCGAGCGTCCCGGCTCCGGCGGCCCAGATCGCCATACCGGTCAGCAGCACCACGACGAACACCAGCGATGTGCGGTAACCGCCCCAACGGTCGACCAGTTGCGAGGCCATCACGTTACCGATGAATCCGAAGACGCCGTAGAGTGCGAACACCACTGCGATAGCAGTCGGGGTCGCTTGCGCGAGGCGCGTTAGAAGCGGCGCCATGAATGTGAAGATGATGAACTGACCGGACATCTGAAGAATGGTGATCAGCAGCAACAGAACCACCAGCGGATTGCGGCCGAGCGAAACCCACGTCTTGAGTTCGACCGCAACGCCGCTCACACGCGGCGGCAATCGCCAGACCAGCAACAGAAAGCCGATGAATGACAGGGCCGCGATGCACAGATATGCCGTTCGCCACCCGGCATGGCTGGCGATGATGGTGACCATCGGCAACCCGGCCGCGGCCGCCAGCGACCAGCCGAGGAAGATGTAAGCGATCGTGCTGCCGCGCTTCTCGGCCGGCACAATCAAGCTCACCGTGCCGGCGGCTTGCGGCGTGAATGGCGCCGCCACCACCATCATCAGCAGCCGGATCGCCATCAGCGTCGCGTAGTCAGGCGCGAAAGCCGACGCCACATTGCACAGCGCCAGCAACACAATGAGGCCGCTGAGAAATTTGCGGCGGTCGAATCGACCGGTGAGCCAGGCACTGAGCGGCGAACAGATAAACAGCACAGCCGCGCCGAAGGTGATCAACAGGCCCGCATCGCGGATCGAAACGCCGAGATCGGACGACAATTCGCCCAACATGCCGCTCGGCCCCATGATCGAGGTGCCGATGACAAAATTGCCGAGCAATAACGCGGTGGGGGCAAACGATGACTTCACCCGACCCTCATATCACGATTTTGATGCAATTGCATGAATTATCAGCAAAGCGTCCACAATAACCTTGGCGCCTGCCTGAGGGCGTCGAGCCGGTTCTATCTGGGATCGCTGGGGTGCTTTTCAAGCGTTGCAAGTCGCCGGGCGACTGCTATACCGCTGCTTTCCGCTTACCTGCGCCCGTTCGCAGGAGTGAGCCAGAGGAGATTAGAATGTCAAATACCCCCCCGCCCGCTTCAGGATTCCAGTTCGGCCTCGCCAACCTCAAGCCCGCCGAATCCTTGAACGTCACCCTCACCTTTCCCGATGGCGCTCGCCGCGATGTCACCAGGGGCGTAACCGGCCTCGAAATCGTCAAGGGCATCTCGCCGTCGCTTGCCAAGCGCACCGTGGCGATGGCGCTGGATGGCGTGGTCGCCGACTTGGCCGATCCGATCGAGCAGAGCGCGCGCATCGAATTCATCAATCGCGACGATCCCCGTGCGTTGGAGTTGATCCGCCACGATTGCGCGCACGTGCTCGCCGAAGCCGTGCAGTCGCTGTGGCCGGGCACGCAGGTGACCATCGGCCCGGTGATCGAGAACGGATTCTATTACGACTTCTTCCGCAACGAACCGTTCACGCTCGACGACTTCGCCGCCATCGAAAAGAAGATGCGCGAGATCATCGCGCGCGACCAACCCTTCACCAAGGACGTCTGGGATCGCGAAAAGACCAAGCAGGTCTTCCGCGACAAGGGCGAAGCCTTCAAGGTCGAACTGGTCGATGCCATCCCCGGCGACGAGCCGATCAAGATTTATTATCAGGGCGACTGGTTCGATCTGTGCCGTGGTCCGCACATGACCTCGACCGGTAAGATCGGCAACGCCTTCAAGCTGATGAAGGTGGCCGGCGCCTACTGGCGCGGCGACAGCAACAATCCGATGCTGACGCGAATCTACGGCACCGCCTTCGCCAAGCAGGAAGAACTCGACGCCTACCTGAAACAGATCGAGGAAGCCGAGAAACGCGACCACCGCAAGCTCGGCCGCGAACTGGATCTGTTTCATTTCCAGGAGGAAGGCCCCGGCGTCGTGTTCTGGCACGCCAAGGGCTGGGCGCTGTTCCAGTCACTGGTGGCCTACATGCGTCGTCGCCTCGCCGGCGACTACGACGAGGTCAACGCGCCGCAGATTCTCGACAAGGTGCTGTGGGAAACTTCGGGCCACTGGAATTGGTACCGCGAAAACATGTTCGCGGCGCAATCGGCCGGCGACGAGGCGGAGGACAAACGCTGGTTCGTGCTCAAGCCGATGAACTGTCCCGGCCATGTGCAAATCTTCAAGCACGGCCTGAAGAGCTATCGCGACCTGCCGCTGCGCATGGCGGAATTCGGCATTGTTCATCGCTACGAACCGTCCGGCGCGATGCACGGCCTGATGCGCGTGCGCGGCTTCACGCAAGACGACGCGCATGTCTTCTGCACCGAGGAGCAGCTCGCCGAGGAATGCCTGAAGATCAACGAACTGATCCTCTCGACCTATTCGGATTTCGGCTTCGGTGACATCGTGGTCAAGCTCTCGACGCGGCCGGAGAAGCGCGTCGGCACCGATGAGAGCTGGGATCACGCAGAGCGCGTGATGGCGACCGTGCTGCGCGAGATCGAAAGCAAGTCGGGTGGCCGGATCAAGACCGCGATCAATCCGGGCGAAGGCGCGTTCTACGGGCCGAAGTTCGAGTACGTGCTGCGCGACGCCATCGGCCGCGACTGGCAGTGCGGCACCACGCAGGTCGATCTCAACCTGCCGGGGTTGTTCGGCGCATTCTACATCGATGCCGACGGTTCGAAGAAAGTCCCGATCATGGTTCATCGCGCGATCTGCGGTTCGATGGAACGCTTCACCGGCATTCTGATCGAGCACTTCGCCGGGCACTTCCCGCTGTGGCTCGCGCCGGTGCAGGCGATCGTCACCACGATCACCTCGGAAGGCGATGAATACGCCAAGCAGGTCGCCGCCGCCGCGAAGCGCGCGGGGCTGCGCGTCGAACTCGATCTGCGCAACGAGAAGATCAACTACAAGGTGCGCGAACATTCGCTCGCCAAGATCCCGGCGCTGCTCGTGGTCGGCAAGAAGGAAGCCGAAACCCATTCGGTGTCGATCCGCCGCCTCGGCCACGACGGCCAGACCGTGTTGCCGCTCGCCGAGGCGTTGGCAGCGCTGGTCGAGGAAGCGACCCCGCCGGACGTCAAGCGCGCCCGCGCGGAAGCCGCGGCGGCCGACCTTTAGATTGCATCGAAGTCGCGCGACCCGGCCTTGTGCCGGGCCGCGCAGGCTTTACATCGTTGCAAGACGATCGGCCGACCTCGCCTGCCGATACTTGAATCACGCCATCGAAGAGCAATCCGAATAAATGTCCGACATGATCGATTTCCTGAAAGCCCGCCGCTCGGTGAAGCCGCGCGATATGAACGGCAATGCGCCGACCGAGAGCGAACTCGAAACCATCCTGACCATCGGCGCGCGCGTCCCCGATCACGGCAAGCTGGCGCCGTGGCGCTTCATCGTTTTTCAGGGAGAGGCGCGCGACCGCGCCGGCGCCGTCATCGCGGATGTCTTCACCAAGCGAAATCCGGATGCTGCGGCCGATGACATCGCGCGTGCCCGCGCGAGCCTCACCGAAGCGCCGCTCGTCATCGCCGTGGTCAGTTCACCGAAGACGCATCCCAAGGTGCCGCCATGGGAGCAGCAACTCTCCGCAGGCGCGAGCGCGCTGAACATCGTCACCGCGGCGACTGCGCTCGGCTATGGCGCTAACTGGCTGACCGGCTGGTTCGCCTACGATCGCGACGTGCTCACGGGGCTCGGCCTCAATGCCGACGAACAGCTCGCCGGTTTCGTTCACATCGGCAAATCGGACAAGCCGAACGAGGATCGTCCGCGCCCGGTGCTGGCAGATATCGTAACGAAGTTCTGATCGGATTCCGTCGCGCGAGTTATCGCGCGATCACTTCGACTTCGCGGTCAACGCCGTTGACGACGTTGAAGGACTGCTCGAACACCTTGCCTTCGTTCTTGGCGATAGCGCGGTATTCACCTTCGGCCAGAATTACGCGCGGAAACGCGCCGATCGATTCCTTGACGACGTCGCCGCCGGGCGTAATCACCGACCAAGCCGTATTGGCCAGCGCCTCGCCGCCCTTCTCGCCCACCAGCTTGAGCGTGATCACCGCTGCGCGATGCGTGATCGTCGCGTCGGTCAGTTTGCCGGCCTGGATGCGAATGTCGGAACGCACCACCGAATTGGCGTCGCCGTAGTTCGAGATAATGTTGTAGGTGCCCTCGGGCAGGATCACCACATCGCCGGGTGTCGCGTTCGGTACCAACGCCGGGCTTTCGCCGCCGGAATCGAACTGGCTGCCTTTGTGGACGCTGAAGGAAATCTGGTTCGCCGGAATTTTCGACGTGCCGACGCGCCCCTCGATGCGCAGCCCGCCCGCCGGCAACAGAAACGATTCGCGATCGGTGTCGGAGCGCACAGTGACGGAGCGCGCCGCGGTGACGAGTCCGAGTGCGACATGGACGATGTAGTTGCCCGGCGGCAGCACGATGTTCGGCGTCGCGCCCTTGTCCTCACGGATCAGTTTGAATGCGCCGCTTTCGTCCGGTTTGTCCGAGAAGACACGCCAGATCAGTCCACCATTGATGACCGGCAGATCCTTGCCGTAGCGCGCCGTCAGCGCCAGCACTGCATGGTTCGGCGCCGGGGCGACCGGCGTGACCGCGGCAGCCGGCGGTGGCGTAACGGCGGCCACGGGAGGTTGCGTCAATGCCGCCGGCAGCGGCGGACTGGATGCCGGGCCTGACGGCGGCGCAAGGCTGATAGCAGGCGCGGACGGCGCTTCCGGAACCGACGCCGGCGGCACAGGCGGCGGACGATCGCTGAACAGTTGTGCCGCGACCGGCGTTGCCCATGCGAGCATCCACAGACATGCGAGGACGCACGCCCATGCCGCGCCCGCCTTGGCTTTTCCGCTGCTGCCGCCCAAGAACATCATCGGGCTGCTTTTTGACTTAAAACGCGGCGAATTCAAGCCTCAAGGTCGAAGGCAACGCCCAAGCCATGAGCCAGCGTCGCATCAGTCAATCGCAGCCTCGGATCGCTGGCATTTTCGGCCCATTGGGACTATCCCCGACCCGCAACCTTGAGAGTCCGATGGGGAAAACACCGAACAACGGCAACGGCCGCGTTAAAGTCGGCCTGGGCCCAACCCGACGGCCGATCGTCGGTCTGGCGCTCGGCGGCGGCGCGGCGCGCGGATTCGCTCACATCGGCATTCTGCGCGCGTTGATCGCACACGGCATTGTGCCCGACGTCGTGGTTGGCACTTCGATCGGCGCGGTTGTCGGCGGCACGTATGCGTCGGGGCACCTCGACAAGCTGGAAGAATGGGCGCGCGGCCTGCAACCGCGCAATATCTTCGGCTATCTCGACATCAAGCTGAACGGCTCCGGCCTGATCGGCGGCGACAAGCTCGCCGCCCAACTGGAAGCTGCGCTCGGTGAAACGCTGATCGAAGATCTCCCGGTCAAATACGCGTCGGTGGCAACCGAGGTCCGCACCGGTCACGAAATCTGGCTGACTCATGGCCGCGTTGTCGATGCGATGCGCGCGTCGTTCGCGCTGCCGGGCATCTTTGCGCCGTTTCTGGTCGGCGACCGCTGGCTGGTCGATGGCGCGCTGGTCAATCCGGTGCCGGTGTCGACGGCGCGCGCGCTCGGCGCTGAAATCGTCATTGCCGCCAACCTGAGCACCGACGTCTTCGGCCACGCCACAACCATCTTCTCGCACGGCACTGCGCCCGATCCGTTGCCGCCAATGGTCGAGGAAGCGCCGCCGTCCCCGAAACGCGGCATCGGCAAGTTTTTCTCCTCGCCGGAGCGCACGATGAAACGCGAGTTCTTCGGTGGCGGCGGCCGTCCCGGCATTTCCACCGTGATGATCGACGCCTTCAACATCATGCAGGATCGCATCACGCGCGCGCGGCTGGCTGGCGATCCGCCCGATCTCCTGATCGCACCGCGTGTCGGCCAAATCGGCTGGTTCGAATTCCATCGCGCCGAAGAAGCCATCGCCCACGGCGCGCGCGCCGCCGAGCGGGCCATCGAGGCGATTCAGGAAGCCATCGACATCCTCGCGCCTGGCACGACGGTGGACGAGGCCAACAGCGAGTAGCCGCCATCGTCAGCGGGTCGGAAAATCCCCCGATGATGGCGGTCGCCTTCAAGACATCTTGTCAGGCGGTCTTGATATAATCCTGGAGCGCCGCCTGCTCACGCTCGAACTCCATGACCCGCCATTTGACGACGTCGCCGATTGAAATCAGACCGACGATCATGTCGCCTTCCAGCACCGGCAAATGCCGGAACTTACCGGCGGTCATGCGTTCCATGATCTCGGCGACGGTGTCCTTTTCCCGGCAGCCGACCACTTTGCGGGTCATGACCTCGCGCACCGGCTCGTCGAGCGCGCTCGCGCCGCGCTGACCCAACACCCGCACGATGTCCCGCTCCGATAAAATCCCCTCGATCCGCTGATTTTTGATCACCAGAACAGCGCCGATGCGCCGCTCCGCGAGAAGCTTGACCGCGTCCGACAGTTTAAGGTCGGGCTCGATGCTAACGATGTGATGACCCTTGGTATCAAGAATAGAGCGCACGGTCATAGTCGCCTCCCAAAAAGCGATCGCGCGGACGAGACACGCGATCTCGACCTTCTTCGCCTTCAGGCAACCCTTCAGCGCCAACTTTGTTCACGCGCATGTGACGAACAGACGCGTCTCGTTCACGCGATCGGGTGGGCAGCGCCATCAGAAGCCGCGCCCCGCACCTCGCCTGAATGCAACGGAATGATGGATGAAATCACGCGACCCCGCAAGCGAGGGAACTTCGCGTGGGGATCGGATCAGTCCGATACCGGCGGCGTCGCAACCCGGCCGCCGCGGCGCGGCACCGGATCGAACAGCGAGAACAGCAGCAGCCCGGCAAAGAAGCCGCCGATATGCGCCTGCCAGGCCACCGAAACGCCCTCGGTCCCGATGCCGATGGAGCCGACGCCGAACACGATGTTGATGCCGAACCAGACCGCCAGAAATGCCAGCACGCGCGGGTCGCGCAACGCGCGCAACAAAGGTTGTGCCGGGACAGTTGCCGCGGCGTCGGCATCGCCGCGGCGGAACGAGAGAAATCCGCCGCGCACGAAAGCGAAACGGATCGCCGCGGCCATGGCACCGGATACCGATGCCGATGCGCCGATCATCGGCGCAATGGCATGTTCGTGGGTCAGCAAGTGCGCCGCTGCCCCGGCAGCGGCGGTCACCGCCATGAAGACAAAAAAGCGGATCGCACCGAACCGCCGTGCAACGGCGCTGCCGAACGGCAACAACCACAGGATGTTGAAAGCGATATGCGTCAGGTTGGCGTGCAGCAGCGAATAAGTGAAGAATGTCCAGACCTTCGCGCCGGTTCCTCCAGCGATAGGTATAGCCAGGAGCGAGGTGTCGTATCGCTTCGGGATGAAGCTAAAGACCTCGAGCACCCAATAGTCCCACTCGATCGGCAGCAACAGTGTCCGCACTGCATGGATCGCGATCAGCAGCCCGACATAGGCCGTCAGCGCGCCGGGAAGCGTAAGGATCGGTTCGCGTTGAGGAAGACGGGGGTCCAACGTCGGATGCCTGAAAAGACCGGGCTCACATGAGCATGGGCCCCAATAGGCGGCTTGAGCGGTCAGCGCAAGCCCATGGAACAGACGGACCCAATAGATGAACGCGCTTTGCGATAAAGCGCCCGCCCCGGTTGCCGACCGATGCTGCTGCGGACGAATGGGCCGCATGACGATCTCGCCAACAACCGTCTCGAACTTTCGCATAGGAGCAAAGAAAAAGGCAGCGCCTGAGAAACGCTGCCTTTTTGCCTATGCCGGTCCTGTCACGTGAGGATCCCCCACCCCTCCCCGCGTCACTGCCGATCTTCTGTTCTCAACCACCCTGCCGGTGTCTGCCTTCGCAAGCCCTTGGAGAAGCCGGCGACAGTTCAAACCCGGAGTTATCTGCACGTCCTAGAGTAAATCGATACTACCGCAACTTCGCGAAACCCAAAGCTGATAGTGAATCTATCGTTAACGCGGATGTCGTCATCGGCGCGGCAGCACGTCGGTTACCGGTGCGTTAAAATTCATGGTGAATTTAACCTTAACGGCACAAAGACCTGGGGGAGCCCCTGTCCAGGCATGGACGCTGCACAGCGTCCCCTGCAACAACAAGGAAGGGGATTGCGGTGCATGAGAACGGGACAACTCTGTCCCGTCGGGGCCAACCGCAAGCCAGGTTTGGGTCATGAAACATCCAGCAAGCCGGGAGTTTTTCGCCTATTGGGACGAAAAGCGCGGCATTAACCCAGCTCCGGATCGGAGCGAACTGGAGCCGGGTCCAGTACGCGAACTGCTCGGCGATATCTTCGTGCTGTCCTACGACCCCGCTGCCGGATATCCGTTCCGGGTGGCGGGAACGCGCGTCTGCGCATTGCTTGGCCACGATCTCAAGGGCGAGGCGTTCGCGTCGCTGTTCCAACCGGCGAGCCGCATCGAGATCGAGGACATCCTCGACGCGGTCAACGCCGACAAACTCGCTGCCGTCGTCGGTGTTACCGCACGAACGTCAGAGGGGCGCCCGGTTCCGCTCGAACTGCTGCTGCTGCCGTTCAACACCCGCAACCACATGCCGATCAGCCTGACCGGGCTGATCGTCCCGTTCGTGGATGGCGCCCACGCCCTCACCGACCTGGCACTGACGTCCTGGCGCTATATGGGACACCCACCACAGCGCTTCGCGCCACGCATCCTCAGAAAGCTGGCGGTCGCACGCGGACTGATGGTCTACGAAGGTCTGGTCTGACGTTTGGGCTCGTCGTGGAGTCCGCCTGTAACGTCGCGTTAACCCTGAGCACCGTAGGGTTTATCCATATCCGTGACCCGGCCCACCCGGTGCAATTCAGTATGGCTTTCGCGCAAAAACAGTCCGAGCATCCGGCCGCCGAAGAGCGGCGGCGCTTCCAGCGGGTGAAGGTTCACCTGCTCGGACGTTACATGCTGCCGGATCGGCGCGAATATCCGTGCCAGGTGATCAACATGTCGCCCGGCGGCGTCGCGATGCTGGCGCCGGGCATCGGTAATGTTGGCGACCGCGTTATCGCCTATCTCGATCATGTCGGTCGCGTCGAAGGCAAGATCACGCGCATCATCGACAATGGCTTCGCGATGAGCGTCGGCGCAACGCCACGCAAGCGCGACAAGCTCGCCGCGCAACTAACCTGGCTTGCCAATCGCGACATCCTCAACCTTCCCGAGGATCGCAGGCACGATCGTCTCATCCCGCGCAATCCGATCGCGATCCTGACGCTGGAGGATGGCCAGCGCATGACCTGCCGAATCATCGACCTGTCACTGTCCGGCGCGGCCATTGCGGCGGAATATCATCCGCCGATCAAGTCGCTGGTGTCGCTCGGTCAGGTCCAGGCGCGGGTAGTCCGTCATCTCGACGAAGGCTTCGCGCTTGAATTCCTTCACGAGCAACTTGCCGAGACACTCGAAGATAGCGTCACCGCCCGGTAAACGCGCGGACCACCCCAATCCCCCTCGACCACGACGCTCAAACCCGCCCAGCCGCGGGTAAAGCCTCATTTCGCGCTCAAGAACCGCGTTAACGCGGCAGCTTTCGACTGCATTGCGCCCGCAGATTTGCGGCCTTTCGCCGGTTAATCGATAAAATTTGAACCAAATGCCGATCTGTAAAATTTGAGACAAATTCAATTCAAGTAAAGATCGAATTTCTTGAAGTATTGATCTGCATTCATCTCAATTGTACTTCAGCGACTTAGCCGCGCTGCAAATCCTTTGTGCGAATAGTGGTCCCAACAAGAAACGGGGGCCACAATGTTTAAACGGGGACAGGGGAAAGGATTGGCGATCATCGCCATCCTGTTCGGACTAACGACAGCTGCGCACGCCGGTAACGACCGCGTGCAATATGCCAGCCTTGGCGACACCACGCGCTCGCCGATCGGCTGGGTCGAATTCTGCGCCGAGAATCCGGGCGAGTGCCGGGGCGGCGCGACGCAGGCCCGCGATATCGTGATGTCGCAAAGCGCATGGAAGGATTTGCTGCGCGTCAATCGCTGGGTCAACGACACCATCAAGCCGATGACCGACATGGAGCATTGGGGCGTCGTCGAGAAGTGGTCGCTGCCGACCGACGGTTATGGCGATTGCGAAGACTACGTCCTGCTCAAGCGCAAGATGCTGATCGATGCCGGCTGGCCGCGCGAAGCTCTGCTGATCACCGTGGTGCGCGACAAGAAGGGCGAAGGCCACGCCGTGCTCACGGTGAAATCGAACAAGGGCGAATTCATCCTCGATAACCAGAACGAGGAAGTCGTCGCCTGGACCGAGACCGGCTACCGCTTCGTCAAGCGGCAGTCGCAGAGCAATCCCAACGTATGGGTTTCGCTCGGCGAACCGAACTCCGCTGTCGCCACCGCCAGCGCCCGCTAACATCAGGAGACACGCGACCCGGTCGTCC
>JAFKKM010000113.1 GCA_017305555.1 Hyphomicrobiales bacterium | reverse complement strand
CTGATCGGATATTCGTCCATGAAGCCCGCGCCGCCGTGCAACTGCACGCCAAGATCGAGCATCTTCCACTCCACCTCGGACGCCATCATCTTGGCTTTCGCGCCCATGTTGGTGGTGAGGCGTCCGGCGTTGTGCTCGGCCACACAGTGATCGACATAGACCTGCACGAGGTCGATCTCGGCATCCATCTCCGCCATGCGGAACTGGGTGTTCTGCTGCTCGGAGAGCGGCTTGCCGAACAGCTTGCGGTCCATCACGTAGTCGCGCGTGATATCGAAGGCCCGGCGCGCATTGGAAATGCAGCCGACGGCTGAAATCAGCCGCTCCTCGGCAAGGCCCTGCATCAGGTAATAGAAGCCCTTGCCCGGCTCGCCGAGCACGTTGTCCTTCGGCACCTTCACGTTGTTGAAGAACAGTTCGGCGGTGTCCTGCGCCGGCATTCCCATCTTCTTGAGGTTGCGACCGCGCTCGAAACCTTCCATACCGCGCTCGACGATGAGCAGCACCATGGCGTGTTTCTTCTCCGCGCCCGCGAGCTTGGCGGCGACGATGACAACATCGGAATTGATGCCGTTGGAGATGTAGGTCTTCGAGCCGTTGAGCAGGAAGTGATCGCCCTTGTCCTCGGCCGTGGTGCGCATCCCGGCGAGGTCGGAGCCCGCGCCGGGCTCGGTCATGGCGATAGCGAGAATGGTCTCGCCCGTCACGCATTTCGGCAGGAAACGCTCGCGCTGCTCCTCGGTGCCGAACCGCTGGAAATAAGGACCGACGAGACGGCTGTGGAGCGTGTTGAACCAGCCCTTGCCGCCGGAGCGCGCGGTTTCCTCGATGATGATCTGCTCGTAGCGGAAATCGGTATCGCCCATGCCGCCGTATTTCTCATCCGGCCAGATCATCAGGAAGCCCTGATCGCCGGCCTTCTTGAAGGCGTCGCGGTCAACGATGCCGGCTTCGCGCCATTCCTCCATATGCGGGGTGATCTCGCTCGCCAGGAATTTCCGGTAAGCCTCGCGGAAAATGAGCTGGTCTTCGGTGAAATTGCGCATCGATGTCCCTTGAATGAAGCTGTCACGAGAAAACGCGATCCACTCGCAGCGAGACGGATCGCGTTTCGATTTCTATGTCGCCATCGCAATTGTCAGCGGCAGAAGACGCAAGGCTTACTTGCCCTTCCAGTTCGGCGCGCGCTTCTCGGCGAAAGCGGCCGCGCCCTCGCGCGCGTCCTCGGACGTGAAAATCGGCGCAACGATGTCCTGTTGCTTCTTCCACATCTCGTCTTCGCTCCAGAGCCGCGACTGAACGACGACCTGCTTGGAGGCCTTCACCGCAAGCGGGCCGTTGGCGCCGATGGTCTTCGCCAGTTCAAGCGCCGCGTCGAGCGCTACGCCATCGGTAACGCGGTTGATGATGCCAAGTTCGTAAGCGCGCTCCGCACCGAAGAACTCGCCGGTCAGCGCATATTCCATCGCCACCCGGAACGGCATCTGGCGCGGCATCCGGATCAATCCGCCGGCAGCGGCGGCAAGGCCCCGCTTCACCTCGGGAATGCCGAACTTGGCGTTGCGGTTGGCAACGATCATGTCGCACGACAGCGCAATCTCCATGCCGCCCGCGAGCGCATAGCCGTCCACCGCCGCGATCAACGGCTTCTTCGGCGGTGCTTCAGCGAGACCGGCGAAGCCGCGCCCCGGAACGAAAGGCCGCTCGCCCTTCAAGAAGCCCTTGAGATCCATACCGGAGCAGAAAGTGCCGCCCGCTCCGGTGATGATGCCGACGGCCAGGCTGTCGTCCGTATCGAGCTTGTCCATCGCCGCCGCCACAGCCTTCGCAAGCGCAAGATTGACGGCGTTCTTCGCTTCCGGGCGATTCAAGGTGACGATCAGAATCGGACCGCGGACTTCAGTGAGAACCGGATTTTCATCGGACATTGTTTCGACTCCCGTGATTGCTTGACGCACGATGCATTCGATTTAGTTCGTCATGCCCGGCTTTCTGCCCGGGCATCCACGTTCAAACGTTGCAAGCTCAAAGACGTGGATGGCCGGGACGAGCCCGGCCATGACGATGTTGCTGTGGAGCAGCGCGCCTTAGCGCGGCGCCATGCGGATGGCGCCGTCGAGGCGGACGTCCTCGCCGTTGAAGTAACCGTTGGTGATCATGGTCAACGCCAGATGCGCATATTCCTCCGGCATTCCGAGACGCTTCGGGAACGGCACCGAGGCGCTCAGCGCCGCCTTGACGTTGTCCGGCGCGCCTTGCAGCAGCGGCGTGTTGAAGATGCCCGGCAGGATGGTGTTGACGCGAATGCCTTCGCTCATCAGGTCGCGTGCCACCGGCAGCGTCAGGCCGACGACGCCGGCTTTCGAAGCCGAATAGGCGGCTTGGCCCATCTGGCCGTCCTCGGCGGCGACCGAAGCGGTGTTGACGATGGCGCCGCGCTCGCCGTGCTCCAGCGGCTCCAGCGACAGCATTCCCTTCGCCGACTTGGCGATGCAGCGGAAGGTGCCGACGAGATTGATCTGGATGATGCGGTTGAAGGCATCGATCGGGAAGTGGGTGGCTTCGCCGGTCTTCTTGTCGCGACCGGCGGTCTTCACCGCGTTGCCGGTGCCGGCGCAATTGATCAGGATGCGCTCCTGGCCGTGCGCCGCGCGTGCCTTGGCGAAGCCGGCGTCAACCTGCTCGTCGGAGGTGACGTCGACCTTGCAGAACACGCCGCCGATTTCCTTGGCGACGGCTTCGCCCTTCTCTTCATTGAAATCGAACAACGCAACCTTCACGCCATAGGAGGCCAGCGCCCGTGCGGTGGCCGCACCAAGCCCCGAGGCGCCGCCAGTGACAACGGCGGCGACCGAAGAATCAAGCTTCATGATGTCAAATCCCTTTGCGTTCAGATGCGTTCGATGATGATGGCGGGAGCCATGCCGCCAGCAGCGCACATGGTGACGAGGCCGTAGCGTCCGCCGCTGCGCTCCAGTTCGTCGAGCGCGGTGCCGATCAGGATCGAACCGGTGGCGCCGATCGGATGGCCGAGCGCGATCGCGCCGCCGTTGATGTTGACCTTGGCGCGGTCGAGCTTGAGGTCGCGGATGAACTT
>JAFKKM010000054.1 GCA_017305555.1 Hyphomicrobiales bacterium | reverse complement strand
TCGGCGACCGTGAGGCCCGACAGCGCGACGCGGGCACGCGCGCCCGGCGGTTCGTTCATCTGGCCGTAGACGAGCGCGCACTTGGAGCCTTCGCCGCCGCCCTTCTTGTTCACGCCGGATTCGATGAACTCGTGATAGAGGTCGTTACCTTCGCGGGTACGCTCGCCGACGCCGGCGAACACCGAGTAACCACCGTGCGCCTTGGCGACGTTGTTGATCAGTTCCTGAATCAGCACCGTCTTGCCGACGCCGGCGCCGCCGAACAGGCCGATCTTGCCGCCCTTGGCATACGGAGCCAGCAGGTCGACGACCTTGATGCCGGTGACAAGAATTTCAGCTTCGGTCGACTGGTCGGTGTAGGACGGCGCTTCCGCGTGGATCGGGCGAAGGTCGTCGGCCTTGATCGGCCCCTGCTCGTCGACCGGCTCGCCGATCACGTTCATGATGCGGCCGAGCGTGCCGGGACCGACCGGCACCCGGATCGGTGCGCCAGTATCGGTGACGTCCTGACCGCGGACCAGACCCTCGGTGGTGTCCATAGCGATGGTGCGCACGGTGGATTCACCGAGATGCTGCGCCACTTCGAGCACCAGACGGTTGTTGCCGTTCTTGGTCTCGATCGCGTTCAGAATCGCCGGCAGATGACCTTCGAACTGCACGTCGACGACGGCGCCGATGACCTGGGTAATACGACCGACCTGGTTGGCTGCTGTAGCCATAGAGAGTCTCCTTTAACGAATACGCGTGTCAGAGGACGCTGAGCGTCACCGGCACGTTGTTGCGTGTGGCCCGGGAATACGGGCAGATCTTGTGAGCGTCTTCGAGCAGCGCCTTGACCTTCTCCTTGTCCGCGCCGGGAATGCGCAGCGAGAGTTCGGCCTTCAGCGCGAAGCTGACTTCGTCCTTGTCGATGGTGACGTTGCAGCCGACTTCAGCGGCTTGACCGTCAAGACCATGCTTCTTGGCGAGCGCGAGCACCGCCTGACCGAAGCACGCCGACCAGCCGAGCGCGAACAGCTGCTCGGGGTTGTGGCCTTCGCCCGCGCCGCCCATTTCCTTGGGCAGGCCCATGGCGAGCGCGAGGCCGCCATTATCGAGCATCGCGCGGCCGTTGCGGCCGCCCTTGGTCGTCGCCTTGGTGACATAAGCCATGCTGCGTCTCCTTCGACTTAGACCGCCTCGGCGCCGGAGATGATTTCGATCAGTTCCTTCGTAATCATCGCCTGTCGGGTGCGGTTGTAGATCAGGGTCTGCTTGCGGATCATTTCGCCCGCGTTGCGGGTGGCGTTGTCCATCGCGGTCATCTGCGCGCCGTAGAACGAGGCGTTGTTCTCGAGCAGGGCGCGGAAGATCTGCACCGCGAGGTTACGCGGCAGCAGGCCCGAGAGAATCTCGTCTTCTTCCGGCTCGTATTCGTAGGAGGTCTTGGCGGCCGTGGCGTTCACGGCAGGGGCCGTAACCTCCAACGGAATCACCTGCTGCGCGGTCGGGATCTGCGAGATCACCGACTGGAAGCGCGAATAGAACAGCGTGCAGACGTCGAACTCACCGGCGTCGAACAGCGCCAGCACCTTCTTAGCAACATCCTCGGCGTTGATGAAGCCGAGCTGGCGCACCGAGCGCAATTCGACGTTGCCGATGATCTGCTTGTCGAAGGTACGGCGAAGCTGCTCGTAGCCCTTGCGGCCGACGCAGAAAAACTTCACGTCCTTGCCCTGGTTCATCAGGGCGTAAGCCTTCTCGCGGGCGAGACGAACGATCGCCGAGTTGAACGCGCCGGACAGGCCGCGCTCGCCGGTGCAGACCAGCAGCAGATGCACCTGATCCTTGCCGGTGCCGATCAACAGCGGCGAACCGCCGGGCGACCCCGCCGCGGCGCTGGCGATATTGGAAATCACCGAATCCATCTTTTCCGCGTAGGGCCGAGCCGCTTCCGCAGCGCTCTGCGCGCGGCGCAGCTTCGACGCCGCCACCATCTGCATGGCCTTGGTGATCTTCTGCGTCGCCTTGGTCGAGGCGATGCGGACACGCATGTCTTTTAGAGAAGCCATTCTCAGCTCACCCTTGCGACCGGCCTAGCCGTGTCGCGAACCCTTATTTCGTCATGCCCGGCCTTGTGCCGGGCATCCACGTCGTCCTTCGCCGCCACACCTCAAGCGTGGATGGCCGGAACAAGCCCGGCCATGACGACGATTAAGCGAACGTCTTGGCGTAGCCTTCGACGATGCTCTTGATCTTGCCGGCGGTCTCATCGCTGAGGTCGCGGGTGTCGCGGATGGTGTCGAGGATGTCGGCGTGCTTGCCGCGCAGCAGCGACAACAGACCGTCCTCGAACGCGCGCACCTTGTTGAGCGGCAGCGGATCGAGATAGCCGTTGGTGCCGGCCCAGATCACCACAACCTGCTCTTCCATCTTCAGCGGCGAGAACTGCGGCTGCTTCAGGAGTTCGGTGAGGCGCGAGCCGCGGTTCAGCAGGCGCTGGGTCGAGGCGTCGAGGTCGGAGCCGAACTGCGCGAACGCCGCCATTTCGCGGTACTGCGCCAGCTCACCCTTGATTTTGCCGGCGACCTTCTTCATCGCCTTGGTCTGAGCGGAGGAGCCTACACGCGAGACCGACAGACCGACGTTCACCGCCGGGCGGATGCCCTGGAAGAACAGGTCGGTTTCGAGGAAGATCTGGCCGTCGGTGATCGAAATCACGTTGGTCGGAATGTAGGCCGACACGTCGTTGGCCTGGGTTTCGATGACCGGCAGCGCCGTCAGCGAACCGTTGCCATGCTCGTCGTTGAGCTTCGCGGCGCGCTCCAGCAGACGGGAGTGCAGGTAGAACACGTCGCCCGGATAGGCTTCGCGGCCCGGCGGACGACGCAGCAGCAGCGACATCTGGCGATAAGCGACAGCCTGCTTCGACAAGTCGTCATAGATGATGACCGCGTGCATGCCGTTGTCGCGGAAGTACTCGCCCATGGTGCAGCCGGTGAACGGCGCGATGTACTGCATCGGCGCCGGATCGGACGCGGTGGCCGCGACGACGATCGAGTACTCCAGCGCGCCCTGCTCTTCGAGCACCTTCACGAACTGGGCGACGGTCGAGCGCTTCTGGCCGATAGCCACGTAAACGCAGTAGAGCTTCTGACTTTCGGGAGCTCCGGCAACGTTCAGCGCCTTCTGATTCAAAATGGTGTCGAGCGCGATCGCGGTCTTGCCGGTCTGACGGTCACCGATGATCAACTCGCGCTGTCCGCGGCCGACCGGGATCAGCGCGTCGACAGCCTTGAGGCCGGTGGCCATCGGCTCGTTCACCGACTTGCGCGGAATGATGCCCGGCGCCTTGACGTCGACGCGCTTGCGTTCGGTCGCCTGGATCGGGCCCTTGCCGTCGATCGGATTGCCGAGCGCATCGACGACGCGGCCGAGCAGACCCTTGCCGACCGGCGTGTCCACGATGGCGCGGGTGCGCTTGACGGTCTGGCCTTCCTTAATTTCGCGGTCGGCGCCGAAAATCACGATACCGACGTTGTCGGTTTCGAGGTTGAGCGCCATGCCGCGCGTGCCGTTCTCGAACTCGACCATTTCACCGGCCTGAACGTTGTCGAGACCGTAGACGCGGGCGATACCGTCACCGACGGAGAGCACCTGGCCAACTTCGGAGACCTGCGCCTCCTGGCCGAAATTCTTGATCTGGTCCTTGAGGATCGCGGAAATTTCCGCGGCGCGGATGTCCATCAGCCTGCCTCTTTCATCGCGTGCTTGATCGAATTGAGTTTGGTGCGAAGCGAACTATCGACCATGCGGCTGCCGAGCTTGACGATAAGCCCACCGATGATCGACGGATCGACCTTCACGTTGAGAACGACATCCTTGCCCGTCACTGATTTCAGCGCGGCCTTGAGGCTGTCGAGGTTCTTGTCATTGAGCGCTTCCGCGACGGTGACGTCGGCGGTGGCTTCGCCCTTGAACTTGGCGACCAGGGCGCGGAACGAGGTGATGGCGTCCCGGATGATGAAGAGGCGGCGATTGGCCGTCAGCAACTTCAGGAAGTTGGCGGCAATGCCGGTAATGCCCGCCTGCGCCAGTACGGCGGACAGCGCCTTGCCCTGGATGTCGGAGGTGAAGACCGGGCTGCGAACCAGCCGGTTCAGATCCTGGCTCTCGGCCAGCATCGCATCGAACTTGTCGAGGTCGGCCTTGACGGCGTCGACGGATTTTTCGTCGCGGGCGAGGTCAAACAAAGCCATCGCATAGCGACCGGCTACGCCGGAAACGGGTTGATCTTCTGCTGCCACTCGCGCGCTCTTTAAGCTGTCGAATTCGCAAGGGTGAAACCGTCGCCGGAAATTGCGGCGCCAATCGATCTAACCCTTTGGAATTCAAACGGAACTTCGATTTCTAACCGGGACGGAGTGTCCCGGCGACGTCAAAATCGCGGCTTTGCTAACATAGCCCGCGCGCAGGCGCAACATGACGGCCACAAACATGGCCGCGATGTTGCGTCACCCCATCCGGACGGTTTGTCGCATCGTTGCAAACCAAGCTGCGGATTCGCGGCCGCCAAGCGGTATCGCGACCCGGCCGCAAACAGGCCCGGCGCGAAAGGTTTCACCCGTCGCCCCTCCAGTCATCAAAATTGTTGTCGCGCGTGCGGCGCACAATTATGCGCGGGCGAATACTTAGCGAATTCTAAAACTACAATATTCGCGAGAATTTCTATTATAACATCAAGTATTAATTAGTTACTAAAGAGTTAACCATAAGAGTCGGTAAATCTTGATCGATTCCCCGAGCCCATCACAAGATATTTCATGGCTGTATTGCTTGGCTCTCCTGCCAATTTTACGCCGTATTAAGCAGCCAACGCTTCCGCCGCCAACAGGTATGGGGGTTTCATTTGCCGCATCGGCGGCAATACTTGTTTCGAGGGGTTCTTTCCTAATGCTTCAATCCAAATCATCCGCACCGCGACGTCTCGACAGATCGCGCACGACTGTCGCCCTGATTGCCGCCTCTCTCTTGATCGGCGGAAGCATCGCACCGGCGGCGGCGAAATCCCGGCATCACCGCAGCCACCACCATCATCACCACCACAAGCACAAAGCCGAGAATTCCTGGCTGAACGCCAATGCGTCGATCGGCCCGACCGGCCACCGCAGTTTCTCGGGGATCGCCTCCTATTACGGCAACGAGGCCGGCAACAAGACCGCCTCCGGCCAGCGCTTCAACCAGCACGCCATGACCGCGGCCCATCGCACGCTGCCGTTCGGCACCAAGCTGAAGGTCACCCACGGCAGCCGCAGCGTGATCGTCACCATCAACGACCGTGGACCGTTCATTCGCGGCCGCGTGCTCGACCTCTCCAAGGGCGCCGCCCACGCCATCGGCCTCACCGGCCGCGGCGTCGGCCGTGTCGTCGCGGAAGTGATGTAAGCACGTCGCAAACCTAGTTGCGTAAGTGTTGCGTTGATTAGTGTCGCGTTGAGTTCAGTCGAGTTCAAGTCGCGTTGAGTTGAAAGGGCCGATGCTGATCGCATCGGCCTTTTTCATGGTGGCATATACTGTTGCCTCTCATTCGTCATGGCCGGGCTTGACCCGGCCATCCACGCTCTTCTTGCACACCACGAAAGAAAGACGTGGATCACCGGGACAAGCCCGGTGATGACGGGAAATACGTCGCGACGATCCTCATCGACGACGCTTTACAGAAAACTCTGCGGATCGACGTCGACTTCCAGTTTGAGATTGCCCTTGGTCTTCGGTGCGATGGCGAGCCAGTCGCGCAGGTAGCCGGGCAGATCGACGCCGCGCGCCGACTTGATCAGCAGGCGAAAGCGATAGCGGCCTTTCACCACCGCGAGCGGCGCTTCCGCCGGGCCCAGCACTTGCACCGCCTCATCATGTGGCGCGGCCGAGGCCAGCTTGCGCGCGAAGCCTTCGGCGGTCGGGCGATCCCCCGCGGAAATAATCATGCTCGCGAGACGCCCGAACGGCGGATACAACGTGCGTTCGCGCAATTCGATCTCGGTGTCGTAGAACGCCTGCCGATCGCTCGCGACCAGCGCCTTCATCACCGGATGCTCCGGCTGATAGGTCTGCAAGTAACCGACGCCGCGCCCCTGCTCGCGCCCGGCGCGGCCGATCACCTGGTTGAGCAATTGGAAGGTGCGCTCCGCCGCGCGCGGATCGCCATTGCTCAAGCCCAGATCCGCATCGACCACGCCGACCAGATTGAGGCGCGGGAAGTTGTGGCCCTTCGCGACCAGTTGCGTACCGATGATGATATCGACGCGGCCTTCCGCGATCGCGTTCAACTCCGCGCGCATGGTCTCGATGGAGGTGATGAGATCGCTCGACAGCACCATGGTGCGCGCGTCGGGAAACAGCGCTGCCGCCTCTTCCTGCAAGCGCTCGACGCCGGGGCCGATGGCGGCGAGCGATTCCTCCGCGCCGCAATGCGGGCACTGATGCGGGCGCGGAATCGAGAAGCCGCAGTGATGGCACACCAGCCGCTGCCGGAAACGATGATCGACCAGCCACGCGTCGCAGATGTTACAGGAGAAGCGATGACCGCAGGCGCGGCATAACGTCAGCGGCGCATAACCGCGCCGGTTGAGAAACAGCAGCGCCTGTTCGCGGCGCTCGACAGCATAGTTGATCGCTTCCGCCAAAGGCGGCGAGATGAAGCGCCCGCGCGGCGGCGGCGCGCGGCGCAGATCGATGGCCTCGATCTGCGGCATGTGCTGGCCGCCGAACCGCGACGGCAACGGCACGCGCGTATAGCGGCCCTTGCGCGCGTTCACTTCGGTTTCGACCGACGGCGTCGCCGAGGCCAGCACGATGGGAATTTTCGCGATGTGCGCGCGCACCACCGCCATGTCGCGGGCGTGGTAATGCACGCCATCACCCTGTTTGTAGGCCTGGTCGTGCTCTTCATCGACGATGATGAGGCCGAGATTCGCATACGGCAGAAACAGCGCCGAGCGCGCGCCGACCACGACGTGCGCCTCGCCGGCCGCGATCGCCGCCCAGTTGCGCGCGCGGGTGCGCGGCGTCAGTTCCGAATGCCACTCGATTGGCTTCACGCCGAAACGTTGTGCGAAGCGGTCGAGGAATTGTCCGGTGAGCGCGATCTCCGGCATCAGGATCAGCACCTGCTTGCCGCGCCTCACCGTCTCGGCCACCGCCTCGAAATACACTTCGGTCTTGCCGGAGCCGGTGACGCCGTCGAGCAGCGCCACCGCGAACGCCTCATTCGCCGCCATCTCGCGCAACGTCTGCGCGGCGATTTTTTGATCGGGCGAGAAGTCGGGCTCCACGAAGGTCGGGTCCGGCGCCGGCGGCGCGGGCGGCTTCGGCAACGGCTCCACCGCCAGCGTACCCTCGTCCACCAGCCCGTCGATGACACCGACGCTGACGCCGGCCTCACGCGCCGCGTCCGACTTGCCGTGCAGCAGGCCGTCGCTGAGACATTCGATGATGCGACGGCGCGCCGGGGTCATTCTTTGAGGAGGCGGCCCGACCAGCCGCACGCCGGGTCGCACGCGCTCCGGTCCGAGATGCTCACCCATCCGCAACGTCATGCGCAGCACCATGCCGCGCGGCGACAGCGTGTAATTCGCGACCCAATCCACCAAGGTGCGCAGTTCCCCGCGCAACGGCGGCACCTCGATCTGTTCCGAGATATCCTTGAGCCGGTTATGCAGGCGCGGATCGGGATTGTGGTTCTCGGCCCATACCACCGCCGTCACCTCGCGCGCGCCGAGCGGAACGCTGACGACATCGCCGGGCTTGAGGTCGAGCCCGCGCGGCACGCGATAGGAATAGGCACGGTCGAGCGCCACCGGCACCAGCACATCGACGATGCCGGTCGCTCCAGGAGCTTTCTCGCGTGTAGACTGGGTCATCGTCGAATCGGTTAGCGAACGGTCAAGCAAGCGGTGCGATACTAGTGGGGTGAATTTGACATTCGCTACCCGCTTCGCAGCAAATCCGACAAGCGAATGTTAAATTCAGAACTCCACTAGAAACTTATAATTGCTAGTGGTTCTTTGATTCTAGCATTTGCAAAGCATCCGCTGCGACGGGATGCAAATGTTCGAATCGAACCACTAGACGCATTCGGTCCAGAGCAATCAACCCCGGCGTCCTCGAACATGACAAAGCCAGCCGTTTCCCCTCTGCCTGAGATCGCCTGCGCGGCAGCCGACGTCATGACCGAGATGCAGCACTGGCTGGCGTTCCTGCGCACCGAACGGCGGCTGTCGCCGAAGACCCACGAGGCCTATGCCCGCGACGTCCGGCAGTTGCTGACGTTCCTCGGCGAGCACTGGGGCACCACCGTTACCTTGAAGCGTTTCGCCACGCTCGAGGCCAGCGACGTGCGCGCCTTCATGGCAGCGCGCCGCGCCGACGACATCGGCAGCCGCTCGCTGATGCGTTCGCTCGCAGGTCTGCGCTCGTTCGGCCGTTTCCTCGAACGCGAGGGCCGTGGCAAGGTCGGCGCACTGTCGGCAATCCGCGCGCCGAAGATCGGCAAAAGCCTGCCGAAGCCCATCGGCGTGACGGCGGCAAAACTGTTGGCCGATGCCGACATCCGCGCCGGCGAGGATCGCGAGCAATGGGTGCTGGCGCGCGACGCCGCCGTCATGGCGCTGCTCTACGGCTCCGGCCTGCGTATCTCGGAAGCGCTGGGGCTCAAGAAGCGCGACGTGCCGCCGCCGGGCCAAGGCGACACCCTCACCGTCCTCGGCAAGGGCAACAAGACCCGCATGGTGCCGGTGCTGCAAAACGTGCTGGCACTGATTCAGGACTACGTGGCGATGTGCCCGCATCCGCTACCGGCGGACGGGCCGATCTTCGTCGGCGCGCGCGGCGGCCCGCTGAGCCCGCGCATCATCCAGTTGGCGATGGCGCGGCTGCGCGGCGGCCTCGGCCTGCCGGACAGCGCCACCCCGCACGCGCTGCGCCACTCTTTCGCCACGCATCTGCTCGGCCGTGGCGGCGATCTGCGCGCCATTCAGGAATTGCTCGGCCACGCCTCGCTCTCGACCACCCAGGTCTATACCGGCATCGATACCGAGCGGCTGCTCGAGGTCTACAAGACGGCGCACCCCCGCGCCTGACCGGCTCCGCTCCGGGCTGCGGATTTCCGATCACAGCGAAAATATTTCATGTGGAGTGAGCATTGCCCCTCTTGCGAATGTGGGACGCTCGGATGGATCGTGCGCGCCCTTTCATCACTGGAAACCGCCAATGAGCGCCCACGAAAGCATGGAACACGCCGAGCACGCCGAACACGCGTCCGGGTCGAACAAGAAGATCGCGTTGCTGATTGCCGTCATCGCCCTGTGCCTGGCGCTGTCGGAGACGCTGGGCAAGGGCGCGCAGACCGAGTCGATCAGCGAGAACGTCGCCGCCGCCAATCTGTGGGCGTTCTTCCAGGCCAAGAGCATCCGCCTGACCACGATCAAGACCGCAGCCGAACAGCTCCAGGTGCAAGCCGATACCGCCACCGACGCGGCGGTGAAAGCGGCGCTGACCAAGCGGATCGAAAGCTGGCAGAAGACCGCCAAGCGCTACGACGACGAACCCGAAACCGGTGAAGGCCGCAAGCAACTCGCCGAGCGCGCCAAGCACGCCGAGCACGCCCGCGATCTGGCGATGGCCAAGTATCACCACTTCGAGGTGGCTTCGGCCGCCTTCCAGATCGCCATCGTGCTGGCGTCGGCCACGATCATCACCGGCATGATGGTGCTGGGCTGGGGCGCGGGCCTCCTGATGCTCGCCGGCATCGCCTTCACCGCCATCGGCCTGTTCGCACCGCATGCGGTGCATCTGATGTAGCAACTCCGTCACCCTGAGGTGCGAGCGGAGCGAGCCTCGAAGGGCGACGGACCATCCTTCGAGGCTCCACGCTTCGCGCGGAGCACCTCAGGATGACGACAGATAGGGAATGCTACCGCGCCGATTGGACGCGGTGGCGGATGCGTTGGATCATGCGGACCCAGCGCGAGGATGATCCCGCACGCAGCCATCGCAGCCTGGCCTTGATCCGCGTCATGACCGGCGCCACCAGCGCGTGTGCCTTGGCGCGAATCGTCAGCACGAATTCATAAAGCCACTTGAACCACGCCATCTGCAACAGCTTCGGCCGCGTCACGTCGAAGATGAAGGCGGCTACGCCGACGCCCATCAGCTTGGCGAACACCACCACCGCCATCGCGCTGAACCAGTAGTGATGCGCCAAAAGCCAAAGCCCGGCGACCTTCAGCGGGAACAGCAGCGCTGCCGGGATCAGGAACACGATCAAGGTCAGCGGCGGCGACAGGTGTTCGATCTTCTCGGCGATCCAGGCCTTGATCGCCTTCAGCGGAATCCATGCGACGACGCGCGCAACCACCGGCTCGAGGTGGTCCCACAACCACGCCTCGATCAAAAAGATCAGCGCGAGCAGAAACCAGAGCGGTTGCAGCAGGCGACGCATCCACAAGGTACCCCGCTCCGGCGGGGTGCCGGAGTTGATTTACATATGGATGGCGCGTTTGGCGACCGCAAGCGCGGCTTCCTTGACCGCCTCCGAACGCGTCGGATGCGCATGACAGGTGCGGGCCAGATCCTCGGCGGAACCGCCGAACTCCATCAGCACGCAGGCTTCATGGATCATCTCGCCCGCCTCGCGGCCGATGATGTGACAGCCGAGCACGCGGTCGGTCTTGGCATCGGCCAGGATCTTCACGAACCCGTCGGTGGTCTGGTTGACCTTGGAACGGCCGTTGGCGGTGAACGGGAACTTGCCGACGGTGTAGGCGACGCCGGCCTGCTTCAATTCTTCCTCGGTCTTGCCGACGCTGGCGACTTCCGGCGTCGTGTAGACCACACCCGGAATCACGTCGTAGTTCACGTGCCCGGCCTGACCGGCGATCATTTCCGCCACCGCGACGCCTTCGTCTTCCGCTTTGTGGGCCAGCATCGGCCCGCGCACCACGTCGCCGATGGCGTAGATGCCTTTCACATTCGTCGCGAAGTGATTGTCGATCTCGACGCGGCCGCGATTATCCAGTGCGACGCCGGCCTCCTTGAGGCCAAGCCCCTCGGTGTGCGGCGCGCGGCCGATAGCGACCAGCACAACATCCGCTTCCAGCGTTTCCGCGGCACCGCCGGCGGCGGGCTCAACCTGCGCCTTCAAGGTCGCGCCGCTGGCGTCGATGCCCGTGACCTTGGCGCCGAGTTTGAAAGCAAAGCCCTGCTTCTCCAAGAGGCGCTGGAATTGCTTCGCCACTTCGCCGTCCATGCCCGGCAGGATGCGGTCGAGGAATTCGACCACGGTGACCTGCGCGCCGAGACGCCGCCACACCGAACCGAGTTCGAGGCCGATGACGCCGGCGCCGACGATCAGGAGCTTGCCCGGCACCTTGTCCAGCGCCAGCGCGCCGGTGGAGGAGACGACGCGCTTCTCGTCGATCTCGATGCCCTTCAGCTTGGCGACATCGGAGCCGGTGGCAATGACGATGTTCTTGGTGTCGACGGTCTGGGCCGCGCCATCGGCGGCCTTCACCTCGACCTTGCCGGCAGCGACGACGCGGCCGGTGCCGCGCAGCACGTCGATTTTGTTCTTCTTCATCAGGAACTCGACGCCCTTGACGTTGCCGTCGATGCCTTCCTGCTTGAAGCTCATCATCGCCGGCAGATCGAGCGACGGCGGGCCTACCGAGATGCCCATCTTGGCGAAGGAATGCGCGCTCTCCTCGAACAGTTCGGAAGCGTGCAGCAGCGCCTTCGACGGCATACAACCGACATTGAGGCAGGTGCCGCCGAGGGTCGCGTTTTTCTCGACGACGGCGACCTTCATGCCGAGTTGCGCCGCGCGGATCGCGCAGACGTAACCGCCGGGGCCGGTGCCGATGACAACGAGATCGTAGGAAGCCATGATATCAATCCTGTCGGTACAGAGGCGGGATCAGCGACCGCCGGAAACATTCAGGGTGGTGCCGGCGACGTAAGATGCCTCGTCCGACATCAGCCAGACAATGGCATTGGCAATTTCGTCAGCAGTGCCGACGCGCTGCATCGGCACGGTTTTCGCCAGCCGGAAGTGGCGATCGGGCTCACCGCCGCTGGCATGAATTTCGGTATCGATCAGGCCCGGCCGGATGCCGACAACGCGAATGCCTTCGGCGGCGACTTCATTGGAGAGCCCGATGGTGAACGTATCGATCGCGCCTTTCGACGCCGCATAATCGACATAGGTGTTGGCGGAGCCCAGCGTCGCCGCAACCGACGACAGGTTCACAATGACGCCGCCCTTGCCGCCGTGCTTGGTCGACATTCGCTTCACGGCCTCGCGCGCGCAGAGGAAGCTGCCGGTGACGTTGACGCGCAGCATGTGATTGATGCGGTCCGCTGTCAGCGTCTCGACGCGCGCGGTCTGCCCGACGATGCCGGCGTTATTGACCAGCGCGCCCAGCGTGCCGAAATCATCCGCCGCCTTGAACAGGCCGAGGATGTCGGACTCGATCCCGACGTCGCAACGCACCGCAAGCGCCTTGCCGTTGCCGGCCTCGATAGCGGCAACGGTTTCGCGCGCCGCCTTCTCGTTGCTGACGTAACCGATGACCACGCGCCAGCCGTGCTTTGCTGCGGCAATCGCCGCCGCGCGGCCGATGCCGCGACTGCCGCCGGTGATGATGGCGACGCGGGACTCGCGCGCTGCATCCGTCATCGCGCGCGCCTCACAGATCCAGCACCAGACGCGCCGGATCCTCCAGCGATTCCTTGACGCGGACCAGGAAGGTGACCGCTTCCTTGCCGTCGATGACGCGGTGATCGTAGGACAGCGCCAGATACATCATCGGGCGGATCTCGATCTTGCCGCCGACCACCATCGGCCGCTCCTGGATCTTGTGCATCCCGAGGATGGCGGACTGCGGCGCATTGAGGATCGGCGTCGACATCAGCGAACCGTAGACACCGCCGTTGGAGATGGTGAAGGTGCCGCCCTGCATTTCGTCGATCTTCAACTGGCCGTCACGCGCGCGGCGGCCGAAATCCGAAATCGACTTCTCGATGTCCGCGATCGATTTCTGATCGCAATCGCGCACCACCGGCACCACGAGGCCGCGATCGGTGCCGACGGCGACGCCGATATGATAGTAGTTCTTGTAGATCAGGTCGGTGCCGTCGATCTCGGCGTTGACCGCCGGGATATCCTTCAGCGCCTGCACGCAGGCCTTGGTGAAGAAGCCCATGAAGCCGAGCTTGGTGCCGTGCTTCTTCTCGAACACGTCCTTGTATTGGCTGCGCAGCGCCATCAGGTTGCCCATGTCGACCTCGTTGAAGGTCGTCAGCATCGCGGCGGTGTTCTGCACATCCTTGAGGCGGCGCGCGATGGTCTGGCGCAGCCGCGTCATCTTCACGCGCTCCTCGCGCGCGGCATCGCTCGCCGGCGACGGTGCGCGCACCTGCACGGCAGCGGCCGGCTGATTGAGCGGCGTGGCGCTCGAAGCAGCCTTCTCGATCGCGGCGAGCATGTCGCCCTTGCTCACACGGCCGTCCTTGCCGGTGCCCTCGATGCTCGCAGCATCGATGCCGCTTTCAGCGGAGAGCTTGCGAACCGACGGAGCCAGCGGCGCATCAGCCGGCGGTGCCTTCGCTTGCGCGGGCGCAGGCGCGGCGGCGGGCGCCGGAGCAGCGGCGGGGGCCGCTTGAGCGGCCGGCGCGGCTGGCTTCGCCGCGGGCGCGGCGCCCTCGGTGATCTGACCGAGCAGCGCGCCGACGGCAACCGTCTCGCCGTCCTTGGCGATGATCTCGCCGAGCGTGCCGGCGGACGGCGCGGGGACTTCGATGGTGACCTTGTCGGTTTCCAGCTCGACCAGCGGTTCGTCGACCGCGACGGCATCGCCGGCCTTCTTGAACCATTTGCCGATGGTGGCTTCGGTGACGGATTCTCCCAGCGTCGGGACGCGGATTTCAGTCATTGTCTGTCCTCTTGCGATAAGCGCGGAGCCTGCCCGCCATATCATGTCGTTATTCAAATGAGCGGCAGACCGCGACGCCCGGCTGGCACCGGACATCGCGGCGTTTGATCACGTCATCCCAGCGCGTCGTCGAGGAACGCCTTGAGCTGCGCAAGGTGCTTCGACATCAACCCGGTGGCGGTAGCGGCGGAGGCGGCGCGGCCGGTGTAACGCGGCCGCCGATTGGTGGCGCCGGCCTGGTTCAGCACCCATTCGAGATAGGGCTCGATGAAGTGCCACGCACCCATGTTGCGCGGCTCTTCCTGACACCACACCACCTCGGCGCTCTTGAACCGCGACAGCTCCTGCACCAGCGCCTTGAGCGGCACCGGATAAAGCTGCTCGACGCGCATCAGATAGATGTCGTCGATGCCGCGCTTCTCGCGCTCCTCGTAAAGATCGAAATAGACCTTGCCGGAGCACAGCACGACGCGGCGGATCTTCTCGTCGGCGACCAGCTTGATCGGCTCATTCGGCAGCATCGCCGCATCGTCGTGCAGGATTCGATGGAACGAGGTGCCATCACCGAGTTCGTCGAGCCGCGACACCGCGCGCTTGTGGCGCAGCAGCGACTTCGGCGTCATCAGGATCAGCGGCTTGCGGAATTCGCGGCGCAACTGACGACGCAGGATGTGGAAGTGGTTGGCCGGCGTGGTGCAGTTCGCCACCTGCATGTTGTCTTCGGCGCACATCTGCAAGAACCGCTCGAGGCGCGCCGAGGAATGCTCCGGCCCCTGCCCTTCGTAGCCATGCGGCAACATACAGACGAGGCCCGACATGCGCAGCCACTTGCGTTCGCCCGACGAGATGAACTGGTCGAACACCACCTGCGCGCCGTTGGCGAAATCGCCGAACTGCGCTTCCCACATCGTCAGCGCCTTCGGCTCGGCCAGCGTATAGCCGTACTCGAAACCGAGCACCGCTTCTTCCGACAGCAGCGAGTTGATCACCTCATAGTGGCCCTGATCGGGGCTGAGGTGATTGAACGGCGTGTAGCGGCTCTCGTCTTCCTGATCGAACAGCACCGAATGGCGTTGCGAGAAGGTGCCGCGCTCGCTGTCCTGTCCGGACAGGCGGACGCGATGGCCCTCCTGCATCAGCGTGCAGAGCGCCAGCGCCTCGCCGGTCGCCCAGTCGATGCCGACGCCGTTCTCGATCGCCTTTTCGCGATTGTCGAGGAAGCGCTGCACGGTGCGGTGAACGCGGAAGCCATCCGGCACCCTGGTGATCTTGCGGCCGATGTCCTTGAGCACCGCGACGTCGACGCCGGTGATGCCACGGCGCGGATCGTCATCCTCGCCGACGGTCTTGAAGCCGGCCCACTTGCCGTCGAGCCAGTCGGCCTTGTTCGGCTTGTAGCTGGTGCCGGCATCGAGCTCGACGTCGAGCTTGGCGCGCCAATCCGCCTTGGCCTTGTCAACGTCCGCTTCGGAGACGATGCCATCGGACACCAGCCGCTTCGCATAAACGTCGAGCACCGAGGGATGCGTCGCGATCTTCTTGTACATCAACGGGTTGGTGAACGCGGGCTCGTCGCCCTCGTTGTGACCGTGCCGCCGGTAGCAGAACATGTCGATGACGACCGGCTTGTGGAAGCGCTGCCGGAATTCGATCGCGATCTTGGCGGCGAACACCACCGCTTCCGGATCGTCGCCGTTCACATGGAAGATCGGCGCGTCGATCATCTTCGCCACGTCGGACGGATACGGCGACGAACGCGAGTAACGCGGATAGGTGGTGAAGCCGATCTGGTTGTTGACGATGAAATGGATCGAACCGCCGGTGCGATAGCCCTTGAGGTCCGACAGCGCGAAACATTCGGCCACCACGCCCTGACCGGCGAAGGCGGCGTCGCCGTGCATCAGCAGCGGCAGCACCGAGGTGCGCTGGTCCGGCGGATCGCCGTGCTGGTCCTGCTTGGCGCGGACCTTGCCGAGCACCACCGGATCGACGATCTCGAGATGCGACGGATTGGCGGTCAGCGACAGGTGGACCTTGTTGCTGTCGAACTCGCGGTCGCTTGACGCGCCGAGGTGATACTTGACGTCGCCGGAGCCTTCGACCGAGTCTGGATTGGCCGAGCCGCCCTTGAATTCGTGGAACAGCGCGCGGTGCGACTTGGCCATCACCTGCGTCAGCACGTTGAGACGGCCGCGATGCGGCATACCGATGACAATCTCCTTCACGCCGAGATTGCCGCCGCGCTTGATGATCTGCTCCAGCGCCGGGATCAGCGACTCGCCACCGTCGAGACCGAAGCGCTTGGTGCCGGTGAACTTGAGGTCGCAGAACTTCTCGAAGCCTTCCGCCTCGACCAGTTTCATCAGGATGGCGCGGCGTCCTTCGGGGGTGAAGGAGATTTCCTTGTCCGGCCCCTCGATGCGCTCCTGAATCCAGGCCTTCTGCGCGCCGTTGGAGATGTGCATGAACTCGACGCCGAGCGTCTGGCAATAGGTGCGCTCGCACAGCGCGACGATCTCGCGCAGCGTGCCGTATTCGAGGCCGAGAACGTGATCGAGGAAGATCTTGCGATCGAGGTCGGCATCGGTGAAGCCGTAGCTGCGCGGATCGAGTTCTTCGTGGTCCTTGGCCGGCTCCAGACCGAGCGGGTCGAGCTTGGCGTGGAAATGGCCGCGCATCCGGTAGGCCCGGATCAGCATCAGGGCGCGGACCGAATCCCGCGTCGCCTGATTGACGTCCGCGGGCGTTGCGCCCGGTGCCGCGGCCGCCACGGCTTTCGCCTGCAACTTGCTGCCGACGACCTTTTCAACCTGGGCCCAATTGCCGTCGAGCGCCGAGGTCAGATCGTCCTTGGGGGTCAGCGGCCAGTTCGCCCGTGCCCAGGATGGCCCCTCCGCGTTCTTCTGAACGTCAGCCGGCTTATCCTTCAGGCTGCCGAAAAACTCCTGCCACTCGGGATCGACGGATCCGGGGTCCTTCTCGTACCGCGCGTAGATGTCGTCGATGTAGGTGGCGTTGGCGCCATAGAGGAAGGAAGAGAGGGCAAAGGCGGCGTTGGCGTCCTGGCGAGACATGAATTCGTCCTAAGGTTTTGATGCCACACATAAAAATGAGGCAGGAGGGCCGATCCGCGCACGGACCGTCCTCTCCTTGGCATCTTTTACCCTATTTAGGATGAAGTTTCCCGCTCAAAAGAGCAAAAAACTGAATCAAGACTTCAATTTTTCGACAAGGGTTTTGCCGAGCCGCGCCGGCGACGGAGACACCGCGATCCCGGCCGATTCCATCGCCGCGATCTTGGAACCGGCATCGCCCTTGCCGCCGGAGATGATCGCGCCGGCATGACCCATGCGGCGGCCCGGAGGGGCGGTGCGCCCGGCAATGAACCCGACCATCGGCTTCTTGCGGCCGCGCTTGGCCTCGTCCTTGAGGAACTGGGCGGCGTCCTCCTCGGCGGAACCGCCGATCTCGCCGATCATGACGATCGACACGGTCTTCGGGTCGGCGAGGAACATCTCCAGCACGTCGATGAATTCGGTGCCCTTGACCGGGTCGCCGCCGATGCCGACCGCCGTGGTCTGGCCGAGGCCTTCCTGGGTGGTCTGGAACACGGCTTCATAGGTCAGGGTGCCGGAGCGGGAGACGATGCCGACATTGCCGGGGCGGAAGATGTTGGCCGGCATGATGCCGATCTTGGACTCGCCGGCGGTGACGACGCCGGGGCAGTTCGGCCCGATCAGCCGCGACTTCGAGCCCGACAGCGAGCGCTTGACCCGCACCATGTCGAGCACCGGAATGCCCTCGGTGATGCAGACGATCAGCGGGATCTCGGCGTCGATCGCCTCGCAGATGGCATCGGCCGCGCCCGGCGGCGGCACGTAGATGACGCTGGCGTCGGCGCCAGTCTTTTCCCGCGCCTCGCGCACGGTGTCGAACACCGGCAGGCCGAGATGGGTGGAGCCGCCCTTGCCGGGCGACGTGCCGCCCACCAGCTTGGTGCCGTAGGCGATCGCCGCTTCCGAATGGAACGTGCCGTTCTTGCCGGTGAACCCTTGCGTGATCACCTTGGTCTTCGTGTCGATCAGAACGGACATTACGCGGCCTCCTTCACGGCCTTGACGATCTTCTGCGCGGCGTCGTCGAGGTCGTCCGCCGGCAACACGTTGAGGCCGGACTCACGGATGATCTTCTTGCCTTCTTCGACGTTGGTGCCCTCGAGGCGCACCACCAGCGGCACCTTGAGGCCGACCATCGCCACCGCGACGATCACGCCTTGCGCGATCACGTCGCACTTCATGATGCCGCCGAAGATGTTGACCAGAATGCCCTTCACGTTGGGATCGGAGGTGATGATCTTGAACGCCGCCGTCACCTTCTCGACCGAAGCGCCGCCGCCGACGTCGAGGAAGTTCGCCGGGTTCTCGCCGTAGAGCTTGATGATGTCGAGCGTGGCCATCGCCAGGCCCGCACCGTTGACCATGCAGCCGATGTTGCCGTCGAGCGCGATGTAGGCGAGGTCGAATTTCGACGCCTCGATTTCCTTCTCGTCTTCCTCGGTGACGTCGCGCAGCGCGACCACGTCCGGATGACGATAGAGCGCGTTGTCGTCGAACGACACCTTGGCATCGAGGCACCGCAGTTGGCCCTGCTTGGTGACCACCAGCGGGTTGATTTCGAGCATCGCCATATCCTTGGCGATGAAGGCCGTATAGAGCTGCCCGACCAGCTTCGCGGCCTGCTTGGCGAGATCGCCGGTGAGGTTGAGCGCCTTGGCAACGGTGCGACCGTGATGACCCATCACGCCGGTCGCCGGATCGATCGAGAGGGTGACGATCTTCTCAGGCGTCTTGTGCGCGACTTCCTCGATGTTGACGCCGCCTTCGGTGGAGACCACGAACGACACGCGCGAGGTTTCGCGATCAACCAGCGCCGAGAGATAGAACTCCTTGTCGATGTCGGAGCCTTCCTCGATGTAGAGACGATTGACCTGCTTGCCGGCGGGGCCGGTCTGCACCGTCACCAGGGTCGCGCCGAGCATTTCCTTGACGAACTGCTTGACCTCATCGACCGACTTGGCGAGACGCACGCCGCCCTTGTCGCCGGCGGAGGCTTCCTTGAACTTGCCCTTGCCGCGGCCGCCCGCGTGAATCTGGCTCTTCACCACCCATACCGGCCCTCCGAGTTCCTTGGCGGCCGCTTCCGCGTCCTCCGCCTTCAGAACCGGAACACCGCGCGACACCGCCACACCGAATTCGCGCAACAGCGCCTTGGCCTGGTACTCGTGAATATTCATCCGCGCCCCTTAGAGTCCATCGTCCGATACGAAAACCGCGCGGGCCGGGCCCGCGCGGTGAGATGTCTTACTTCTTGCCGAGCAGGTCGGGAGCGATCTGCCGGCACGCATCCATCAGGCCATGCACGGAGCCGACCGACTTGTCGAAGCCCTCGCGATCCTTGCCGGCAAGGTCGATCTCGACGATGCGCTCGACGCCCTTGGCGCCGATCACCACCGGCACGCCGACATAGGTGTCTTTCACGCCGTACTCGCCGTTGAGATAGGCCGCGCAGGGCATCACACGCTTCTTGTCCTTCAGATAGCTCTCCGCCATCGTGATGGCGGACGCTGCCGGCGCGTAGAAGGCCGAGCCGGTCTTCAGCAGATTGACGATCTCCGCGCCGCCGTTGCGGGTGCGGGTGACGATCTCGTCGAGCCGCGCCTGCGAGGTCCAGCCCATCTTGACCAGATCCGGCAGCGGAATGCCGGCGACGGTCGAATACTTCACCAGCGGCACCATGGTGTCGCCGTGACCACCGAGCACGAAGGCGGTGACGTCTTCCACCGACACGCCGAATTCATCGGCGAGGAAATAGCGGAAGCGCGCCGAGTCGAGCACGCCGGCCATGCCGACAACCTTGCGATGCGGCAGCCCGCACGCCTTCTGCAGCGCCCACACCATCGCGTCGAGCGGGTTGGTGATGCAGATGACGAAGGCGTTCGGCGCGTACTTCTTGATGCCGGCGCCGACCTGCTCCATCACCTTGAGATTGATGCCGAGCAGATCGTCGCGGCTCATGCCCGGCTTGCGCGGCACGCCGGCGGTGACGATGATGACATCGGCGCCTTCGATCGCTTCATAGGAATTGGCGCCGGTGAGATTGGCATCGAAGCCGTCGACCGGCGACGACTGCGCCAGATCGAGCGCCTTGCCCTGCGGCACGCCTTCCGCGATGTCGAACAGCACGACATCGCCGAGTTCTTTCAGGCCGACGAGATGTGCGAGCGTTCCGCCGATCTGGCCGGAGCCAATCAAAGCAATCTTGTTGCGCGCCATGGGAAACTTGTCCTTTGAAGCAGGGAGTGAAGGAAGGAGGGAATTCTTGGCAGGTTGGTTAGACCTTTCGCGGGAACCGTTCAAGTCGCACCTTGGTTGAAAATCGCCCGGTGCCAGCAGCGGAACTCGTGGATTTGCATCCCGCTCGACTTGCTCAGGTTTCGACCAGACCGGTGCTGGCGCCCGATGCCGTCGAGTCGCTGCGGCCGTGCGGGAGCGCGAGGTAGGATTCCGAGCCCATCTCGATCAATCGCGACACCGTGCGCTGGAACTCCATCGCCTCGGTGCCTTCGGTCGCGCTGTAGAGCGACATCGGATCGGCGTCGGCCGAGGCCATCAGTTTCACGGCGTTGTCGTAAAGCGTGTCGATCAGCGCAATGAAGCGCTTGGCGGCGTTGCGGTCGGCTGCGTCCATCGCCGGAATGCGGTCGACCATGATCGTGTGGTAGTCGTGCGCCAGCCGCAAATAGTCCGACGCGCCAAGCGGTTGCTCGCACAGATCGGCGAATGAGAATCGCGCGACGCCTTGCGCCGAATGCGGCACATGCAGCTTACGACCCTTGACGATGAGATCGATCGCCTCGCCGCGCGCGCCGCCGGTCAGCTTGGCCCATGCGGCATCGAGCGCGGCGTCCGCCGCATCATCCGCCGGCACCATCCACATCTTGACGCCGGCGAGTTTCTCCAGACGAAAATCGGTGCGGGAATCCAGCCGCAGCACGTCCATGTGCTCTTGAATCTGATCGATGAACGGCAAGAACAGCGCGCGGTTGAGCCCGCCCTTATAGAGATCCTGCGGCGCAACGTTCGACGTGGCGACAACAACGGTGCCAAGCTCGAACAGCCGCGCGAACAGGCGACCGAGGATCATCGCGTCGGCAATATCGGTGACGTGGAATTCGTCGAAGCACAGCAACCACGCCTCATCGAAGATCGACGATGCCGTGAGATGCACCACGTCGGTATCCGCCATTTCACCGCGTGCGATACTCTGGCGGAAATTGTAGATGCGCTCGTGCGCGTCGGCCATGAACTCATGGAAATGCGCGCGGCGCTTGTGCATCACCTGGCTTTGCTCGAAAAACAAATCCATCAGCATGGTCTTGCCGCGGCCGACCTCGCCGTGGACGTAAAGCCCGCGCGGCGCGGCCTCCTTCTTGTCGCCGAACAGACGGCCGAAGAAGCCCTGCTTGCGCGCCGGCCGGTAGCGCGACAGTTGCTCGTCGAGCGTGGCCAAAGCTTCCACCGCGCGCGCCTGCGCCGGATCGGCTTCAATGGCTCCTGAGGTCACAAGAGACTTGTAACGGGTGCGAAACGAGGCGGGCGACCTGATATCAGAAGACTTCGTATCGGAAGATTTGGCATCCATGGGCTGCTAACGGCCCCAGCGCGCGCGAAAATGCAAGCCGGAAATGAGGCCGCGCCTTATGCGCTGAGCGCGTAGGCATCCTCGACCACATAGGGCCCGCCACCCACCGAGGCCCGCGATGAAAACAGCACGAACCGCGAGGCCCGGAACACCCGCGTCGGGAAATAGCCGCGCAGCGACAGGTAGTCGGCGACGTCCTGATTGGAGGCGGTACGCAGCCGTGCCAGCGTGACATGCGGGGTGAATTTGCGGCCTTCCGGCGTGAGCCCGATCCGCTGCATCAACCGTTCGAGCTCGGCGTGAAGTTCGATCAGCGGCCGGCTCGGCACCACCGAGGCGACCACCGCGCGCGGTTTCTTGCCGCCGAAGCTGGACAGCCCCTGAAGCGTGACGTCGAACGGCTTGCGATTGATCCGGGGCAGCAGCGACGCGATCTCGTTGGCCGCGAGGCCGTCGATATCGCCGATGAACCGCAAGGTGACGTGATAGTTTTCCGGGTCGATCCAGCGCGCCCCCGGCAACCCGCCGCGCAACTGGGACAGTGTCTGTCCGACCTCGACGGGAATTTCCAGTCCAGTAAACAAACGCGGCATCGCGACCCCCGATGCTAACCCGATGACGAATCACCGATAGCTGTTTCTACCGCAGATACATGACAGAGCGAAGCGACGACCGTTCGGGCGGTGGACAACCGCCACACGAACCCGTCGTCCCCGCGCAGGCGGGGACCCAGACTCCGCAGCAGCAATGATATGGAAAGCGCCTGTCATTTGCTCACGCAATAAACATTGAGGCCAGGGGTTATGGGGCCCCGCCTGCGCGGGGACGACGCCGAGGTTTTTAGCGGCACATCCCGGCTATTCGCGCGCGGTCTTTATGTTCCCGAGAAAGGCTTCCACCGTCGGCAAAATCCGTTCGACGATACGATCGACGCCAGCGGCGGTCGGATGCATCCCGTCCGCCTGGTTGAGCGCGGCGTCCGCCGCCACCCCGTCGAGGAAGAACGGATAGAGCGGCACGCCGAACTGCTTCGCCAGATTGGGATAGATCGCGTTGAACCGCGCCGCATAATCCGCGCCGTAATTCGGCGGCGCCAACATCCCGCACAATAATACCGATATGTGGCGGGCCTGCAGCCGCTGGACAATCTCGCTCAGCGCCTTGCGGGTGACGTTCGGATCGATGCCGCGCAGCGCGTCATTGGCGCCGAGTTCGACGATCACCGCATCGGTGCCGTCCGGCACCGACCAGTCGAGCCGCCCGAGCCCGCCGGAACTGGTGTCGCCGGACACCCCGGCATTGTCGACATCGACCGCTATCCCCTTGGCACGCAAAGCAATTTGCAACCTTGCGGGAAATGCAGCACCGGCCGGCAGGCCGTAACCGGCGCTCAGCGAATCCCCCAGCACAACGACCTTGAGCGACTTTGTCCCGGCGGCGGGCGTCTGCGCCTCCACAGCCGCGGTCGTGAGCAGCGTCACGAGCGCGACGACAATCGCCGCCACAAACATCCGCGCCGCCCCCTCGACCGCCGCACGCCAATCGCCATATGACCGAAGCATGGACAGTCTCACCGAATCCCCCGCTTCAACGGCCCCGTCAGCCACGCGCGACGCGACACCTTCCATTTCAATCACCGACCTCGACCTTTCGCTGGGGACGGGGGCCGCCCGCATTCACATCCTGAAAAATATTTCGCTGCGGATCGCCACCGGCGAGGCGATCGGCCTTGTCGGTGCCTCCGGCTCCGGCAAGTCCACGCTGCTGATGGTGATGGCAGGGCTGGAGCGCCCGGACAAGGGAGAGGTGGTGGTGAACGGGACCGCCTTCAATGCCCTCGACGAGGACGGGCTGGCGCGGTTTCGCGGCCGCCATGTCGGCATCGTGTTCCAGTCGTTCCACCTCATCCCGACCATGACGGCGCTGGAAAACGTTTCGGTGCCGCTCGAACTCGCCGGCCATCCCGATGCCGCCGCCCGCGCCGCGCGCGAACTCGACCTCGTGGGCTTGAGCGAACGGCTGCATCATTATCCGCGCCAACTCTCCGGCGGCGAGCAACAGCGCGTCGCCATCGCCCGCGCGCTCGCGCCCGATCCCGCGATTCTGGTCGCGGACGAGCCGACCGGCAACCTTGATGAAGCAACCGGCCAGCAGATCGTCGATCTCCTGTTCGCGCAGCACGCCGCGCGCGGCATGACCATGGTGCTGGTGACGCACGATGCGGCGCTGGCGCACAAATGCGACCGCGTCGTCCGCCTGCGCTCCGGCCAGATCGAGACGCCGGAGCCCGAGCGGCGCTGGACCGAGACGGCGTAACCGCATGAGCCTCGCCGTCGATTCTCCTTCGCGTTCCGCCCTATCGCTGCTGCCGCTGCGCTACGCGATCCGCGAGTTACGCAGCGGGTTACGCGGCTTCTACGTCTTCATCGCCTGTATCGCGCTCGGGGTGATGGCGATTGCCGGTGTCGGCTCCGTCGCCGGAAGCCTTGCGGCAGGGTTGAGCGAGCAAGGCCGCACATTACTTGGCGGCGATGTCGCGCTGTCGCTGATCCAGCGCGAGGCCAAGCCCGACGAACTCGCCTTCCTGCGCACGCACGGCACGGTGTCGGTGGCCGCGACCATGCGCGCGATGGTGCGCGCGCCTGACGGGCAACTGGCGCTCACCGAAATGAAAGCGGTCGACGGCGCCTATCCGATGCTGGGCGAACTGACCCTCGAACCGCCGATGCCCGTTGCCGATCTGCTTGCCGAACGGGGCGGCGCGTTCGGCGCCGCTGTCGATCCGGTGTTGCTGGCGCGACTCGGGTTGAAGATTGGTGATCGCGTCACTATCGGCGAAGCGACATTCGAGCTTCGCAGCGCCGTCACCTCCGAGCCCGACAAACTCGCCGGCGGCATCGGCTTCGCGCCGCGCGTGCTGGTCAGCGAGGAAGCATTGCGCGCGACGCATCTGCTGCAACCCGGCAGCCTGGTGCGATGGATCTACCGCGTGCGCCTGCCCGACAACAATGCGACCGACGCCGGCGCGAAAGCTTTCATCGACGCGACGCGCGCGGCACTCCCCAGCACCGGCTGGGATATCCGCTCGCAGAGCAACGCTTCGCCGCAACTTGAGCGGACCATCAAGCGCTTCACGCAATTCCTCACGCTGGTCGGCCTCGCCGCGCTGCTGGTCGGCGGCGTCGGCGTCGCCAATGCGGTGAAGAGCCACATCGACCGCCGCCGCGACGTCATCGCCGCATTCAAGTCGCTCGGCGCGCCGGCAAGCCGCATCTTCGCGATCTACCTGACGCAGGTGATGATGCTGGCGGCGATCGGCTCGCTGATCGGGCTCGCAGTCGGCGCGGCGCTGCCGTTCGTCATCGTCGGACTGTTCGGCAAGCTGCTGCCGTTGCCGGTGGAGCCGGCGCTGCACGGCACTGAGCTGGCGATGGCCTTTGTTTACGGTCTGTTAACCGCGCTGGCCTTCGGGCTGTGGCCGCTGGCGCGCATTCACGACGTGCCGGTCGCGGCACTGTTTCGCGACACCGTCAGCGAGGAGCGCCGCCGCCCGCGCCTGCCCTATCTGATCGGCATGGCGGCAGTGATCGCGCTGCTGATCGCCGTGGTGATCGCGCTCGCCTACGACAAGCGCATCGCCGCGATCTTCGTCGCCTCTTCGATTGTCGTGTTCGCGCTGCTGCGGGCGCTTGCCGCCGGGCTGATGGCATTCGCACGACGGCTGCCGCGTCCGCGCAGCACCATGCTGCGGCTCGCGCTCAGCAATATCCATCGGCCCGGCGCGCTGACGCCGTCGGTGGTGCTGTCGCTCGGTCTCGGACTGGCGGTGCTGGTGACGATCACCCAGATCGACGGCAACCTGCGGCGGCAATTCATGGCGGCGCTGCCGGATCATGCGCCGTCGTTCTACTTCATCGACATTCCCTCCACCGACGCCGAACGCTTCGACGCCTTCCTCAAGCAGCAGGCCCCGAACGCGACCGTCGAGGACGTGCCGATGCTGCGCGGGCGCATTGTTGCCGCGCGCGGCGTCAAGGCCGAGGACCTCAAGCCGACGCACGACGCCGAATGGGTGCTGCAAAGCGACCGCGGCCTGACCTACACGAGCGAGGTACCGCGCGGCTCCAAGGTGGTCGAGGGCGAATGGTGGGCGCCTGACTACAGCGGCCCGCCGCTGGTGTCGTTCGAAAAGAAACTCGTCGATGGGTTAGGCCTCAAGATCGGCGACGAGGTGGTGGTGAACGTGCTGGGACGCAACATCTCCGCCACCATCAGCAACCTGCGCAGCGTCGACTGGCAAAGCCTCGGCATCAACTTCGTGCTGGTGTTCTCGCCCAACGCGTTCCGCGGCGCGCCGCACACCCACATCGCCACGCTGACGCCGCCGACGACCAGCGCCGACGAGGACGCCCGCATCGTCAAGGCGGTGGCTAGCGCCTTTCCGATGGTCACCAGCGTGCGGGTGCGCGAGGCGTTGCAAACCATCGGCACCGTCGTCACCAATCTGGTGCTGGCGATCCGCGGCGCCAGCGCCATCACCTTGCTGGCCGCGATCCTCGTGCTCGGCGGCGCGCTGGCTGCGGGACACCGTCATCGCGTCTACGATGCGGTGATCCTCAAGACCCTGGGAGCGACCCGTGCGCGCCTACTCGGTGCCTACGCACTGGAGTACCTGATGATCGGTTGCGCGACGGCGGCGTTCGGCGTGCTCGCCGGCTCGGTCGCCGCATGGCTGATCGTCACTCGGCTCATGACCCTGAGCTTCGTCTGGCAGGCTGGCAATGCCGCCGCCGTGGTCGCGGCCGCGCTGGCGGTGACAGTCGGCCTCGGCCTCGCCGGTACCCTGAGCGCGCTCAGCCGCAAGCCTGCCTCGGTGCTGCGTGGCTTATGACAATATGAAGCAGATGCCGGGGCATCCGGTCCGCTCGGGTTCCAGCGTTAACGGAATGCGCAGATCCAGCTGCTTAAATGGCATTTCAGAACGAAATGGCGCAGCATTTTCCGCTAAAGACATGCTGCGGAGCGACATTCAGCCGCGCGTGGAAGCTTGCATCGAATGTGTTAGTTTACCACATGCTCGTGGAGCTTGGGTCAGAGACCGGTTCGATGGCATCGAATTCATGGCATTAAGTTCATGTCCCCGAATTCATGTCGCGAATGACGGTATCTGGGATAGAGTTTCGCGCTGGCAGCGCGAGCCCTTCGCACCTTGCCAGACAACCTAGAGGGTTTCGACCATGTCGGACTTGGACCGTAACTACACTTCACCTTTCGGCCGGGCCGCCGGGCGGGTAGACACCGCCGCCGTCGATGCCGGTCTGCGCGCCTATATGCTGCGCATCTACAATTACATGGCGATCGGCCTGGCCATCACCGGCCTCGCCGCGCTCGGCGTCTATATGGCCGCCGTCACCGGCGACGCTTCGGCCGCCGCGGCGAAGGTCGGCAGCACCTATCTGACGTCGTTCGGCGTCGCGATGTTCGTGAGCCCCTTGAAGTGGGTGTTCATGCTGGCGCCGCTGGCGATGGTGTTCGTCATCTCCTTCGGCATCAACCGGCTGAAGCCCGCGACCGCGCAAATGCTGTTCTGGGCCTTCTCGGCGCTGATGGGCATCTCGCTGTCGTCGATCTTCCTGGTGTACACCCACACCTCGATCGTACGCGTGTTCTTTATCACCGCTGCATCGTTCGGTGCGCTGAGCCTCTACGGCTACACCACCAAGCGTGACATGACCGGCATGGGCTCGTTCCTGATGATGGGCCTGTTCGGCATCATCATCGCCAGCCTGGTGAACATCTTCATCGGCTCCTCGATGTTGCAGTTCGTGGTGTCGGTGATCGGCGTGCTGGTGTTCGCGGGCCTCACCGCCTGGGATACCCAGCGGCTGAAGAACGACTACATCTACGGTTATGCCAGCCAGGGCGGCGACGTCGCCGAGCGCGCGGCCATCTCCGGAGCGCTGTCGCTCTACCTGAACTTCATCAACCTGTTCACGCTGCTGTTGCAGCTTCTCGGACAACGCGACTAAATCACCGGCTCACACGAGCCTGCTACAGAGCCCCGGCCTTGCGCCGGGGCTTTTCTTTTGCGTGCATTTGCCTGTTTTCTACTCTTTTCTTTTGGTCGCGAGAAAAATAGCCTCTCGCGCATGTCGCTCCATCACATTCCCCGTCATGGCCTCCATTGAAATCCGCCCGGCGCGCGAAGCCGACCTGCCCGCCATCACCGCCATCTACGACCGCGAGGTCCGCGAGAACACCGCGACGTTCGAACTGACGCCACCGGATCTGGCCGAGATGACGCGCCGTTTCCGCGCCTTGCAGGACAGCGGCTTTCCGTATCTCGCGGCGACGCTGGACGGCGACGTGCTTGGTTACGCCTACGCCAGCTCGTACCGGCCGCGCCCGGCCTATCGCTTCACCGTGGAGAATTCGGTCTATCTGGCTCCGGCCGCGCAGCGGCGCGGCATCGGCACGCAACTGCTGCAACGCCTGATCGCCGAATGCGAGGAGCGCGGCCATCGCCAGATAATCGCGGTCATCGGCGATTCCGCCAACGCCGGCTCGATCAGCCTGCATCGCCGCTGCGGCTTCGCGATGATCGGCACCCACCCCGACGTCGGCTTCAAGTTCGGCCGCTGGCTCGATACCGTGATGATGCAGCGCGCGCTCGGCGAAGGCGCGAAGACGGTACCGGCGGGTGGATGATTTGAAGCCGTCATTGCGAGGAGCGAAGCGACGAAGCAATCCAGTCTTTGCTTTCTGGCTTTCTGGATTGCTTCGCTTCGCTCGCAATGACGGTGGAGATGCGGTTGTCTGGACCGCACTCTCAGGGAATTTGCTCGCCCCCTACACCAGCGCCAGCTTGCGGTCGATCGCCAGCAGCACGCGGTCGAGGTCGTGGCCACGCCGCAGGATCAGACCGCCTGCCGAGATGACGCTGTAGGCGCCCTGTTTCCGTGCGAGGCGCGGGTCCTTCTCGATACGATAGAGCGGCACCTCGGAGGCACGGCGGAAGATCGAGAACACCGCTTTGTCTCTCAGGAAATCGATGGCGTAGTCGCGCCACTCGCCGTCGGCGACCATGCGCCCGTAGAGATTCAGGATTCGATTGAGCTCAAGGCGATTGAACGTGACATTGCTTGGCGGCGTCCCCGCCGTGCGCTCCGATCCGCGGCTATCCTCCGAGCCGGCCTCCCCCGACGTCAAACTCATCGGCGCCTCCTGTCATGCCGCTGACATGATCGCCCCGACTGCTCTGCGCCGCAAGGGTTGAGTGCTTTCACGTCGCGACTCACAGGAACGTTAGGCAAATCATAATACGGCCCAATTTCCGCCCATCGGAAGCCGCGCTGACTTGCGACAACACCATCACTGCGTCGGCCCGGTTCTTTCGGTCCCGGTTTCCTCAGCCCCCAGCCCCCCGGGGTCGTCGGAGCCGGGCCAGTACGCAGGGAGGTTAATCCCCCCACTCCGGGCCAACGCAAGTTGGTCCTTTTTCTTTTTGGGGACCAGTTTCTCTTGATTCAGACTGGCCGCGGCCCTGCGAGAATCAGTACGGCACCGACAAGACAAAGCGCCGCGCCGCTGACATCCCAACGATCCGGCCGCACGCCTTCCACCATCCAAAGCCAACCCAGCGACGTGACGATGTAGATGCCGCCATAAGCCGCGTAAGCGCGACCGGCCGCCGGCGCATCAACCAGCGTCAGCAGATAGGCAAACAGCATCAGCGAGGCGATGCCCGGCGCCAGCCACCACGCCGTCTTGTCCAGCCGCAGCCACGCCCAGAAGGCGAAGCAACCGGCAATCTCAGCCAGCGCGGCTCCAATGTAAGCGGGGATCGTCATGTCAGAGCAACGAGGTCAGTGCAGCGGCGTGAAGGCTGCACCCAGCATCGCGCCGGGTCTGTCGTGGGTACCGTCCTGCACATAGACCGCTGCGGCATCGACGCCGTCGCGCGCGATGTTCTCGATCGGCACACTCCAGCTCGCGGTCTTGCCGGACCAGTCGCCGACCTTCAGCCAGTTACGGACGACGTTGTGATAGACGATCTCGCGGCCGCGATTCTCACCGCGCGCAATCGCGATCGGTACCGCGCGCGAAATCGCGCAAATCCAGATTTCACCTTGGCGTACAGCGTGACCGGGCGGAGCGGCCGTCACCGTGACATTGAGTTGCTTGCCCGACACCGCCATCGAAACCGGCACCGACATCACGTCGTTCGCCTGCCTGGTCTCGCGCATTGCCGTATCGATGGCGACACGATCGCTGCCGATCAGATGACGCTCGCCGTTGACGATCACTTGCGGTGTGTAGACGTCGCGGTCGCCACGCATCCGCGAATAGGCTTTCTGCCGGCTGCTGAAACGTGAATCCGCCAGCGTGTCCTTCCAGCCGAGATAATCCCAATAATCGATCGGCATCGTCAGCGCGACGACGGACGGATCATGCGCGAGTTCGCCGAGAATCTTGTCGGCGGGCGGACATGACGAACAACCTTGCGATGTAAACAGTTCAACCACCGCGCGCGGAGACTGGGCGGTGGCCGGCTGAATCGTCGCCGCCACGGCGACAACGCCCGCGATTCCAGACCATCGCAACAAATCAGTGATCGCCATTATCTTTCCATTAGAGCGTTTTCAAGCGAAGTGGATACCGGTTCGCATAAAGAGAACGCGTCCTAACAAGAACTCGAGCCGGCATCCTTGCGGCATTCAGACCAACGATCTTAGATCGATAACATCAGGCCATCAAACGCGAGAAGGCGACCTTTTCATAGGCCGCCTTCCCGTCACGCTCCACTCACTTCACGGTGAGGCAAACCGCCGCAACGCGTTACGCCGCGAGGCGCCGCAGCACGTACTGCAAAATGCCGCCGTTGCGGTAGTACTCGAGTTCGTCCAGCGTATCGATGCGGCACAACAGCGGCACCTGCTTCAGCGAACCGTCGCTGGAAACGATATCCGCGAACAGTTTCTGACGCGGCTTGAGGTCGCCTTGCAGGCCGCGAATGGTGACCTGCTCGTCGCCCTTCAGGCCGAGTGATGCCCACGACGTTCCGTCCTCGAAGGTCAGCGGCAACACGCCCATGCCGACGAGATTCGAACGATGGATACGCTCGAAGCTCTGGCAGATCACCGCGCGGACGCCGAGCAGCAGCGTGCCCTTCGCCGCCCAGTCGCGCGAGGAGCCGTTGCCATACTCGGCACCGGCAAACACCACGAGCGGCACTTGATCTTCCTTGTACTTCATCGCGGCGTCGTAGATCGTCATCTGCTCGCCGTCGGGCCAGTGCTTGGTGAGACCACCTTCCGGAATGTTGCCGTCGGCACCCTTGAGCATGGCATTCTTGATGCGGATGTTGGCGAAGGTGCCGCGCATCATCACTTCATGATTGCCGCGCCGCGTGCCGTACTGATTGAAGTCAGCCGGACGCACCTGATGGTCGGTGAGATACTTGCCGGCCGGCGAGGTCAGCTTGATCGAACCGGCGGGCGAGATGTGGTCGGTGGTGATCTTGTCGCCGAACAGCGCGAGGATGCGCGCGTCGACGATATCGGTCACCGGCGCCGGCGTCTTGGTCATGCCTTCGAAGTACGGCGGGTTCTGCACGTAGGTCGACGACATATTCCAGCGATAGGTTTCGCCGGCGGTGGTCTTGATCTTGCGCCAATTGGTGTCGCCCTTGAACACGTCGGCGTACTTCTTCTTGAAGATCTGCGAGGTGACGTACTTCTTGATGAAGGCGTTGATCTCCTGCGCGGTCGGCCAGATGTCGCGCAGGTAAACCGGCTTGCCATCCTTGCCGGTGCCGATCGGCTCCTTGGTGAGATCCTTGGTCACGGTGCCGGCGAGCGCGTGCGCAACCACCAGCGGCGGCGAAGCGAGATAGTTCGCCTGCACGTCCGGCGAGACGCGGCCTTCGAAGTTGCGGTTGCCCGACAGCACCGCGGCGGCGACGATGCCGTTATCGTTGATCGACTTGGAAATCTCCGGCGCCAGCGGGCCGGAGTTGCCGATGCAGGTGGTGCAGCCGAAGCCGACAAGGTTGAAGCCCACCGCGTCGAGGTCTTTCTGCAAGCCGGAGTTGGCGAGATATTCGGCGACCACCTGGCTGCCCGGCGCCAGCGAGGTTTTCACCCACGGCTTGGCGGTAAGGCCCTTGGCCGCCGCCTTGCGCGCCAACAGACCGGCCGCAATCAAAACGTTGGGATTCGAGGTATTGGTGCAGGAAGTGATGGCGGCGATCACCACGTCGCCATGGCCGATGTCGAAGTTGCGGCCTTCGACGGTGTAGCGGCTCGCGATATCGCTTGCCTTCTTGTACTCGGTGTCCATCGCCGCACTGAATCCGCTGGGAATGGTCTCCAGCGCCGCGCGCCCTTCCGGCCGCTTCGGACCGGCCATCGACGGCACTACATCGGCGAGGTCGAGCACCAGCTTGTGCGTAAATACGGGGTCCAGCGAATTAGCGGTGCGGAACAGGCCCTGCGCCTTGGCGTACTTCGTGACCAGTTCGACGCGTGCCGGCTTGCGGCCCGACGTCTTCAGATAATCGATGGTGGCGGCATCGATCGGGAAGAAGCCGCAGGTCGCGCCGTATTCCGGCGCCATGTTGCCGATGGTCGCCTTGTCGGCCACCGACATCGAATCGAGACCCGAGCCGTAGAACTCGACGAACTTGCCGACCACGCCGAGCTTGCGCAGCATCTGGGTCACGGTGAGCACGAGGTCCGTCGCGGTGACGCCTTCGCGCAGCTTGCCCTTGAGCTTGAAGCCGACCACTTCCGGCAGCAGCATCGACAGCGGCTGGCCGAGCATCGCGGCTTCCGCCTCGATGCCGCCGACGCCCCAGCCCAGCACGGCGAGACCGTTGACCATGGTGGTGTGCGAATCGGTGCCGACCAGCGTGTCGGGATAGGCGACTTCAAAAGTGCCGGTCTTCTTGCCGACGGTCATCTTCTCCTTACGGGTCCACACCGTCTGCGCGAGATATTCGAGATTGACCTGATGGCAGATGCCGGTGCCCGGCGGCACCACGGAGAAGTTCGAGAACGCGCCCTGACCCCACTTGAGGAATTCGTAGCGTTCCTGGTTCTGCTTGTATTCCTCGGCGACGTTCTTGCCGAATGCCTTGTTGTCACCGAAGAAGTTGACGATCACCGAGTGATCGATGACGAGATCGACCGGCACCAGCGGGTTGATCTGCTCGGCGTCGCCGCCCAGCGCCTGCATCGCGTTGCGCATCGCGGCGAGATCGACCACCGCCGGCACACCGGTGAAATCCTGCATCAGCACCCGCGCCGGGCGGAAGGCGATTTCGTGCTCGAGCGCGCGCTTCTTCATCCACTTCACGACGGCGAGGATGTCAGCCTTCTTGACAGTACGGTCGTCCTCGTTGCGCAGCAGATTCTCCAGCAGCACCTTCATCGAATAGGGCAGCCGCGAAATTCCCTTGAGGCCGTTCTTCTCGGCCGTCGGCAGGCTGTAATAGATGTAGGTCTTGGTGCCGACCTTGAGGGTTTTCCGGCATTTGAAGCTGTCGAGCGAGGTCATGTGGAGCAATCCCAATTTTTCGTGACGGACACCTGGCGAGTGGTATTAAAACACCATCGAAGCGGAGCCGACTGGCTTGCAGGCGCGCATTGTGTGCTGCATCAAGACCGGGCTTATAGAATGTTTCTAGCAGCGCCGCCACACCGACCATCGGTTGTTTGGCAGTGTGAGATAGAAGAGCCGCAAAATCATGGGGCGTGCAGTGATGCGGCTCACCGGAAGCCAACTCAGATGCGTGCGGGGCGGGCGCGAAATCTTCGCTCGCCTCGATTTCACCGCCGACGCCGGCGAACCGCTGGCAGTGGTCGGTGCGAATGGCGCGGGTAAGACCTCGCTGCTGCGGCTGATCGCCGGCCTGATCGCGCCGGCCGGCGGACAAGTGACTTTCGCAGGCGGCGATGACGATCTCTCCCCCGCCGAACAGGCGCACTATCTCGGCCATCGCGATGCGCTGAAATCGGCGCTGAGCGTGACGGAAAACCTCGCCTTCTGGCGCGCCGCGCTCGGCGGCGAGGCCACCGACATCGATACCGCTCTGAACGCGGTCGGGCTCGATCATATCGCGCAGCTCCCGGCGGCCTATCTGTCGGCGGGACAGCGGCGGCGGCTGTCGATCGCGCGGCTCTTGGCGGTGAAGCGACCGATCTGGCTGCTCGACGAGCCCACCTCCTCGCTCGACGCCAACGGACAGGCGATGATGGCCGACCTGATGCGCGATCATCTCGCGGGCGGCGGCGTTATCGTGGCCGCAACGCACCTGCCGCTCGGTATCGCGGCGCGGGAATTGCGGATCGGGGAGCGGGTGTCGTGATGGTTACGTTTTCCATCCTTGCTACCCCCCTCCCCAACCCCTCCCCACAAGGGGGGAGGGAGCGCTCCGTGCGCACCGCGATTCCTCTGCTCCCCTCCCCCAACAACCCGGGCTTGTCCGGGTTGAATCTCATAAAGCGCATATCGGGCAAGCCCGACATGCGGCGGGGAGGGGTCGGGGGTGGGGGTAAGCCACGGGCGCCTTCCCATCCGCTCGCACAACAGAGCGCCGCATCATGACCGCGCTGATCGCCCTGCTCCGCCGCGACATTCAGGTGGCGCTGCGCATTGGCGGTGGCGCGCTGATCGGCGTGCTGTTCTTCCTGATCGTGGTGGTGCTGATGCCGTTCGCGGTCGGCCCGGACCTCGCGCTGTTGAAGAAGCTCGGCCCCGCCATCCTGTGGCTCGGCGCGCTGCTGGCGAGCCTCTTGACGCTGGACCGGCTGTTCGCCGCCGACCATGACGACGGCTCGCTCGATCTCCTGACCATGAGCCGCACCCCGCTCGAACTGGTCTGCCTCACCAAGGCCGTCGCACACTGGCTGGTGGCCGGGCTGCCGCTGATTGTCGCAACCCCCATTCTCGGTTTGCTGCTCAATCTTGATGGCGACGCCACCATGGCAGTGGCGCTGACACTCTTGGCGGGCACACCCGCCCTCACCTTCACCGGCATGATCGGCGCGGCGCTGGCAGTGGCGCTGCGGCGCGGCGGCCTGCTGCTGGCGGTGCTGGTGCTGCCGCTGTCGATCCCGGTGCTGATCTTCGGCGTCGCCGCCTCCAACGCCGCCGTGCTGGAGCCGGCGGGATTCGGCGCGCCGCTCTCGATCCTCTTCGCGCTGTCGCTTGCCGGCCTCGTCATCGGCCCGCTGGCCGCTGCCGCCAGCCTGCGGCACGGACTCGACTGACAATGCAGGCATTTCCCCCATCAACTCTCGCGGAGGCCAAAGCGTTTTCGAGCAAAATGGCTACCGGTTCGCGTAAAGAAAACGCGTCGAAACAAGAGCCTAGAGCCCCGTTCCGATTTGATCGGAACGGAAACGGCTTGAGAGGGAACACACCTTGGGCGCATTGCCTGCCGGGCGCGCGGCGACTATCAGGACAGCCATGACGCTGATCGACCTCGCCAATCCGACCCGGTTCCTGTCGCTGACGGGCAAAATCCTGCCGTGGCTGGCGGCGGCGACCGCCATCCTGCTCGCCGTCGGCCTGTATCAATCGGCGATGGCGCCGGATGACTACCAGCAGGGTGCGACCGTCAAGATCATGTTCATCCACGTGCCGAACGCGTGGCTGTCGATGTTCGTGTGGGGCGTGATGAGTCTGTCCGCGCTGGGCACCCTGGTGTGGCGGCATCCGCTCGCCGACGTCTCGGCCAAGGCGGCGGCGCCGATCGGCGCGGCCTTCACCTTCCTCGCGCTGGTCACCGGCTCGCTGTGGGGTCGTCCGATGTGGGGCACCTATTGGGAATGGGACGCGCGGCTGACCTCGGTGCTGATCCTGTTCCTGATGTATCTCGGCCTGATCGCGCTGTGGCGCGCGGTGGAGGACCCCTCGCGCGCGGCGCGCGCCGCCGCGGTCCTCACGCTGGTCGGAGCGATCAATATCCCGATCATCAAGTTTTCCGTCGATTGGTGGAACACGCTG
>JAFKKM010000053.1 GCA_017305555.1 Hyphomicrobiales bacterium | reverse complement strand
ACCCCCCTCCCTAACCCTCCCCCACAAGGGGGGAGGGAATAAGAAACGAAACGTCATCCAGAGATGTGAAGCGTTCGCTACGCCGAACATCGAAGGGATGATCGAGACGTAAGGTCTCGGATGAGTTCAATGGAGTAATCACGCGTGAATCCAAGGGAGCTGGCGATGGCCGAAGAAACGCGTTCGCGGTTGGGCCGCGGTCTCGCAAGTCTGATCGGCGATGTCGGCGGCGAAGCCGCGCATGTCGAGCGGCCGCGCGCGCAGCGCAAGGTGCCGATCGAATTCATCAAGGCCAATCCGCGCAATCCGCGCCGCACCTTCGCGGAAGCCGAACTCACCGAGCTTGCGGATTCGATCAAGCAGCGCGGCGTGATCCAGCCGATCGTGGTGCGCGCGGTGAAGGGCGCCAACGATCGCTTCGAGATCATCGCCGGCGAACGGCGCTGGCGCGCGGCGCAACTCGCGGGCCTGCATGAAGTGCCGATCGTTCCGGTTGAAGTGACCGACGGCGAGGCGCTGGAAATCGCCATCGTCGAGAACGTGCAGCGCGCCGATCTCAACGCGATGGAAGAAGCGCTCGGCTATCACGCGCTCGCCAGCGAGTTCAAGCACGGCGCCGACGATATCGCGAAGCTGGTCGGCAAGAGCCGCAGCCATGTCGCCAACATGATGCGGTTGACGAAACTACCGAAGGATGTACAGGAGCTGATTTCATCAGGGCAATTGTCGGCGGGCCATGCGCGCGCGCTGATCAATGTGCCGGATGCATCGAGCGCCGCGAAACGCGTGGTGGCGGAAGGCCTCAGCGTGCGGCAGACCGAAGCGCTGGCGCATGAAGAGGGCGCGCCCGAACGCAAGAGCATGAAGCCGCGCAGCGCGTCGTCGTCGCCGAAGGACACCGATACGCTTGACCTCGAGAAGCGCGTCAGCGATGCGCTCGGTCTGAAGGTGACGGTGTCGCATCGCGATCCCGGCGGCACCGTACAGATCCGCTACGGCGATCTCGATCAACTTGACGAAGTGATGCGCCGGTTAGGCGCATGAACGGCCGTCGCGCGTCGTGCGCGATGCCGGATCGATTGATGCCCGCGTGCGGGCGAATAACGAGATGTCCATGTCCAAAAGCCTGATCGATCTGATTTCCATCCTCGACCTCGAACCGCTGGAAGAGAATCTGTTTCGCGGCGTCAGCCCGCAGACCAGCTGGCAGCGGGTGTTCGGCGGTCAGGTGATCGGCCAGGCGTTGGTCGCGGCCTGCCGCACCGTCGAGAATGTCGAACAGCGGCTGCCGCATTCGCTGCATTGTTACTTCATCCTGCCCGGCGATCCGGCGATTCCGATCATTTACGAAGTCGAGCGGCTGCGCGACGGCCGCAGCTACGTCACCCGGCGCGTCACCGCGATCCAGCACGGTCACGCCATCTTCTCGCTGATGGTCTCGTTCCATGCCGACGAAGAGTCGGCGTTCGACCATCAGGACCCGATGCCGCAGGTGCCGACCCCGGACATGCTGACCGCCGAAGAAGTCGCCAAGCAGCCGATGTTCAAGGAGATGCCGGACTTCATCCGGCGCTATTACGAATCCGACCGCCCGATCGAGCTGCGCCCGGTCGAACTCGGCCGCTATTTCGGCAAGAAGATCGACGACGGCCGCATCCATGTCTGGATTCGCACCGCCGCGAAACTCCCCGACGATCCGGCGCTGCATATGTGCGCGCTGGCCTATGCCTCGGACTTCTCGCTGCTGGACGCAGCGATGGCGCGCTACGGCCGCACCCTGTTCGACAAGCGGATGATGCCGGCGAGCCTCGACCATGCGATGTGGTTTCACCGGCCGTTCCGCGCCGACGAATGGCTGCTCTACGCGCAGGATTCCCCAAGCGCCCAGCACGGCCGCGGCCTGACGCGGGGCCAGATTTTCCGGCAGGACGGTACCCTGGTGGCGTCGGTGGCGCAGGAGGGTTCGCTGCGCCAGCGCCGGGAGAAGCCGAAGAGTTAGCCTACGGCCGGGCGGGGCGATCCGTCTGGCGGCGACTGCCGCCTGATGATGTTTCGATGCCTCTCGTCGCAAGAATCGCGGCGATGATGCATTTCTGTGCGTGACAAATCACCGCAGACACCGCAGGGTTCCCGCCATGAAGCTGATTGTCGCGATCATCAAACCGTTCAAGCTGGACGAGGTCCGCCAGGCGCTGACCGAGATCGGCGTTCACGGCATGACCGTGACCGAGGTGAAGGGCTACGGCCGCCAGAAGGGCCACACCGAGGTCTATCGCGGCGCCGAGTATCTGGTGAACTTCCTGCCCAAGCTGCGCATCGAGATCGTGGTCAACGCCGACCTCGCCGACAAGACGGTGGATGCCGTCAGCGCCGCGGCGCGCACCGGGCAGATCGGCGACGGCAAGATTTTCGTCACCCCGGTCGAGCACGCGCTGCGTATCCGCACCGGCGAGACTGACGGCGACGCATTGTGAAATGGGTATCGCAACAGAGACATAACCGTTCGTCATTGCGAGCGCAGCGAAGCAATCCAGAAAGCCACAAAGCAAGACCTGGATTGCTTCGTCGCTTCGCTCCTCGCAATGACGGACAGTGCTAGGGCGAGAACGACAATGGGGGCAATTCGGCGTTTTGCGGCTTGCGCTGCGGCGATGGCAGCGACATCGGTTACTCCCGCGCTGGCGCAATCCACCGTGCCCGCCAGTACCATCAGCGCCGCCGATACCGCGTGGATGATCGTCGCCACCGCCTTCGTGCTGATGATGACCATTCCCGGCCTCGCGCTGTTCTACTCCGGCATGGTGCGCAAGAAGAACGTGCTGGCGACGATGGCGCAAAGCCTTGCCGCGGTGGCGCTGATCTCGGTGCTGTGGGTGGCGTTCGGCTACACGCTGACCTTCGGCGGCAGCGGCAAATTTCTCGGCACGCTCGATCGCGTGTTCCTGATGGGCATGACACTCGACAGCGTCAACCCGGCGGCGAAGACCATCCCCGAAGCGCTGTTCATGCTCTACCAGATGACGTTTGCCGTCATCACCGTGGCGCTGGTGGCGGGCGCGGTGGCCGACCGCATGAAATTCTCCGCCTATCTGTTGTTCTCGATCGGCTGGTTCATGTTCGTCTACATTCCGCTGGCGCATTGGGTGTGGGGCGGCGGCTTCCTCGGCAATGCCGGCGTGCTGGATTTTGCCGGCGGCACCGTGGTGCATCTCAGCGCCGGCAGCGGCGGCCTCGTCGCCGCGATGGTAATCGGCAAGCGCCATGGCTACGGCAACGACAACCTCGCGCCGTTCGATCTGTCGCTGGCGGTGATTGGCACCGGCCTGTTGTGGGTCGGCTGGTTCGGCTTCAATGGCGGCTCGGCGCTTGGCGCCAACGCGCGCGCCGTCTTCGCCATCACCGCGACGCATCTCGCCGCCTGCGCCGGCGCGCTGACATGGGGCGCGATCGAATGGCTGACGCGGCGCAAGCCTTCGGTGCTCGGCATGATTTCCGGCGCGGTGGCAGGCCTCGGCACCATCACGCCGGCGTCGGGCTTCGTCGCGCCGTGGCATGGCCTCATCATCGGCGTGATCGCCGGCGGGGTCTGCTACTGGGCCTGCACCAGCCTCAAGCACCGCTTCCACTACGACGACTCGCTCGACGTGTTCGGCGTCCATGGCATCGGCGGCCTGATCGGCACGCTGCTGGCCGGTGTGTTCGCGGTGCAGTCGATCGGCGGTGCGTCGGGGCTGCTGGAAGGCAACCCGCAACAGTTGCTGATCCAGTTCTACGGCGTCGCGGTGACGTTGCTGTGGACCATCGCGGTGACCTTCGTGTTGCTCAAGATCGTCGGCGGCTTCGTGCCGCTGCGGGTGACGCGCGACCACGAACTCGAAGGCCTCGACCTCACCCAGCACGGCGAAGCGCTGCAATAACGACGATGAATTTCGGCTAATTCGTCATTGCGAGCGCAGCGAAGCAATCCAGGAGGCCACGAAGCAAGGACTGGATTGCTTCGTCGCTAACGCTCCTCGCAATGACGTGAGGGAAGCGCCGTGCCTCGATCAGGCATCTATCGCGTCGCGGTCGACGAGTTCGGTCTGCGAAGCAATCCAGCGCATCATCCAGCGATACATCCATGGTATCGGGATGATGAAGGAACAGGCGATGGCGGCCACGATCGCGCGCCAAAGAAACTCCAGTCCGCTGCCATTGAAGATGGCCGCGCGGCGCGTGCCCTGAATGTTGTTGCAGAACCACCGCATCCATGCGGTGTAGACCCATGCCCAGCCGATGATGGTGATCACGGAGACGGCCCCCAGCACAGCCCAGCCGAGAAAGGCCCAGACCGAGCCGGAGAAGGAGAGCCCGAGCGGCCGTCCATCCGAGGAGAGGTTCGCGATCAGCCATTTGAAGAATAGCCACTGGAGCACCAGTTGGACGATGATCGACAGGTTGCCGATCAATTCGCTTCCGGTCATGGCGAGGGCGATCATCACCACCACGGCGCCGAAGAACCAGGGGACGATGGTCATCGCCGTTCCTTCGAAACCGAGATTCGGCCGACCCCGCACCTGAATGTGGGGCACCAGCCATTTCAGGTACCAGACCAGCACCCACGGCAGCGGGATGATGAAGCACGAGCAGATCGCCAGCACGATGCTGCGCCAGGTGAAATCCCAGATGCCGAAATCGATCCACAGCGATCCGCCGGACGCCCCGCCCGCGGTCGCCACCGATGCGGCTGACGACGACGCCCCGCCAAGGTTGTTTCCACCAACGTTCGCACTCGCCAGATTCGGCGGGCCCGGCGGCCGCGGCCGGTCCAGCAGGCCGGGCACATCCTGCGCGCGCTGCCAGTTCTCCATTCCGCTGGTCCAGACATAGCTCATGCCCGACACGGTCCCGTTGGCGATGAGATCGCGGAACTGACTTTCGGAATAAGGTCCAAGCTGCTTGCCGCTGTCGGCATAGAACCAGACGCGATCCGACATGCTGTCTCCTCAGAGGTTGCGGGCCGAGGGAGACCTTCGGCGCGGAAAAACGGACGCACGGAGAAACCGCGGCGGAATCGCCGCATCAGTGGTAGTCGGACGAGACTACACGGACGTTCACGACATTTTGTCTGAAAATAATACCGCGCCGGCAATTTCCGCCGGCGCGGATGGGCGCGATGGTATCATCCGGGGTGGATGGGACGCGCTACAGCGCCTCGCCCTTCAGCAGGCGTGGCACCTCACCGGACAAACCCGCGGCCTGCTTGATGAAGATGTTCTTCAGTGGCGGCAGGCGGTCGACGATGCCGAGGCCGATGTCGCGCACGCCGCGCAGCAGGGTCGAGTCGTTGGAGAACAGCACGTTGAGCGCGTTGGTGGCGGCACCCATCGCCATGGTGTCGAAGCGCCGCCAGCGCTGATAGCGCTCGAGCACGCTGGCCATTCCCGGATCGATGCCGAGCCGCGCCGCGTCGACGATCACTTCCGCCAGCGCCGCGATGTCTTTCAGCCCCATGTTGAGGCCTTGTCCTGCGATCGGATGGATCACATGCGCGGCGTCGCCGACCAGCGCCATGCGGTCGGCGATGAAAGAGCGCGCCACGAAATATCCCAGCGGAAACGCGCGCGGCTTGTCGAGCGCCTTGATCTCGCCGAGGTGCAGGCCGAAGCGCTGCTCCAGTTCGGCATGGAATTCGTCGTCGGGCAGCGCGGTGATGCGCGCGGCCTCCTTGCGCGTCTCGGTCCACACCAGCGATGAGCGATTGCCCTTCAGCGGTAGAATCGCGAACGGCCCGGCGGGCAGGAAATGCTCCTCGGCGCGGCCCTCGTGATCGCGCTCGTGGCCGACGGTGACGACGATGCCGGATTGATCGTACTCCCAGCCGTGGGTGGCGATGCCGGCGCGCTCGCGCAGTTTCGAGCGCGCACCGTCGGCGGCGACCAGCAGGCTGGCATGGACGGTCTCGCCATCGGCCAGGGTCACGTCGATGCCGGCATCATGCGCCTGATAAGCGGTGACGGCGGTTGCGCGCAGCGTTACGCCTTCCGCCTCGGCGCGCGTCACCAGTGCGTTGATCAGAAGGCGGTTCTCCACCATATGCGCGAACGGTTCGCCGGGCTCGACCTCGCCGGCGAAGGTGAGGAAGGTCGGCCGCGTCGCGTCCGCCAGTTTCGAATCCGTCACCACCATGTCGAGGATCGGCTGCGCGCCGGGACCGACCTCGTCCCAGACGCCGATGCCCTCGAACAGGCGGCGGCAGGCGGCGACGATGGCGGTGGCGCGGGGGTCGCGGCTCGGCCGGCTGGCCAGCGCCGGATCGGCGACGATCACCGGCACCGCCTCGCCCAGCCCCTGACGCAGCGCCAGCGCCAGCGCCAGCCCCGCGAAGGCGCCACCCGCGATCACAATGCTTGGCTGTGCCGACATCATCGCACCTTTTCTGAAACCGGACCCTTCATCGAACTATAGCCGGGCGGAACGGGTTCCCCAAACAGGGGTGATTCACGCCGGTCCGTCGCCATCAGCCCCTTCTGCGGGCGTTCACCGCGATCGACAACAGCACGCGTTGCGCGATGGCGGGCGCCAGCGCCGCCTGCTTGCGCGAATCGAGCGCGGCGGCGGCGAGTTGCTCCATCGTCAGCGCGAGCCGGCCCGCGGTGAAGGTGCGCAGCGCCGTCTCGACGCTGCCTTTGCGCGAGAAATGCAGACGCGGAAACCCGCTCTCGGCGGCGGCCGATGCCGATGCGCCCTCGTCGATCGCGAGGCTCGCCTTGTGCAGGGCCGCCGCGTGCCGTTGCGCGGCCGAAATGATGACGCCGGGATAGGTGCCGGCCATCATTGCCTTGCCGAACTCGCTTTCCACGCGCGCCGCGTTACCGGCGAAGGCGGCATCGACGATGGGGTCGAGTTTCAAGTCGGAGGCGTCGGAAATCACCGCGGCGACGTCGTCGAGCGTCACCTCGCGCGCGCCGTGAGCGTAAAGCGTCAGCTTGCGGAGTTCGTTGCGCGAGGTCTGGCGGTCGCCGCCGAGCGACGCCATCAGCATGGTCCGGGCGTCGGGCGCGATGCGCAGGTTGGCCGCGCGCATTTCGTCGTCGATCAGTTTGGCGAGGTCGCGTTCGGTGTCGGGATAGCAGGCGATCGCCACCGCGTTTTTCGCCTTCTCGCACGCCTTGCGCAGCGGCGATTCGGGGCGCAGCTCGCCGGCCTCGATGACGATGCAGCAGTCCTTCGGCGTCATCCCGGCCAGCGTTTCGACGCCGCTGGCGAAGCTGCGGCCGCCGGCCTTGATGCGGATGGCGCGGCGGCCGCCGAACAGCGGCACCGTCATCGCCTCGTCCACCAGCCGCGAGGGTTCTGCGGCGAGGTCGTCGCCGTCGAGCCGCACCAGCGAAAACGGATCGTTCGGGTCGTCGACGGCGGAGGTGATCAACGCATCGGCACGCTCGCGCACCAGGCCGGCGTCGGCACCGTACAGCAGCACGATCGGCCGTGCCGGATCGGGTTTCGCGAGATAGCTGTCGATGTCCCTGCCGCGCAGCGCGACCATGGCCCTTCCCAATCCGCGTCATTGCGAGGAGCGAAAGCGACGAAGCAATCCAGTCCTTGCTTGATGGCTTTCTGGATTGCTTCGCTTCGCTCGCAATGACGAACCGATATGCCGCGCGTCCGTCAAATCCCGGCGGAGAAGAACGACATCAGCCGGGTGTTGAGATTCTCGGCGATCTCCTGCGCGGCGCGGTCTTCGGCGTCGCGGAAGGCACGGGCGCGGGCGAAGCGCTGGTAACTGCCGGGGATGTCGTAGGAGACGCGCGAGAAAGTCGAACCCGTCAGCACCGTCTTGCCGGTCGCGGCCTCGACCAGCTTGTAGGAGGCGTAGAGGGTATAGCCTTCGATCGAAGGCAGCGCGGTCGCCGGGTCGAGCAGCACGGAGGCGCGGCTGGAGGAAAGCTTCATCTCGAGCCGATGGGTCGGCGGCATTCCGGTGGCGTTGCCGTAGAGCTTGAACGCCAGCGCGTTGCGGATTTCGACGCCGAGCCGGGCCTCGCGCGAGGCGTTCGGCAGCGCGACCGGCACCAGTTCGACGCCCATCAGCTTTTCGCGCAGTCCCGGGGCCCCGTCCTTGCGCTCGGCGTACATCGGCTGGAAGCAGCCGGCCGTCAGCGCCGCCAGGGCGACAATCACGGCCAGCCGGGCGGCGATGCGCGTCTTAAACCACGACATTGACGATCCTTTGCGGAACCACGATGACTTTGCGAACCGGTTTATCCCCGATTGACTGCTTTACCGCATCGAGCGCCAAAGCGGCAGCCTCTATTTCGGCATTTTCCGCGGCCCGTGGCACAATAACCTCACCCCGTTTCTTGCCGTTGACGGTCACCGGCAGCGTGATCGAGTCCTCGACCAGCAAGTTCGACTCGACCGCCGGCCAGGTGGCGTTGGAAACCAGGCCCTGCTGCCCCAGTGCGCGCCAGCATTCTTCGGCCAAGTGCGGCATCATCGGGGCGAACAGTTGCACCAGGATGGCGGCGGCCTCGCGGACCGCCCATGCGGTGTCGGGCGCGACTGCGGCTTCGGGTTTGGCCAAAGCGGCGAGGGCATCGCTGAAGGTATTGGCGAATTCGCGGATCTGCGCCAGGCAGACGTTGAAATGCAGCTTCTCGACACCGGTGGAGACCTTGTCGAGCGCGCCGTGGGCGGCCTTGCGGATCGCCAGCGCCTCGGGGCCAAACGTCGCCGGCCGTATCGCCGGCGCTTTGGCCGCGATGACCGCGGCGTCGTTCACCAGCCGCCACAGCCGCTGCACGAAGCGGCTCGCGCCCTGCACGCGTTCCTCGCTCCAGATCACGTCGCGGTCCGGCGGCGAGTCCGACAGCATGAACCAGCGCGCGGTGTCGGCGCCGTAGGTTGAGATGATGTCGTCCGGATCGACGGTGTTGCGCTTCGACTTCGACATCTTCTCGATCGCGCCGATCTCGACCGGTTCACCGGTCGAGAGCAACGTGGCGCGGCGGTTGTCACCGTCGATCTCGATCTTCACTTCGGCCGGTGAAGCAAAAGTGCCGTCGGCCTTGCGATAGATCTCGTGGACCACCATGCCCTGCGTAAACATGCCCTTGAACGGCTCGTCCATGCCGATGTGGCCGGTGGCTTTCATCGCCCGGGTAAAAAAGCGCGAATACAGCAGGTGCAAAATCGCGTGCTCGACACCGCCGATGTACTGGTCGACCGGCAACATGCGATCGACCACCGCGCGGGTGGTCGGCGCGTTTTCGTTCCATGGATCGGTGAAGCGCGCGAAGTACCAGGACGAATCCACAAAAGTGTCCATGGTGTCGGTTTCGCGCCGTGCGTCGCCGCCGCATTGCGGGCACTTGACGTTCTTCCAGGTCGGATGATGATCAAGTGCGTTGCCCGGTTTGTCGAACGAGACATCGTTCGGCAACGCCACCGGCAAATCCTTGTCCGGTACCGGCACCACGTCGCACTTCGGGCAATGGATCACCGGGATCGGGCAGCCCCAATAGCGCTGCCGCGAAATGCCCCAGTCGCGCAGGCGGAAATTGACCTGACGTTCGCCGACCGGCGCGTTGCCGCGCGTCTCGCTTTCCAGCCGCTTCGCGACTTCGTTCTTCGCCGCCTCGATGGTCATGCCGTCGAGGAAGCGCGAATTGATCATGCGGCCGTCGCCGTCATAGGCGGTGTCGGTGACGACGAAAGTGGCGGGGTCCTGTCCCTCGGGGCAGACCACCGGCACATTGCCGAGGCCGTATTTGTTGACGAAATCGAGGTCGCGCTGGTCGTGCGCGGGGCAGCCGAAGATCGCGCCGGTGCCGTATTCCATCAGGATGAAATTGGCGACGTAGACCGGCAGCTTCCAGCTCGGGTCGAACGGATGCACCGCCTTGATGCCGGTGTCGAAGCCCATCTTCTCGGCGGTGTCGATCTCGGCCTGCGAGGTGCCGCGCCGCTTGCACTCGGCGATGAACTCGGCGAGTTGCGGATTGTTCTTCGCGGCAGCGGCCGCCAGCGGATGATCCGGCGCAATCGCCATGAATTTCGCGCCGAACAGCGTGTCGGGACGCGTCGTGAAAATCTTCAACTCGGATTCGCCGTTCGGCGTGGTCGCGGCGTCGAGCGCGAAGCGGATCAGAAGGCCCTCGGAGCGGCCGATCCAGTTGCGCTGCATCAGCCGCACCTTGTCGGGCCAGCGGTCGAGGGTGTCGAGCGCGGCGAGCAGGTCCTGCGAGTACTTCGTGATCTTGAAGACCCACTGGTTCATTTCGCGCTGCTCGACCACCGCGCCGCTTCGCCAGCCGCGACCATCGATCACCTGCTCGTTGGCGAGCACGGTCATGTCCACCGGGTCCCAGTTGACCTTGCGCTTCTCGCGCTCGGCGAGGCCGGCCTTCATGAAGTCGAGGAACATCTTCTGCTGGTGCTTGTAGTAGCTGGGATCGCAGGTCGCGATCTCGCGGCTCCAGTCCAGCGACAGCCCCATGGTCTGGAGCTGCTTCTTCATGGCGGCGATGTTGGCGTAGGTCCATTTCGCCGGATCGGTCTTGTTCTGCATCGCGGCGTTTTCCGCCGGCAGGCCGAAAGCGTCCCAGCCCATCGGATGCAGCACGTTGAAACCCTTGGCGCGCATCGTCCGCGCCACCACGTCGCCCATGGTGTAGTTGCGGACGTGGCCCATGTGGATGCGGCCGGACGGGTAGGGGAACATCTCCAGCACGTAGTATTTCGGCCGCGGATCGTCGTTCTTCGTGGTGAAGATCGCCTGTTCGTCCCAGATTTTCTGCCAGCGCGGTTCGCACTCGCGGGCGTTGTAGCGTTCGTTGCTCATTTGGATCGGAAATTGACCGGGTGTTGGATCGCGACCGGCGCGATCGGGAGTGGAGCGTGAACTTAAGGCAAGCCGATACCGGCCTTGGCCACGGTCACGCGGAAAGCGGCTCACTATAGCGGTTTCGCGCCAAGTGGAAACCGGTCCACGCAAAGAAAACGCGCTTCGAAAGGCCGGTTTTGGCGACAAAAGACCGCGTTGGGTCAAGGTTTTAGGCGGCGAGGGCGGCCGCCGCCTCAGCCCGCCAGCGAAACGCGCGCCGCCGGCGGCTCGTGCCGGCCGTGCGGGATCACGCAGTCGCGCCCGGCAGCCTTGGCGGCGTAGAGCGCGGCGTCGGCCGCCTCGATCAGGTCGTCGGCCTGCATGGTCGGATTCGGCCGGGTGACCGCGACCCCGACGCTAAGGGTGACGTTCTGCGCGGCACTGGCGCGATGCGGAATGGCGAGGCCGCGGACCGCGTCCCGGATCATCTCGCCGATCTCCATGGCACGGGCGGTGTCGGTATCGGGCAGCAGCACGCAGAACTCCTCGCCGCCGTAGCGCGCCGCGAACCCGGTGGTGCGGGCGGCGATGCCGGCCAGGGTCTCGCCGAGCCGGGCGAGGCAGGCGTCGCCTTCGAGATGGCCGTAATTGTCGTTGTAGAGCTTGAAGTGATCGACATCGACCATCAGCAGCGCCAGTTCGGTGGCGGTCTGGTCGGCCTTGTGCCACTCGAAATCGAGCCGACTCTGGAACCCGCGCCGGTTGGCGAGGCCCGATACGGTGTCGATGGTGGCGATGACGCTCAGGCGGTTGTTGCTGGCGAGAAGTTCGCTTTCGCGCGTGGTGAGTTGCGCCGCCATGGTGTTGAAGGCGCGTGCCAGCGGCATGAATTCGGTCGGCAGTTCGTGGCGCGCCGCGCGCACGTCGCGCTCGCCGCGGCCCAGCTTCTGCGCGATCCCGGCAAGGATCTGGATCGGGCGCATGATCAGGCCCTCGACCACCAGCAGCGCGCCGAGCAGCACCAGCAGGCAGACGAAGGCCAACTGGATATAAGCGAGCCGGATTTCGCGATTGATGCCGGCGCTAACCATGGCCTCGTCGATGCTGACGACCAGCCGCGCGTTGCTGCCCGGCAACCGTGCGAACGACACCGTGCGCTTGCCGTCGTTGACGGGGCGATGGATGAAGGATCCGCTCTGCGCACCGGAAGCGGCTTCGTGCGCGACGATGGCCGGCAGCAGCGTCTTGTCGGCGAGAGGATGGGCGAGGGTGCTGGCGAGATCGTCGGGTGCCGCCAGCACCACGCCGTTGCTGTCGATCAGGAGCGCGGTAACGCCGGGGCGGCCGCCGAGATCGTTCATCACCGACGACATCCAGCGCAGGTTGACGGCGGCGACGATGACGGCGCCGGAACGCTCGTGACCGGCCGTCTTCAACGGATAGGCCGCCATGATGGTCGGCTGGTGGGTGGCGCGGCTGAACACATAATCGCTGAGCACCAGCGAGCGCGAGACGAGTGCCTTTCGCAGGTACATCCGGTCGTTGAGATCGATGCCGGTGATTCCCGGCAGCGTCGAACACTGGATGCGGCCGGTGCGATCGACCACCGACAGGCTGCGAATCCACGGCAGGTCGACCCGGAAGCTCGCGCGCATCACCATGCAGGGCTGACTGACCTCGGAGCCCAGCGCATAGATGTAGGACGACGATTTCAGCACCGCCTCGACCGACGAGATCACCTGACGCTGGGTATCGACGGTGTGATCGGCCAGCGCCTTGTATTCGCGCGAGGTCGCGGCGATCTGCTTGGCGCGCGCGTCCTCCAGCGAACGGGCGCGCTCAAGCATCAGCGGAACCACCAGAATCAACGCCAACAGCACCAGACGGCCGCGAATGCCGAAAAGCCGCTTGAGTTTCATTTTACGGCGGTTGTAACTGTTGCGCGACATAGCCTGCCCTTGGCCTCGCCATGTCACTAGCAGCAACGGCTCAAGGAGCCTTTTCCCTCTTTCTTAAAATTTGAACGATGCCGTCGAATCCAGGAGTTGATCCCGCATCATGATGCCGCCGCCCGCCGCTTCCTTAACGCCCTCTTCACCATCCGGACTCGATGCGGTGGAGCACGAGATCGCGCACGCTTGCCGCGATGCGCGCCGCGATCGTGCGGAGGTCACGTTGGTCGCGGTGTCGAAGACCTTCGACGCCGATGCGATCAAGCCGGTGATCGCGCAAGGCCAGCGTGTGTTCGGCGAGAACCGCGTGCAGGAGGCGAAAGGAAAATGGCCGGAGTTGACGGCGGCGACGCCCGGCATCGCGTTGCATCTGATCGGCCCGCTGCAATCCAACAAGGTGAAGGAAGCGGTGGCGCTGTTCGACACCATCCATTCGGTGGATCGCGACAGTCTGTGCGAGGCGTTGTCCAAGGAATTTTCGCGCCAGCCGCGACGGCCGGAATTGTTCGTGCAGATCAACACCGGTGAGGAGCCGCAAAAGGCTGGCATCGCGCCCGCCGACGCCGACGCCTTCATCGCGCGCTGCCGCGAGACTTACGGACTCGCGATCACCGGGCTGATGTGCATTCCGCCGGTGGACGAGACACCCGCGCCGCATTTTGCGCTGACGGCGAAGATCGCCGCGCGCAACGGCCTGACAAAATTGTCGATGGGCATGAGCGCCGACTTCGCCACCGCGATCGCCTTCGGCGCGACCCATGTGCGGGTCGGCTCGGCGATTTTCGGCACGCGGCCGAAGCCGGTCTAACGTTCTTCGCTCAAGTCGCGATCTTGTTACCGGGGTCATCGCCGGGCATAGCCGTTCGAAGAACGGCGTCGCTTCGCTCGCCTATTGACCCGGCGATTCATCCTTTTGAAAAGATGGATGCCCGGATCAAGTCCGGGCATGACGCAGTCATCGGGGACGCGCTACGCTAAAGGAAAAAGAATCATGACCGGCCATATCGATCCGACCAAGGAGATCTTCGCGCAGTTTCGCGACAACAATCGCCCAGGTCCGATCCACATGCTCAATCTGGTGCGGCTGCATGACGAGGCGCGTTATCCCGATGGCCGCAAGGCAACGGGTGCGGAAGCCTACGCGGCTTACGGCCGCGAGAGCGGCCCGGTGTTTTCACGGCTCGGCGGCAAGATCGTCTGGCGCGGCGCGTTCGAACTGATGCTGATCGGTCCGCAGGAGGAACGCTGGGATCATTGCTTCATCGCTGAATATCCGTCGGTGGAAGCCTTCGTCGGCATGATCCGCGATCCGGTCTATCGCGAAGCGGTGAAGCATCGTCAAGCCGCGGTGAAAGATTCGCGGCTGATCCGCCTCAAGCCGCAGCAGGGCGGCGAGGGATTTGGCGAGTAGGACGGGAACGACAGCAGAGGTCGCTTTTCCTTCTCCCCTTGCGGGAGAAGGTGGCATGGACGAAGTCCATGACGGATGAGGGGTTGCTTGACGGAGAGTCAGCGACCCCTCACCCGCCTTCGCTCCGCGAAGGCACCCTCTCCCGCAAGGGGAGAGGGAAGAGGTTCTCTGCTTCTCTACCCGATCACGATCTTCGTGCGCGGGCCGATCCGCTCCAGCAAGCGCAGCATCATCGGGCGGGTCATGGCGACGCAGCCGGCGGTGGGGCCGAAATTATCGCGAGCCAGATGCAGGAAGACCGCGCTGCCGCGATGGGCGACGCGCGGCCGGGTGTTGTGGTCGATTTCGATGATGAAGTCGTAGAGGTGGTCGGCACGCGTCAGGCGGTCGCCGGCTTCGTTTGGCCCGCGCTGCACCGCGTGGTTGTAATGACGATCCGCCGGGTCCTCGCACCATGCGTCCCGCGGGGTGATGCGGCGGATCGGCAGGTGCGTACGTGGGCGTGGCCAGCGATCGGCGCGCCACCACAGCCGCAGCGGGTGGAAGCTGCCGCGCGGCGTCGCGCCATCGCCCTCGAACTTGTTGGCGCGGATGCCGCCGCGTCCCAGCGCCACCGGAATCGCGTGCTGACCGGCGATCAGCCAACCCCGCGTCGGGCGGCCGGCGCTGGCGCGCACGCGCAGCACAGCGATCGGCCGATTGTTCCGGTAAGGCTTTGGAGGATAATGAGTTTTCATCGGGAAGGAACTCTGTGCCGCCCGGTGTGGCGCGAACTTTAGAATCATGTCACGAGAAATATAGCTTGATTGCCAATTGGTAACTGGTTCCAAGCCCTGATCGATCTTATCTGTGATCCGTGATGTCATGCGCGCACCGCACGCGCGCTCCCGTTCGAAGGACGCCGATAATGGCCAATGCCCGCAAGATCCTGATCGTGGATGACGACAACGATTTGCGCGAGGCCCTCGTCGAGCAGTTGTCGCTGCACGAGGAATTCGAAGCCTCCGCCGTGGATACTGGCGCCAAGGGTGCCTCCGCCGCGAAAACCAACACGCCGGATCTGGTGCTGATGGATGTCGGCCTGCCCGATACCGACGGCCGCGAAGTGGTGCGCTCGCTCCGCAAGGGCGGCTTCAAGGCGCCGATCATCATGCTGACCGGCCACGACACCGATTCCGACACCATTCTGGGCCTTGAATCCGGCGCCAACGACTATGTGGTGAAGCCGTTCCGCTTCGCGGTGCTCCTGGCGCGCATCCGCGCGCAACTGCGCCAGCATGAAGCGAGCGAGGACGCGGTGTTCTCGGTCGGGCCCTACAGCTTCCGTCCCGGCTCGAAGATGCTCACCAACGGCAACGGCAAGAAAGTGCGATTGACCGAGAAGGAAACCGCGATCCTGCGTTTCCTTTATCGCGCCGGGCAGGCGCCGGTGTCGCGCGACACGCTGTTGCAGGAGGTGTGGGGCTACAACTCCGGCGTCACCACCCACACGCTGGAAACCCACATCTATCGTCTGCGGCAGAAGATCGAACAGGATGCCGCGAGCCCGGAAATCCTGGTGACGGAAGCCGGTGGCTACAAGCTGGTGCCGTGATACGTTTGGCGCAACGATTCGTTAATGTTGTGATCCGCGCGCCCGCTTATCCGGACCCTCATGTCCATTGAAGACGATGTTGTCCTGCTCGACCGCGTCCCGACGTTTCACCTATTGGGGAACGCGGCGATCCGCGTTCTGGCGATCGGCTCGGAGCAGCAGGAATTCGCCAGCGGTTCGGTGCTGTTTCGTGCCGGCGACGCATCGGATTGCGGCTATGTCGTGCAGCGCGGTTCGTTTCATCTGGGCTTTCCCGGTGGCAGCAAGGACGACATCGTCGCCGGCCCCGGGGCGCTGATCGGCGAACTGGCGTTGATCGTGCCGATGACACGGCCCGCCACCGCCACCGCGCGGGAATATGCCTCCGTCATCCGTATTACCCGGACGTTATTCCAGCGCGTACTCGACAGCGAGCCGGACGGCGCGCGGCGGCTGCGCGACGAATTCGCCCACCGCACCAGCCAGGCCGCCAGCGATCTCCTCCTGATCGGCGGCCGGCTGACGAGCTGAAGTCGGCCGAATTTTTCCTGGACAGGTTCGCCCCCGATAATCGTCGTCCCCGCGCAGGCGGGGACCCAGAACCCCTGGCTCTGCTTATGATTGCAAGCATGAACAATGGGCACCTTCCGTCTCACTTCCGCTGCGGCGTATGGGTCTCCGCCTGCGCGGGGACGACTCCAAGGAATGTCCGGCCCTCTCTGCCCATAACCTCAGCGCCAAAATCCCCTGCCGAAAATTTGAGCAGTCGCGACTAGCCATTGTGCGCTGCCGTTGCCGCGACATGCGGCGGCTTTCGCATCTCGTCAGATAATCCAGCATTCCCAACGCCCTAACCTACTCCACCCCGTCTGGCACGGCTCTTGATTAGCAAGTCGTGACGGAACGCGACGGCTCACCAGCCGCGCGGGGCCGGCCGATCGACGGCATGGGGCCGATCGGCGCCGGAGCAATGCGGGGACGACGGAATGAAAATCGTCATGGCGGTCATCAAGCCATTCAAGCTCGACGAGGTGCGGGATGCCCTGACCTCGCTCGGCATTCACGGACTGACGGTGACCGAGGTGCGCGGCTACGGCCGTCAGAAGGGCCACACCGAAATCTATCGCGGGGCCGAATATGCGGTCAGCTTTCTGCCGAAAGTGAAGATCGAGGTGGCGGTCCCGAGCGATCAGGTCGAGCGGGTGATCGGCGCCATCGTCGGCGCCGCCAAGACCGGCCAGATCGGCGACGGCAAAATCTTCGTCATGTCGCTCGAGCACGCGGTGCGCATCCGCACCGGTGAAGCCGATGCCGATGCGCTCTGAGTCCCTCACCCGCATTCATTTTCTTTCAGGAGTAAAATTCATGACGTTCGCTCATCCCGTTCGCGCGGGACTCATCGCCGCCGCTGTCGGCCTCGCCGCCATTGTTGGATTTGCCGACATGGCGTTGGCGCAGGCTCCGGCCGCCGCACCCGCGCTCGTGCCAAACAAGGGCGACACCGCCTGGATGCTGATCTGTGCCGCGCTGGTATTGATGATGTCGGTGCCCGGCCTCGCGCTGTTCTACGGCGGCCTGGTGCGCGCCAAGAACATGGCCTCGATCCTCACCCAGGTGTTCGCCATCGTCTCGCTGGCCGGTGTGATCTGGGTGCTGTTCGGTTACTCGCTTGCCTTCACCGACGGCGGCGGCGCGCTGACGCCCTATATCGGCGGCCTCGGCAAGGCGCTGCTGCATGGCGTCGACGCCAACTCCACCGTGCCGACATTCTCCAATGGCGTGGTGATTCCGGAATTCGCTTATCTGGTGTTCCAGATGACGTTCGCGATGATCACGCCGGCGCTGATCGTCGGCGCCTTCGCCGAACGCATCAAGTTCGCGGCGGTGATGTCGTTCGTGCTGCTGTGGCTGGTGGGGGTCTATTTCCCGATCGCGCATTGGGTCTGGTTCATCCCGGCGCCGGATGATGTCGCAGCCGCCGCCAAGGCGCTTGCTGCGGCCGACGGCGCGGCGAAGACGGCGGCGCAGGCCAAGCTCGACGAAGTAACATCCGGCGCGGGTTGGCTCGCGGCGTCCGGTGCGCTCGATTTCGCCGGCGGCACAGTGGTCCACATCAATGCCGGTATCGCCGGTCTCGTCGGCGCGCTGATCATCGGCAAGCGCGTCGGCTACGGCAAGGATCTGATGCCGCCGCACTCGCTGACCATGACCATGATCGGCGCCTCGCTGCTGTGGGTCGGCTGGTTCGGCTTCAACGCCGGCTCGAACCTCGAGGCCAACGGCACCACCGCGCTTGCCTTCGTCAACACCATGGTGGCGACCGCCGGCGCGGCGTTGTCGTGGCTGTTGACCGAATGGGCGCACAAGGGCAAGCCGTCGCTGCTCGGCATCTGTTCCGGCGCGGTGGCGGGCCTTGTCGCGGTGACGCCGGCCGCCGGCTTCGCCGGTCCGATCGGCGCGCTGGTGCTGGGTCTGATCGTGTCGCCGGTCTGTCTGTTCTTCGTGTCCACCGTGAAGAACACCTTCCGCTATGACGACGCGCTCGACGTGTTCGGCATTCACTGCGTCGGCGGCATCATCGGCGCACTGGGCACCGGCATTCTGGTCAATCCCGCGCTCGGCGGCGTCGGCATCACCGACTACGCCAACTTCGCGGGCAACAACGCCGGCACCTATGATTTCGCCACGCAGATGCTGGCGCAGGGCAAGGCGGTGCTGGCGACGCTGGTGTGGTCCGGTATCGGTTCGGCGATCCTGTTCAAGGTCATCGATCTCGTCATCGGCCTGCGTCCATCGGTCGACGCCGAGCGCGAAGGCCTCGACATCACCGACCACGGCGAGCGCGCTTACAATATGTGAGACGGCGTTCAAACTATCGCCGTCATTGCGAGCGAAGCGAAGCAATTCATCTTTCTTCTCCCTCTCCCGCTTGCGGGGGAGGGTTGGGGTGGGGGGCTTTTCTGGATTGCTTCGTCGCTCCGCTCCCTGCAATGACGGAAATGACGTTCTGGCCGGGATTTCCTCCTCCCAAGTTGACCCGGCCTGCGAAGGGCTCCGGTGAAAACCGGAGCCCTTCATTTTGTGGCGATGCAATCCATTCGCGCGATCTGCTTTTCACGTCGCTTGAAGACGCGGTAGGTTTGTGTCGGAAGTGAATGGAGGAAGCCGAAGCGATGCAGTTTCATCTCGACGGATTTCGACCCGGCGATCCGGCGATCGCGCCCGCTGATGCTCGCAAGGACACGCGGCCCGATCGTGTCGACGTGCTGATCGTCGGCTGCGGTCCCGCGGGACTGACGCTCGCGGCGCAGCTTGCGGCCTTTCCCGACATCGCGACCATGATCGTCGAAAGCAAGGACGGCCCGCTGCAACTCGGGCAAGCCGACGGCATCGCTTGCCGCACCATGGAAATGTTCGAGGCGTTCGGTTTCAGCGATCGCGTCAAGAGGGAATCCTACTGGGTCAACGAGGTGGCGTTCTGGAAGCCGGACGCCACCGATCCCGCGCGCATCGTGCGCAGTGGTCGCGTGCAGGACGTCGAGGACGGGCTGTCGGAGATGCCGCATGTCATCCTCAACCAGGCGCGCGTGCATGATTTCCTGCTTGAGACGATGCGGAATGCACCGTCACGGCTCGAGCCGGTTTACCGGCGTCGCTTCGCTGGACTCGAAATTCAGCAATCGCCCGCCACGCATCCAGTGATCGCGCGGCTCGAACGACACGACGCCGGCCATGAAGGCGAGATCGAAACCGTGCGCGCGCGTTACGTGATCGGCTGCGACGGCGCGCGCAGCAATGTGCGGCAGGCGATCGGCCGCGCGCTGACCGGCGATTCCGCCAATCAGGCCTGGGGCGTGATGGACGTGCTGGCGGTGACCGATTTTCCCGATATCCGGCTGAAGGCGGCGATCCATTCGGCGAATGACGGCAGCGTGCTGGTGATCCCGCGCGAGGGCGGATACCTCGTTCGCCTCTACATCGAACTCGACAAACTGGCGGCAGGCGAGCGCGTCGCCAGCAAGGCGATCACCGCGGAGCATCTGGTCGCGGCGGCGCAACGCATCTTCCATCCTTACACGCTCGACGTGAAGGAGGTCGCGTGGTGGTCGGTCTACGAGATCGGGCAGCGGCTGTGCGATCGTTTCGACAATGCGTCCGATGATGTGGCACATCCGCCATCCGTGTTCATCGCGGGCGATGCCTGCCACACCCACAGCCCGAAGGCCGGGCAGGGCATGAACGTGTCGATGCAGGACGGCTTCAATCTCGGCTGGAAACTCGCCGCCGTTCTTCGCAGGCAATCGTCGCCGGCGATCCTGCACACCTATTCCGACGAGCGGCGCGCGCTGGCGAAAGAACTGATCGACTTCGACCGCGCCTTTGCAAAAATGTTCAGCGCGCGGCCGAAGGAAGCCGGCGCGAACGATGACGACGGCATCGATCCGGCGGAGTTTCAAACATACTTCGTCAAGCAGGGCCGCTTCACCGCCGGCACCGCCGTGCATTACGCGCCATCGCTGATCACCGCCGCACCGGTACATCAGAATCTTGCGACCGGCTTCACGGTCGGGATGCGGTTTCACTCCGCGCCGGTGATCCGGCTCGCCGACGCCAGGCCGCTGCATCTCGGCCATGTCGTGAAAGCCGACGGTCGCTGGCGGCTGTTCCTGTTCGCCGACGACAAAATGTCGGACGACTTATCATCGCGGCTGCGCGCGCTGTGCGAATGGCTGGCGCAATCCGATGCCGCGCCGCTGCGTGCCTATACGTCGGCAGATGCCGATATCGATTCGGTGATCGACGTGCGCGCGGTATTTCAGCAAGGCCACCGCGATCTCGCGTTCGATGCGCTGCCGCCGCTGCTGCGGCCGCGCAAGGGATGCTTCAAACTGATCGATTACGAAAAGGCGTTCTGTCCGGACCTCAAGAACGGTCCCGACATTTTCGACGCGCGCGGCATCGATCGCGCGAACGGCTGCGTGGTGGTGGTGCGGCCGGATCAGTACGTCGCCAACGTACTGCCGCTTGATGCGCATGACGATCTCGCGGCGTTCTTCGGCGGCTTCATGCTGCGGGCGGGAGCGATGTCGCGTTAAACAAAGTTTAAGTCCGTCATTGCGAGCGAAGCGAAGCAATCCAGAACGCCATAAAGCAAGAACTGGATTGCTTCGTCGCTATTGCTCCTCGCAATGACGGGATAGGCTGATGCTAAACCTCATCCGGCGCGATCAGCGTCACGTCGGGAAAATAGCTGCGGTAGCGCCGTGCATCGCGGGTCAAAAGCGGCAGCCGCTCGACCTCGGCATGAGCGCCGATGAAGAAGTCCGGCAGTACGCTGGTGCGCACGCCGCCAGCTTTCCGATATTGCACGAATGCCTTGCCGGCCCGAAATAGCGCGGCCGGAGAGATCGGCACCAATGTTACGCCGGCCGTCGCCAGCATCGCGTCAACTTCCTCAATCGTGCGATAGCGAATGGAAGTTTCGGTATAGATGATGTCGTTGATGATCAGCGGGCCGGCTTGCGCCAACGTTTCGAGTTGGCCGAGCGACCACTGCCACCAGTTCGAATCCTTGCTGACAAGATCGAGCAGGATATTCGAGTCCACCAGCGTCACGCGGTCACTCTCCGCGTGTCATGGCCATGATTTCATCGGTGGAGAGACCCGGTCCCGCGCTCCCAACCAGATCGGCGAACCGGCTCGACGATTTCTGTCCGTCGGCGCGCTCAAACACAATGCTCCCGTCGGCGGCGCGTCGGAATTCGACTTTGCTGCCGGGCTTGATGCCGAGATGGTCGCGGATCGGCTTCGGGATCGTCACCTGACCCTTTTGCGTGACGGTGGTGGCCATCGCTGCCTCCGAAGTAATACTTTTCGAGGATATGGTAATACTTCGCTGAAAGTCCAGCCGGAACCGCTCTTTTGAAGCGGGCGTGATCCCCATCCAGGACCCTGTTCCGACTTTTCGGATCATGCTCGGCCCGATGGTTAATCGCGTCTTAACCTCGGCGTCCTTATGTTAGGCATCCGTTTCTGTCCGACCCACGGATGCTTCGTTTTGGTGTGGCCGGGTTTCGAGAAAGTGCTGGCGTTTCAAGATGGTGATCTCCGCGACATCCGCTGCGGCGCAGACGGCTTCCGCTCCCGGCGGCCAACGTTCGCCGTTCGCGCGGCTGGCGGAACTGCTGGCGCCCCATGAGCCCGGCAAGCCGCTGATCGCGATGTCGCTGGGCGAGCCGCGGCACCCGATCCCGCCGTTCGTGGGATCGATTTTGTCCCAATATACCAATGACTTTGGCCGTTATCCGATCGCCAAGGGGATATTGCCGTTCCGTACCGCAGCGGCGAACTGGCTCGACCGGCGCTACGCGCTCGCGCATCCGGTGGATCCGGAAACCGAAGTACTGGTGCTCAACGGCAGCCGCGAGGGGCTGTTCTTCGCCGCCATCACCGCCGCGCGGTTCGTGGGGCCACGGCAGGGGGCGCCCGCGATCCTGCTGCCGAATCCGTTCTATCCGGCCTATGCCGCAGGCGCGCAGGCGGCGGGCTGCGAGCCGATTTTCATGCCGACCACGCGCGACAACGGTTTTCTGCCCGATCTCGACACGCTCGATCCGGCGACGCTGGCGCGGACGGTTGCGATCTATCTGGCCTCACCGGCCAACCCGCAGGGGTCGGTGGCCTCGCGCGCCTATTGCGACCGGCTGGTCGGCCTCGCCCGGCAATACGGGTTCATGATCCTGGCCGACGAATGCTACTCGGAAATCTACACCCAGGTGGCGCCCGGCAGCATGTTGGAAGCGGCGGGGCCGGACTTCGCCAACGTCGCGGTGTTCCAGTCGCTGTCGAAGCGCTCGAACCTGCCCGGGATGCGTGTCGGCTTCGTCGCCGGCGATCCGAAATTCCTCACGGCGTTTCACGAGTTGCGCAATGTCGCCGCGCCGCAGGTGCCGGTGCCGCTGCAACACGTCGCGGCCGCCGCCTACAACGACGAGGCGCATGTCGAGGAGAACCGCAGGCTGTACCGGCTGAAGTTCGATCTCGCCGATCAGATCCTCGGCAACCGCTACGGTTACAGCCGCCCGGCCGGCGGCTTCTGCCTGTGGCTCGATGTCTCTGCTTACGGCGGCGACGAGGCGGCGACGGTGAAACTTTTCAAGGACGGCGGCGTGCGGGTGATTCCGGGCAGCTATCTCGCCCGGCCGCAGGCCGATGGCTCAAATCCCGGCGCGGGCTACATCCGCGTCGCGATGGTGCAGGACAGTGAGACGGCCGCCGAGGCCTTGCATCGGCTGGTCGCGGTTTTGGATTAAGCGCGGGGGCGCAAGAGTATGCCGGCGATGGAACGCGTCATTCCCCTGGTCGGGCATCTGCCGGCCTCGATCCGCGACATGCTGCTGCGGCAGTTGCGCGCGTTGACGGGGCTTGGCCTGATCGCGCTGGTCGCGGCGACGACGGCGGCGCTGATCACCTGGTCGGTGCAGGACCCTTCGCTGAGCCATGCGACCTCGCGGCCGATCCGCAACATCATGGGCTATCCCGGCGCGATCGGCGCCGATCTCTTGATGCAGATCCTCGGCCTCGGCGCCATCATGCTGCTGTTGCCGATCGCGGTGTGGGGCTGGCGGATGCTGACGCGGCGGCCGTTCGACCGCGAGGCGCTGCGGCTCGGCTGCTGGGTGCTGTGCACGGTGTTCGCCGCCGGCTTCGCCAGTTGCTGGCCGCATAACGCGGCGTGGCCGCTGCCGACCGGGCTCGGCGGCGTGGTCGGCGACGGCCTGGTGCGCGCGCCGGCGCTGGTGCTGGGGCCGCTCGGCTTTGTCTATTCGCTGCTGTTCGGCACGATCTATCTTGCCGCGACGCTTGCGGCCTTCGTCTTCGCCGCCGGCTTCGGTGCGCGCGAGAGCGAAGAGGCCACGCTGTTCGACGAGGACGAAACGCCGCTGAGCGACGACGACGAGGCGGAAAACGACCGCCGCGCCGCGATGCTCGGCTTTGTCGTTCACGCGTTGATGAGCGCCAAGGCGCGGCTCGGCCGCCTGATGGTCACGGCCTATCGCTCGTTGGTGGCAAGCGGCTCGGGGCAACCGGCCGCGCGTTTCGAGCGGCATGAGCCGACCCTCAACGGCCGCGGCGCCAGTCCCTCCATCGCGCCGCATGACGAGGCGGAAGAAGCCTACGAGGACGACGAAGAGGAAGAGTACGAGGAAGAAGACGACGAGGAGGAAGAGGACGAGGCGCCGCCCGCCGCCCGCGCCCCGCGCAAGAAGGCCGCATCGCGCGCGCCGTCGCGCAAGGCGCACGTCGAATTCGAACTGCCCTCCGTCAACGTGCTGGCTTCGCCGAAGGCATCGGATCGCGTCTCGCTCAGCAAGACCGAACTGGAAAACAACTCGCGCTCGCTGGAAGGCGTGTTGCAGGATTTTGGCGTGCGCGGCGAGATCGTGAAAGCAAGTCCTGGTCCCGTCGTCACGCTATACGAACTCGAGCCCGCGCCCGGCATCAAGTCGTCGCGCGTCATCGGTTTGGCTGATGACATCGCGCGTTCGATGAGCGCGCTATCGGCGCGCGTCGCGGTGGTGCCCGGCCGCAACGCCATCGGCATCGAACTGCCCAACGTCAAGCGCGAGAAGGTTTATCTGCGCGAAATCCTCACCGCGAAGGAAGCCATCGAATCCACCGCGAAACTTCCGCTGTGCCTCGGCAAGAACATCGGCGGCGAGTCCATCATCATCGATCTGGCGCGCACGCCGCATATGCTGATCGCCGGTACCACCGGCTCCGGCAAGTCGGTGGCGATCAACACCATGATCCTGTCGCTGGTCTACCGGCTGCGGCCGGATCAGTGCCGCCTGATCATGGTCGATCCGAAGATGCTCGAACTCTCGGTCTATGACGGCATTCCGCATCTGCTGACGCCGGTGGTGACCGATCCGAAGAAGGCCGTCGTCGCGCTGAAGTGGGCCGTGCGCGAGATGGAAGAGCGCTACAAGAAGATGGCCAAGCTCGGCGTGCGCAACATCGACGGCTTCAACGCGCGGCTCGCTGAAGCGCGCGCCAAGGGCGAAGAGATCACGCGCACGGTGCATACCGGCTTCGACAAGGAAACCGGCAAGGCGATCTACGAGGAAGAAAAGCTCGACCTCGACGCGCTGCCCTACATCGTCATCATCGTCGATGAAATGGCCGACCTGATGATGGTCGCCGGCAAGGACATCGAAGGCGCGGTGCAGCGCCTCGCGCAAATGGCGCGCGCCGCCGGCCTGCATGTCATTCTCGCGACGCAACGGCCGTCGGTCGACGTCATCACCGGCACCATCAAGGCCAACTTCCCGACGCGTATTTCCTTCCAGGTCACGTCGAAGATCGATAGCCGCACCATCCTTGGCGAGATGGGCGCCGAGCAACTGCTCGGGCAGGGCGACATGCTCTACATGGCCGGCGGCGGCCGCGTCTCGCGTGTCCACGGCCCGTTCGTATCCGATGAGGAAGTCGAGAAGGTGGTGCGCCACCTCAAGACGCAGGGTCAGCCGGAATATCTCGAGGCGGTCACCGCGGAAGAGCCGGCCGAAGGCGAGGACGGCGCGGTGTTCGATTCCACCGGCATGGGCGGCGACGGCGGCGGCGATCTGTTCTCGCAGGCGGTGGCGATCGTCAAGCGCGACCGCAAGGCCTCCACCAGCTACATCCAGCGTCGCTTGCAGATCGGCTACAACCGCGCCGCCTCGCTGATGGAGCGGATGGAGCTGGAAGGTATCGTCGGTGCCGCCAATCACGCCGGCAAGCGCGAGATTTTGATCGATCAGGAGGAGGAAAGCCCCTTCTAAGCGCCCGAAAGAATATCAAGTCGAGCGGGATCTTATGCGAAAACAGGTATCCACCTTTCGGGATCGCGCTCCGGGTCGCGAAATCGCCACAGCTTTGCATTAGCGCCAGCCTCACGACGGCCCCATCAGGACGAGACATTGCACAGACATCCGAAAAGGCTCACCCAAGGCTTCGTTGAACAAGGCTTCGTTGAAGGCTTATTTGAAAGCATTGTTCGGGGCGGTTTCCTCAAGACACGATTGTATGCCGGGCGCGTGATTGTCGCGACCGCGCTATCAGGATTGCTGGCGCTTCCCGCGTTCGCCGAGCAGATTCCCTTGCCGAAGCCGGCGCCGATCGTGCATGACGGCAATGTCGTGGTGGCGCAGGCTGGCAAACCGACCGCCGGTAAACCCGCGCCCGCAGTGACCACGCCGCCCAATCCGATCATTCCCGATCCGCGCAAGCGCGCGGCTGGCGGATTGTTCACCAGCTTCGATGCGAAGCAGCGCGCCGAGGCCGCCAAGGTCAGCGCCTATCTGTCGTCGCTGCAAACGCTGGTCGGCCAATTCGTGCAGGTCGGGCCGGACGGCAGCCGCACCACCGGCGATTTCTACATGCAGAAGCCGGGCAAGATCCGTTTTGAATACGACGCGCCGAGCAACATCTCGATCGTCGCCGATGGGCAGTCGGTGGTGGTGCGTGACCGCAAGCTGGCGACGCAAGACGCCTATCCGCTGTCGCAGACGCCGTTGCGTTTTCTGCTGGCGGATCGCATCGACCTGATGCGTGACACCAAGGTGGTCGGCGTCACGGCCGACGATCTTTACATCAGCATCACGCTCGAGGAGCAGAACCCGCTGGTCGGCACCAGCCGCCTGATGCTGATGTTCGGCGTCAAGGACAACGTGCTCAAGCAATGGACCATCACCGACCCGCAGGGCTACGACACCACCGTCGCAGTCTACAATCTCGACGCGACCAAGAAACCCGATCCGTCGATGTTCAAGATCGACTACACCAACTACTCCACGCCGCATCAGTAGCGTTTTCTTTCCCTCTCCCCCTGTGGGAGAGGGTGCCTTCGCATAGCGAAGGTGGGTGAGGGGTGATAGGGTCTCCTAATCAACGACCCCCCTCATCCGGCACGGACTTCGTCCGCGCCACCTTCTCCCACAAGGGGAGAAGGGAAACAGTGATCCTCTCCATCACCCATGCAGTTCAAGCTCACCACCTGGAATATCAATTCGGTGCGGCTGCGCATCGAGCTGGTTGCCAAGTTCATCAAGGCGACGCAGCCGGACGTGCTGTGCCTGCAAGAGACCAAGTGCCCGGACGATGCGTTTCCGCTGAAGCGCTTCAAGCGGCTTGGTTATGAGCACATCGCGCTGAACGGGCAGAAGGGTTATCACGGCGTCGCCATCATCTCGAAACTGCCGTTCGATTCGACCGATGTGCGTACCTTCTGCGACAAACTGGATTCGCGGCACATCTCGGTGTCGATCGGCGCCAAGGCCGATCTCAAGGCGCCGCTCGTGCTGCATAACTTCTACGTGCCGGCGGGGGGCGACATTCCCGATGTCGCGCTCAATCCGAAGTTCGATCACAAGCTGAAATTCCTCGACGAGATGCGCGACTGCGCGCCGCTGCATCCCAATGGTGACGCGCGGCACATCCTCGTTGGCGATCTCAACGTCGCGCCGCACGAGCATGACGTCTGGTCGCACAAGCAGTTGCTCAAGATCGTGTCGCATACGCCGGTGGAGACCGAGAAGCTGCTCGGCGTGCAGGCCCATGGCGGCTGGTTCGATATCGCGCGCGAACGGATTCCGCCGTCGGAGAAGGTCTATACGTGGTGGAGCTATCGCGCCGCCGACTGGGCCGCCGCCGATCGCGGCCGCCGGCTCGATCACATCTGGGTCTCGCAGGCGCTACGGGAGCGCGTGCGCGATTTCAGCATCCTGCGCGAGGCGCGCGGCTGGGAGCGGCCGTCCGACCACGTCCCGGTGTCGGCGGTGTTCGAACTCTGAAAGCGGATGGCGTGCGTTACTTCCGTACGCAGATCACGCGGACCATCGCGGCCTTGGCGTCCTTCGCGGAGCCGTCGGTCGCGACGTTGTTGCTCTTGAGGAAATCGCGCACGAGATCCGCCGGCGCCAGCAGTGCTTGCGGCGCGGCGGTGCCTGCCACCGGGCCCGCCAACTGGATCGGCCGCAATTGCGCGACCCCGGCGAATCGCCCGCTGGTATCGAATGCCGCCGCACCGGAGAAGCCGATGCCGGGCACCGGGGTCAGCATCGATGCGCCGCTGGTGCCGGTCGGCGTCACGGCGGCGTGGGTGCTCGTCACGGCCGCGCCGCCGCCCTGCGCCTGCGGATCGGCGATGCCCGTCAGCGTCACGTTGGACGCCGCCGCGCCGCTGCCGAGCGCGAGCGCCGCAAGATCGCGCGTGCCGTAGATGCGCAGCAGCGCAAGGTCATGGGTCTTGTCTTCCGCGACCTTGTCGGCGTTGCCGTGGCCGGAAATGACGATCGACTTGCAGCCCTCGACGGATTGGCGGTCGGTGACGATGAAGCCCTTACTGTTGATGACGATGCCGCTGGCGTATTCGACCGCTTTGCGCGGCGGCGGGCCGACCGCCTGCGCGCCGGTCGGGAACGGATTGAATGCGCTCGACATTGCTATCACCACCGGCTCCATCGTTGCCTTGCTGGCGTCGTCGTAATGGATGGCGAGCAGGCGCACTTCGTCGCCGCGCAATTGGCCGCGCAGGTAAAAGTTCTTTGCTCCGTCCGTGCCTGACAGCACGAAGAAGTCCGGCTTCACGGTCGAATAGGTCACCTTGCGGTCGGCCGCCGCGCGCGCCTCGGCCGCGAGCTTGTCGGTGGTGACGTCGGCCTGCTTGCGCCGCGTCAGTGCGATTTCGACCGCGCCCGATGCCGCGCGCCAGCGTGTGCCGTTGGCGTCGGCGGTCTGCTGCGGCACGAGTTTCGACGGCAGGCCGGTCCGCATTCCGGTGCCGGGATCGCCGATCAGCTTCCAGCCCACGGCGATTTGCAGTTTCTTGGCGGCGGCTGCGAGCTGTTCGCGCTCCTGCGGATTGAGCACGCCGGTCGGCTTGCTCTTGCGGCCGGTCTGGTAGGCCTTGATCGCGTTCACCAGCCGCTCGCTGGCGTCGCCGTTGATCAGGCCGTTGTACTTGCCGATCCACGCCAGGTCCGACTGGATCGCCTCGCGGGCGCCCTGCGACAGCGCCTTGAGGGTATCGAGCGGCGTCTGCGTCGCCGGCGGCACCGCAACGGTTGCCACCGGTTTCGGCTTGACGCCTGCCGGCTGCGCCGCGGCCGGCAAGGCCATGGCGGCGAGGATCAGCGTTGCGGGGATCAACGATCTCATGAGCGACTTTGTCGGGTTGCATGGCCTCGTCGGGAGGCAAATGAAGCATAGATCATAGGTCGACAAAAGCGGCTGCAAGGTTCGATGCCATCGACATGCCGCGTCATGCTAGAACTGCGCCGACAAGCAGGATTTCGCCATGCTCTCCCCCGAAGAACTCGAACGCTATGCCCGCCACATCGTGATGCGCGAGGTCGGCGGCCCCGGCCAGACGAAACTCAAGGCGGCGCGGGTGCTGTCGATCGGCGCGGGCGGGCTGGGTGCGCCGGTGCTGATGTATCTCGCCGCCGCCGGCGTCGGCACCTTGGGCGTGGTCGATGACGATGTGGTGACGCTGTCCAACCTGCAACGCCAGATCATTCACGCGACGTCGGACGTCGGCGCGCGCAAGGTGGACAGCGCAGCATCCACCATCGCGGCGCTCAATCCGCATGTCGCATTCCGCGCGCACCACATGCGGCTCGATGCGTCGAACGCGATGGCGCTTTTGGCGGATTACGACATCGTCGCCGATGGCTCCGACAATTTCGCCACGCGCTATCTGGTGGCGGATGCGTGTTATCTCGCGAAGAAGCCGCTCGTCACCGGTGCGCTCGGCGTGTTCGACGCCTCGCTGACCACGATCCGCGCGCACGAGACGAATGCCGACGGCGCTCTCAACCCGACCTATCGCTGCCTGTTTCCGGAAGCCCCGCCGCCCGGCACGGTGCCGGCCTGCGCCGAGGCCGGCGTAATGGGCGCGCTCGCCGGCACGCTCGGCTCGCTGATGGCGCTGGAGGTGATCCGCGAAATCGTCGGTTTCGGCGAAGGACTGGTCGGCCGGCTGTTGATGATCGACGCCCGCGCGATGCGCTTCGAGACGCTGCGCTACGCGCGTGATCCGGCCAATCCGCTCAATGGCGATCGTCCGACGATTCGTGATTTGAGCGGGCACGGCTGAACGAAGCGATCACACTGATATCCTCTCCGGTGCCGTCCCTGCGCAGGCAGGGACCCATAACCCCGAGCGTGGGTTGTTATCAATTAGTGCAGGTTTCGTTCAGATGGAATCAACAACTCGTCATGGCCGGGCTTGTCCCGGCCATCCACGTCCTTCTGATTGAGTGGCCGTTAAGACGTGGATGCCCGGGACAAGCCCGGGCATGACGAACTGGGATGTTTCCGTCAAAACGTGAAACGCTCTAGCAATGGTTGAAAGAGCCGAACTGCTGCGGAGTCTGGGTCCCCGCCTGCGCGGGGACGACGTTTTTTGCGGTGATAATCAGCCTACTCCGCCGCCGCCGCGAGATAGCGCTGGCGCAGTTCGCGCTTGAGCAGTTTGCCGCTGGGGTTTTTTGGCAGGCTGTCGACGAAGATGACGCGCTTCGGCGTCTTGAAGTGCGCCATCGCCTTCGCGCAATGATCGATCACCGCGCTTTCGGTCAGCGACTGACCGGCCTTTACCACGACGATCGCGGTCACCGCTTCGATCCAGCGCGGATCGGGCAGGCCGACCACGGCGACTTCGGAGACTTCCGGCAGCCGGTAGATCATCTCCTCGACTTCGCGGCTGGCGACGTTCTCGCCGCCGGTCTTGATCATGTCCTTCCGGCGGTCGACGACGGTGATGTAACCCTCGTCGTCGATGGTGGCGAGGTCGCCGGAGTGAAACCAGCCGCCGAAGAAGGCTTCTGCCGTCTTCTCCGGATTGTTGTAGTAGCCCGACAGCAGATGCGGCGAGCGATGCACGATCTCGCCGACTTCGCCCACCGCGACGTCTTCCATCGCATCGTTGACGACGCGGGTTTCGACGTTGATCACGGGCTTGCCGGCGGAGCCGGCCTTGCGCAACTGGTCCTCCGGCTTCAGCACGGTGGCGACCGGCGCGATCTCGGTCTGGCCGTAGAAATTCCAGAACCGCACGTTGGGCAGGCGGCGCTGCAATTCAAGCAGCACTTCCACCGGCATGATCGACGCGCCGTAGTAGCCTTTTTGCAGGCTGCTCAGGTCGGTGGTGTCGAAATGGGGTGAGCGCAGCATCCCGATCCACACTGTCGGTGGCGCGAAGAACGAGGTGACGCCGTGCTGCGCGATCAGCGACAGGATCAGGTCCGGCGCGGGCTGGCCGATGATGACGCTGGTGCCGCCGAGATAGGTCGCCGGCCCGAGGAATACGTCGAGCTGTGCGCAGTGATAGAGCGGTAGCGCGTGCAGCATGACGTCGTCTTCCGCCATGTCGCCGTCGATAACGCAGCTCGTATATTGCCACATCACCGCGTCGTGGCTCAGCATCGCGCCCTTCGGCAACGATTCCGTACCGCTGGTGTAGATGATCTGCGCGAGGTCGCGGCTGTCGACATAGGTGTTCAGCGGCGAGGCGTCGGCATCGAGCAGATCGTCGAAGGTGGTCATGCCGGCCGGTGGGGTCGACGGTTGTTCGCCGGGCAGCCACACCAGCGATTTCACCGCGCAATCCTTGGCGGATGCCGCGCGCCCGGCGTCGATGAAGTCGGGGCCGACCGCGAGCACCGTCGCGCCGGAGCTTGCGAGGATGAAGCGGACCTCGTCCGGATTGAGCATGAAGTTGATCGGCACGATCACCGCGCCGATGCGCGCCAGCGCGAAACGCAGCGCGGCGAAGGCATGGGAATTGCGCGACAGCACCGCGACGCGATCGCCCTTGGCGACGCCGTACTTGCCAAGCCCGCGGCCGAGGCGGTCGCAGAGCGTGTTGAACTCCGCATAGGTCCACGTCACAGCCCCGCACTTGATGGCGGTCTTGTGGCCCAGCCGCTTCGCCGAGCGACGCAGGACGTCGCCAATGTTCTGGCTGCGCGCGTGCTGGATGGTGGTGGCAAGATTGTCGGTCATGATGTTTCCAATCCCTCGCGTTTCGGCATTTTCCGAATCGTAACAAGCGCAATCCGGGCTCGCAATTCGGCGCGGCCAAGCAACGGCTTTGCGGAAACGCGGCATCGGGACGCCCAAGCGGCGCGAGGCGGCAGCGAAGAACCCGTACCCTCACACCATACTGGGCAGGATGCGATCCGGCGGCTTGTGAGCGTCGAGGAAGGTACGGATGTTGATGATCACCTTCTCGCCCATCTCGACGCGGCCCTCGATGGTGGCCGAGCCCATGTGCGGCAGCAGCACCACCTTGCCGGCCTTGGCGAGGCGGACCAGCTTCGGATTGACGGCGGGTTCGTGCTCGTAGACGTCGAGGCCCGCGCCGGCGATCTCGCCGGTTTCGATCAGCTTGGTCATGGTGTCTTCGTCGATCACCGTGCCGCGCGCGGTGTTGACGATGTAGGCGTCCTTGCGGATCAGCTTCAGCCGCCGCGCCGACAACAGATGGAAGGTCGCCGGCGTATGCGGGCAGTTGATGGAGATGATGTCCATCCGCGCCAGCATCTGGTCGAGCGAGTCCCAATAGGTCGCGCCGAGTTCGTCGGCGATCATCGGGGCGACGGGTTTTCGATTGTGATAGTGGATCTGCAAGCCGAAGGCGCGGGCGCGCCGCGCCACCGCCTGGCCGATGCGGCCCATGCCGATGATGCCGAGCCGCTTGCCGCCCAGCCGCCGGCCCAGCATCCAGGTCGGCGACCAGCCCGGCCAGTCCTGGCCTGCGGGCAGGATGTTGGCGCCTTCGATCATGCGGCGCGGCACCGCGAGGATCAGCGCCATGGTCATGTCGGCGGTGTCTTCGGTGAGCACGCGCGGCGTATTGGTGATGGTGATGCCGCGCGCGTGCGCAGCGGCGACGTCGATGTTGTCGACGCCGTTGCCGAACTGCGCGATCAACTTGAGTTGCGGCCCGGCCTGCTTGATCAGGTCCTCATGGATTTCGTCGGTGACGGTCGGCACCAGCACGTCGGCGGTGCGCATCGCTTCCGCCAGTTCGTCCCGGCTCATGGCGTGGTCGTCGAGATTGAGGCGGGCGTCGAACAGTTCGCGCATCCGCGTCTCGATCGAGTCCGGCAGCGTGCGCGTGACCACCACGAGAGGTTTTTTCTTAGCCGCCATGATGTGTCCTCCCGCCGCTGCGCCGTCCGGCTGTCGAAGGCCGCTGCGAAGTCGATGTTATCTCGTGCGAACTTCGGGCTTGGGCCACGCCTGTTCAGTCCTCATTAACCGGGGTGTTCGAAACTGCGGCAGCCGCACTGATTTCGGAGATCCACGGTATCCACGACAGCTTGTCGGGCGCACCAACGCGGGCGCCGGATGGCTGACGTCGAACCCTCTCTAGCAGAAGGCCGGGCCAAGACAAGAACCCCGCCGATGTCCGGATCAGCCCGCGGAACCGGGCCGCGCACGGGGGTGCGTGGCCGGACCAGTGACGTTGCGGAGAGTTGAGGGGCAGGTTGATGGCGTTGAAGGGCGTTTGGACTTCGGTGGCGGCGACGGCAATGGGGGCCGCGCTGCTGATGGCGGGGAGCGCGGCGATGGCCGCGGCGGTTGGCTCGGCCAGCGGTTTGCCGATCCCGCGTTATGTCAGCCTCAAGTCCGATCACGTCAACGTGCGGCTCGGTCCCACCAAGGACAACGACGTGAGCTGGATCTACACCAAGTCCGGCCTGCCGGTGGAGGTCACCGCCGAGTTTGAGAACTGGCGGCGGGTGCGCGATTCCGAGGGCGCCGAGGGCTGGGTCTATCACTCTTTGTTGTCGGGCCGCCGCACCGCGGTGGTGACGATGAAATCCAAAGACGAATTGGCCTCGCTGTACGACAGCCCCGATCTCAAGAGTCCGGTCGCGGCCCGCTTGCAGGCCGGCGTGGTGGCGCAGGTCAAGCGCTGCAACAACGGCTGGTGCCACATCAGCGGCGAAGGTTTTGACGGCTGGATCGAGCAGCCCCGGCTATGGGGCGTCTACGCCGACGAGAAGGTGAACTGAGCACGCTTCCCGCTGTCATGCGCGGCAATAGCAAAGGCGCAAAAGCAAAGCCCCCGAACATCGTTCGAGGGCTTTTCATTTTGAAATCGCGGACTGAGGCGTTCAGCGCTTCTTGCGCAGGCGAACCACCATGTCGACACGGCTGATCTCGTAGCCTTCCGGCACGTCGGGCATCTTTTGCAGCATCAGGTTCGGCTCGTGAATGTCCACCAGCTCGTGGCTGTTCTCGAGATAAAAGTGATGATGCGTCGAGACGTTGGTGTCGAAATAAGTCTTGGTGCCGTCGACGCTGACCTGACGCAGCAGGCCGGCATCGGTCAACTGATTGAGGGTGTTGTAGACGGTCGCCAGCGACACCGGCACCTTGGCGTGGGTGGCTTCCTCGTAGAGCATTTCCGCGGTGAGATGGCGGTCGCCCTTGCCGAACAGCAGCCAGCCGAGTGCCATGCGCTGCCGGGTCGGGCGCAGGCCCACCGACTGGAGCATTTCGTTGACGTCATGCCACGGGCAGCCGGTCAGCGCCGGATGACGGCCCTGAACCGCCATCGCCACGTCGCCGATGTCAGCCACAACCGTAGATTTGTCGTCCATCTTCACCTCAGGCACCAGATCAGCCCTTCAACGCGAGAACACTACCCCTCTTATTATAGGGATGCCGGGATTAGATGCAAGTTTTTCGCAACTAGACCTGCCCTGACAGTCAGGAGCCCCTAAGTGCCTATGCAGGCGGCAAATTGCGGCGGGGCGGGGCCCTCGCAATCGCTTTGCCAGCCTCAAAGCGCGTGTTAGAGAGCGAATCGGCCTGCCAATCGGGGTTGGTGCCAAGGCTATCGATCATAAGACTATCGATCATCAAGGCTGCGATTATAAGGCGAAGGGTAGGCGACATGCAGGACAAGCGTGGCAGTTATGAATACGAGGACCTGCTGGCCTGTGGCCGCGGGGAACTGTTCGGGCCAGGGAACGCCCAACTGCCGCTGCCGCCGATGCTGATGTTCGACCGCATCACCGAGATCTCGGACACCGGCGGCGAGCACGGCAAGGGCGTGGTCCGTGCGGAACTCGACGTCAAATCCGATCTCTGGTTCTTCGGCTGCCATTTCAAGGGCGACCCGGTGATGCCGGGCTGCCTCGGCCTCGATGCGATGTGGCAGATGGTCGGCTTCTTCCTCGGCTGGTCCGGCGGCCCAGGCCCCGGCCGCGCGCTCGGCCTCGGCGAATTGAAGTTCTCCGGACAGGTGCTGCCGAACATCAGCAAGGTCGTCTACACCGTCGACATCAAGCGGGTGATGCGTTCCAAATTGTGGCTCGGCATTGCCGACGGCTCGCTTTCCGCCGATGGCGAGATTATCTACCGCGCCAAGGATTTGAAGGTCGGGCTGTTCAAGCAGGACGCGGCATCGTCAGCGGCAGGCTGAGCCGCGCGAGCGCAATTCGGTTCGTATGCGACAATCGCAACCGTCGTGGTCGTCATCTGTTGACCATCGACGTGACGTAAATCACAATTTTCAGGCCGCCATCGCATCGTTATGTTGCGCTGGCGGACTTTGGGGATCAACGCAGGGACAGGCGAGGCAAATATGAGACGAGTTGTCGTCACCGGGATGGGGATTGTCTCATCGATCGGAAACAACACTCAGGAAGTGCTGGCGAGTCTCTACGAGGCGAAGCCCGGCATCTCGCGCGCTGAGAAATATGCCGAGCTTGGTTTCCGCTCGCAGGTGCAGGGCGCGCCGACGCTCGATCCCGAAGGCATGATCGATCGCCGCGCCATGCGGTTCCTCGCGCAAGGTGGTGTCTGGAATCACATCGCGATGGAACAGGCGATCCGCGATTCCGGGCTTGAGCCGTCCGACGTCTCCAACGAGCGCACCGGCATCATCATGGGTTCCGGCGGTCCGTCGACGCGCACCATCGTCGAAGGTGCGGACATCGCCCGCAGCAAGGGCCCGAAACGTGTCGGCCCGTTCGCGGTGCCGAAGGCGATGTCGTCGACGGCGTCC
>JAFKKM010000052.1 GCA_017305555.1 Hyphomicrobiales bacterium | reverse complement strand
TACGCGGCGCGCCGGGCAGGTGGACATGACGCGCGCGGTGCGCTCGCCCGGCTCGACGCTGAAGCCGTTCATCTACGGCATGGCGTTTGAGGATGGCATCGTTCACCCGGAAAGCCTGATCGACGACCGGCCGATCCGTTTCGGCGCTTACGCGCCAGAGAACTTCGACATGAGTTTCCAAGGTACGGTGTCGGTGCGTCACGCCTTGCAGATGTCGCTCAACGTTCCGGCCATCGCGCTGCTCGACCGCGTCGGCGCCAGCCGCATGACGTCGCGGCTGCGGCAGGCGGGGGGGCATCTGACGCTGCCCGAAGGCGAGGTGCCGGGGCTGGCGATGGGGCTCGGCGGCGTCGGCATTACCTTGCAGGACCTCGTGCAACTCTACAGCGGTTTTCCGCGTCTCGGCAGCACGGTGCCGTTGCAGGAAATCCGGCAAAGCGGCGACAAGCCGCCGGAGCCGCTGCGGCTGATGGATCGTGTTGCAGCATGGCAGGTCGGTAATGTGCTGATGGGAACGCCGCCGCCCGACAACGCGGTGCGCAACCGGATCGCGTTCAAGACCGGCACCAGCTACGGCTATCGCGATGCGTGGTCGGTCGGCTTCGACGGCCGCATGACGGTGGGTGTCTGGGTCGGGCGGCCGGATGGCGCGCCGGTTCCGGGCCTGGTCGGGCGCGGTGCTGCCGCGCCGATCCTGTTCGACGCCTTCGCCCGTTCCGGCAAGCTGCCGCAGCCGCTGCCAAAAGCACCGCACGGAACCCTGATCGCCAGCAACGCGAAATTGCCTTTGCCGCTGCGCCGGTTCCGGCAGGCCGGGGATCTGCTCGATCTGAGCCGCACCCGGCCGCTGCACATCCAGTTCCCGCTGGACGGCTCGCGGATCGATGCGATGGCAGGCCGAAAAGGTGAGGCCAATGCGCTGCCGGTCAAGGTAGCGGGTGGCGTTTTACCGATGACGATGATGGTGAACGGCGTCGCTGTCGGCGGTTTCGACAGCCGGCGGCAACGGTTCATCGAACCGCCGGGGCCGGGTTTCGTCCGCCTCACCGTGATGGACGCGACTGGCGCGGCGGACACAGTCGTCGTCAGAATTCAATAACGCCCGGCTAACCGGTTGTCGCTCCGTCGGTTTCATCGTATGCGGAACCGATGATCGAGAATGCCTACCAGTCCAGATTTGGAGCGCCACGCGAGCCCAACAACCGGGTCAATCCGGGCCGGGGACTCGTGACCGTCATCAATTTCGTCACCGTCAGCAATTGGCGCGTCGTGGTGTTTCTGGCGGTCTGCGGTTTTCTGATGTTTCTGCCGGGCTTCTTCAACATCCCGCCGATCGATCGCGACGAGGCCCGGTTCGCGCAGGCCACCAAGCAGATGGTGGAGACCGGCGATTTCGTCGACATCCGCTTCCAGGACGAAGTCCGCTACAAGAAGCCGGTTGGCATCTACTGGCTCCAGGCAGCGGCGGTGGAAACGGCATCGTCGCTCGGCCTGCCGCGCGCGCAGGTGCGCATCTGGCTCTATCGCGTGCCGTCGCTGTTCGGCGCCATCGGCGCGGTGCTGCTGACCTATTGGGCGGCGCTGGCCTTCGTCACACGACGCAGCGCGGTGCTGGCGAGCCTGTTGTTATGCAGTTCGGTGCTGCTCGGCGTCGAGGCGAGGTTGGCGAAAACCGATGCGATGCTGTTGCTCACCGTGGTCGCCGCGATGGGCGCGCTGGCGCGGGTCTATCTGTCGTGGCAGCGCGGCGAGGACCCGGACCGGCCGCCATGGGCATGGCCGGTGATCTTCTGGACGGCGATTGCTGGCGGTGTGCTGCTCAAGGGACCGCTGATCCTGATGTTCGTCGTGCTCACCGTGGGCACGCTGGCGATTATGGATCGCTCCGCCAACTGGCTGTGGCGGTTGCGGCCGCTGTGGGGCCTGCTATGGCTGCTGGTGCTGGTGCTGCCGTGGTTCGTGGCGATCTTCTGGCGCGCGGGTGATGCCTTCTTCGCCGACTCCGTCGGCGGCGACATGCTGAGCAAGCTCGCCAACGCGCAGGAATCCCACGGCGCGCCGCCGCTGACTTATTTCGTTCTGTTCTGGGTGACGTTCTGGCCCGGCGCGCCGCTGGCCGGCATGGCGGCGCCAGCGATCTGGCGCGCGCGGCGCGAGCCCGGTGTGCAATTCCTGCTGGCGTGGCTGATCCCGTCGTGGATCGTGTTCGAACTCGTCATCACCAAGCTGCCGCATTACGTGCTGCCGCTTTATCCCGCCATTGCCATTCTGATCGCAGGCGCGCTGGAGCGCCGCATCCTGTCGCGCTCATGGGTGATCCGTGGCGCGGCGTGGTGGTTTGCGGTTCCCGCCATCACCTCGGTGATCGCGGTGGTGGCGGCGATCAATTTCACCCACCAGCCGGTATTTTTGGCGTGGCCGTTTGTGGCAGTGTCGCTGATCTTCGGGCTGTTTGCGTGGTGGCTTTACGATGACTACCGCGCCGAACGCTCGCTGCTCAATGCGGTGGCGTCGTCGCTTTTCCTCGGCATCGCATTCTACGGTGTGATCGTCCCCGCGCTAACGCCGCTGTTTCCCAGCGTCGAGATCGCCCGCGCGCTGCGCAACGTCGTCTGCGTCGGGCCGAAGGCTGCCGCCGCCGGCTATCACGAGCCGAGCCTCGTGTTCATGACCGGAACGTCGACGCTGTTGACGGACGGTTCGCGCGCGGCCGACTTCCTGCTGCAAGGCAGTTGCCGTTTCGCGCTGGTGGAGTCGCGTTCGGAACGTGCGTTCGCGCAACGCGCCGAGGCTATCGGCCTGCGCTACAACGTGGCGACACGCATCGACGGCTACAATTATTCCCAGGGCAAGCAGGTCTCGATCGCGGTGTTCCGCTCCGAAGGCACGCAGTGAGATGATCGCGCCCGCGCGTCGCGATGAGGCGTCGTCCTATCCGTTGCGGCTCGCTGCAACGCTGGGGCAGACATGGCGACGGCTGATGCGGACGCCGTCGCATTCGCGCCGTGCGGCGGCGGCGCGACGTGCCTCGCGCCATGTTGTGATCATGACTGCGCTGGCTGCGGCGGTGATCGTCGCGTTGATGTTCACGCTGGATGCGCGCGTGATCCAACTCATGCCGCCGCGCGGCACTGCGAGCCTGTGGCCGGCGCGCATCGTTTCCGACTTCGGCAAATCGGAATATGTGTTGTGGACGTTGCTCGGGGTGCTGGCGATCACGGCGCTGACCTTGCCGCGCCTGCGCGGCCGGGCACGCGCCATCCTGATCGGGTGGGGCGACCGCCTGCTGTTCCTGTTCATCGCGGTCGCGGTACCGGTGCTGGTCGGCGATGTCATCAAGGGCATTGTCGGGCGCGGACGGCCGTTCGTCGGCGGCCACGCCAATCCGTTCAACTATTCGCATTTCGCCTGGACTGAAGCCTATGCGAGTTTCCCATCGGGCCACGCAATGACCAGCGCGGCGCTGGCCCTTGCCGTCGCATCGCTGTGGCCGCGGCTGCGCTGGTGGATGGTGGGCTACGTGGTCGCGATCCTCATGACGCGCTTGCTGCTGCTGGCGCATCATCCGAGCGATGTGGTGGCGGGTGCGCTGGTGGGCGTCGTCGGCGCCATGGCAGTGCGGCACTGGTTTGCGGCACGCCGTCTGGCGTTCACGATTGCGGCCGACGGCGCGGTTTTGGCGCTGCCGGGCCCCTCGGCCGCCGACCTTAAAAAGGTTGCCCGCGCGGCGTTTGCGCCATATGAAGCGCCATCCGCGAGACGCGTCTGACCGGACCCGCGGCGGATCGATAATCAACCCAAATTCCGTGAGTGGTTCCGTGCCGCCGTCCGATACGCCCCCCGTCGAGGTTTCGATCGTCGTTCCGGTCCGCAACGAAGCCGACAACATCGCGCCGCTGGTGACCGAGATTGCCGCCGCGCTGGGTGACCGTTGGCCGTATGAAATCATCTACGTCAATGATGGATCGACCGATGCGACGGCAGATCGCCTGGCAGCCTTGATGCAGCAGCGACGCAACCTGCGACATATCCGCCATGCGGAATCCCGCGGGCAATCGGCCGCCGTGCGCACCGGTGTGCGTGCCGCGCGCGGCGCCATCGTCGCAACCCTCGATGGCGACGGCCAGAACAATCCTGCTTTTCTGCCGGACCTGATCCTGGCGCTGGAGCACGGCGGCGCGGGTGTCGGGCTTGCCGCCGGACAGCGGGTCGGACGCAAGGACACCGGCTTCAAGAAACTGCAATCGCGTGTCGCCAACGGCGTACGCAACGGTATCCTGCGCGATGGCACCCGCGACACCGGCTGCGGCCTCAAGGCAATCCGGCGCGATGTGTTTCTGGCTCTGCCGTATTTCGACGGCCTGCATCGCTTCCTGCCGGCGCTGGTGCGGCGGGAGGGACACAACATCGCCTATATCGACGTGATCGATCGGCCGCGCCATTCCGGCGTGTCCAATTATGGTTTCTTCGATCGGCTGTGGATCGGCATCATGGATCTCGCGGGGGTGTGGTGGCTGATCCGCCGCAAGAAACCAAATCCGGTTGCAACCGAGGTGCCACGGCATGATTGAACTCATGAATTCAATCAGCGTCTATCTGCACGATGTTTTCATTACCAGGTTCGATGGCTGGGTTGTGCTCGGCTTCGTCGCGCAGGCATTCTTCACTATGCGCTTCGTGGTGCAGTGGATTGCCTCCGAACGCGCACGGCAGAGCGTCATTCCCGTCGCGTTCTGGTTCTTCTCGATCGGCGGCGGCGTGCTGCTCTTGATCTATGCGCTGTATCGCCGCGACCCGGTGTTCATCGCCGGGCAAGGGCTCGGCCTGGTTGTCTATGTCCGCAACCTGTATTTCATTCTGCTGAACGGAAAGCAGGCCTCGCAGCCGTAAACGCCGGCTTGTCGAGGCATATCAGTTCGCCGATGGATGCGCTGTCGAATGTGACGATGGCAACCGCTCGGTGGTAGCTTCCGTGCTTTCGCCGGAGGCCTTAGCCGCATCAAGCACCGGATAGGCGACCGAGCAGATGTGTGAGTGAATCCGTTTGAGGTCGCGCAGCACGTCGAGATGCAGCGACGTCGTCTCGATGGATTCCGGGCGACCTTCGCGCAGCCGTTCGAGGTGGCGTTCGGTCGCCTCGAGTTCGAAGCTGCGGAGTGTCGCCTTCTCCGCCAATAGCTTCCGTGCCTCGTTGACGTCGCCCGACATGAACACGCCGAAGGCGATGCGCAGCGATTCCATCGTCAGCCGGTGAAACTCCGACAGTTCCGCGGCGCCTTCCGGCGAGAACTGGAAGCGGTGCTTGATCTTCTTGGTGGCGAGTTCGCACAGGTTCTTGTCGACGATGTCGCCGATGTGTTCGAGATTGATGGCGAACGAAATAATTTCCATCGCCCGCTGTCCCTCGCGCTCATCGAGGCTCCCGCGCGTCAACTTGGTGACATAGAGCTTGATCGCCTCGTCGAGACGATCAACGCTATTGTCCATCCGTGAGACGTTGTCGACGAGGCTACGATCGTTGGTCATGATCGCCGCCATCACCTGCCGCAGCATCGTCTCGACGATATCTCCCGCGTGCAGCGTTTCACGGGCGGCATCGGTCAGCGCCAGCGACGGCGTAGCGAGCGCACTTTCGTCGAGATAGCGCGGCCGCGCGGGATCGACGGTTTGCACACGCTCCGGGAATAGCCACGTCATCAGCGCGGCGACGCCGTCGAGCACACCGATGAAGACGAGGGCGGTCGTGACATTGAAGGCGATGTGAAACAGCGCGGTCATTTTGGCGAGGTCGGGCTGCCACGTCTGGAAAATGCCGGCCAGCGGATGCAGGAACGGCGCCACCAGCACGATGCCGACCAGACGGTTGAGCAGGTTGCCGGCCGGCAACCGGTAGCTCGCCGGATTGTCACGGCGCGCGCCTTCGAACATCGGATTGATGGCGCTGCCGAGATTGGCGCCGAGCACCAGCGCGAGCGCGGCGAACGGCGTGACGAAATGCGCGTAGGCCAGCGACATGATCAGCAGCACGGTGGCGACGCTGGAATGCACCGCCCAGGTGACGGCCGCGCCGATCAGGATGCACAGCACCGGATCGCCGGTGATCGCCGTCATGAAGACGCGCACGGCCGGTGCGTTCTCGGCCGGCTCCAGTGTGCCTAGCAGGATATGCAGCGCCAGCAACATCAGGCCGAGCCCGATGGAGACGCGTCCGAGATCCTTGATGCGCGAACGCGCGCCGCTGCGGAACGCGACGAGGCCGATGATGAACAGCGCTGGCGCGGCGGCGGAAATGTTGAACGACAGCACCTGCACGATCAGCGTGGTGCCGATATTGGCGCCAAGCATGATGGCGAGCGCCGGCATCAGGCCAACGATGCCCTCGGCGGTGAAGGAACTGACGATCAGCGCGGTGGCGGTGCTGCTTTGCAGGAGCGCGGTGAGGCCGAGGCCGGCGGCCAGCGCGGAGACGCGGTTGCCGAGCGCGCGCGCCAGCAGCAACCGTAGATCGGGGCCGAACGCCCGCAGGATGCCGCTATGGACCATATGCAGGACCCATAGCAGCAGCGCGACGCCGCCCATCAGGTCAAGCAGAACGATTGATCCCAACGGCCTCGTCCATCAATCCGAGTCGAGCAATTAAGGTATCGCTTAACTGCGCAGGATCAATGGCTTTGCGCGGCAAATGGAACTGGTCGGCCTGTTAGCGCGCCGCGTTGAAGGCTTCGAAGCCGCGTGCGAGATCGGCCTTGAGATCGTCGATGTTCTCGAGGCCGATATGCAGCCGCAGCGTCGGGCCGCCCGGCGCCCATGCCGTCGCCGTGCGATACGAAGTGCAGTCGAACGGGATGACGAGGCTTTCGAAGCCGCCCCATGAATAGCCCATGCCGAACAGTTGCACGGTATCGAGCAGGGCATCGACGGCCTTTTGCGGCGCGGATTGCAGCACGATGCTGAACAGGCCCGAAGCGCCGGTGAAGTCGCGCTTCCAGATGGCATGACCGGGTGAGGTCTCCAGCCCCGGATGCAGTACGTCGGTGACTTCGGGACGAGCGGCGAGCCAACGCGCCATTTCGAGCCCCGCGCGCTGATGATGCGCCAACCGAACTGCCAGTGTCCGCAGGCCGCGCAAGGCGAGGAAGACGTCGTCCGGCCCGGCGCAGACGCCGAGCTGGCGGACTCCGTCGGCTACCAGCGGCCACGCCTTTTCATTTGCCGAGATGGTGCCGAACATGATGTCGGAGTGGCCGCCGATATATTTTGTCGCGGCCTGGATGCTGATGTCGACGCCTTGCTCCAGCGAGCGGTGGAACAGCGGCGTTGCCCAGGTATTGTCGTCGAGCACGAGAATGTCGCGGGTATGCGCGGCCTTGGCGATGGCCGGAATGTCCGGCATCTCGAAGGTTTGCGAGCCGGGCGCCTCGACCAGCACCGCGCGGGTGTTGGGCTTGAAGTGCGAGCTGATGCCGTCGCCGATCAGCGGATCGAAATAGCTGGTCTCGATGCCGTAGCGCTTCAGCATCCCGTCGCAGAACAGCCGCGTCGGCCGATAGGCGTTGTCGCACACCAGCACATGGTCGCCGGTCTTCAGCACCGCGAGCAGCGCTGTCGTGATCGCCGAGACGCCGGAGGGCGTCAGGCTGACGCCGGCGCATTGCGGCCCTTCCAGTGCTTGCAGCGCCTCGCGCAACGCCTTGGTGGTCGGCGTACCGTGGCGGCCGTACTGGAACTCGCCGCGATGCGCGTGCAGGTCGTCGGCGGTCGGATACAGCACCGTGGAGCCGCGCACCACCGGTGGATTGACGAAGCCTTTTTGCGCCGCGGTATCGCGTCCCGAGGTGACGAGCGCGGTTTCGATGCGCAAGGCTTGCGCGGAGGCGGAATTGTCTGGATGTGTCATTCAGCAGCCCTGTTCGACGGCTTTGGCCGGTTGCCGCAGCCGGCACGCATGTCGCGAGGGCGCGACTTCGGGCTGTGGTTGATCTTAATAACAGGACACATGAGATTGCCGTCAACCCCTTGACCCGGCTCACGAGTCGTTCTGTGATGCGGCGCGGCGAGATATCCGGGCCGCGCCTTTCGATTGGCGGCGTCGCGCGGGCATCCTTGCCGATTCCCGTTTCGTTGATTGTTCGATCGAAAGACAAATCGGTTCGGTCTTGTGCGAGCCCAAATGCTGGTGTCTGCGGTGCCGGCGTCCGCGGTGTTCCTTGAAGGGGGTTGCCATGAAACGTGTCTATGTTGTCGCCGGTGTTGTTCTCGCCACGGCGCTCGGTGTGCAGGCTGCCGCCGCGCAAACGCTCAAGACGGTGAAGGAGCGCGGCTCGCTGTCCTGCGGCGTCAGCCAGGGCCTGCCGGGATTCTCGACCCCCGACGACAAGGGCAACTGGACCGGGCTCGACGTCGACGTTTGCCGGGCGATTGCGGCCGCCGTGCTGAACGACCCGACCAAGGTGAAGTTCGTGCCGCTGTCGGCGAAGGATCGTTTTACCGCGCTGCAATCCGGCGAGATCGACGTGCTGTCGCGCAACACCACATGGACGCTGTCGCGCGATACCTCGCTCGGCGTCAATTTCACCGGCGTGACCTATTATGACGGGCAGGGCTTCCTGATCCGCAAATCGCTCAAGGTCAATTCAGCGCTGGAACTGAACGGCGCTTCGGTCTGCGTGCAGACCGGCACCACCAACGAACAGAACGTCAGCGACTACTTCAACGGCAATCACATGAAGTACGAACTGATCGCCTTCGGCACCGCCGACGAAACCGTGAAGGCCTACGAGAGTGGCCGCTGCGACGTCTTTACCTCGGACATTTCGCAGCTTTATTCCATTCGCTTGAAGCTGTCGTCGCCGGGCGATCACGTCGTGCTGCCGGAAGTCATCTCGAAGGAGCCGCTCGGGCCGCTGGTGCGCCACGGCGACGATCAGTGGTTCGATATCGTCAAGTGGACGCTGTTCGCGATGATCAATGCCGAAGAGCTTGGCGTCACCCAGCAGAACGTCGATGAGATGGCCAAATCGACCAAGCCGGACCTGAAACGGATGTTTGGCACCGACGGCAATCTCGGTGAGCAGCTCGGCCTGACCAAGGATTGGGTCACGCGCATCGTCAAGGCGGTTGGCAATTACGGCGAGTCGTTCGACCGCAACGTCGGCGCGGGCTCGAAGCTCGGCATCTCGCGCGGCCTCAACCAGCTCTGGAACAAGGGCGGCATTCAGTACGCGCCGCCGATCCGCTAGTCGCGCGCGTCGCGTTCGATGGCGTCGGAAGCCCGCAAAGCACCGGTCCAGTTCGGAGCAACGCTGCGCCGCATTCTCTGCGGCCGGGCCGGTTGGTCCGGCCTGGTCTTGCAGATCGTGTTCGCCGCGCTGATCGTCTGGCTGGGATACGAGATCTTCGCCAACGTGACGACGAACCTGCATAACCAGCGGATCGCGTCCGGGTTCGGCTTTTTCTCGCAGACGGCGGGCTTCGGTGTCAGTCAGAGCCTGATCCCCTACAGCGAGTCCGATACCTACGCGCGGGTGTTCTTTGTCGGCCTCGTCAATACGCTGGTGGTGGCGGCGGTCGGCATCGTGTTCGCGACGTTGATCGGCTTCTCGGTCGGCATCGGCCGGCTGTCGCGAAACTGGCTGGTGGCGCGCATCAGCGGCGGCTATGTGGAATTGATCCGCAACCTGCCTTTGCTGTTCCAGATTCTGTTCTGGTATCTCGCGGTGCTTGGCGCGTTGCCGGGGCCGCGTCAAAGCATCTCGTTGTTCGATGAGATTTTCATCAGCAACCGCGGCCTGGTGATTCCGAGGCCGATCCCGCATGACGGCCTCATGGCGTTTCTCGTCGCCATCGCCGTGGCGGTGGTGGCAGCGCTGGTGCTACGCGGATTCGCGCGCCGTCGGCTGTTCCGCGAGGGCAGACCGATGACGATCTGGCCCTATGTGCTGGCGCTTTTGATCGGGCTGCCGTTGCTGGTGGTTCTGGTGCTCGGCACGCCGTTCTCGATCGAAGTGCCGCAACTGAAGGGCTTCAATTTCGCGGGCGGGCTGCGCGTGGTGCCGGAATTCGTGGCGCTGGCGCTGGCGCTGTCCACCTACACCGCGGCCTTCATCGCCGAGAACGTGCGGGCTGGCATTCAATCGGTGCCGCGCGGCCAGATGGAGGCGGGGGAATCGCTCGGCCTGTCGCACGGCGCGACGTTGCGGCTGATCGTGGTGCCGCAGGCGATGCGCGTCATCTTGCCGCCGCTGACCAACCAATATCTCAACCTCACCAAGAATTCGTCGCTGGCGGTTGCCATCGGCTATCCCGACCTGTTCTCGGTGTTCGCGGGCACGACGCTGAGCCAGACCGGGCAGGCGATCGAGATCATCGCCATCACCATGGGCGTCTATCTGCTGATCTCGATTTTGACCAGCATATTGATGGGCCTCTATGGTCGCCGGGTGAATCGGAGCCTGAGCCGATGAGCGAACAGGCGATGACCTTCGTACGCAGCGAACTGGCGCCGGAGCGGCGCGCCCCGGTGCGCTCGACGGGCCTCATTGGCTTCCTGCGGACGCGGCTGTTCAACACGCCGCTCAATGCGTTGCTGACAGTGCTCGGCGCTGCGTTGCTGGTCGCGTTAATCGTGCCGGCCGTGCGTTTTCTGTTGATCGATGCGGTGTGGAGCGGAAGCGACCGCAACGCTTGCCTTGCACAAACCACAGGCCATCCGGCCGGCGCCTGCTGGCCGTTCGTACAGGCCAAGATCACGCAGTTCATCTACGGGTTCTATCCCGAGCCGGAACGCTGGCGGGTCAACCTGACCTTCCTGCTCGCGGGTCTTTTGCTGCTGCCGCTGTTGATCCCGCGGCTGCCGGCCAAGACGTTCAACGCGGCGCTGTTCTTCGTCGCGTTTCCGTTCGTGGCGTTCTTCCTGCTGTATGGCGGCGGCATCAAGGGCTTCGCCGTCGGTTGGGTGACGCATTTCGTCTCCACTTTCATTCTCGGCATCGGTGATGCCGGGGCGCGGCTTGCTGAACTCGGCCTGTCGTCGCCGTCGTGGTTCGGATCGTTGCTGAAGTTGATCGGCGACGGCATCGTCTGGTTCAGCACGGGGCTGTTGTATGTGAGCTTTCCGCTGTTCTGGCTGCGCGATGAGATTGTCGCATCGGGCCAGCCGCTATGGGCGGATTTCGCCGCCACCGCCGTGATTGTGTCCGTCGCACTGTTCCTGCTCGGCGGCGGATTGCGCAATGGATGGCGTGCTTTGGTGATCAGCCTCGCGACCTTCGCCGGCATCGGCCTCGTTATCCTGGCGATGGGGCTCAATCGCGGTGGCTTGCCGGTGGTCGACACGCGGCTATGGGGCGGCCTGCTGGTGACGCTGGTGGTGTCGGTCACCGGCATCGTCGCGTCGATGCCGGTCGGCATCGCGTTGGCGCTCGGTCGCCGCTCGACCATTCCACTGATCCGGCTGTTCTCGATAGGATTCATCGAATTCTGGCGCGGCGTGCCGCTGATCACGGTGCTGTTCTTCGCCACCTATATGCTGCCGCTGTTCCTGCCGGGTAATTTCACGGTCGACGGTTTGGTGCGGGTGCTGATCGGCATCGCGCTGTTCGCGGGGGCCTATAATGCCGAGGTCATCCGTGGCGGCTTGCAGGCCATCGCGCGCGGGCAGGAGGAGGCCGCTCACGCACTCGGCCTGTCGTATTGGAAGACGACGCGGCTGATCGTGCTGCCGCAGGCGCTGCGCCACGTTATTCCGGGGCTGGTCAACAGCTTTATCGCTCTGTTCAAGGACACGTCGCTGGTGTCGATCGTCGCTTTGTTCGATCTGCTCGGCATCTTGCGTGCGGCCTTCGCCGATCCGGCATGGTCAAGCCCGACCACATTGTTCACCGGCTTTGCTTTCACCGGCTTGATCTATTTCGTCGGCTGTTTCGCGATGTCGCGTTATTCGCTGTTCGTCGAGCGCCGCCTCAACGCGCATCGCCGGCATTGAAAGAGGTTTCCAATGTCAGGTAATTTGGCAGGCAGCCCTATCGTTACCGTCGCGGGCCTCAACAAGTGGTACGGCGATTTTCACGTCTTGCGCGATATCGACCTCGACGTCGGGCGCGGCGAACGCATCGTCATCTGCGGTCCGTCCGGCTCGGGCAAATCGACCTTGATCCGCTGCGTCAATGCGCTTGAGGAATTTCAGGAAGGCAAGATCGTCGTCGACGGCATCGAGCTTGGCCCCAACTTGCGCCGCGTTCACGAGGTGCGGCGCGAGGTCGGCATGGTGTTTCAGAACTTCAACCTGTTTCCGCATCTGACCGTGCTGGAGAACTGCACGCTGGCGCCGATCTGGGTGCGCCACATTCCGCAGAAAGAGGCGGAGGCGAGTGCGATGAAGTATCTTGAGCGCGTCCGTATTCCCGACAAGGCGAAGAACTATCCGGGACAACTCTCCGGCGGCCAGCAGCAGCGCGTGGCCATCGCCCGCGCGCTCACCATGAATCCCAAGGTGATGCTGTTCGACGAACCGACATCGGCGCTCGATCCGGAAATGGTCAAGGAAGTGCTCGACACCATGGTCGATCTGGCGCGGGAAGGCATGACCATGCTGGTGGTGACGCACGAGATGGGCTTCGCCCGCGAGGTCGCCGACCGCGTGGTGTTCATGGACGCCGGCCAGATCATAGAAGCCAACACGCCGGCCAACTTCTTCGCCAATCCGCAACACGCGCGGACGAAGTTGTTCCTTAGTCAGATTTTGCGCTGAGGACTGAATCGGTCAGGCTTGGAATGTCGTTTACTTCGTCATTGCGAGGAGCGCCAGCGACGAAGCAATCCAGTCCTTGCTTTGCGGCTTTCTGGATTGCTTCGCTTCGCTCGCAATGACGGACAATCATCACACCTTTTCGAACGGCACCGCGATGTTGGTCTTGGCTTCCAGCCACTCCGGTACCGGCAGGTTCTTCGTGCGCATGAAGTCGGGGTTGAACAGCTTCGATTGGTAGCGCGTGCCGTAGTCGCACAGGATGGTCACGATGGTGTGGCCGGGGCCGAGCTTCTTCGCCAGCCGTATCGCGCCGGCGACGTTGATGCCGGTCGAGCCGCCGAGGCACAGCCCTTCATGCTCGAGCAGGTCGAAGATGATCGGCACGGCTTCCTCGTCGGTGATCTGGAACGCGCCGTCGATGGTCGCGCCTTCGAGGTTGGCGGTGACGCGGCCCTGGCCGATGCCTTCGGTGATCGACGAGCCTTCCGACTTCAGCTCGCCTTTGGTGTAATAGTTATAAAGCGCCGACCCCATCGGGTCGGCGAGGTAAATCTGAATCTTCGGGTTAAATTTCTTCAGCCCCATCGAGACGCCGGCGAGCGTGCCGCCGGAGCCGACCGACGCCACGAAGCCGTCGACCTTGCCGGCCGTCTGCTCCCAGATTTCCGGCGCAGTGGTCTCCACATGGGCCTGCCGGTTGGCGACGTTGTCGAACTGGTTGGCCCAGATTGCGCCGTTCGGCTCGGTGGCGGCAAGCTGCTGCGCGAGGCGGCCCGACAGCTTCACGTAGTTGTTGGGGTTGGCGTAGGGCACCGCAGGAACCTCGATCAACTGCGCGCCGCACAGCCGCAGCATGTCCTTCTTTTCCTGGCTCTGCGTCTGCGGGATCACGATCACGGTGCGGAAGCCGAGCGCATTCGCCACCAGCGCGAGGCCGATGCCGGTGTTGCCGGCGGTGCCTTCCACCACGGTGCCGCCGGGCCGCAACTGGCCGCGCTTGACGGCATCGCGGATGATGAACAGCGCGGCGCGGTCCTTCACCGACTGGCCGGGGTTCATGAACTCGGCCTTGCCCAGAATGGTGCAGCCGGTCGCTTCCGACGCGCGATTGAGCCTGATGAGCGGCGTGTGGCCGATGGCATCGACCACGTCATTGTTGATTTTCATGGAATATCGGTTCTTGCAGCGGGTTGCGGATGATGGTTCCAGCCTAGTCCACGGGGCAGGGCCATACAAGCAAGGTGGCGGCGGCGCGTCTTTCGCATTTTCGTGCGATGCGAGGCAATTTTTCTCCGGAAGCCGGCGGATGAGGAATATCGCAATTCCCGCCTTCGATGAGCAAACGCAGGCGCGACTCAATCGTTCCGGGAGGCCGGAAATCCGGATGAACAGAGCTTCATCAACATGAAATCTTTGTAGACTGCGTGCAGCCCAACCAAGGCAGCTTCTGACTTCTTCAATAAAATCGGGCATAAGCCGCATTGTGGCGGCTTTGACATCCTTGGATTAATTCGAGGCAATATCACGTTGGAAAGCCCGCACGGGCCTGTCCGCTGTCAGCGGGGACCGCTAAAATGGCCGAGTCTGGGCAACAGGGATTCGTCAGTTGAACGTGGTACCGCCGATCGCCGCCGGGCACCGTGGGGTGTGCACCGGCCCATCGAGCCTGTCAGATCGACTGACACGCATGGCGGGGCGGGCATTGGCGGCGGCGTCCGTCGCGCTCGGCCTGTCGGGTTGCATCCTGACCACCGATATCCCCGATCCGGCGTTGCAGGTGCCCGCCGCCTATAAAGATGCTGGCCGGGCGAGCGACGCGGCGCGGCCGCAGATCGACTGGTGGCGCGGCTTCAAATCGCGCGAACTGACATCGCTGATGGAAGAGGCGCAGACCGTCAATCTCGATATCGCAGCGGCCGTGGCGCGTATCGTTCAGGCCGATGCGCAGGCGCGGATCACCGGCGCGGCGCTGTTGCCGACATTGAATGCCGGCGATCAGGCCAGCCGCTCGAAATCGTCGGGGTCGAGTTCAAGCGGCCTTACCAACAGTGGCCGCGAGATCACCAATTTCTCGTCGTCGCTCTCGGCCAGTTACGAGATCGACTTCTGGGGCAAGAACCGCGATGCCGCGCTCGCGGCGAGCGAGAATGCCACCGCCAGCCGTTTCGATCGCGACGTGGTGGCGCTGACGACGATGGCGGCCGTCGCCAACGCCTATTTCCAGGTACTCGCGGCGCAAGACCGCATCCGCACCGCCAATCGTAACATCGCCAGCGCCGAGCGCATTCTCGAAGCTATCAAGCAGCGTCTGAGCGCCGGCACCGGTACCGATCTCGATCTGGCGCAGCAGCAAAGCGTGCTCGCCAACCAGCGCGCGGCGGTGCCGCCGCTGCGGCAGACATTGGCGCAGAATGCTCATGCGCTGGCGACGCTGGTGGGGCGCCCACCGGAAATGATCAAGGTGGCCGGCGGATCGCTCAACAGCATCGCCGCGCCGCGTGTCACGCCGGGGTTGCCGTCGGAATTGCTGATCCAGCGTCCCGATATCCGCCGTCAGGAAGCCAACCTGGCAGCCGCGACCGCCAATGTCGGCAGCGCCCGCGCGCAATTCTTCCCCAGCATCCAGTTGACCGGGCAGGGTGGTTTCCAGAGCGCCGCGCTGGCCTCGCTGTTCACGCCGCAGGCAGCGTTTTTCAGCCTCGCAGCAGGGCTGACGCAGCCGATCTTTGACGGCGGACGCATTCAGGGCAATTTCGATCTGACCAAGGCGCAGCAGGACGAACTGTTGCAGACCTACCGCAAGACCGTGGTGTCGGCCTTCGCCGACGTCGACAACGCGCTGGTCGCGGTCAAGCAGACCGGCGTGAGGCTGCGCTTGCAGCGCGAGGTCGTAACCGCGTCACGCCGGGCGTTTCAACTCGCCGAGCAGCAGCTTCGGGCAGGGACGGCGGACATCGTCACAGTGCTCAACACGCAATTGACGTTATTTCAGGCTGAGGATTCGCTGTCGCAGGCCCAGTTGGCGCGCCTGCTGGCCATCGTCAGCCTGTACCAGGCGCTCGGCGGAGGCTGGGGACCGACAGCAGCAGGGACGACCAATGCTCTTTAAGCCCGACGAAGAGACGGGAAACGCGACCAATGCGCCGACCACGTCGCCCGCTCGCAAGCGGCGGCGTGTCCTCCCGTTGTTGATCACGCTTCTGATCCTCGGCGGATTGGGATACGTCGGCTGGAGCGCCTTCCAGTCCAAGCAGCCGGCCCGCACCGGCCGCTTCCAGATGCCGGCAAGCGCGACCGTGCCAGTGCTGGCAGCCACGCCGCGCATCGAGGATGTCCCGGTCTATCTCGACGGCGTCGGCACCGTGCGCGCGCTCTACACCGTGACGGTGCGCGCGCAAGTCGACGGCAAGCTTCTCAGCGTCAATTTCACCGAAGGGCAGGACGTCAAGAAGGGCGACGTGCTGGCCGAGATCGACCCGGCGATCTATCAGGCGCAATACGATCAGGCGGTCGCCAAGAAGGCGCAGGACGAGGCGCAACTCGCTAACGCTCGTATCGACCTGACGCGCTATCAGCAATTGGCGGCCTCCAATGCCGGCTCCAAGCAGCAGGCCGACACCCAGAAGGCCACCGTGGCGCAACTTGAGGCGCTGGTGCGCTCCGATCAGGCGGCGATCGACAACGCCCAGGCCACGCTTGGCTACACCAAGATCATCGCCCCGCTGTCCGGGCGCGCGGGTCTGCGCCAGATCGATCAGGGCAACATCATCCACGCTTCCGATGCCACCGGTCTCGTCGTCATCACCCAGTTGCAGCCGATCGCGGTGCAGTTCAGCCTGCCGCAGCAACAGATCGTGCGCGTCAACGCTGCTTTCGCCAAGGGGCCGCTCGTCGTTCAGGTCTTCGGCAACGACGGCAAAACCATCGTCGATACCGGCACCCTGAAAGGCCTCGACAACCAGGTGGACCCGACCACCGGCACGGTGAAACTGAAGGCGGAGTTTCCAAATCCGAATTATCAGCTCTGGCCCGGTCAATTCGTCAGCGTGCGGCTCAAGGTCGAAACGCTTGATCAGGCGCTCGTCATTCCGACATCGGCGGTACAGCGCGGTCCGGCCGGCGCCTTCAGCTACGTGATCGGCAAAGACGACATCGTCCATGCACAGGCGATCACGGTGACGCAGCAGGACGAAAAGGATGCGGTGATCGCCAAGGGGCTCAATCCGTCAGACCGCGTGGTGACCACCGGCTTCGCCAATCTGTCCGACGGCGCCAAGGTCAGCGTCAGCGCGGGCGATCAGGTCATCACGCCCGATCTCGCGCCGCGCAAGCGCGAACGCCGCGGCGAAAAGGGCCAGCGCGGCAGCGGCGAACGCGGAAAAGGCAAAGGCGGCCACGCGGGCGAGCATACGAAGAACGGCGCCGGCGACGGAGCCCAGAAGGCGGCGCCGGCCGATGGAAATTCCAAAGCCCGGCAGTAAGCCGCGCCGCGTCCTGAATCTGGACGTGCAGCATTGAGTGCGCAGCGATGAGCGTTTCCGAACCATTCATTCGCCGTCCCATCGCGACGTCCTTGCTCGGCATCGCGCTGATGATCGGCGGCGCGCTGGGCTATTGGGCGATGCCGGTGTCGGCGCTGCCGCAGGTCGATTTTCCGACCGTGCAGGTGACGACGCGGTTGCCTGGCGCGAGCCCCGAAGTGGTGGCCTCGCTGCTCACCGCGCCGCTGGAGCGGCAACTCGGGCAAATTCCGTCGCTGACGGCGATGACCTCGGACAGTTCCTTCGGCGTCAGCCAGATCTCGCTACAGTTCGACCTCAACCGCGATATCGATGGCGCGACGCAGGACGTGCAGGCGGCGATCAACGCTGCTGCCGGCGTGCTGCCGAAGAACCTGCCGTATCCGCCGACCTACGCCAAGGTGAACCCGGCGGACGCGCCGGTGATGACGCTGGCGCTGACGTCGCCAACAATCTCGCTGCGCGCGATGAGCGATCTTGCCGACACGCTGTTGACGCAGCGGTTGAGCCAGCTCACCGGCGTCGGCCGCGTGTCGGTGCTCGGCGGATTGAAACCGGCGGTGCGGGTGCAGGCGGATCTGTCGCGGCTGGCCTCCTACGGCATCGCCATGGAGGACCTGCGCGCCGCCATCGCCAACGCCAACGTGTCCGGCCCCAAGGGATCGCTCGACGGCGCGCAGCAGGCCTACACCATCGCCGCCAACGACCAGATCACCGCTGCTGACGCCTACAGGCCGATCATCATCGCCTATCGCAACGGATCGCCGGTCACCATCGGCGACGTCGCCCGCATCGTCGACGGGCTGGAGAACGACCGCACCGCCGGCTGGTATCAAGGCACGCCCGCCGTCATCATCGATATCCAGCGTCAGCCGGGCGCCAACGTCATCGACGTCGTCAACCAGATCCAGGCGCAGATACCCAAGCTGCAACAGGCGATCCCGGCCGGCGTCAAGCTCACCATTGTCAGCGACCGCACCGTCACCATCCGCGCCTCGGTGCATGATGTGCAATTCACGCTGATCCTCAGCGTCATTCTCGTCACGCTGGTGGTGCTGTTGTTCCTGCGCTCGATGCGGGCGACGATCATTGCCGGCGTCGCGTTGCCGCTGTCGTTGATCACCAGTTTCGGCATCATGTATTTCGCCGGCTTCAGCCTCGACAACCTGTCGCTGATGGCCTTGACCATCGGCACCGGTTTCGTGGTCGACGATGCCATCGTGATGATCGAGAATATCGTCCGTCATATGGAGAACGGCGAAAACGCGCTGGAGGCGGCGCTCAGCGGCGCGCGCGAGATCGGCTTCACGGTGATTTCGCTGACGGTGTCGCTGATCGCGGTGTTCATCCCGCTGCTGTTCATGTCGGGGCTCGTCGGGCGCATGTTCCGCGAATTCGCGCTGACATTGACGATCGCGGTGATCACTTCGGCAGTGGTGTCGCTGACGCTGACGCCGATGATGTGCTCGCGGCTGCTCAAACATGCCGGCGAGGAGCGGCCGGTGCCCGGACTGGCGCTGGTCAGCCGCGGCATCGACAAGATGGTTGAGGCGTACCACCGCACGCTGTTGTGGGTGCTGCGGCATCAGCGCGCCACGCTGGTCGTCACCTTCGCCACCATCGCCGCGACGCTGGCGCTCTACGTCGTCGCGCCGAAAGGCTTCCTGCCGTTGCAGGACACGTCCTCGATCACGGCGGTGACGCAGGCCGGTCCCGATGTGTCGTTTGTCGAGATGCAAAATCGGCAGACCGAGGTCGCCAACGCCATCAAGGCGGACCCGGACGTCACCGGCGTGATTTCGGTGATCGGCGCGGGCACGGTCAATCCCACCACCAATGTCGGCCGGCTGGTGCTGTCGCTGAAACCGCGCAACGAGCGCAAGGCGGGCGTCGAGAAAATCGTCGAGCGACTGAAGGGCCGCGTCGCGGCCATTCCCGGCATGACGGTGTATTTCCAGCCAGTGCAGGACATCCAGATCGGCACGCAGGCGAGCCGCTCGCAGTATCAGTACACGCTGACCGCGACCGATGCCGCCGAAGTCAACCAGTGGGCCAACCGGCTGGTGCAGGAGCTGCGGCGCGATCCGCTGTTCCGTGACGTGTCGTCGGAAGCGCAGGAGGGCGGCTTGCGCGCCGCGCTCGACATCGACCGCACCCGCGCCGGGCAACTGGGCGTGTCGTTGCAGGCAGTGACCGACACCCTGAACGACGCTTTCGCGCAGCGGCAGATTTCCACCATCTACGGGCAGGCCAACCAGTATCGCGTGGTGCTGGAAGCGCTGCCGGAAGACCAGCGCGACCCCACGGTGCTCTCGAAACTCTACGTGCCGGGCGCGGCCGGCGCACAGGTGCCGCTGTCGGCGGTCGCGACCATGAAGCGAACCACCGCGCCGCTGGTGATCTCGCACCAGGCCCAATTCCCGGCGGTGACGCTCAGCTTCAACCTTGGGCCGGGTGAGGCGCTGGGCGATGCGGTGAAGGCGGTCAAGACCATCGAGAAGCAGATCGGTATGCCGAACAACATCGTCGGATCGTTCTCCGGCGACGCCGCCGAGTTCTCGCGCTCGCTGGCAGGACAACCATGGCTGATCCTCGCCGCCATCATCACCATCTATATCGTGTTGGGCGTGCTCTATGAGAGTTACATCCACCCGATCACCATTCTCTCGACGCTGCCGTCCGCCGGCGTCGGCGCGATCCTGGCGCTGATGCTGTGCGGTCAGGACCTGTCAGTGATCGGCTTGATTGGCATCATCCTGTTGATGGGCATCGTCAAGAAGAACGCCATCATGATGATCGACTTCGCGCTCGAAGCCGAACGCCATCAGGGCATGACGTCCTACGACGCCATCGTGCAGGCCTGTCTGCTCCGCTTCCGCCCGATCATGATGACGACGCTGGCGGCGCTGTTCGGCGCGCTGCCGCTGGCGCTGGAAAGCGGCACCGGCGCGGAGCTGCGCTTCCCGCTCGGCGTCTCGATCATCGGCGGCCTGCTGCTGAGTCAGTTGCTGACGCTCTACACCACGCCGGTGATCTACCTCGCGCTGGATCGTCTCAATCGCCGGATCGAGAAGGCGGTGCCGCCGGTCGGGCCCGAGCATCCGCCGGTCGCCGGCGCCACCGAGGGGATGCAGTAACATGGCCTCGCTGTCCGAGCCCTTCATCAGGCGGCCGGTCGGCACCACGTTGCTGGCGATCGGCCTGTTCCTGCTGGGCGCGGTGGCCTACCAGTTTCTTCCGGTCGCCTCTGTTCCCAACGTCGATTTCCCGATGATCCGGGTATCGGCCTCGCGGCCCGGCGCCGATCCGTCGATCATGGCGGCGACCGTCGCCGCGCCGCTGGAGCGACGGCTCGGCGAAATTTCCGGCATCGATCAGATCACCTCGTCGAGTTCGCTGGGCTCGACCAGCATCCAGTTGCAGTTCGCCATCGGCCGCGACATCGACCGCGCCGCGCGCGACGTGCAGGCGGCGATCAACGCCTCGATGGCCGACCTGCCGACCGATCTGCCGTCACTGCCGACATTCCGCAAGGCCAATTCGGCCGCAGCACCGGTGTTCATCCTGGCGCTGACGTCGAAGACCATTTCGTCGAGCGCTATCTACGACGTCGCCGATACCGTGATTGCGCAGCGGATTTCGCAGGTGCCCGGCGTTGGTGAGGTGAGTGTCAGCGGCGCCGATCAGCCGGCGGTGCGGATCGCGCTTAATCCGGTGGCGCTGTCCAATGCCGGGATTGCCACCGACGACGTGCGCGCCGCCGTCGTCGCCGCCAATCCGCTCGGGCCGGTCGGTATCTTCGAGGGCGGGCGGCAGAGCGAGACGCTGTCGATCAATCCGCAGATGCGCACCGCCGCGCAATATCGCGACATCGTCATCAAAAGTGCCAGCGGCAATTTCCTGCGGTTGTCGGACGTCGCCGAGGTGAAGGACGCGACGCGCAACAGCCGCTCCATCGCCTGGTTCAACAAGCAGCCGGCGGTACTGTTGCTCATTACCAAGCAGGGCGATGCCAACGTCATCGACACCGTGGATCGGGTCAAGGCTCTGATCCCCGAACTCAAGCAATGGATTCCGGCGAGCGTCGAGATTTCGATCCTGACCGACCGCACCGGCACCATCCGCGCCAGCGTCGACGACATGGAGTGGACGCTCGGCGCCACCGCGCTGCTGGTGATGCTGGTGGTGTTCGTGTTCCTGAGGCGGATCACGCCGACCATCGCCGCCGGCGTTTCAGTGCCGCTGGCGCTCGCCGGTACCTGCGCCGGCATGTGGCTGGCGGGATTTTCCATCGACAATCTGTCGCTGATGGCGCTGGCGATCTCGATCGGCTTCGTGGTCGACGACGCCATCGTCATGATCGAGAACATGTACCGCAATCTGGAACGCGGTCTGTCGCCGTATCAGGCGGCGCTCGAAGGTGCGAAACAGATCGGCTTCACGGTGCTGTCCATCAGCCTGTCGCTGGTCGCGGCCTTCACGCCGCTGATCTTCATGGACGGCATCGTCGGCCGTCTGCTGCGCGAGTTTTCGCTGACGCTGACTTTCGCCATCGCCGTCTCGACCGTGGTGTCGCTGACCATCACGCCGATGATCTGCGCGCACTACATCAAGCCGGAGTCGCTGCACCGGGAAACCTGGTTCGACCGCATCGTCGAACGCTCACTGGCGCGTATCGTGCGCTTCTACGAGCGGACGCTGCGCATCGTGCTCGGCTTCCCGATCCTGACGATGATCGTGTTCTTCGCCACCATCGCGCTCACCATGACGCTCTACGTGAAAACGCCGAAGGGCTATTTCCCGAGCGACGACAGCGGTTTCATCATCGGCTCGACCCGCGCCTCGGCAGACGTATCCTTCCAGGCGATGCGCGAATTACAGGAACAGATCGCCAATATCGTGATGGCCGACGACACGGTCGCCGCGCTCGGCTCCATCGTCGGCGGCACCAGCGGCCAGGGCGGACAGAACCGCGGCCGCATGTTCATCAGCCTCAAGCCGCCGGAGCAGCGGCCGGGCGTCACCACGCAAAACGTCATCGACCGGATGCGCCCGAAGCTGACCGCGCTTCCCGGCATCCGGCTGTTCATGTTCCCTGCGCAGGATATCCGCACCGGCGGGCGGCAAAGCGATTCGAATTACCAGTACACCCTGACCAGTCCCGACCTCGATCTGTTGCAGACCTGGGCGCCGCTGGTGGCCAAGCGGCTGGAGACGGTGGACGGCATCACCGACGTCTCGGCCGACCGCGATCCCGGCGGGCTGCAACTCAACCTGTCGATCGACCGCAAGGCCGCCGCAAGTCTCGGCGTGCAGGTGCAGGACATCGACAACGCGCTCAACAACGCGCTGTCGCAACGCCAGATCTCGACGATCTACACCCAGCGCAACCAGTACAAGGTGGTGCTGGAAACCGTGCCGCAATATCAGGCCGATCCGGCGGACCTGACCCACATCTATGTTGCCGGCGCCAACGACGCGCAGGTGCCGCTGTCGGCGGTGGTGAGTTATACGCGTGGGATCGCGCCGCTGGCGGTCCAGCATACCGGCTCGTTCCCTTCGACGACGGTGTCGTTCGGCCTGTTGCCGGGCGTGCCGCTCGAGGTCGGGACCGCCAACATCCAGCGCGCGGTTGCCGAGATGCATATGCCGGAAGGCATCCGCGCCGGCTTCGAGGGCAACGCCGGCGACTTCCAGAAGACCACGAGCCGCCAGCCGCTGCTGATCCTCGCCGCGCTGATCGCGATGTATATCGTGCTAGGCGTGCTCTACGAGAGCCTGATCCACCCGCTGACCATTATCTCGACTTTGCCGGCGGGCGGGCTCGGTGCGTTGCTGGCGTTGCAGCTGACCAATTCGCCGCTGACCATCATCGCCTTCATTGGCATCATTCTGCTGATCGGCATCGTCAAGAAGAACGGCATCATGATGGTGGACTTCGCGCTGGAGGCGGAGCGCCATCGCGGGTTGTCGGCGCGCGATGCGATCTTCGAGGCGTGCATCGCGCGCTTCCGACCGATCCTGATGACGACGATGGCGGCGCTGTTCGCCGGCATTCCGCTGGTGCTCGCCACCGGCCCCGGCACCGAACTGAGGCGGCCGCTCGGCATCACCATCATCGGCGGCCTGTTCGTGTCGCAGATCCTGACGCTCTACACGACGCCGGTGATCTATCTGCTGATGGACCGCCTGCGCCGCAAGCGCGAACCGGTTCCGGCGGCCGCGCCCGCCGAATAACGCCGACATCAGTTGCTGCCGCAAGCCGCGCAGCGTATAGCGGGCCGCATGTCCGACAGCCCCGCCGCCAAAATCCCCGATGTCATCCCGGAGTGCGAGCACTGCCGCAAGCCGCAGCCGCTATGCATCTGTGACAGCGTGACGCCGCTGGAGAACCGGCTGTCGCTTTTGATCCTTCAGCATCCGCAGGAGCAGGACAGGGCGCTCGGCACCGCGCGGCTCGCCGCAATGCATTTCGAGGATGCGGCGGTGCAGGTGGGCCTGTCGTGGCCGAGCCTCAACAAGCTGCTCGGACAGCAGGTCGATCCGTCGCGCTGGGCGGTGCTCTATCTCGGTTCCGCCAAGGCCGCCGATCTCGCTACCGACCGCGTCGTCGTTGCTCTGGACCGCAAGGGGGAGATGGCTGACGACCAGCGCGGCCTCCTGCGGGATATCGAGGGCGTCATCGTGCTTGACGGCACCTGGAGCCAGGCCAAGGCGCTGTGGTGGCGCAACGCCTGGATGCTGAAATGCCAGCGCGTCATCCTCAATCCGCCGCGTTCCTCACGCTACGGCAAGCTGCGCCGCGAACCGCGCCGCGACGGACTGTCCACCATCGAGGCGGCGGGAATGCTGATCGCCGATCTGGAGAAACGGCCCGACATCGAGGCGGCGCTCAACGCCAGTTTCGAGCGGATGCTGGCGAAATATCGCGACGTGCAGGCGACGATGCCGGAACTCACCGACCGCCCAAAGCCGAAGCGGGACTATCGCCGCCGCAAAAAGCCGCGTTGAACGCGGATTGGTTGCCTATCGCGCCAACGAAAATGCCCCCGTCTCGATGGAGACAGGGGCAGGTTAGCTCGAAGATTCAGCCACCATGAAGGTTCGGCGACCGAGGTTCCAGTTTACAGGTCCGGTGAAAGGCTTTCGTTGGGGCATTCTGCCTCTGCGACAGAACGCTTCAGGATTCCTGCAATCTGCCGATACTTTGCGGGCAAAGCCGCCACCCACATAGAAGCAGAGCCATGTTCGCGCGGAGCAGAGCAACGGTCGGGCCGTTATCAGAACCGCTCCAAAGCGTCACATAGGCCGGGTTGCATAAGGGCTTGATGGCCTGTATTGATCCGCCCGGTTGGGGCCACGTGGCGGAGTGGTTACGCAGCGGTCTGCGAAGCAGACAAGAACGCTAATGTTTTCTAAGGCGCGTTCTGAAAAATCGCCTGTTTCCGCCGTATCACCGACTACTGATTTATCAAAGCGTTAGCTGGCACTTCAGAATGAGCGGCGGATTCCGCAGCGGTCTGAGCCTCTTCGTCGGTCATGCTCGCCAGCCGGTGCACGTAGCGCTTGCGGGTGGCGGCGAGGGCGCGTTTTTCGGTGCGCTTGGCGTAGCCCTCATAGGCCCTGGCTTTGCGGGGCTTGTTGGTGACGTGGGGCCAGTTGGTCATGGCGTTCCGCCCGTTTTAACTACCAGTGGTCTAGTTTGAATCCGACGCTCGGATGACGTCAAGATCGCGGGCAACGCCCTTCCAGCCGCACTTAGGACACTCAATAGCGGCCCTCTCATCGTCATGAAGGTCAGACCCAGGCTGGTAATCGAAGCCTGGATTTTGGCATTTCGGACAACACCGAATGCCAACTCTCTTGACGATTTTTTCCCAAGCCATTTCGCTTATTCCAACCCAAGACGGCATCCTAGCCCGGATCGGTGGTGGCTCGCAGCCCGAACTTTTTCAACATGCGGAGAACGCCGGCTCGAAAGGCCCAACGAGAACAAAACTGCGAGTTCATTTCAGAATGACTGCGGTTTTCGATTTCAGAACGGCCGGAACCGGAAGCTAAGGCGGGTTGCCTAGCCGATTGATGCTGTGTATTGATCCGCCCGGTTGGGGCCACGTGGCGGAGTGGTTACGCAGCGGTCTGCAAAACCGTTTACTCCGGTTCAATTCCGGACGTGGCCTCCATCACTTCCTTCGGCGTTTTATTCAAAAGGCATCAGGAGCAGAGGCTCTTAAAGAAAATGGCCCGAAGCTTTCGCTCCGGACCACTTGAGCTGGGCGTACATCCGGCCCTCGCTCGCTTAAGGTGAGTCTCGCATCAAGATACTTAATGAAGCGTTAAAATTTGATGACGGTGGAGAGGCCGCGATTTCGGCTTTTCCGCCTTCATACGTTTTGGGCGAGCGTCGGGATCGTCACGGCCCTCACGCATTCGTCCGGTAATTTGACATTCAGCAACGTTTGGGCGCGCCCGACCAGGCAAGCTTCAAACCGGAAAAAGGAGACTGCCATGTTGATGACTTCCCCGTTCTGGATCGCCGCCACCGCCGCTGAGACCTATAGCCGTATGGCGACCATGATGTTCTGGGGAATGATGGCGCCGGCAACGGACTTTTATCCGATCCCGGTCGAAGCGAAGCAGCAGGACGAAGTTCAGGAGGACCAGCAGGTTGAGGCGCTGCCGCTCGCGGCGTGAACTCATCGCAGTCGGACGTGCTTTGATGAGGGGCGGGTTCTGATATTTTTCTGATCTTTTGTTTATCCCCCGAATAGGGTGCGGGAACCCATGCTAGTCTGGTTCCCGCGCATTAGCGTTGGGGGATCACATGCACAAGATTGGCTATCTCGCTTCACTCGTCGGGGTCGGTATAGCGCTGGCCGCAATGCCTGCGCGAGCGACCGTGCTGGATCTGTCGACGATGAGTTGCAAGCAGTTCGTCGACAGTGACAAGGACACCATCGCCATGGTGCTGACCTGGCTGGATGGCTGGTATAAGGGCGACTCCGATGTCGCCATCATCGATACCGATGTGTTCGTCGCCAACGCCAAGAAGTTCGGCGAATATTGCGCGGCCAACCCGACCATCAGCATCGTCAACGCCGCCGAGAAAATCCTCGGCAAGTGAGCGGGCGGATCGGCTGGCGATTGAGCCGGGCGGGCGGGAGGAGGCGGGATGCGCTTCGTCATCGCGGCCGCGATCGTATTCGCCGCCAGCTTCCTGCCGCTCTATATCGTCGGAATGCTCGACCCGACCTCGAATCCCATCGGCCTCGGCCTGCTCTTCCTGGCCGGGTCGTCGCTGGCTGGTATTTTGGCCGCGGTCGGGGTGGTCTTGATTGCCTGGCGAAATATCTCTCGCCATTAGCGTCGTGACAGAATTTAAGATGTAATTTTATCGATCAAAATCAATAGCTAATAGATATTTTTGTATATTTTGATTTAGCTGAATGCCGGTCTTCAGCAGGATGCGCACCATCCGTCCGGAAAAGGAATGAGCGGCCAGGCGATATCATTGTCATTGGCCGGCCGTGGGAACAGCACACGGACGACGCCTGTGGACGAACTGTGGTGATGCTCGGTATCCACCCACATGCAATCGTCCTGCATCGGGTCGTCCTGCCTAGCGTCATCCTGGGCGACAAGGTTCATCGACGACCGGACGCTCTCAAGCAATTCCTCGAATTCGACTTCGCTCATGACAACCCCCATTGTTGAGAGCACCATGGCAAAGAGGTTTTGTTTCCCGATTGCGGAAACCGCTAAAATTGTAGCGAACCTGCATTTTCGGGCGTGATCCCGAGCGGCGACGAGGAGAGATGGATGGATCGACTGCAAAGCGACGCGGCCAATGCCGATCAGGTGGCCTACTGGAACGGTCGCGCGGGCGAGCGTTGGGCCAGCCAACAGACGGTGCAGGATACGATCTTCATTCCCGTCACCGAACTCCTGATCGAGCACGCCAAGCCGCAACCGGGTGAGCGGGTCATCGACGTCGGCTGCGGTTGCGGCGATACCTCGATCGCGTTCGCCAGGCGCGTTGGTTCGTCGGGGCATGTGCTCGGCGTCGATATCTCCGCGCAGATGCTGGCGCGGGCGCGGGAGGTCGCGCCGCCGGGTTTGCCGGTCGAGTTCGCGCGGGCCGATGCCACCACCTATTCGTTTCCGGACGGTGCAGCCGACCTGCTGGTGTCGCGCTTCGGAGTGATGTTCTTCGCCGAGCCCGCACGTTCCTTCGCCAATCTGCGCAAGGGACTGCGGCGCGGCGGGCGACTGACCTTCATCTGCTGGCGCGGGCCGAAGGAAAATCCGTGGTTGATGGTGCCGTTGCAAGCGGTCTACCGGCATGTGCCTCGATTACCGCCGGTCGGCCCAGAGGACCCGGGGCCGTTCGCCTTCGCCTCATCGGAACGGGTCGAACGCATTCTGCGCGACGCCGGCTTTGCCGACATCCACATCGCGCCGCACGACCTGTCGCTGGATATCGCGGCGGGCGGCGGTTTCGAAGCGGCGGTCGAGACCGCGGCGATCATCGGCCCCGCCAATCGCGCGCTGGAAGACGCAGCGCCCGACGCGAGGGAGGCGGGCATCGAGGCGATGCGGCACGACCTGAAGCCGTTCGCCAAGGGCAACAGCGTCTGGCTCGGCGGTGCCATCTGGATTGTCTCCGCCAGCGTGCCGTGAATATCTCACACGAGCTGTTTGGACATGAAGATACGGCTCGTCCCCGGAGGGAGGCAGGCGATCTCGCCAAAGCGATGCCATCCATGGCGCGCGTAGAAGTCGGGCGCCTGGAAGCTGATCGTGTACAGCACGGCGGCTACGCAGCCCCGCCGCCGGCCTTCTTCCTCAAAGGCATGAAGGATGGTCGAGCCGATCCGCGCGTGCCTTTGGTCTGGTGAGACATAGAACAGATCGAGGAACAGCAGGCCGAGAGACGATCGACCGAGCGCTCCGCCGATAATGATATCCGTGGAAGGATCGCGCGCCAGAACGGCGAGAGGCTTGCGGTCCGCATAGCCGGTCATCTCGTCATTGAACGCATTGAGGCCCCCGCCGATGGCTTTCTCCATCTCCGGTGTGATGCTGTCCGTGAGGACAATTTGCGGCTCGGCCATTGGTGTGCTCCACACATGCGGTTGTGAGCGTCAAGAGACACTACCAAGCAGGCGGCGTTTCGCCGAGAGTTCTTGGGTGCGCCGTAAGCTCCCTTTTTCTTTCGGCCGGACTCTGCCACGCTGTGCCGACAGATTCACAGCGAAGGACGACGGCTATGCGTGCGCTCGGGATTAGGACGGCTCTGATCGGTTTGCTGGCGATGGCGGGGGCTTGCGTCGCGGGCGTCGCGCACGCCGATAGCGGCACCATCCGCATTTCAGTGCTCAAGGGCGGCTGGTTCATCGGCGCGTCGGGCGGCAGCGGCACGCTGACGTTTCACGGCCGGCGATATCCGTTGTCGATCGGTGGGATCGACGCCGGCCTGGTGTTCGGCGCCTCGCAGACCAACCTGTCGGGCCGGGTGACCAACATCCGGCGTCCCTCGGATGTCGCTGGCGTCTACGGCGCGGGCGGTGCGGGAGCGGCGATCGGCGTCGGTGCGCGGGCTATCGTGCTGACCAACGAGAAGGGCGCGGTGCTGCAACTCAGCGGCCGTCAGACCGGGCTGATGCTCAATGCCGATTTGAGCGGGCTGGCGATCTCGCTGCGCTAAACGACCGCGACAAAGCAACGAGGCCTATTCGGCCGGGACCGCCTTGCTCGCGGTCGCGGCCGGATGCGGATCGGGCAGGGTCGCGCAGTCGCGCAACAGCCCGCCGAAATAGCCGTGGGTGACGTGCGCGAGTTGTGGAAACGGCTCGCGCGTCATCAGCAGGCGATGCAGTTCGGCAAGGCGGAAGCAGGGCACACCCGGAAACAGGTGATGCTCGAGGTGATAGTTCAAGCCCCACGGCGCGATCAGGTAAAGCTGCCACCATGGTGCCAGCACGGTGCGGCTCTCGTTGAGCACGTTCTCGTGTTCGACCGCATAATGCTCGGCGACGTTGCGGATGTAACGGATCGCGACGAACACCGTCATCACCGGTACGATCCAGTAAAGCAGCAACTGCTTCCAGAAGCCGAACGCGATCGACGCAGCTAACAGCGCGACGAAGAATACCAGCCGCGACCGCGCGACGATCGCCGGAATGTCGCGGGTCTCCTTGTTCTTGTGAAAGCCGGTGACCGCCGACCAGATTTTCAGGCCGGTGAGATATTGCAGGATGTATTTCACCATGCCCGGACGCGGCTTCGGAAATTCGAATTCTTCCAGCCCGATGTTGCGGGTCCAGTCCGGATCGCGTTCGCTGTTGAGTTCGCGATGGTGCGCGAAATGGCTGTTGCGATAACCGGCCATCGAGGCCGTGGTCGGCAGCGCGATGATCTCGCCGACAATGTCGTTGATCGTGCGGTTGGTGTAGCCGCGATAATGCGCGGCATCGTGCATCAGGCCGCCGAGGCCGTTGATCCGCGAGCCGATGATGATCACCGCCACGAAATAGATCGCCGGATGCCACCACGTCTCGCTGATCGCGATTGCCGCCGCGATGGTCAGAATTTCGACGATGATGGCGAGGGTGAATTTGCGACTGTCGATCCGCGACAGGTTGCGGATCTCTTCCTTGGTCAAAAGGCGCGGGATGTCCCGCACGCAGTCGTCGCCAAGTTTCGCCGATTTCGCGATGACGGTGGTGTTCACGGCAGCAGTCCAGGTTGATCGGCCCTTAGAGTACCGTAAGCGGCAGGGTTCTCCTATTCATTAACCGGACGCTAACCATGCATTTTAAGGCGTGGTTAAGATTGGGCGGGCGGCGGCCAGTTCCCGCGCCTTATTTGAATTGGGAACGGCAGGCCGGGCTGAGCCGCCGCATGTTGTGTTCCATGCAGGCGGTGATCTTGCGCACGTTGGGAACGAATTCGCGGCAGAACTTCATGGCGTCGGCGCGACAGGCGCGGCGCTGTTCCGGCGTGCCCGCCGCATCGGCCGAAAGCGATACGCCGGCGATCAGCGTGGCGAGAATGATGGTGCAAGCGAACTTCATCGGAGACTCCCTGTGCATCCGATTCCAATCCTAGCGGCCAGCGGCGCGGCGCGTCCATGGAATTGGTTCGGCACATGCGGACCGGCGATTGGCTTTCGGGCCGTTTTCAACCAGGCGGAGGAACTAGGAGCAAGCGTGGTCAAGGTCTCTTTTCATCGTGTCGGTCATCAACCTGGAGATATCTGACCCGTCCACGATTGTCGAAAGCTGGGTCTTTGTATTGTAGATCATGACCTTGGGGCCGACGAAGTCGCCGGCAGCGGTCTTGGCGCTAACGGTGCCGCAAATGTAGTCGCCTCGCGGGTGGAGGTTGTCGAATTTTGCAGAGCCGGGAATAACGAGGTGAAGGCGGACCGATGCTTTCGCATCATCGATAACGCCAGCATTCGCGCCCGTGGTGACGAGGGCGATTAAGACGGCAAACGGCGCCGCGAGTTTGATCCGCATAATTCCTCGTCCTTCAAGCGGGCACCTAAGATTGGAGCCGAGTTGCCAGCCTCGACGACCATCTGATTGTGGTCCGTAACAAGCGGGTCGCGGCCGAACGTTCGGAGGCGACACGAAGACCGCCAGTAGAAACGATCCTTCTGCCACCAAAGCAAGCGAGCGGTTGCTCAACCTAGAATCGCTGGTTTGCGATCTCGATCTGACAGTCGGCGTTCTCTTTGACATTTGCCACGAAAAACGCACGCTGCGTCGGACCGTCGTGTCCACCCATCGATTTGATCGATGAGGTGCGCGCCGCGCTGGAGGTCGACGACGCCGTGATCGACGCGGAGTTCACGAACCAGCCCATAGGGCATCAGGCCGCATCAGTGCTTTGGAGTATCATCGTGAAGCTGCGTCCGCTTCGAATTGCACGGCGCCGCCTGATCCACGTCATGCAAGCGAGTCCACCGGTCTTTTTGAAGCGTGCATCAAGGCATTATGAACGAGTTTACGATCGCGCTCGCATCGAACGCGAGAACGACTGTTATTTCAATGTGTTGGATAAATGAATGGCTCCCCGGGCCGGATTCGAACCAGCGACCAACCGGTTAACAGCCGGTTTGGACCGTGTTTCATGGCATTTCATGCCGGTTCGTCGCGTATCAAATAATGCCCATAAATACTGGCTTATTTCAATTTCTCTGTTACCTTGAGTAACACCGGGCAACATGGCGGTTCCGTCAAAAGTGTTGCCCCAGCGTTGCCCTAGAGCGATCAACCGGTTCGGCCTTAAATCTGGTGGCCGAATTTGAGCGAGAATGTTGCCCCGGGTGTTGCCCAAGGATTTTCAATGGCCCGCAAGAACATCACAGACCGGTTTCTCCGATCCCTCAAACCCGCGCCGAAAGGTACCCGATACGAAGTCTTTGACACCGTGATTCCGAATTTTGGCGTCCGCGTCACCGACAAGGGAAAGCGGTCTTACTTCCTGCTAGGCCGCTATCCCGGTAGTTCGAATCCGACCCGTCGCACCATTGGCGAGTACCCTGCGATGGAATTAGCGCCGGCCCGCACCACGGCCCGGGAATGGTTGGAATTGCTCGGCAAGCGTATCGATCCGCAGCAAGCCCTTATTGAGGAATCTCGCGAGCAAGCGAAATTAGAGACCGCGAAGAATGAGCGCGCCTTTGAGACCGTCCTAGATCGCTTCATCAAGACCCGTCGCCGGGATGGCATCCGCAAGGTGGATGACGATGAGCGGGACTTTAATAGGGAGTGCGTGCCAGTCTGGCGCGGGAAGCCCGTCGAAGAGATCACGATGGCCGATATCCTCGCCGTGGTTCAAGCGATCCATGATCGCGGCGCGTCCCGACAGGCGCTCAACATGGCGCAGAAAATTGGGACGTTCCTCAATTGGTGCGCCGACGATGAGCTTATCCCCGCGTCACCGTACCGGCCCAAGCGGGTGAAGATCGCTATTGGCGAGCGACAGAGCAGGGACCGCGTCCTGACCGACCAAGAGATTAGGGCGTTCTGGTTGGCGTCGGCTGATCTTGGGGAAGTCTATCGCGACGTTTACCGGGTGCTGTTGCTGACCGGACAGCGCCTCAACGATATCGCGCGGGCGTCATGGTCCGAAATCGACCTTGAGAAAGAAACCCTGACGATTCCGGCCGACCGGTTCAAGAGCGACCGGGACCACGTTGTCCCGCTGACCCCTGACGTGATGGCGATCATCAAGGCCGTGAAGCGCTGGAAAAAATGCCCGTGGGTGTTCTCGCTGGATGGCGTCGGCGCGGTGACGATGGGCGACAAGGTGAAGGGCCGACTTGACGCCAAGATGCTAGAGGCGCTTCGCAAGGCGACCGGCAACCCCGACGCGATCATTGCGCCATGGGTGAATCACGACCTACGCCGCACCGTTCGGACCCGCTTGTCCGAATTGGACGTGCTCGACGAAATCGCGGAGATCGTGATTGGGCATATGCCGACGAAACTCAATCGTACCTACAACCATTCGGAGCGGCTTCGCGTAAAGTTAGAGGCGCTGACGAAGTGGGAAGGGGCGTTAAGGGAGATCGTCAAAGAGAAAACGTCGAAATAATTCCGAGCCCGCCTTGACCCGCCCGAAATTTTGACGCAACATAATTGCGCAACAAATGATCTAAACGATTAAATCTTTCGCGGATCGTTTTCACAGAGATAGAGACGCAACCAGTCGCAAGGCAGCAATCCCGCTGCATTGTGAGCCTCTCTATTGTCTCTTACTGACCACGTTCGAAAGTTCTTTCGGCTTGAAACTAAGAGCGGCATCGCTGATCCCGATGCATGGCTTTATGAGCAGTTCGGCGCGACCCCGTCCGCTGCCGGCATTACCGTTTCCCCCGCGACCGCAATTCGCTGTGCTCCCGTCCGCGCCGCCGTTGGCGCTGTAGCCGAAACCTTGGGCGTTATGCCGCTCCATACCCTTCACCGGGTTGGCGACGGCAAGGAACGGGCGACCAACCATCCCACCTATCCCTTGCTCCATGACGCCGCGAACCCTTGGACATCGGCGGCGCAGTTCCGTGAACAGGTGACCGCCGACGCGATGCTGCACCACGGCGGCTTCGCGCAGATCGTCCGCAACTCCGAAGACAAACCCCTCGAACTTCACCGGCTCAATCCCGCAACCGTCACGGTCGATTATTCATCCGGCGAACCGGCATATGAAGTCCAAGAGAATGGCACCAAGCGGAAGGTGGCCCGCGAAAACGTTCTCCATCTTCAGTCGCCGTCATTGTCGGGCAGGGGGCTGGTTGCTGATGGCCGCGACGTGATCGGCTTGGCGCTGATCCTCGAACGCTACGCTTCAAAGCTGTTCGCCAATGGGGCGCGTCCGTCTGGCGTTCTGAGCCTGAAAGGCAACGCGACACCCGACGCGCTGTTGAAGGCAAAGACGGCATGGACCGCTGCCCATAGCGCCGACCAAATGGGCGGAACGGCAGTCCTTCCCGGCGATGCCGAATGGTCACCGATGACCATGACCAGCGTTGATAGTCAGTTCCTTGAGCTTCGCAAATTCGCGATTGAGGAAATCGCCCGGCTATTCCGCGTCCCGCCTCACATTCTCTATGAGCTTGGTCGCGCGACGTGGAGCAATTCCGAACAGATGCGCCAAGACTTCCTCGACTTCTCTCTCATGCGCTGGATTACCGCATGGGAGGGCGAGCTTCGCTTGAAGCTGTTCAAGGAAGATGAGCGCGCCACCTACCATGCGGAGTTTCTGACGGACGCATTCGTCCGTGCCGATATCGTGAAGCGCACAGAGGCTTACACCAAAGCCACTGGCGGACCTTGGCTGACACCGAACGAAGTTCGCTCGGCTGAGTCTCGTGGTCCAATCGCCGGTGGAGAAACGCTGCGACCACCTGCCAATGCTGTTGGGGTTGTCGCACAATGACTCCTGTAACGTTGTTCTTTGGCGATGGTGATCACGACTTCGCGCTCAACCTTGCTGAGATCAAAGAGCTACAGATTCAGTGCAACGCGACTATCGGCACGATTTGTAATCGCGTGTTCGTAAAGCATTTCAGCCAATCCGACATTGCAGAGACTATCCGGCTCGCACTGATCGGCGCTGGTGAGCATCCGAAGCGCGCCGCTGATCTTGTCGCGCTCTATGTGACTGGTCGACCTTTCACCGAAACCTATCCAATCGCCAACACTATCCTTGAAACCGTCTGGTTTGGCGAACCACACGAAAAGGCATCGAAGTGAACAAAGCACCTAAGACCTACACCAGCGACAAGGTTCAAATTCATAGCGGCGACAGCGTCCGTTTGAAATCTGGCGGCCCCGTCATGACGGTCGGACGCGGAATCCGCGTCAATGGCGATCACTTCATGGTTGAAACGGTCTGGTTTCACGATGGCATCGCGCATCGTGGTACGTTCGCGCCGTTTGAGTTGGTGAGCGCGTAATGGCGGCACAACTCGATATCATCGAAGTTAAGGCATCGCTTGGCATTAACGAGGCTGGCGAGATCACCGGTAATGCGTGGGTGTTTGCTGAGCCTGATAGCGTCGGCGACGTTATCGGCAAAGGCGCTTTCGGTTCGATCCCCGCAGATTTGCCGATCTTGTTCCAGCATGACCCTACCGATATTGCCGGTACGTGGTCCGAAATCACGGCGACGAATGACGCGCTGACCGTAAAGGGAATGTTGCATCTGGATCGTCCGCGCTCCCGTAGCATCCGCTCAATGGTGCAATCGGGTTTGATCGGCGGACTATCGATCGGATTCCGCACCATCGAAGCGAAACAGAGCGGCCGAAATCGCGTCATTTCGAACCTCGATTTGGTCGAAGTCTCTCTAGTTCGCAATCCGGCTCACCCCAAGGCGCGTGTTACCGGCGCTAAGCAATTCGATTTGGCTTCCGCAATCGCGGCAGCCCTTAACCGGGCTGCGGCCCATTTCTCCAAGTAAGGAAACGTCCCCTCTATGTCTCGCAACTTGAATCTTGAGTTTAAGGAAGCCGATGCCGATCCGGCTGAGCTTGTTACCAAGGCGCTGAATGAATTTCAGACCAGCGTTGACGCCAAGCTGACCGGCGCGGCGAACGACAACCAGAAACTTGCCGACCGACTCGACAAGCTGGAAGCCAAGGCGGCGCGTCCCGGCGTCGGCGCTGCGAACGACAACGATTCCGACGCTGAGATTGAGCGCAAAGCGTTCAGCGAATATCTTCAGAACGGCAACCGTATCGGCGCTGATACGCTTAAGACGCTGGTTGTTTCCAGTGATCCGCAGGGCGGCTATCTCGCACCGAATGAGCTTTCTACGGAGTTCATTCGCGACTTGGTTGAGTATTCTCCAATTCGCAGTCTTGCGACCGTTCGCACCACAATCGCGCCATCTGTGATCTATCCGAAGCGGCTCACCGGCACCAATGCGAAGTGGAAAGGCGAGACTCAAGCATCGGAAGCGAGCAATCCATCGTTCGGTCAGTTGGAAATCGCGACGTGCGAAATCAACACGTTTGTTGATATCAGCAACCAGCTTTTGGCCGATGGGCCGGCGGCGATGGCCGAAGTTCGCATGGCGCTGGCGGAAGACTTTGGCTTGAAGGAAGGTTTTGGGTTCCTAAAGGGCGAGGGCGCGTTGCAGCCGGAAGGTTTGTTGACCGCTGCCGGTGTAACGGTTGTTCCGACCGGCAACGCCGCAACGCTCGGCACCAATCCCGCTGATCTTTTGATTGATGCCATGTATTCGCTGCCCGCTGGTTATCGCGGTCGCGGCGCTTGGTTGATGAACGGCAAGACGCTCGCAGCGGTTCGCAAGCTGAAAGACGGAACCACCGGCGTTTATCTCTGGCAACCGGGAATGTCCGGACATGGATGACATCGGCGCGGGTGCAACGCCAATCGTCTTTGGCGACATCGCGACCGGTTACCGCATTATCGATCGTGTCGAGCTTTCGATCCTCGTTAACCCGTACTTTCTGGCGAATACCGGTATCACCCGCATTCACGCGACCCGTCGCGTCGGCGGCGCTGTGGTGCAGCCGGCCGCGCTTCGCAAGATCACCTGTAAGACCGCTTAAGGGAGAAAGCCTAACATGCGCGATATCGTTTCTAACATTGGCGTCAAGCTGGCGCTTTCCCCGGCAGTCCAAGCCGCGACCATCAAGGGCAACACCGTTGACCTTCAAGGTTCCGGCAGCGTTGCGTTTATCGTGAACACTGGCGCGATTGCTGGCGCTGGCGACTTCACGGCGAAGATTCAGGAATCCGACACGACAACGGACGGCGACTTCACCGACGTTGTAGCCGGCGACCTGATCGGTTCGCTTCCGGCGACCCTGACGGCGGATGCCAGCGTTAAACAGGGCTACATCGGACATAAGCGTTATGTCCGCGTGGTCCTGACGAAGAACGGCGGAACCTCGATTGCGGCGGGTGCCGTTGCCATTCTCGGCAACGTCGCGTCCCGCCCGGTTGCATAAGGACGCCCAGCAATGCGAGCGCTCGCAGACTCAACCCTCCGTTTGAGTGTCGGCAATGGTGTCTGTAAGTCCACCTCGCAAGGTGGAGGTATCACCTTGCGCGCCGATTTGCGAGCGCTCGCTACCATCGCGAGCAAGTACCATGACTTTGCCGACCTCTATGGCCGCATTGCTGCTTTCGATTGGACTGCTACTCTTGATCTAATTGCAGCGACATGCACCGACCCGGACAGCATCTTATTCCCGGCTGATCCGGATTGGGTGCAACCTGAATCCCTCGACGAATTCTTTACGCTGGTAACGCCGCAATTGCTCGGATTCATCGAACGCATTGCAGGCGCGGACAACACCAACAGCACCGAACCGTCCGACCCGATCACCCTGACCGAACTAATTGAGCGCTTGTTCAAGGTCGGCAGCGGCTGGTTGGAATGGAGTCCCGAAGATACGTGGAACGCTACACCCGCTGAAATCCTATTGGCGCGTGATGGCCTGATCGAAAAGCTAAAGGCAATCCACGGCAGCGCCGATGCCGATAAGAACAACGGCGGAAAATCGACCGATTGGGGCAAGGGCCTTAAGAGCGCTGATCGCAACCGGCTGAATGCACTTGGCGATTATGGCGTTAAAACCATGGCTGAGGTGCCAGCCTGATGCCCATGCGTCCGCCTCGCATTTGTGTATGTGGCCGCAAGGTTGCGGCTGGTTATCGCTGCATCTGCCAGCAAGAGCGCCGCGCCGCCTATGACAAGCGCCGCCCGAACGCCGCAGCGCGTGGTTATGATTACGAATTTCAGGTTGCCGCTAAGGCTTACCTCGCTGAGCCCGGTCATGATCGTTGCCGCTGCGGTGCTCCCGCAATACTGGTTGCCCATATCGCCAGTATCCGCAGAGCACCACATCGGCGAATGGATAGGACCAATTGGCGTCCGTCATGCAGAGCATGTAACGCCCGTGATGATTGGAAAGATAAGAAGGCCAATCATGCCTAGGAAGGCAAAGACGATCACATATCGCGGTGAAGCACTGACGATCACGCAATGGGCTAAGCGCCTTGGTTGTCCGCGCCAAACGCTTGAACGTCGGATCAAGGCTGGTTGGCCTACGTCATCCATCGTCGCAACACCAATCGGCAGCTATCGAAAGAAGAAAGAGAGGGCCGGGGGTATCGATCAACTTTTTGAAAACGTCCCCTGACCAGACATCCCCCTCAACGCAAGAGATCACGAATTTAGGTTTTTCAATGCTGACACTTTCCGACGCCAAGTCCCATTTGAACGTCACTTTTGACGCCGACGACTCCCTGATCCAAGCCAAATTGGACGCCGCAACGGCATGGGTTGAGGCATATACCGGCGCGCAAGTGACCGAAAACACCGCGCCACCGGTCAATCAAGCAATCCTTATGCTGACGGCGCACCTCTATGCCAATCGTGAAGCAACGTTGATCGGAGTGTCGTCCGAAGTGTTGCCATACGGATTCCTGGCCCTCTTGGACCCTTACCGGAGCTTCTATTTTGGCTGAGCCGTCGCTTTCGCTGCAAAAGCTGGTTGCTGATCGCTTGATGGCGAACGCTGAGGTTATGGCGCTGATCGGTGATCCGGCGAACATCGTGGATACAGGCGTCCGACCTGAGCACGACCTAACCGTGATCCTTGGCGACGGTCAGACGGTTTATACCGGCGTGATCGCGCGGGCTTATCTCAACGTGCATGTTTTCGTCAAAGAGCCCGGCATGAAGCTGGGGAAAGAGATTGCCGGCGCGATGGTCGATTGCGTCCCGCACGATGCACAGGTGGAGCATTGCTACTTGGACGTTGATGGCTTTGCCGTGTCCGATCTTTCGATTGATGATACCCGGTTTATTCATGATGGGACGTTTTCCCATGCCATCGTGAACGTCGCCGCGATCATGAGGGCCGTCTAATGCGCGCGGGCTCTATGGATCGGCTGATTGAGATTCAGGTGGCGACCGTCACTTATGACGCATACCGGAACCAGTCCACGACATGGGAAACCTTGGTCCCGTTGCGGGCTCAATTGGTCAACCGGTTGGTTGATAACCGGGACGGGCAGCACGCCACCACCGACAGCACCGCGACGTTTCGGACGTACTTCTATCCCGGCGTGACGCTGGATCACCGCGTCATGTTCGAAGGGCAGGCATACACCATCAAGAGCATCAAAGAGCTTGGGCGGCGCGCTGGTATGGATATCGCTTGCGAAAGGATCGGCAAATGATCACGGCTGATCGGCTTCGCGAATTGTTGTCCTATGATCCAGCGACCGGAATCTTTCGTTGGCGCGTAGATCGTGGCGGGAAAGCCCGCGCTGGCACCGTTGCAGGCGTGAAGGCCCGCGATGGCATCCACATTCGCGTAGATTCAGAAAATCATAGCGCGTCCCGGCTGGCGTTTCTGTACATGACCGGCGAATTGCCGAACGGCAGACTTATCCAACTCGATAACAACCCGTTTAACCTCGCATGGCGGAACCTGCACCATGCGCCGGGGAGGGCGGCATGACGCGCGGACCTCGCCCGAACATCGTCCCCGGTTCCTCGCAAGTTGAGATCGGCAAGCCGCCGTCTTGGCTAGGCCGCGAGGCAAAACGCGAATGGCGTAGAGTCGCGACGATCTTGAACCAGCGCAACACCATCACCGCTGGCGATCTTGGGATTCTGGAAAGCTATTGCTCCGCAATCGGCATGATGCGCGAGGCCCAGCGCCTTTTGAACCGTGATGGCCTGCTACTTGGCGGGAAGAAACACCCCGCCATTGGCACCATGAATGCGGCCCAGACAACGGCGCGGCTTGCTGCGAACGAGCTTGGCCTGACCCCTGTTAGCCGCTCCCGGCCTGCTATCCGCGGATCAAATCAGGACGACGATGACCTTTTTGCTTCCTGATACGTTCCCGCACTGGATTTATGACGGCAGCGACATTCCCGACCCGGAAGGCCATGGCGAACGGGCCGTTAGGTTTCTGCGGAAGTTGCAGCATCCGAAATCCCGCAATCCCGGTCATACCTTTCAACTCGACCCATGGATTGAACGTGTAGTTCGGCGCATTTACGGTCCGCGCAAGCCTGACGGTTCCCGGCTGGTTAATACGGTCGTGATTTTGGTGCCAAGAGGCAATCGCAAATCGACATATGCGGCTGCATTGGCGCTACTGCATACGGTCGGCCCTGAGCGTGTGATCGGGGGCGAAGCGATCTTCGCCGCGAGCGACCGCAACCAAGCCGGGATTGCCTTCCGCGAGGCGCTTGGCATTGTGCGTATGAACGCCAAAGCCGCTAGTCGGCTGAAAATCTATGATGCCTTTAACAGCGCTAAAAAGATTGTCTATCCGACCGATGGCACGACGCTTGAAGTTATTTCCAGCGATGGCGGCGCGCAGCATGGCCGAACGCCGTCCTTTGTGCTGGCCGACGAATTGCATATCTGGCCGAACCGGCAGCTATGGGAAGCCCTGACCACCGGCCTCGATAAAACAGACGACACCTTGCTTGTCGTCGCGACCACGGCGGGCAGGGGACAGGATAATATTGCTTATGAGATCGTGGAGCGCGCGCGGAAGGTGGCGCGCGGCGAAATCACCGATCCCTCATTGTTGCCAGTCCTGTTCGAAGCGCCAGCCGATGCACAGTTTGACGATGAAGCACTATGGCGGGCTGTGAACCCCGGCAGTTCGCACGGCTATCCCTCGATTGAAGGCTACCGGCGACACGTTGAGCGGGCGCGTACCAGTCCAGGCGAACGGGATTCGTTGCTGCAACTCAAGCTGAATGTCTGGCTTGATAAGAGCACGTCGCCTTTCGTCGACCTCGCAACATACAATCTAGGCTCCGATCCTATTGATTATGACGCCTTCAATGGCGCACCGTGCTGGATTGGCGTTGATATGGCGACGACAACGGACCTTTGCGCCGTGGTCGCGTGTTTCCGCGATGGCGATACCTATACCGTGTTGCCTCACTTCTTTTGTCCCGACGCGGATATCAGGAAGCGCGGCGACCTCGATGGCGTCGACTACGTGCGATGGAGCAAAGAGGGCCATATCACCGCGACACCGGGCAATGTGATCGATCACGCTGCCGTTGCGGCGTACATCGATGGCCTATGCCAGCGGTTCGAAGTTCGCGAGATCGGTTTCGATCCCGCATATGCCAGCGCCGTTATTTCGATCCTGAGCGGCGATCACGGCGACAAGATCGTGACCATCCGGCAAGGCTGGGTGACGCAATCCCCGGCGCTCAACACCCTTGAGCGCGCCATCGTCGGCGGAAACTTCAAGCACGGCGGACACCCCGTCTTGCGCTGGAATTTCTCAAACGTCGCCATCCACACCGACAGCGCTGGCAATCGAGTCATGCACAAGGGCAAGAGCACGGATCGTATCGACGGCGCTGCGGCGTCATGGATGGCCGTTAGTCGTGCTGCGGCTGGCGAAGCTCACGGCAACTTCCTCGACGATCCGGCGATCACCGCCGACATGTTGGTGTGGTGACATGAGCCCTGACGATCTACAGCGCTACCTAGAATCCTTGCCTGACAAGGTGGAGCAGAGTGTTTCCGAAGTCCTGAAAGAGCAGGCGCAACAGCTTTCCGACGCTCAACGTTCGGCGTTGCGTTCGTTGCTGCAACCGCCGGAAGAGACAGGACACCTAGAACAGAGCCTAACAGTTGAAGTTCGCAGTCCGACCGACGTTCATGTGGTCGCGGGTGGCGACACCACGACCGGCGATATCCGCGAGGGCAGCGGCGTCGATTACGACCACGCCCTAGCGTTCGAGTTCGGCAACTCGCACCAACCGGCCCGACCATTTTTCTACAACACCTATCGCGCCAAACGCGACCAGATTGACGAAGCAATTTCCGACGCCATTAACGAGGCCATTAAGAATGACTGACACGACCGAAACCGCAAAGCCGATCACTTGGGCAGGCGGACAACACCCGATGACGCTCAATCATCCTTGGGTACGGGCGAACCTTTCCATTCGCGGCCTTCCGGGTGATTACGGCTCAACACCAGCGGCTTGCCTTAAGCGGTTTAATGAGGCGCTTTGGTCGATTGATGACATGGAGCGCGTCATAGAGCTTGGCCTGATCGGGGGCGGCCTATCGCGCCGTGATGCTGCCGACCTCGTTGAGCGTTTCGTCCGAACGCGGCCCCTGATGGAGAATGCGCCGGTTGCCATAACCGTCCTATCAATGTTCTTTGTTCAGCCGACCGAACCGGCGCCGGAAGTGGAGGGTGCCGACAATGGCTAAGCCCTCCCTAGATATCGCGCTAGGTTCGCCGGATATTACCGCGTTCAAAAATAAGATGCAGGAAACGAGCAACCACGTTGGCACCGTTGCCCGTCAGATCGCGAAACAGTTCCTAGACCTAAACAAGGGCATTGAAGCCGGGTTGATGGCGTCCGCGTCACGTATGGCGCTCGGCATGGTCGGCAAGGTGGCGCTGGTTGTCGGTTCCTACAAGCTGATGAGCGCGGCTGTATCGGCAGCGCGCGAACAGCTTGAGCAAATGGTTTCGGTTGCCGACAAGGCCAACGCTTCCGGCCTATCGCCTGAGTTCTGGCAGGCGTGGGTGAATGGTGCGAAAGGCGCGACGGAAAAGGTTGCGCTATTCGAAGGCGCATTGGGCAACGCCTATCAGGCGCTCAAGCCGGTCCTTAACCCCGATTGGTCCGTTTGGGATGAGGGCTTGAAGAAAGTCACGGCGGTTGAGCAGGCGATGCGCGAAATGCGCGAGCTTTTCAGCACCGACCAAGATTCATCCGGCTTGAGTATGTTCCGCGCCGCGACCACGCAAGACCAGCGTATCGTCGCCGTCCTAACCTACATGAAGCAATTGCAGGCCATCGGGCAGGAATTGGCCGCGCTGGATCTTGCGGACAAGCTATTCGGTGCGAAGTTTGCCGACCAGATTCGACAAGGGACGCTTTCGGTCGACCAGCTATTGGACGATCTTAAGACGAAATCCGCCGACGCCTTTTCTAACGAGATCGTTACCCGCGCCAAAAAGCTGGATGACGAATTAAAGAACGCATGGCGGACCCTCGACCAGAATCTGCATCCCGCCCTCGAAGCGATCGACAATATCGTTTTGAACATCAAAGGCGAATGGTTGAAGATCGTCCAATTGATGGGCGATGCTGCCGCGCTGTCGAATAAGATTCGTCCTGGCACCGGCTATCAAGGTGGCGTGTCGGCTTTCGACCTTGATCAACAGACGCTCTTAAAGAACCGCCTCAACGATACCGGCCTGACACCGCAACAGCGTTCTGGCGTCGAAAAGCAACTCCATGAGATTGAGTCCCGCATTGCTCAAGCGCAGGCGAGCGAGGTTCCGCAGGCTCCGGTTAATTTCAGCTATGGCGGGAATAGCGCCGTCCCGTTGCCGAAGCGTCGGCCCGACGATGCGCCGAAACCACCTAAGCCGACCGATACCACGACCGTTGATAAACTCGGCGCTGCTGCGGACAGCATCCAGAAACGTACCGCGGCGCTACAAGCGGAAGCTGGCGCAATCGACCAGACAACAGCGGCGCGTGAACGCGCCAAGGTTGTCGCGCAGTTGGAAACCGTCGCGATGCAAGCCAACGCTGCGGCTGGGAAGGGCGCTAACGTTGTCACAGATGAGCAAAGGCGCAAAATCAACGAAGTAGCGGACGCCTACAGCAAGGCCGCTGAGGCGATGCAGAAAGCCCGCGTTGCATCCGCCATCAAATTCGATACGCAAACGGCGCTGCTAGACCCGTCAGACGTTCAAATCGCGTCTGCTCTTAAGGGACTCTATCCTGACGTTGCGACCGCGCTCAATTCGGTTGAGGCGTCCGCGATGCGCGCCAATGAGGCCATGCGCGGCATCGCCAACACCATGTCTTCGACCCTGACGACCGGCCTGACGGACGTTCTCGACGGGACCAAGAGCGTTTCCGACGCATTCTCAAGCATGGGTAAGACGATCTTGCGGGCTATCGAGGAAGCCTTGGTGAAGTTGCTGATCGTCGGCCCGATTATGCGCTCCCTTAGCGGCATGATGGGCGGCATGGGTGGCGGGCTTGGTGGAGGATTGGGCGGCATCGGCTTGTCATTGCTCGGCACCGGCGGGCTGTTCGCGTATGGCGGTGAGGTTCGCGGCCCCGGCGGACCACGC
>JAFKKM010000112.1 GCA_017305555.1 Hyphomicrobiales bacterium | reverse complement strand
GGGTAATTTCGCCTATATCGCCCGCAAGGCCGTGATCTCGTCGAAGAACTTCGCGGGCTTCACCTCGCTGCACAACTATCCGAGTGGCCGCCCGGACGGCAACCATTGGGGGCCGGCGATATCGGTATTTGAGACGACCTCGCAGACGGCCTACTATTACAACCATCACGTCCGCGACATCGGCAACTTCACCGTGGTCGGGCCGACCGGATCGGGAAAGACCGTCTTTCTGTCCTTCATCGCAGCGCAGACGCAGCGTGTCCAGCCACGGCCGAAATTGCTGTTCGTCGACAAGGATCGCGGCGCCGAGATTTTCATCCGGGCGCTTGGCGGCCAGTATGAGACCTTGGTGCCGGGGGAACCGACCGGCTTCAACCCGCTGTCATTGCCGGACAGTGCGCCCAACCGCGAATTTCTCTACCAGCTGTTCGCCTTCATGTTGCGACCTGCGAACGGCGCGGACCTGACCGCGTCCGAGGAGCAGGTGATCCGGAACGCGATCGCCGCGGCGCTCACCGGCGGTCCGGCGGGTCGCACCCTGAAAGCTTTCTCGACTCTGTTGCGCGGCCGCATCAGGGCAGGGGAGGGCGATCTGCTGGCGCGCCTCGAGAGCTGGATGCGCCCCGACCAGCGCGGCTGGCTGTTCAACAACGAGGAGGATCAGTTCTCGTTGTCGAGCGTATTTGGATTCGACATGACGCGGGTTCTCGACGATCCGGTAATCCGCACCGCGGCATTGATGTATATATTCCATAGGACAGAGGAGTTACTCACCGGCGACCCGGTGATGATCTTCCTCGATGAAGGCTGGCGGCTCCTCGATGACGACGTGTTCGCATTCTTCATTCGCGACAAGCTCAAGACCATCCGCAAGCAAAACGGCATCGTCGGTTTCGGCACGCAGTCTGCAGCTGACATCGTGCGGTCGAAGGCGTCGAACACGCTGATCGAACAGACCAGCACCAACATCTTCTTTCCGAACCCGAAAGCCGACGACGAAAGCTACCAGAAGGCTTTCCGCTTGTCGGGGCGCGAGGTCGCCTGGATCCGCGGTACGGTCCCGGAAAGTCGATCGTTTCTGATCAAGCATGGCCGCGACAGCGTCGTGGCGCGGCTCAACCTCGCCAGCATGCCCTACCTGATCAAGGTGCTGTCCGGGCGCACTGAGACGGTTGCCGAGCTCGACGCGTTGCGGGCGCGCGTCGGCGACGACCCCGCCGTATGGCTGCCGATCTTTATGGGGAGGAGCGAGGCATGAAGCTCCCAATCGCGATCACCACTGCGATGCTCTTGTGCGGCGTCGCTCCCGCGCTCGCGGACATCCCCGTCGACGACGCCGCGCAGTTGACGCAGCGCTCGCAGACCGCCAGCACGACCGTGAAGCTTGTGCCGGTGACGACGCAACGGCAGGACGCCAATAGCGGCGTCAAATGCGCTGTGACGACCGGCAAGAAGGCGACCATCACCAATCCCACCGTGCAGCCGCAAAGCGGCGCTGGCAGCCAGGCGATCCAGACCTACGGTCCCGACCTGCCGGCGACGCCCGATCCATCCGCCCAGGGTGCAGCGCTCAACAGCCAGACCCTGTTCAAATCAAGCGGCGACGTGGTGGCCGGGCTCGACGCCAGCGGGTCGACAATGACGGCGGCCCAATCGGCGTTCAAGGCCGCCGGCCAGCAGGTCGGAACCGCGCCGACGGTGATGGCCGCGATCGACATGAACAGCGCGGCACGGCTGCAAAACAACCTCGCTTGGAATAGCGCGATCGGTTCGGCCAATCTCTGGGTGACCGCGCTCAACGCACTGAACTTGGCGATGACGAGCGACATGAGTCGGTCGGCGCTCGGCATGCGCGCAACGGCCGGTGCTGCCCAGGCGACATCCGGCCCGGTCTGTCCCGTCGGCATGGTCGGATCCGGGACGGCGGCCGTTCCCTGTCGGGCGCCATCGGCGTGCTCGACAACGCCCCCCGGATCGTCGCCCGACCCGTCCTGCGTGAGCGCGCGCTACGTCGATACCGACGGCAACGTCATCTTCTACCTCGCCCAGGCGCAGAACGCCGCCAACGCCGGCAATGCCGGCGCGAGCGCGGCGTTGACAGTCGCCGATGTGACCGCGGCGCTCGCCGCCATTTCCGCCAACAGCCGATAGGGAGGTCCCCATGCGTTGGATATTCGTGCTCGCCGTGTTGCCGCTGGCTTTCACAGGGGCGCCGCCGGCGCTGGCGCAGGTGCCTGTCCTGGACAGCGCCAACCTCGCGAAGGCGCAGCAGATCGCGACCAGCACGCAGCAGATCCTCACCGCGGATCAGCAGATCCTCCAGTTCACGCAAAAGACCTTGCAGGCTGTAACCGGCGACCGCTCATCCCAGGCGCAGGGCACGCTGGCCCAGATGGCGCTCGGCGGCGGCTTCTCGATGGCGCAGGCGCCTTCTCTCGGTTCGGTGATTTCGGGCGGAGCCTTGTCGTTCGCGGGAATGGGATCGGCGTCCCAGAACATCGTCTCGAGCCTCATCAACGGACTGCAGCTGGTCCAGACCATCACCGGTCTCGTCAGCGGCCAAACCCATCCGGCCGACACCGCATACAAAAACTCTGTCAACGTTGCCGCGACTCTCTCCGGACTGATCAATTCGACGCAGAGCGCGGTGCAGCAGCGATCGTCCGCGTTCACGCAAGGCGGGCAACAGATCGGCAAGGCGCAGGATCTCAAGGGCAGCGTCGACCAGAATACGCAAGTCCAGATCCAGACTGGGCAGACGGTCAACGAGCTGAACGGCGTCGTCAACAATGCGGCGGCCGCCGCCAATCAAGCAAACCTCGATCGCATTGCCGCGGAATCGTCCGCCGCCCGCGCGATGAAGTTCACACAGTAATCAACGTGTAGGGGGCGATATGTCCGTGCGTGCTTTGATCCTTGTTGTCGTGGCTCTCATTATCGGCGTCGCGGTCGGCCACTACGCGCTTCCGCGGAGCCAGACGCCGGCGCTCAGCGTCAGGACTGGCGCCGACGGCGGAGGAGATGACCCTGCCAAAGCCGCCTCACGCGCCATGACGTTCACGCAGCCGAAGGCGCCCGTCCCGTGAAGGCCATCTTTGCATTTGCCGCACTCGCGCTGCTCGCCTCCGCGCTCGCCGGCTGCGCGTACAAGCCCTTGAAGGCGCCGTGCTCCCCCGACGAGGGCGGGACGCCGCTCGCCTACTCGGACG
>JAFKKM010000051.1 GCA_017305555.1 Hyphomicrobiales bacterium | reverse complement strand
CACCCGCTCCATCACCGTCTGCAAACGCCGCGCACCGATATTTTCCACTGTGGCGTTCACCGCGACGGCGACATCGGCCAACGCGTCGATGGCATCGTCGGTCAATTCCAGCGTCACGCCTTCGGTCTGCATCAGGGCGATATACTGTTTGATCAACGAGGCTTCCGGCTCGGTGAGGATGCGGCGCATGTCGTCGCGCGTCAGCGCGTTCAGCTCGACGCGAATCGGCAACCGACCTTGCAGTTCCGGCAACAGGTCAGATGGCTTGGCGATGTGGAACGCGCCGGAGGCGATGAACAGGATGTGGTCGGTCTTCACCGCGCCGTGCTTGGTGGAGACGGTGGTGCCTTCGATCAGCGGCAGCAGGTCGCGCTGCACGCCTTCGCGCGAAACGTCGCCGGCGCGCGCGCCATCACGCACGCAGATCTTGTCGATCTCATCAAGGAAGACGATGCCGTTGTTTTCGACGGTGCTGATGGCTTCCAGCACAAGCTGGTCGTTGTCGAGCAGCTTATCGGATTCCTCGTTGACGAGGATCTCATGCGAATCTTCCACAGTGAGGCGCCGCGTCTTGGTGCGGCCGCCCATCTTGCCAAAGATATCGCCGATCGAGATGGCGCCCATCTGCGCGCCGGGCAGCCCCGGAATCTCGAACATCGGCGTGCCGCCGGTCGACTGCACCTCGATCTCGATTTCCTTGTCGTTGAGTTCGCCGGCGCGCAGCTTGCGGCGGAAGGAATCACGCGTCGCGGCGCTGGCGTTGGCGCCGACCAGTGCGTCGAGCACGCGGTCCTCAGCGGCGACCTGGGCGCGCGCCTGCACGTCCTTGCGCTTGCGTTCGCGGGTCTGCGCGATGCCGACTTCGATCAGGTCGCGAATAATCTGCTCGACGTCACGGCCGACATAACCCACTTCGGTGAACTTGGTGGCTTCCACCTTCAAGAACGGCGCACCCGCGAGCTTTGCTAGCCGGCGTGCGATCTCGGTCTTGCCGACGCCGGTGGGGCCGATCATCAGGATGTTCTTCGGCAGCACTTCCTCACGCAGCGAGCCGGTGAGTTGAATGCGCCGCCAGCGGTTGCGCAGCGCGATGGCGACGGCGCGCTTGGCGTCGTTCTGGCCGACGATGAAACGGTCGAGTTCGGAAACGATTTCGCGGGGGGAGAAGTCGGTCATGCGTTCAGGCTACAGGGTTTCGAGGGTCACGTTGCGATTGGTGTAGACGCAGATATCGGCGGCGATATCGAGCGAGCGGCGCACGATGGTCTCGGCGTCCTTGTCGCTGTCGATCAGCGCGCGGGCGGCTGCCAGCGCGTAGTTGCCGCCGGAGCCGATCGCCATCACGCCGCCTTCCGGCTCGAGCACGTCGCCGGTACCGGTCAGGACCAGCGAGACCTCCTTGTCGGCGACGATCATCATCGCCTCGAGCCGCCGCAGGTAGCGATCGGTGCGCCAGTCCTTGGCCAGTTCGACTGCCGCGCGGGTGAGTTGGCCCGGATACTGCTCGAGCTTGGCTTCCAGCCGCTCGAACAGCGTGAAGGCGTCGGCGGTGGCGCCAGCGAAGCCGCCGATCACGTCGCCCTTGCCTAGTTTACGGACTTTCTTGGCGTTGGATTTGATCACGGTCTGGCCGATCGAGACCTGTCCGTCGCCGCCGACCACCACCTTGCCGCCCTTGCGGACGGTGACGATGGTGGTGCCGTGCCAGACTTGCGGCGAGCCATCGCCGGACATCGAATGTGAGGGGGTCATGGGAATCCTTTCGCGGCCATGATCTAGGGACTGGCGGGCAGGGTTGCAATTGCGACGGATCGGTCGAATCCGGTCACCATATGACCAATCGGCCGCCGAAACCCGGCATCCCGCAGTAGCGAAGGCGGCACCGGCCTGTTAAAAGGGCGCGTTTTCGAAATGTTCAGGGTGCGGAGAGTCCCTATGCGGACGGCCACGATCAAGCGCAAGACGAAGGAAACCGATATCGAGGTGGCAATCAATCTCGATGGCACCGGCACGGCCAATATCGCGACCGGAATCGGCTTTTTCGACCATATGCTCGATCTGCTGGCCCGCCATTCCCGCATCGACCTCACCGTGAAGGCGGTGGGCGACCTCCACATCGATTTCCACCACACCACTGAGGATGTCGGCATTGCGCTCGGCCAGGCGGTCAAGCAGGCGCTCGGCAACATGGCGGGCATCACCCGCTATGCCGGCGTTCACATGCCGATGGACGAGACGCTGACTCGGGTGGTGATCGACATTTCCGGTCGGCCGTTCCTGGTGTTCAAGGCGGAGTTTCCGCGCGACAAGATCGGCGAATTCGACACCGAACTGGTGCGCGAATGGTTCAACGCGTTCGCCATCAACGCCGGTGTGACGCTGCACGTCGAGACCCTATATGGTGAGAACAGCCACCATATCGCCGAGTCGTGCTTCAAGGGCCTGGCGCGGGCGCTGCGCGCGGCGGTGGCGATCGATCCCCGCAATGCGGGCGAAGTGCCGTCGACCAAAGGCCAGCTTGGCGGCTGACGGCGCGGCCGTCGGAGGGACATGATGCGTATCTATACGGTGCACGCGCCACGAACGAGCGACATGCATTCGCGCGCCGCGGGCGACCGCGCGGTGTTCGTGCGCGACGGCTTTCATGTCTGGGCCTTCATCTTCGGCGGATTCTGGCTGCTGTATCATCGGCTGTGGTGGGCCTTGCTGGGCTACGTCGCGGTGATGGCCGGCGTCAGCGTGTCGCTTGGCGTGCTCCGGGTGAGCGGTGGCGTCAGCCTGTCCGTGCTGTTGTTGATCGCGTTGCTGATGGGTTTGGAAGCGGCCAGCCTGCGGCGCTGGACCCTGTCGCGCGGCAAATGGCGGCAACTCGACGTTGTCGCCGGGACCAACGAACAGGATGCCGAGCGGCGTTTCTTCGACCGCTGGACCGGCGGGCAGCGCGATTCCACCGATGATCCGATGTCGATCGAGCGTGGCGGACCGCCGCCGACCCGCGATGTTCCCGGGCAACCGTTTTCGCGACCGCCGCCGATACCCGGCAGCATCGTCGGGCTGTTTCCGCAGCCGGGAGGCTCAGTGTGAGCGTCGCCATTATCGATTATGGATCGGGCAACCTGCACTCGGCGGCGAAAGCGTTCGAGCGCGCGGCCCGCAGTCTTGAAAATCCGGACAAGGTGATCGTGACGCGCGATCCCGATGCGGTGTTTCGGGCCGATCGCATCGTGCTGCCCGGCGTCGGCGCCTTCGCCGATTGCCGCAAGGGGCTGGATGCCGTCGACGGCATGATCGAAGCCATGACGGAAGCGGTGCGCGTCAAGGCGCGGCCGTTCTTCGGCATCTGCGTCGGCATGCAGTTGATGGCGACCCACGGCAAGGAGAACGTCACCACCGACGGCCTGAACTGGATCGGCGGCGACGTTGAGAAGATCGCGCCGCGCGATGAGAGCCTTAAAATTCCGCACATGGGCTGGAACACGCTCGATGTCATCCGCGAGCATCCGGTGCTGGAGCGTTTGCCGCTGGGACCAAAAGGCCGCCACGCTTACTTCGTGCATTCCTATCACCTCAACGCGGCGAACGAAGCCGATGTGCTGGCGCGCGCCGATTACGGCGGACCGGTGACGGCGATGGTCGGCAAGGACACCGCCATCGGCACGCAATTCCATCCCGAGAAGAGCCAGCGGTTCGGGCTGGCGCTGATTGCCAATTTTCTGAAGTGGAAGCCGTGATCCTTTTTCCCGCTATCGATCTCAAGAACGGCCAGTGCGTGCGCCTCGAACAGGGCGACATGGCGCGCGCCACCGTGTTCAATCTCGATCCGGCGGCGCAGGCGCAAAGCTTCGCCGCGCAAGGCTTCGAGTATCTGCACGTCGTTGATCTCGACGGCGCCTTCGCCGGCAAGCCGATCAATGCGCAAGCGGTCGAGGCGATGCTGAAGGTCATCAAGATGCCGGTGCAGCTTGGCGGCGGCATTCGCGATCTGGCGACGGTGGAGGCGTGGCTTTCGAAGGGCATCACCCGCGTCATCATCGGTACGGCTGCCGTGCGCGATCCCGCTTTCGTCAAGGAAGCAGCAGCGAAATTCCCTGGCCGCGTTGCCGTCGGGCTCGATGCACGCGACGGCAAGGTGGCGGTGGAAGGCTGGGCGGAAACCTCGACGGTCACCGCGCTGGAGATCGCGCAGCGCTTCGAGGATGCCGGCGTTGCCGCGATCATTTTCACCGACATCGCCCGCGACGGCCTGCTCAAGGGCCTCAATCTCGACGCGACGATTGCGCTGGCGGACAGCATCTCGATCCCGGTGATCGCCTCCGGTGGACTGGCTTCGATCGAGGACATCAAGGCTATGCTGTCGCCGCGTGCGAAAAAGCTCGCCGGTGCCATCGCCGGACGCGCGCTTTATGACGGGCGCGTCGATCCCGCTGCGGCGCTTGAGCTGATCCGCAGCGCGCGGGCGGCCTAGGAGTTCGCGATGTTCAAAGTGCGCGTTATTCCCTGCCTCGACGTCAAGGATGGTCGGGTCGTCAAGGGTGTGAATTTCGTCGACCTGCGCGACGCGGGCGATCCGGTGGAAGCGGCCATCGCTTATGACGCCGCCGGCGCCGACGAGTTGTGCTTCCTCGACATCACCGCGACCCACGAAAATCGCGGCACCATGCTGAATGTGGTCCGGCGCACAGCGGAAGCCTGCTTCATGCCGGTGACGGTGGGCGGCGGCGTGCGTACCGTTGACGATATCCGTACCCTGCTGAAGTCGGGTGCCGACAAGGTGTCGATCAACAGCGCAGCGGTCAGCCGGCGCGAGTTCGTCAAGGAAGCGGCAGAGAAGTTCGGCGATCAATGCATCGTGGTCGCGATTGATGCCAAGCGCGTCAAGCGGCCCGGCGGGTCGGATCGCTGGGAGATTTTCACCCATGGCGGCCGCAAGTCGACCGGCATCGACGCGGTCGAGTATGCGCAGGAGGTGGTGTCACTGGGCGCGGGCGAAATCCTGCTGACATCGATGGATCGCGACGGCACCCGTTCGGGCTTCGATATCGAACTGACGCGCGCGGTCGCCGATGGTATCCCTGTCCCGGTCATCGCCTCCGGCGGCGTCGGCAATCTCGATCACCTGGTCGAGGGCATCCGCAGCGGCCACGCCACGGCGGTGCTAGCGGCATCGATCTTCCATTTCGGTGAGTTCACCATCCGCGAGGCCAAGGAGCACATGCTCCGCGCCGGGCTGCCGATGCGGCTCGATCCGTAAACCAACGCCGGAGTTTGCGCTCCCGCGCCTCTGCCGGAAATGCTAAAAGGCACAGTCATGGCCCGTTTTACCCTTTACGATCTCGCAGCCGTCATCGATGCCCGCGCGACGTCTGGCGGCGAGAAGTCGTACACCCGCAAGCTGCTCGACAAGGGGCCGGAGCATTGCGCGAAGAAACTCGGCGAGGAAGCGATCGAGACTGTGATCGCGACGGTCGAGAACGATCGCGATCATCTGATCGCCGAGAGCGCAGACCTGCTGTTTCACTTGCTGGTGGTTTTGAAATCGCGCGGCGTCACGCTTGAGGATGTCGAAGCGGCGCTGGCGCAACGCACGTCGATGTCCGGGCTGGAAGAAAAGGCCGCGCGCAAGCGCGACTGATCACGGGAAGGGCGACGCCATGGATATGCGTCTGGATCAGCAATACAACCCCTACCGGATTTTCACGCGCCATCAGTGGGCGAAGCTGCGCGACGACATGCCGATGACGCTCGCCGCCGACGAGATCGCGGCGCTGCGCTCAATGTACGATCGCCTCGACCTCAACGAGGTGGAAGAAATCTATCTGCCGTTGTCGCGGCTGTTGTCGATTTACATCGACGCCACCCAGCGACTCTATGTAGCGCAGCGGCAATTTCTCGGCATCGAGGATCGCAAGATGCCTTATATCATTGGCGTCGCGGGCTCGGTAGCCGTCGGCAAATCGACCACAGCCCGCGTCTTGCAGGCGCTGCTTGCGCGATGGTCGCCGCGGCCGAAAGTCGATCTGGTAACGACGGACGGGTTCCTGTTTCCCAACGCTGTGCTGGAGCGGCAGGGCATCATGCAGAAGAAGGGCTTTCCGGAAAGCTACGATCTGCAAAAGCTGCTCGCCTTTCTCAGCGACATCAAGGCCGGGCGCCGGCCGGTGCGCGCGCCGGTCTATTCGCATCTCACCTACGACATCATTCCCAATCAGTGGGTCGAGGTTGACCGCCCGGACATCCTGATCGTCGAAGGTGTCAACGTGCTGCAAACCGGCAAGCTACCGCGCGACGGTCAGGCTGTGCCCGTGGTGTCGGACTTCTTCGATTTCTCGGTTTACATCGATGCGGACGAACCGGTCCTGCGCAAGTGGTACGTGAAGCGCTTCCTCGCGCTACGCGACACCGCGTTCCATGACCCGCGATCCTACTTTCATCGTTACGCATTGTTGTCGGATGATGAGGCGACCGCGACCGCGTTGGCGATCTGGGAGCGCACCAACCTCGCCAACCTCGAGGACAACATCCTGCCGACGCGCCCGCGCGCGACGCTGATCCTGAAGAAGGGCACCGATCATGTCGTCGAGACGGTGGCGTTACGGCGGCTGTAGTGGTTAGCGCTCACGCCGCGTCGGCGCTGAAGTGCTCGATGTAGCGCGCCTTGATCACCGAGACCGGCAGCACGATCAGCACGTCGGTGGTGCCGAACTGATCGTCGATCACCGCGCCGTCGCCGATATAGGCGCCTAACCGCAGATAACCTTTGATGAGGGGCGGAAGCTCGCGCAACGCAGCCTTGTGATCGATACGATGTTTGGCGATGCGATTCATCTCGATTCGCCGCGAGGGCTGCGGTCCGGCCCGCCAGGAGTCCGGTGCGGCGGCAAAGTGATGCAGGAACGACAGCGGCAACGCCAGCCGGTCGGGATCGGTCCCGTTGAGGCTTGCGCAGCCGATCATGACGTCAAGGCGATGCTGACGGACGTAACTCCAGATCCCCTGCCAAAGCAATTCCACGGTGCGCTTGTTGCGATAGGGCGGTGATACGCAGGAGCGTCCGAGTTCGACGAAGCGCAAGTCGCGGTGCCGCGCCGTCAAGCCGGAGATATCGAATTCGTTTTCGGTGTAGAAGCCGTCGTGATGTTCGGCGATATCCTGGCGCAGCAGGCGATAGGTTCCGACCACCCGCTGCTTCCCGCTTCGTGTCGGCTCGGCGTCGTGATCGATTACCAGAAGATGGTCGCAAATCCTGTCGTAAGCATCCTTGTCGCGGCGTGCCAAGAGAGTTCGAGCATCGGCGATAGCGTCGCCATCCTTGTAGAACACTTTGTAGCGAAGTCTCTGCGCTTGCTTGATGTCGTGTTTGTTCCCGGCGAGCCTTGCTTCGAGCGAGCCTATCCGTCCGAGCGAGAGCGGTGTCGGGACTATCGAACGCTTGGGCTGAGGAATGTAAGATGGCGGCTTGAGCCAGGTGATCGCCGTGTTGGCGAGCGCGCCGACATTCTCAGGACGCAGCATCTGGATCAGTGGCTGCTTCGTATACCCGTGCGCTGAGCCACGTTCGGAGCCTCGTTCAAAGCCTTGCATCGCCACCCTCGTGACCGCGATCTGCTCGAATCAGATCGACGCGGCAGTCGAGGGTGACAGACCATTGGCATCCGACAGCCGTATGACACTCACATGAGCGGCGAATGACACCGGCGTGGAGACAGGTCCCGGATCAAGCGGCGAGATGCCGTGATGAAGCAAGCCCGGATATGGCTTCCGCGAGCTTCTCGCGATCGAGCGGTTTCATCAGAAAGCCGTCCATGCCGGCCTCGAAGCAGGCGTAGCGATCTTCCACCAAGGCGTTGGCGGTCAGTGCGATGATCGGCGTCCGTCGCGCAGTTTGTCCGGCCTCGCGCAGTCGAATGCGCTTGGCCGCATTGATGCCGTTCAGTTCCGGCATCTGGATGTCCATCAGGATGAGGTCGTAAGGATTTTCCGCGGCCTCGGCGGCGAGCCATGATTCTACCGCGGCGTTGCCGTTGGTGGTCACGACCACCTGATGACCGAGGCGCGCCAGCAGCGATCGCATCAGCAGAGCGTTGATTTCATTGTCCTCCGCGACCAGGATCGACAGGCCGCGCCGAGCTGCGACTTTTGAAGCCTTGCCGCTGGGCGGTTCGTCGTCAGGAGCCGCCTCGATCGTCTCGGTTGCGGCCGATGGCGGCGTTGGCGCGCTGAGGCGGATCGCCAGCGAAGCCGCGCGCAGCGGCTTCACGAGATAACCCGTGAAAGGATCGTTGATGACGTCGCGATATTCATGACGCATCGCAGGCGTGAAGATCACGATACGATGCGCGGCGTGAGGCGTGGCGGCGGCGGCAAGCGCGGTGGCGTCGGCCGGATCGAATGCACCGTCGATCATGACGGCGTGCCACGGCCGTTCCGGTAGCAAGGCGCGCGCCACCACAAGGTCCGCCACGGTGCAGGTCTGCGCGCCCCAGCGTTGCAGGCGGCGGGCGATCAACGAGGTCTCGACGCTCTGCGGAGCGATCAGCATGATGGACTTGTCAGCAAGGTCGGGAATGACGAAGGGTTGCCGCCGTTCGCCATCGTCGTCATCACCGGCGACCATCGGAAGAGTGAACGAGAACGTCGAACCTTTTCCGATCGCGCTTTGCAGAGAGATGTGGCCGCCCATGCGCCGGACGATGCGTTCGCTGATGCTGAGTCCGAGGCCGGTCCCGCCGTAGTTCTGTGCGATGCGCTCGTCGGCCTGTTCGAACTCCTGAAAGATCCGTGCCTGTGCTTCCGGCGCGATGCCGATGCCGGTATCGCGTACCATGAACAACACGTCATTGGGCAACGGGCCCGGTTCGACGATCAGCGCGACGCCGCCGTTCTGCGTGAACTTGATAGCGTTGCCGGCAAGGTTGAGCAGCACCTGACGAAGCCGTGCGACGTCGCCGATCACGTTGGGCGGCAGTCGTTCGTCGACATAGGCAGCGATCTCGAGGTTGCGTGCCTGCGCCCGCGGCGCCAACAGTTCGGTGACGTTTTCGATCAGGCCGTCGAGCGCGAACGGTCGCTGTTCGAGGTCGATCTTGCCGGCCTCGATCTTGGAAAAGTCGAGCAATTCCTCGATCAGCGAGAGCAGTGCTTCGCCGGAGGTCCGCACCGCCTTGGCATAAGTTGTTTGCTCAGGTGTCAGTGCGGTATCGAGCAATAGCCCGTTCATGCCGATGATGCCGTTCAGCGGCGTGCGGATTTCGTGCGAGACCATGGCGAGGAAGCGGGATTTGGCATGGCTTGCCGCATCGGCATGGTCGCGCGCTTCGCTGAGCGCATGTTCGGTCTCCGTGCGGTCGGTGACATCGCGTCCGACGCACTGGATGTCCGCGGGTTGATCCGCGTCGGAGCGGACCAGGCCTTCGCGCCAGCCGATCCATCGTGCGCCTGTAGCGGTGGCGATCTTTTGGTCATGGCTGCGCGTGCCGGCAGCATCGGTGATAACCTTGCCCTGCTCCAGGATCGGAAGTTCGAAGCGGGTGCCGAGGAGGTCTTCGCGCGATTTTTTCGCCAGCGCGCAATACGCATCGTTGACGAACCGGATGGTGCGGTCCGCCTGTCGTAGCACCACGAGATCGCCTTGCGATTCGAACAGAATTCGGGCGCGTTCCTCCGCCTCCTTCAGTTCCCAGTTGCGATCGGTCAGTGCGTCGTTACGCTGGGTGACGAGGCGCAGTTTCTTGCGCAGCCAACGCAGCCGCATACTGGTCAGGGCAAGCGCCACGCACGCCACCGCGAAAAGAAAGCTAGCGCCGATGGCAAAAGCGTGCGGATCGTAGCCGGCCGCATCCGACCGGACGCCGGAAATGAAGCCGTAGGCGCCACCGAAGGCTGCTTGAAACAGGATGATTGTGCGGAGCAGGAAGTTGATACGCGGATGTCGGCGCGCGAAACGGCGCAGACCTGCCTTGATGCGAAACATCCATCCCATCGATCGACCCCCGAACCACTCGCGAAAGCACTCCTCTCTGGAGCCCATTCAGCGCGTTCGAGGCCGAGAATGACGAGGCGATCTTGCAAAGTGCTTGCAGGCGAGCTGCGTTAACCGATCGCTTGGAAACAGGGTTGACGAAGCGTTAAAGCGCAGCCGCAGCGACGCGGGCGCGGTCGTCGCCGGCACCGACCACCAGGGCTGCGGCGGCCTGCGGCGAGAATGTCTTCGACTGCACGAAGATGCGGAAATCGCCGGGTTCGCTGGACAGATAGATGATCGGCTGCAATGCGGTGGTTGCCTTGGCGATGCCGATATAACGCGTTGCCGCTTGCGCCGCGCAGGCATCGGGCTCCGCGCCGTCGATGTCGTCGACCACTGTGAAATCGGCGTTGTCCGGGGTTTCGACGATCTGTACCCGCACCGTCGCTTCCGCCGGATTGTCGGTGAAGCTGACGCGGGATTGCGATTGCCATGGCGCGGTCGCCATCTGCACCGCCACATTGCCGACCCTGATGCAGGGCTGCGGCTGCGGCGACAGGCTTTCGCGGGCGAACACCCCGGCCAGGATCAGCGGAATCACCGAGGCAAAAATCTTGAAACGCGACATGATACGCTGTCCGCATCTGAACGCCCACGCGACATGGCTGGGCGTATGGTTTGCGCAGCGTAAACAAAAGTCGTTATTGTTTGGTTGATGTCCCGATGTGGCGCAATCCCGTGAGCAATTGCGCGTGCGGCCTATGCGGCGTGCCGGATATCGTCCGCGAGCGCCCGATAGGACAAGGCTTCGGCCAGATGCATCCGGCCGATCTGTTCCGTGCCGTCGAGATCGGCGAGGGTTCGCGCCACCCGCAACACACGATGATAGCCGCGCGCGGATAGGCGCATGGCTTCGGCGGCGTCGCGCAACAACTTCTGGCCTTGCGCATCGGGCTGCGCCACGGTTTCCAGCACCGACGCCGGCGCCTCGGAATTGGTGCGGATGTGCGGCAGGCCCGCCGCGGCATAGCGCGCGAGCTGGATATCGCGCGCCGCCGCGACACGCGCGGCGACTTCGGCGGAGCCTTCCGACGGTGCCGGCAGGATCAGGTCCGCAGCGGTCACGGCGGGAACCTCGATGCGCAGGTCGATACGATCCATCAATGGCCCCGAGATGCGCGACTGATAATCCGCCGTGCAGCGATCGATGCGGCCGCGCTTGCAGGCATAGCCCGGTTCATAGGCGTGTCCGCATCGGCAAGGGTTCATCGCCGCCACCAGCATGAAGCGGGCCGGATAGGTAACGCGATGGTTGGCGCGCGAAACGGAAACCTCGCCGTTCTCCAGCGGTTGGCGGAGTGAGTCCAGAACGCGTGGATCGAACTCCGGTAGTTCGTCGAGGAACAGCACGCCCTGATGCGCCAGCGAAATCTCGCCCGGCTTGGCACGCATACCGCCACCGGTCAGCGCTGCCATACTGGCGGAGTGATGCGGTGCGCGAAACGGCCGCCGATTGGTCAGCGCCCCGCCTTCGATCTCGCCAGCGACGGAAGCGATCATCGAGACTTCGAGCAGTTCGGCCGGCGACAGCGGAGGCAGGATCGAAGGCAGCCGCGCCGCCAGCATCGACTTGCCTGCACCCGGTGAGCCGCTCATCAGCAGATGATGTCCACCTGCGGCGGCGATTTCGAGCGCGCGCTTGGCGCTTTCCTGGCCCTTGATATCGCGGAGGTCGAGTTGAGAGGCATCCTGCGGATGAATGCGCGGTTGCGGCCGCGACAAAACCTGTGTGCCTTTGAAGTGATTGGCGATCTGGATCAGCGATCGCGCCGCCACGATCTGGATATCGGGGCTCGCCCACGCCGCTTCCGCTCCGCAAGCCGCGGGACAAATCAAACCCTCGTCGCGCGCATTGGCGCCGATCGCCGCCGGCAGGACGCCAGCCACCGATGCGATCGAGCCGTCGAGGCCGAGTTCGCCCAACACCGTAAAGCCAGTCAGCGCATCCGGTGGGATCGCGCCGATGGCGGCCATCAGACCGAGCGCGATCGGCAGATCGTAATGGCTGCCCTCCTTGGGCAGATCGGCGGGTGCGAGATTGACGGTGATCCGTCGTGCCGGCAGTGCCAGCCCGGAGGCGATCAGCGCGGAGCGAACTCGTTCGCGTGCCTCGGACACCGCCTTGTCGGGGAGGCCGACGATGGTGAACGCTGGCAGGCCGGGTGCGACCTGGACTTGGACATCCACCGCGCGGGCGTCGATGCCTTCGAATGCGACCGTAGAGACCCGTTGAACCATGGTGCCCCTCCCAAACGAAAGCTAGCGCTGCACAAGGCTCGACGCAAGAACAATAAGAGAACAAAGATTGGCGAAGGACCTCCGAAGATTGGGGAATGAGCGCCGACTGATTTGCTTCCGACGTTCAAAGTGAATATCAAATAACAGAAAACTTAGTTCAAATAATATCTAAGTATAATTCTTAATATCTATGTATTTTATGGTTAACCAAAGGTTAAGGCTTCAATTTACTCAGTACAGTTACCGATTACCGTGACCCTGAAAAGCGAATCAGGGAATCGATTATGGGACGGCGGAGTCGGACGATTACTTTGGGGGCCGCACTTATCTTGTCGGAGTGTCTCGGTGGGGGATGGGCCGGCTCCGATGCATTGCGTGCCGAATCGAGGCGCCCGCCGGCGCCCGCCGGTGGTCCCGCGGCGGCGGCGACATCCGGGCGATTGCGGCCGGTCTCAAAAGTCCGCTGCCCGCCGTCCGCAGACACAACGGAGCCGCTGACGACGTCAGCGCTTCGTGGTGAGGCTGCATTCGTCGCCTACGATCGGTTTCGAGAGGACATTTCAGCACGTAGCGAGGTGAGAATTTCCTGGCTCGGGGCGGGGTTCGGCCGGAGGTATCTGGCCAAGGTCGAACCGCCGCCGGACGTTACATCGTTGCAGGTCTTCGTGCTCGACAAGCCGTCGCGCAGCGTTGCCATCGCGGAAACGATGCATCATCCCTACGAGATCCGTCTCGCCGATATCTGGTGTCTGCTGAAATTGCAGCCGAACGGGGAGCCGGGCGCGTTGTCCGTCAATGCGGTATCGAATCTGTTCTTCGTGCGCGATGCTATCGGCGCGCTCGGTGTCGTCGATGTGCTGTGGTCCGGCGCCGGTTGGGAGATCGGCGCTAGCTCCATCGCCAGAAACCGGCCGTGGCCGCCGGGGCGTCAGGTCATCACGCGCTGAGAATGGCGACGGTGGCTACTAGCGGCGCTTGGCTTCGATCTTGTCCCAAATCAAAGTGGCGATATCGGCACCGCCGAGATTGGCGATGGCGCGAATGCCGGTTGGAGACGTGACGTTGATCTCGGTGAGATGATCGTCGATGACATCGATGCCGACAAATAGCAGGCCACGCTCACGCAGCGCCGGCCCGATGCGCTCACAAATCTCACGTTCGCGCGGCGTCAGATCGGTGGCGCGTGCGGCTCCGCCGCGCACCATGTTGGAGCGCAGATCGTCAGCAGCCGGCACGCGATTAACCGCGCCGGCAAATTCACCGTCGACCAGGATGATGCGCTTGTCGCCCTTCTTCACCTCGGGGAGGAAGCGCTGGATCACCCACGGCTCGCGGAACGTGACCGCGAACATGTCGTAGAGCGATCCGAAATTCATGTCCTGCGGTAGAATGCGAAACACCGCCGCGCCGCCATGGCCGTGCAACGGCTTCATCACCACCGCGCCATGCTCGGCGCGGAAGGCATTGATCTCGTCGAGATTGCGCGAGATCAGCGTCGGCGGCATCAGCTCGGGAAAGTCGAGCACGAACAGCTTTTCCGGTGCGTTGCGCACGCTCGTCGGATCGTTGACCACCAGCGTTTTGGGATGGATGCGTTCCAGCAAATGCGTGCTGGTGATGTAAGCGAGATCGAACGGCGGATCCTGTCGCAACAACACCACGTCGAATGACGCCAGATTGGTGCGTTTCGGTTCGCCGAGTGTGTAGTGATTACCGACCTCATCCCGGACACTGAGCGACTGCACCGGCGCAACGACATCCTTGCCGTTCAACGAGAGCTGGTCCGGCGTGTAGTAGGAGATGGCGTGGCCGCGCCGCTGTGCCTCCAGAAGGAGGGCGAATGTGGAATCGCCGCGCACGTTGATGCGCGCGATGGGGTCCATCTGGACGGCGACTTTCAGGCTCATGCTCTGGTGTCCGGTTTGGGAGTTTATGGTCTTGGCGAGATGATCTTGGTCAGGATGCCCTGATGTCAGGTGCCGGCGTCGAAGGCTCCCGGCAGATGGTGCGGCAAGGAGCGTGGCGCAACCAGCACGGCATCGAAACGCAGGTCGAAATTGGCATGTTCAGGGTGCGCCATCAACCATGCATTGGCGGCACCGACGATGCGTTTTTGTTGACGGGGCGTCACGGCGTAGGCGGCGGCGTCCAGCGTGGCACGGGCTTTGACCTCGACGAAAGCCAGCAGGCTCCGTCGCTTGGCGACGATGTCGATCTCGCCGTAAGGGGTCCGGAAACGCCGGGCCAGAATGCGGTAGCCCTTGGCGATCAGGTAGGCGGCTGCGCGGCTTTCGGCGGAGAGACCGATGCGGAAGGCCGCGACGCGTTCGGGGGCGGGGGCTTTGGCCGCAACGGTCTTTCGAGAACGTTTTGGCGCCAGCGTCGGATCAGGCGGTGCCATCGCCGTCGTCTCCACGATCTTCATCAGCGAGTTCGAGCGCACGCGCGTAAACTTCGCGGCGCGGCCGGCCGGACAACGCGACGGCGTCGGCAACCGCATCCTTGACGCTGCCGCGCTTCAATGCGGCGCGCAGGACATTGTCGAGTTCGCCCGCCGCCATAATCTGCGCCTGCGCGGGCGGGGGCCCGACCACCAGCACGAATTCGCCACGTGTCTCCAATGTCGAAGCCGTTTGGGCCAGTGTCGCGAGCGGGCTGCGCTGTATCTCCTCATGCAGCTTGGTCAGTTCGCGACAGATCGCGGCGTCGCGCCCGCTCATGGCCTCGGCGAGATCAGCCAACGCGTCCTGCACGCGGTTGCCAGATTCGAACATCACCAGCGTTGCCGGAATGCGCGCCAGCTCCGCGATGCGATGGCGTCGCGCGCCTTGTTTGGAGGGAAGAAATCCCTCGAAGAAAAAACGATCGGTCGGCAGCGCCGCCAGGGCCAGCGCGGTCAACACCGACGAAGGACCTGGCAACGCGATCACCGCATGACCCGCGGCGCAAACCTCGCGCACCAGCTTGAAACCTGGATCGGAGATCAGCGGTGTGCCGGCGTCGGAGACCAGCGCGATCGATGCGCCTTCCGCCAGCATCTGAAGAATTTTTGGACGCGCGGCGGCAGCGTTGTGTTCGTGATAGGGCTTGAGCGTCGCAGTGATGCCGTAACGCTCCGTCAGCCGCCGTGTCACTCGCGTATCCTCGCACGCGATTACGTCGACGCCCGCCAGCGTCTGCAAAGCGCGCAGCGTGATATCGCCGAGGTTGCCGATCGGCGTGGCGACGAGATGAAGTCCCGGTGTCGCTTTGGGGGCCGATAGGAGGTGTTCGGATATGAGGAACGTGCGCGCGGCCGGTTCCAGGCTTGCCGGCGCAATGTTCGAGTGAGCAGCTTTGCTGGACATCGCAACACTGTAAAGCAGGATTGGAAACAGCAGGATACAGCTTTTCCGCGATGTCCGCGCGGAGTCTTTGCGTGAAGCGGATGAGTGTGCTTGAAAGCCACGTGCGCGATGAAACGGCATCGCGGGCAAAATAAGCCTATTGTTTTGGTTAACTATTCGCCGACAATATGCCTTAATCCCCCAGCAGATCGTTTGCAGCACCGGCGGCGATCGGCGCCGATGAACGAAAGAATGATGATGGCGGGTCCGATCGATCCTGATGTCGAACAACGCGGAGCAACACGGCGGGCTGCCCTCGGGCTGATCCTCGGGACGCCGCTGCTCGGCGCCTGCGCCGGCGTGCAAAATGCGTTGACGGGCAATGGATCGCAGCAGGCTTCGGGGCCGCAGCAACAGCCGCAGTCGGTCGGCACTGGTCAAGTCAAGGTCGGCTTGATCCTGCCACTGTCGGCTTCGGGCAATGCCGGCGTCGCGGCGCAATCGATGAAGAACGCCGCCGAGATGGCGCTGGCGGAATTCCAGAACCCAAATCTGCAATTGCTGATCAAGGACGATGCCGGCAATGCGCAGGGCGCGCAGCAAGGCGCGCAGCAGGCACTCGACGAAGGCGCCGAAATTATTCTCGGGCCGTTGTTCGCGGCGTCGGTGCCGGCGGCTGCCCAACTGACGCGCGCGCGGGGCATTCCGATGATCGCGTTCTCGACCGACTCGAGCGTGGCCGGGCGCGGTGTTTATTTGTTGAGCTTCCTGCCGGAGTCGGATGTCACGCGGATCATCGACTACGCATCCGGAACGGGTAAGCGCTCCTATGCGGCGCTGTTGCCGGAAAATGCCTACGGCAACGTGGTGGAAGCGGCCTTCAAACAGGAGGTCAGCCGCAAGGGCGGTCGCGTGGTGGCCTTCGAGAAATACGGTTCGGATCGCAGCAACGCCGTACGCAACGTGGCGCAGGCGCTGGGAAGCGCGGATGCGCTGTTCCTGGCCGATGACGGGGATGCTGTGGTCGGTGTCGCTGAGGCATTGACTGCGGCGGGAGCCAATCTCAAGCGCGTGCAATTGCTCGGCACCGGCTTGTGGGATAGCCCGCGTGTGTTCGCCAGTGCTGCGATGCAGGGCGGCCTTTATGCCGCGCCGGATCCGGCCGGCTTTCGCGCGTTCTCCGGGCGCTACAATACGAAATACGGCCGGCAGCCGGTCCGAACCGCGACGCTGGCCTACGACGCCGTGGCGCTGGTCGCGGCGTTGGCGCGCACGCAGGGCGCACAGAAGTTCTCGCCCGAGGTGCTCACCAATCCGTCCGGCTTCGCTGGCATCGACGGCCTGTTCCGCTTCCGGTCCGACGGCAGCAACCAGCGCGGCCTCGCGGTGATGCGCGTCGCCTCTGGCGGCGGTCAGCCTGTGGCTGGTTCGCCCAAGAGTTTTGGCGCGTAACTTTAAGCAGCGAGATCGGCGACGACCGCATCGAGCAGCGGGAAACCGGCCTGCGTGACGCGCAACCGTCCGCTAGGATCGACGGTGATGGCGCCTTCCTCACGCAGCACCGTGATGCGTCCGGCATCGAGTTCGCGGCCTGACAGTGTGGCGTAGCGCCGGGGGTCGATGCCCTCTGCGAGCCGCAGACCCATCAGCAGGAATTCGTCGGCGCGCTCCTCGCGATTGAGCAGATCGTCGGTGACGATGCCGTGGCCGTTGGCTTCGACGCGCATCAGCCACGCCTCCGGTCGCTTCTCGGTGGCCAGCGCGTGGCGAATGCCGCTGATGTCGAGCCGTCCATGCGCGCCGGGCCCGATTCCCGCATATTCCTGACCGCGCCAGTAAACGAGGTTATGTCGGCACTCCGCGCCGGGGCGCGCATGATTGGAGATCTCGTAGGCTGGCAGTCCGTGCTTGGCGCAGACCTCCTGCGTGACGTCGTAAAGGATGCGTGCGGTGGCCTCGTCCGGCGTCTTCAGTTTGCCGGCCGCGTGCAGGCCGAAGAACGGCGTGCCTTCCTCGATCGTCAGTTGATAAAGCGACAGATGTTCGGCGGCTTCCGAGATCGCGAATGTCAGTTCGTCGGTCCATTCGCGCGGCGTCTGGTCAGGCCGCGCATAGATCAGGTCGAACGAATAGCGGTCGAATGCGCTGCGCGCGATGGCGACCGCATCCAGCGCCTCGCGCGCAGTATGCAGCCGGCCCAGCATCTTGAGCGAGGCATCGTCGAGCGCCTGCACGCCGAGCGAGACGCGATTGACACCGGCGGCGCGATAGCCGTGAAACCGCGTTGCGTCAACGCTGGTGGGATTGGCTTCTAGCGTTACTTCGACGCTGGGGGAAACGGTCCAGTGCTTGCTGATCGCGTCGAGGATGCCGCCGATGGTTTGCGGCTGCATCAGCGACGGCGTGCCGCCGCCGAAGAAGATCGACGAAACTTCACGGTTGGGCGCGCGCGTCGCCATAGCCGCGATCTCGCTCGCAAAGGCTTGCACATAACGCGCCTCGTCGATCGGCGCATGGCGGACGTGGCTATTGAAGTCGCAGTAGGGGCACTTCGACAGGCAAAACGGCCAGTGGATGTAAACGCCGAAAGCGTCGTTGACGTCAGCGCGGCTCAAGGCAGATCTCCGCGAGTTTGACGAAGGCGCGGGCGCGATGCGACAGCCCGAGGCCGAGCGGTGGCAGGCCGTGCTTCTCGATACTGGTCATTTCACCGAAGGTGCGATGATGGCCGTCCGGCAAAAACGCCGGATCGTAGCCGAAGCCCGCCGTGCCGCGCGGCGGCCAGACCAACGTGCCTTCGACGCGCGCTTCGACGTCCTCAAGATGCCCGTCAGGCCACGCCACGCACAGCGCCGAGACGAAATGCGCGGTGCGCTTGTCCGGCGTCGTCGCGCTCCGCTCCTGCAACAGGCGTTCGATCTGCGTCATCGCGGCGGTGAAATCTTTGGACGGCCCCGCCCAGCGCGCCGAATAGATTCCCGGCGCGCCGTCGAGTGCATCGACTGCGAGTCCGGAATCGTCGGCGAAGGCCGGCAATCCCGATGCATTCGCCGCCGCGATGGCTTTGATGCGCGCGTTGGCCTGAAAATTGTCGCCCGTCTCGTCGGGTTCGTCGAGGCCGAGTTCGCCGGCGGATACCGCTTCGATGCCGTAAGGCGCCAGCAACTCGCGCATCTCGACAAGTTTGCCGGGATTGTGAGTCGCGATCACGAGTTTGCCGGTGATTCGCCGATGCATTCCGTCATCCTACGTCAATGCCGGCCGCGAAACCACGACACGGCAAACTTATGCTTTAGCTTGACGCGTTTTCTTCACGCGAACCGGCACCCACTTCGCTTGAAAACGCTATGCAACCGCCATTTTCTGAAGATCGACCAGCCGCGCCACGCCCTTGCGGGCCAGTGCCATCAGCGCCAGGAACTCGTCCTGCGTGAACGGCGTCTTTTCCGCGGTGCCCTGCACTTCGACAATGCGGCCGTCGCCGGTCATCACGAAGTTGGCGTCGGTCTCGGCTTCGGAATCTTCCGCATAGTCGAGGTCGAGCACCGGTGCGCCGTTGTAGATGCCGCAGGAGATCGCGGCGACGTTGTCACGCAGCACGTTGCCGCCGCCGTTCTTGAACATGTTGCGGCTCTTCATCCAGCCGATGCAGTCGGCAAGTGCGACCCAGGCGCCGGTGATCGACGCGGTGCGGGTGCCGCCGTCGGCTTGCAGCACGTCGCAATCGACGGTGATCTGGCGCTCGCCCAGTGCTTCGAGATCGAGAGTCGCGCGCAGCGAGCGGCCGATCAGGCGCTGGATTTCTACGGTGCGGCCGTTCTGCTTGCCGGCGGAAGCCTCACGGCGGGTCCGCTCCAGCGTGGCGCGCGGCAACATGCCGTATTCGGCGGTGACCCAGCCGCGGCCCTGACCCTTGAGCCACGGCGGCAGCCGCTCCTCCAGGGTTGCCGTCACCAGCACATGGGTGTCGCCAAACTTCACCAGGCAAGAACCCTCGGCGTATTTGACCACGCCGCGTTCCAGCGAAACGGGTCGCAACTCATCCGGCGCGCGACGGCTGGGCCGCATGGCAATTCTCCTGCAAATCAAGGAAGGGTGTTGTCTCGGGGTGCTTCTATAGCGTTTTCGAGCGAAGTGGAAACCGGTTCGCGTGAAGAAAACGCGTCAAATCGAGGTGGCGCGAGCCGCAGCGGCAAGGCTTTTGGGGCGGCAGCGGTACTGGGCGCGATAGCGGCTTGTATCCGGGGCGCAAGATGGACAAATTAAGCTCCATCGACTTAGGGTCCGATCCAACTACGTTGGAACTGACCCGTCGTTTATCCTTTTGTTTGAGCATGATCTTTTCCGAAAACCGGTCTCCACTTTTCGGATCATGCTCTGGGAGTTAATCGTGGCCCATCATGATCCGATCGGCCTGATCGCGCCGAAAGCGGGACTGGCCCAGCTCAACGAACGTTCGCGGGAGATTTTCCGGCAAATTGTCGAGAGTTATCTCGCCACCGGAGAGCCGGCGGGCTCGCGCAACATTTCGCGCCTGATCACCATTCCGCTGTCGCCGGCCTCGGTGCGCAACGTGATGTCGGATCTCGAACAGCTCGGATTGATCTATGCGCCGCATACCTCGGCCGGGCGACTGCCGACGGAACTCGGCCTGCGCTTTTTCGTCGATGCGCTGATGCAGGTCGGCGATCTGTCCGAGCCGGAGCGGCAATCGATCCAGAACCAACTGGCATCGGTGGGTAAGGCGCAGACCGTCGAGGCGGCGCTGGGCGAGGCGTTGACGCAGTTGTCTGGCTTGTCGCGCGCAGCCGCGGTGGTGCTGACTGCGAAGTCGAACGTGCGGCTCAAGCATATCGAGTTTGTGCGGCTGGAGCCGTCGCGGGCGCTGGTGGTGCTGGTCGCCGAGGACGGTCAGGTCGAGAACCGCGTGCTCGACCTGCCGCCCGGCGTGCCGTCGTCGGCGCTGGTCGAGGCGTCGAATTTCCTCAATGCGCGGATTCGCGGCCGTACGCTGGCAGAGGCCCGGTTGGAGCTGGAATCGGCGCTGACGCAAAGCCGTGCCGAACTCGATCAGCTGACGCAGAAGATCATCGCGGCCGGCCTCGCGAGCTGGTCCGGCGGCGACGGCGAGGATCGGCAACTGATCGTGCGCGGCCACGCCAATCTGCTGGAAGACCTGCACGCGCTGGAGGATCTCGAGCGGGTGCGCTCGCTGTTCGACGATCTCGAAAGCAAGCGCGGCGTGATCGATCTGCTCGGCCGCGCCGAACGCGCCGAAGGCGTGCGCATCTTCATCGGTTCGGAAAACAAGCTGTTTTCGCTATCGGGTTCGTCGACGATCATCGCGCCCTACAGCGACGGCGCGGGCCATATCGTCGGCGTGCTCGGCGTCATCGGTCCGACGCGACTGAATTATGCGCGAGTGATTCCGATGGTGGATTATGCCGCGCGCATCGTCAGCCGGATGCTCGGCGGCTGATCGATCGGCCTGCGAGCAATTCCGTCCGCGCAGCCCAGCCTTGATTTTCCCGGCAAAAGCACCGATATCCCGGCCAGCATCCTCCCATCCAATTCGAGACGATTTTCGAGAAAGCTTGTGTAATGACTGAACGTAGCGGACAGAACGACAATCCGGAGAAGTCCGTGCAGGAAGGGGAACCGGTCGTGTCCAAGCCCTACATCATGCCGGACGATCCCGAGGAAGGGTCCGCCGAGGCGTTGGCCAAGGAAGCCGCCGAGGCGCGCGACAAGATGTTGCGGACGCTGGCGGAGATGGAAAATCTGCGCAAGCGCACCACGCGTGAAGTCGCTGATGCCAGGACCTATGGCATCACCGGTTTCGCGCGTGACGTGCTCGAGATCGCTGACAATCTGCAACGCGCGCTCGATGCCGTGCCGGCGGAAGCTCGTGCCGCCGCCGATCCGGGGCTCAAGGCCCTGATCGAAGGCGTCGAGCTGACCGAGCGCTCGCTGTTGAACGCGCTGGAAAAGAACGGCGTCAAGAAGTTCGACCCGGCGGGCCAGAAGTTCGATCCGAACTTCCAACAGGCGATGTTCGAGGTGCCGGATGCGTCGGTACCGGCGGGAACGGTCGTGCAGGTGATTCAGGCCGGCTTCACGATCGGCGAGCGGGTGTTGCGCCCGGCACTGGTCGGCGTGGCGAAGGGCGGCGCCAAGGCCGCGGCCACCGAATAACTCAGGCGGCGGCCTTCACGTAAACGGAAGGCCGCCTCCGCAGAGGCTTCGATAATCGGCTCACGCTGCGATATCACTGGACTGAATGCGTTTGACGCCGGCCTTGTCCATGTCGGCCCACGCTTTCGCCAGCGAGCCCTGGGTGTCGATGCCTCGGCAGGCATCCTCGACAACATAAGTTTCGAAGCCCGCCTTGCGCGCGTCGAGCGCGCTCCACGCAACGCAGAAGTCGGTCGCCAGACCTGCGACGAAGACACGTTGCAATCCTCGCGCCTCGAGGTATTTCGCAAGCCCGGTCGAGGTTTTGCCGTCGGCCTCGGTGAAGGCCGAATAGCTGTCGACGTCCTTGTGAAAGCCTTTGCGCAGGATCAGCTCCGCTTGCGGAATGTTGAGATCTTTCGACAGCGCTGCGCCGTCCGTGCCCTGCACGCAATGATCCGGCCACAGCACCTGCTTGCCGTAGCTCAGGTCGATCACCTCGAACGGCTTCTTACCGCTGTGGCTGGATGCGAACGAAACATGCCCCGCGGTATGCCAGTCCTGTGTCATCACCACATTGGCGAAGCTCTTGGCGATGCGGTTGATCACCGGCACGACCTGATCGCCGTCCTTCACCGCGAGGCTGCCGCCGGGCAGGAAGCAGTTCTGCACGTCGATGACGAGAAGAACGGATTTGTCGTCGATGGCGATCTTGCCGGCGGCCCGCGCCGTCTCCGGCATTAAACCCGCGATGGCGGTGGCCTTGATTGTCGTCAATATCATCTGCCGTCTGTTCAGCATGGCTCAACCTCCCGCAGCGAGACGACAGAAGCAAATCAGGTCGAAGACGAAAGGTAAAGCCGACGATGGCTGGCCTGATGGCTTACCGTAACTGGATGCCGTCGCGCACGATACGGAAACGGGAGAAGGCGTCCGACCACTGATCGCGCGGGGCGCTGCCGATCACCCGGATCGCCCGGCCGCCGCTGCCGAACCGCAGCCATTGCACCACCGTGACGGGCGTTGCGTCCTTGCCGCTGACGGCGTCGATGCGGGTCTCGAAGCCCGGGGCGCTGTCGATCCGGATCGGCTCGGACATCGTGATACGGCCGTCGCGCAGGCCCGGAATCAGCCGAGCCGCCTGTTCGGCGTAACGGGCCCGGTCGTCGGACTTGTCCGGCACTGAGCCGACCACGCCGAGCACCATGAAGGGCGCCTTTTCGATGTCGATGGTCTCGCTCGAATCCACCAGCATGACGGCGCCGCCCGGTGTCAGGGTCCGCACCGATTTGAAGTCGCCGCGTTCGGTGACCTTGAAAGGAAGCGTGCCCAACTGCTCGCTGTCAGGGACATTCGAGCGAACGCTGGCTGTTGCGAACATCGAGCGGATGGCGTCGTCGGTGTAGATCTTGCTTGCGCTTTCGGGGACCTGCACGGCAACGAAGCCGGAGAACGCCCCGCCGGAAAGGATCATGGAATAGCGCCGCACGGCGGCGGTGCCCTCCTTGGCGTTCTCCACGGTGTAGAACGCCAGCCCAGCGCCGGTTTCGACGGTTTCCGGCTTGATGCCGTTGGCGCCTTCGGGATGGGTCTTGAAGGTGGTTTCGACCTCGCGATAGGCCGCCGCGGGAAGCTCGGTGACCAATACCTTGACGCTATGGTCCTCGGTCTCGAAGCCGACGAACGATTTGGCGGGTGCGAGCCCGACCAGCGGAACCAGACCCAGCCGGGTACCCGGCAGGTAAGTTGGGTCGGCGGCGAGGACCGGCACAGCCCATAACATGGTCAGCGCGACGGCGAGACAACGGACGAGGTGTTTCATGTGGGTCTAATTGGGCAGGTATTGAGGCCGTTCGATGGTCGGCCGGTCGGGCCGTCTTGCCCATAGCACTTCTTCACGAATGCCGTACATAACGCCGTACGTGGCGAACCGGTCGTTTGCCCGGCAGGGCCGGACGCCATCACTTGCGGACCCGCGAAGTCCCGGTTTTTCACTGGGCCCAGCGATGCCCGGTCCTTGCGGGTGAGACACCCCCCTTCTATATGAGGCTCACCATCGCAATATCGCGAACATTCGATATTTGGGGGATCGGCCCGGGGCGCCGTCAGGGCCCAGCCGACCTGCCGCAACGAGAAGGAAATGGACACTATGGGAAAGGTCATCGGGATCGATCTCGGAACGACCAATTCGTGCGTTGCCGTCATGGACGGCAAGACCGCGAAAGTCATTGAGAATGCCGAAGGGATGCGGACTACGCCGTCGATCGTCGCGTTCACCGACGACGGCGAGCGCCTTGTCGGTCAGCCGGCCAAGCGCCAGGCGGTTACCAATCCGGAGCGTACGATTTTTGCGGTCAAGCGCCTGATCGGCCGCCGCTACGACGACCCGATGGTCGAGAAGGACAAGAAGCTTGTCCCCTACAAGATTGCGAAGGCCGGCAACGGCGACGCCTGGGTCGAGGTAGACGGCAAGACTTATTCGCCGTCGCAGGTCTCGGCGTTCATCCTGCAGAAAATGAAAGAGACCGCGGAAGCACATCTCGGCCAGAAGGTCGAGCAGGCGGTCATCACTGTTCCGGCATACTTCAACGACGCCCAGCGTCAGGCCACCAAGGACGCCGGCAAGATCGCCGGCCTTGAAGTGCTGCGCATCATCAACGAGCCAACCGCGGCCGCACTGGCCTACGGTCTCGACAAGGCGAAGCAGGGCACCATCGCGGTCTACGACCTCGGCGGCGGCACCTTCGACGTGTCGATTCTGGAAATCGGCGACGGCGTGTTCGAGGTGAAGTCCACTAACGGCGACACCTTCCTCGGCGGTGAAGACTTCGACATGCGGCTCGTCGAGTATCTCGCGGCCGAGTTCAAGAAGGAGCAGGGCATTGACCTCACCAAGGACAAGCTCGCGCTTCAGCGCCTGAAGGAAGCAGCCGAGAAGGCCAAGATCGAACTGTCGTCGACAACGCAGACCGAAATCAACCTGCCGTTCATCACGGCGGATCAGTCCGGTCCGAAGCATCTGACGATGAAGCTGACGCGCGCCAAGTTCGAGGCGCTGGTCGAGGATCTCGTCCAGAAGACCATCGAGCCGTGCCGCAAGGCGCTGAAGGACGCCGGCCTGACCGCTGGTGAGATCGGCGAAGTCGTTCTGGTCGGCGGCATGACGCGTATGCCGAAGGTGCAGGAAGTCGTGAAGCAACTGTTCGGCAAGGAGCCGCACAAGGGCGTCAACCCCGACGAGGTGGTGGCGATCGGTGCGGCGGTGCAGGCCGGCGTGTTGCAGGGCGACGTCAAGGACGTGCTGCTGCTCGACGTGACGCCGCTGTCGCTCGGCATCGAGACGCTGGGTGGCGTGTTCACCCGCATCATTGACCGCAACACCACGATTCCGACCAAGAAGAGCCAGGTGTTCTCGACCGCCGAGGACAACCAGAACGCCGTTACCATCCGCGTCTTCCAGGGTGAGCGCGAGATGGCGGCCGACAACAAGATTCTTGGTCAGTTCGATCTGATGGGTATTCCGCCGGCCCCCCGCGGTATGCCGCAGATCGAGGTGACGTTCGACATCGACGCCAACGGCATCGTCAACGTGTCGGCGAAGGACAAGGCCACCGGCAAGGAGCAGCAGATCCGCATCCAGGCCTCGGGTGGTTTGTCGGACGCCGATATCGAGAAGATGGTCAAGGACGCCGAAGCCAACGCGGTCGACGACAAGAAGCGCCGCGAGGCGGTCGATGCCAAGAACCACGCCGACGCGCTGGTGCATTCGACCGAGAAGGCGTTGGCCGAGCATGGCTCGAAGGTCGCGGAAAGCGATCGTCGCGCCATCGAGGATGCCGTCAGCGATCTGAAGGAGGCGCTGAAGGGCGACGATGCAGAGGCCATCAAGGCCAAGAGCGATACCCTGGCGCAGGCTTCCATGAAGCTCGGCGAGGCGATGTACAAACAGCAGGCCGAAGCCGATGCCGCCAAGGACGCGGCGCGCGACGCCGCTCATGACGATGTTGTCGACGCGGAGTTCACCGAAGTCGACGACGACAAGAACGGCAAGAAATCGGCCTAACCGTCAGGGATCGACGGCCATGTCGTTCTGCGATGACACGATGTCTGCCCCCGGGCGTGTCCCGGGGGTTGGACGGCAATCGACGAAGCCAATGGATTGCGCCACGCGCTCCCGCGGCAATCGATGCGGGGGACGGTGATGTCGGCGAAGCGCTGCTACTACGAAACCCTGGAAGTTGAGCGGTCCGCCGACGGTTCGCAACTCAAGTCGGCATTTCGCAAGCTGGCGATGAAGTGGCATCCCGATCGCAATCCCGGCGATCAGACGGCTGAAGTCCGCTTCAAGGAAATCAACGAAGCCTATGAGGTTTTGAAGGACGGCGACAAGCGCGCCGCCTACGACCGTTTCGGCCACGCTGCGTTCGAGCAGGGTAATGGCGGCGGCGCGGGATTCGGCGCCGGCTTCGCGTCGTCGTTCTCCGATATATTCGAGGACCTGTTCGGCATGGCCGGGCAGCGCGGTCGCGGCGGTGGTCGCGAGCGCGGCGCCGACCTGCGCTACAATATGGAAATTACGCTGGAGGAGGCTTTCTCCGGCAAGACCGCGCAGATCGAGATTCCGGTTTCGGTGACTTGCGAGTCCTGCTCGGGAATCGGCGCGAAGGCGGGTACCAAGCCGAAGACCTGCTCGATGTGCGGTGGCGCAGGCCGCGTGCGCCAAGCACAAGGGTTCTTCACGCTGGAACGGACCTGTCCCGGCTGTCAGGGTCGCGGCCAGATGATCGAGGACGCGTGCCCGTCCTGCTCCGGCTCGGGACGCGTGACGCGCGATCGCACCCTGTCTGTCAACATTCCGCAAGGCGTGGAAGACGGAACCCGCATCCGGCTTGCCAATGAAGGCGAGGCTGGCGTTCGCGGCGGACCGCCCGGCGATCTCTACATTTTCCTGTCGCTGGCATCGCATCCGTTTTTCCAGCGCGACGGCGCGGACCTGCATTGCCGCGTTCCGATTTCGATGGTGACGGCAGCGCTCGGCGGCGAGTTCGAAGTGCCGACCATCGACAAGGCGAAAGCCAAGGTGAAGGTGCCGTCCGGCACCCAGTCCGGCCGCCGCTTCCGGATCGCCAGCAAGGGTATGCCTGTATTGCGTTCTCGTCAGACCGGCGACATGTACGTGCAGGTCGTCGTGGAAACGCCACAGAATTTGACCAGGAAACAGCAGGAACTCCTGACGGAATTCGAGAAGCTGTCGTCCGGTGCGACGCAACCGGAAGCGGTCGGTTTCTTTACCAAAGTCAAGGACTTCTTTGGTACCCGTAGCGCTGCGCAGTAAGCCTTTTGCTTGACCGGTTTATCGGCGCGCGTTACGTCTTTGTGAAGTGAGTTTGACGACCCACCGACTGTGGCCCCTCTCTGGGTGCGAAATGTCCCTGCAACCATCCGTGCGCGTATTGAAGAAGCCGCCCCGTCTTGATGACGAGGTTCGCTTTCTTCGCTCATGGATTGAGAAGCCGTTGCATATGGGTGCGGTGATGCCGTCGGGCCGCGTTCTGGCCCGCACTATGGCGCAATATGTCGATGCCCACGCAACCGGCCCCGTCGTCGAACTGGGACCGGGAACCGGTGCGATCACCAGTGCGCTGATCGAACACGGCATCGATCAGAGCCGTCTGGTGCTGGTGGAGTACAATCCCGGTTTCTGCGCCTTGCTGCGTGACCGCTATCCGCAGGCGACCGTGGTGCAGGGCGATGCCTATGTGCTGCGGGATTCGCTGTCGAAGGTGCTGAAGGCACCGGCGTCCGCGGTGGTGTCCGGTCTGCCGCTGGTCACCAAACCGATGCTGACCCGGTTGAAATTGATCCGGGATGCGTTCTCGGCGCTGACCCCGGGAGCGCCTTTCGTGCAGTTCACCTATTCGGTGACGCCGCCGATTCCAAAATCCTTGCCGGGCGTATCCACCGAGGCCTCAGAGCGGATCTGGATGAACCTTCCGCCGGCGCGCGTCTGGGTGTATCGCAAAGGCTGAGCCTTCGGCCGCATCGCCGGAGCATGGCTGGATGCGACATCGTTAATGAGCCCTGTGAAAATTCTGATCATCCCCGGCTCGCTGCGCAGCGGATCGCACAATGTGCGGCTGGCGAGTGTAGCGATGGCCGAACTGGTCGAAGCCGGCGCCGATGTTTCGCTGATCTCGCTCGCCGATTTTCCTTTGCCGATTTACGACGGCGATCTCGAAGCGAGATCCGGCGTGCCGGCTGAGGCTGTCAAGCTCAAGCGCCTGATGGGGGTTCATCACGGCGTCCTGCTGGTCAGCCCGGAATACAATTCATCGCCGCCGCCGCTGCTCAAGAACGCGCTCGACTGGGTGACGCGCGTGCGCGAACGCGACGAGCCGCCCGGACATGCGATGCGCGGGCGGCCGTTTGCGCTGGCCTCGGCCTCGACCGGGCGGTTCGGCGGCGCGCGAAGTCTGATGATGCTGCGATTGATGCTATCCGGATGCCGTGTCACCGTCATTCCGACGCAGTTGTCACTGTCGGCCGCCGATCAGGCTTACGACGATATGGACCGGCTCAGGCATGGTAACGACCGCGATATGCTGACGGCCATGGTGCAACAGTTGATCGAGGTCGCGGAACAGATGAGGCAACATGACCGATAGTGCCATTCCCCCGCGTGATCGCTTGATCGTCGCTCTCGATGTTCCGAGTGTCGCGGCCGCGGAGGCGATGATCGCTCGGCTCGGCGACAGCGTGACGTTCTACAAGATCGGCTATCAGCTCGCCTACGCTGGTGGGTTGCCGCTGGTGCGGAAACTCGCAGACGCAGGCAAGAAGGTCTTTCTCGATCTCAAGCTGCATGACATCGGCAACACGGTCGCAAGCGGCGTCAAGAGCGTCGCGGGTCTCGGCGCGACGTTCCTGACGGTCCACGCCTATCCGCAAACGATGCAGGCCGCGGTCGAAGCAAGTGCTGGATCGAACCTGAAGATACTCGCCGTGACGGTGCTCACCTCCTACGACGAAGCCGATCTGCAAGCTGCCGGTTATCGGCTCGGCGTATCCGATTTGGTGCGGCATCGCGCCGAGCAAGCGAAGGCGCTTGGCATCCACGGCATTGTGTGCTCGGCCGAGGAAGCCGCCAGTCTTCGCCCCATCGCAGGCGCGAACATGAGTCTGGTCACCCCTGGCATCCGGCCCGCCGGCAGCGAGGTCGGCGATCAGAAGCGGGTGATGACGCCGGCGCGGGCCATCGCCGCTGGTGCCGACTATCTGGTGGTCGGTCGGCCGGTGATGGCTGCGAGCGATCCGAAGGCCGCGGCGGATGCGATCGTCGCGGACATCCAACAGGCAAAAACTGACGGGAGACGATGATAATGGCGAAGGGATACTGGATCGGGCGCGTCGACGTACATGATCTCGAGGGTTACAAGCGGGACTACGTCGCTCACAACGGCGCGCTGTTTCATAAATACGGCGCCAGGTTCCTCATTCGCGGCGGCAACTTCGAAAGCAAGGAAGGCTCGTCTCGTTCGCGCAACGTCGTCATTGAATTCGAGGACTACGAGACCGCGCTGGCCTGCTACGAATCGCCGGAATATCAGGCGCTGATCAAGGCGCGCAAACCCTATTCGGAAGGCGATATCGTGGTGATCGAAGGCTATGACGGGCCGCAGCCCTGACGTAGCCTTGGTTGCCGGGACGCTGTGTCCCCGCTATACCGCGACATCATTGAGGTCCGGACCATGTCGGAAATGCGATTGATCGTTGCGGGGGCCGGCGGCCGGATGGGCCGCGCGCTGATGCGCGCGATCTCCGAAACCAAAGGCGCAGTCGTCACCGGCGCGCTGGAGGCGCCGGGTTCCGAATGGATCGGCCAGGATGCCGGCACCTTGGCGGGCCTGCCGCCAACCGGCGTGGAAGTCTCGGCGGACCTGTGGTCGCTGTCGGCCAAGGCCGACGGCATTCTCGATTTCACCGTGCCGCGCGCCACCATTGCCAATGTCGCCATCGCCGCGCAGCGCGGGCTGGTGCATGTGATCGGCACCACCGGTCTTACGGCCTCCGACCACGCTATTATCAAAAGCGTGACCAAGCAGGCCGTGGTGGTGCAGGCCGGCAACATGAGCCTCGGCGTCAATCTGCTTGCGGCGCTGGTGAAGCGCGTCGCGCGCTCACTCGACCCGGACTTCGATATCGAAATCGTCGAGATGCATCACAAGGCGAAGATCGATGCGCCATCCGGCACTGCGCTGATGCTCGGTGAAGCGGCGGCGGCGGGTCGCGACATTCAGTTGCAGGATCATTCGGCGCGCGGCCGCGATGGCATCACCGGCGCGCGGCGCAAGGGCGACATCGGCTTCGCGGCGTTGCGCGGCGGCACTGTCACTGGCGATCACACTGTGATCTTCGCCGGACCGTATGAGCGCATCGAACTCTCGCACAAGGCCGAGGATCGCATGATCTTCGCGCACGGCGCGTTGAAGGCGGCGCTATGGGCGCAAGGCAAGCCGCCGGGATTGTATTCGATGGCCGATGTGCTCGGTTTGAGCGATTTCTGACAATCATCGCAAACACGGAATGGAAACGGAAAGAATGAGCGACCGACTTCTCGTCCTCGTGCGTCACGGCCAGAGCGAATGGAATCTGAAGAATCTTTTCACCGGCTGGAAAGATCCTGATCTCACCGAGCAGGGGCGCAACGAGGCTCAGGAGGCGGGGCGCAAGCTGAAGGCGCAAGGGTTGACGTTCGACATCGCTTTCACCTCGGCGCTGACGCGCGCGCAGCACACGCTCGATATCGCGCTGAAGGAAATGGGCCAGAGCGGCATTCCGGTCCGCAAGCATCTCGCGTTGAATGAGCGCGACTACGGCGATCTATCAGGGCTGAACAAGGACGATGCCCGCAAGAAGTGGGGCGAGGAACAGGTCCACGTTTGGCGCCGTTCCTACGACGTGCCGCCGCCGGGCGGCGAGAGCCTGAAGGATACGCTGGCGCGCACGCTGCCGTATTTCGTGCAGGAGATTTTGCCGTGCGTGTTGCGCGGCGAACGTACGCTGGTGGCGGCGCACGGCAATTCGCTACGCGCGCTGATCATGGTGCTGGAGAAGCTGACGCCGGAAAACATTCTCAAGCGCGAACTCGCGACCGGCGTGCCGGTGATCTATCGTCTCAACGCCGACGCGACAGTGGCATCGGTGCTCGATCTCGCGGCGTGAGCAGGCACAAGTACTTGCAGTCTTTCGCAACGTCATTGCCGGGCTTGACCCGGCAATCCATCGATTCTTAAGAGATGGGTACCCGGATCAAGTCCGGGCACGACGAATGCGGTGCCGACATTGCGGCGACCTTACGCCGCGCTGACCTGCCCGGCTTCCCAGCCCAGCATCGCCTGCTTGCGGGTGATGCCCCAGTGATAACCGGTGAGCGCGCCGCTCTTGCCGATCACGCGGTGGCACGGCACCACGAACGAGATCGGATTGCGGCCGACCGCGGCGCCTACCGCGCGTGAGGCTTTCGGATTTTGCACATTGCAGGCGATGTCCGAATAGGTGGTGGCGCGGCCCATCGGAATCTTCAATAGCGATTCCCACACCCGCACTTCGAAATCGGTGCCGATCAACACCACGCGCAACGGCTGGTCGGAACGCCAAAGCCGGGTGTCGAAGATACGCTGCGCCATCGCGGCGGTGCCGGCGTGATCCTCGATGCATTCGGCGCGCGGCCAACGCCGCCGCATGTCGGCCAGCGCGGTCATCTCGTCGCCCGGATCGGCGAAGGCGAGACCCGCAAGGCCGCGACCGCTGGCGATGACGATGGCGGTGCCGAATGGCGACGGATGGAAGCCGTAACGCAGCGTCATCCCGGCGCCGCCAGCTTTCCATTCGCCCGGCGACATTGCTTCGTGCGTGACGAACAGATCGTGCAATCGGCCCGGCCCGGACAAGCCGGAGTCGAGCGCGGCATCGAGAATGCTGGCGGAATCGCGCAACAGGCCTTTTGCATGATCGAGCGTCAGCGCCTGCATGAAGGCCTTCGGCGTCAGCCCGGCCCAACGCCGGAACAGATGGTGCAATTCGTCGGGCGTCAGCCCGGCGGCGTCGGCGATGGCCTCAATGGTCGGCTGCGCACGCCAATGCGCGGAGATGAAAGCGATGGCGCGGCGCACGCTGTCGTAGTCGCGCAACGCGGCGTCCTGCGGTCCCGGTTTGGCGAGGCGGTGCTCTTGGGTGGCGAGGTTCATCATGACTTGAATCCAGATTTATCGGCCCGGAAAACCACAGGTTCTCGGCAATCATCAAGAAATTGCAGCAAGGTGACTGCCTTTAGGAATGTCGCTGGCGGTTGTCCCGCCCAGCGCCGGAACAAGATGTGCAGTTCGTCCACGGAAACACCCGTTACGTCCGCTATCTTTTCGGCGGACGGCTGAATGCGCCAGTGCGTGGAGATGAAATCGACCGCGCGCCGAATCGCATCATATTCGCCGAGCGCCGGATTTTGCGGCTTCGGTTTGGCGAAACAATCGTCATGGGTGGCTATACTGATCATAGCCTGAATGTAGGCTTGAAGCCGGTTGGCCACCACCCGTTTCCCGACGAACTCAGGTCAGCGGATTATAGACCGGCCCGCGCTTCGCCGCCTGCAAGGCGCTGGTCAGCGCACTCGCGAAACTCGATTTCTCGTCGGGGCCGAGGAATTGCGCGATGGCGAGGCTGCGGCCGCGCGATACCAGGCACAACCGCTCGATGCCGTATTCCTGATGCACGGTCTGGTCGAGCCGCACCCATAGCGGATTGAACACCCATTCCGTCGCCGCGCCGCGATAATCGGTCTTGCGAACGCGCAGTTCGGAGGTGGTGATGGAAATTTCTTCGGTGGCCTTGGCGTCGCGGAAATTGATCCGGAACGCCCAGTAGATCGCCAGCACGTCGAGCAGGAAAAAGGCGAGCACCGGCCACGCGCCCTTGAACAGGAAGATCATGCCGGCGGTGAAGTTGACGACGCTGATGACGGCCATCAGCACCGCGAAGCTTTTCCGGCTCAACGAACGATGCGGCACCAGCAGGGCCGAAAACAATTCCGGCTCCGGGGGGAGGGCATCGTTAAAGTCGTTGCCTGCGGTCATGGCCTGTCATTATACCCGATCATGGCCAAAAGCATCCACCGATCCGCGCCGGGATCGAAATCGAAAGCTGCCGGATCGGGTGCAAGATCAGGCGGGAATCCTGCGGCAAAGCCGCGGCGAAACAATGGCGCGACATCCCCGCTTGCGACGGGTGCGAAGCCCGTTCGGAAAGCCGTCAAGAAGCGGGCGACCACCCCCAAACCCAAATTCAAACCCTGGACCGCCGCCGAGGTGCACGAGGCCTTCCGTCGGTTTGCGGTTGCCAACCCGGAGCCGAGGGGCGAACTGGACCATCTCAACCCGTTCACCCTCCTGGTGGCGGTGGTGCTGTCCGCGCAGGCGACGGACGCCGGGGTCAACAAAGCGACGCGGGAGCTGTTTCCGATCGCGGATACGCCGGCGAAGATGCTGGCGCTCGGCGAGGAGCGGTTGCGGGATTACATCAGGACGATCGGGCTCTACCGCACCAAGGCCAGGAACGTCATCGCGCTATCGGAGAAACTGATCAATGAGTTCGGCGGCGAGGTGCCGCGCACCCGCGCCGAGATCGAGTCATTGCCGGGCGCCGGCCGCAAGACCGCCAACGTCGTGCTCAACATGGCATTCGGACAGCCGACCATGGCGGTGGATACGCATGTGTTCCGCGTCGGCAACCGCACCGGCATGGCGCCGGGCAAGACGCCGCTCGAGGTGGAGCAGAATCTCGAGCGGGTGATTCCGCCGGAGTTCATGCTGCACGCACATCACTGGCTGATCCTGCACGGCCGTTACACCTGCCTCGCCCGCAAGCCGCGCTGCGAGGTTTGCGTCATCAACGATCTATGTCAGTGGCCGGAGAAGACGGTGTAGCGCTCACACCGTCGGCACGCTGGTGCGTTTACGCTCGGGTTCGATCAACTCCGGTCTCGGTCCGCTCAATTGTTTGTGGAGATGCACCATCAGCGCCATGGCGAAGACGGGCGTCGCGAAGTTGACGATGGGGATCGAGACGAAGGCGGCGATGATCAGGCCGGCGGTGAAGATCGTTCCGGCGTAGTGGCGGCGCATCGCTTTCGCTTCGTCAACGGGGCGGAAGCGCAGCGCGGCGAATTCGAAATACTGGCGGCCGAGCAGCCATCCGGTGGCGATGAAGAAGGCGATGAAGCCGAGCCCCGCGAACAGCGCGAACGGCAGCGCGATCAGATATGCGAGCAGTGTCAGGCCGGCGAACTTGATGCCTTCGCTGATCGCGAGTCCGTAAGGCAGCGCGGTGCCGACACGCTCCGCCGGATAGTGCTCGCGCTCGACGATGTCGGCGACGTCGTCGACGAACACGCTCGCCACCAGCGAGGTGATGGCGGGCATCAGGAAGATCGCGCCGAACACGATGCCGAAACCGGCGATGATCGACACCATCCACGACAGGATGTTGAGCGGTGTGTGATAGTCAGGGCCGAGCGTGGCTTCTGCCCACACCATCCCCGAGGTGGCGAACCAGCTCAGCAGGCGTTGCAGGGCAACCGCCAGCACCACGATCAGAATCAGCGCGAGCCCGATCGAGCGCCACAGGATGGCGCGCATCGGCCGTGACAGGATTTGCGTCAGCGCCTTGACGGCGGCGTCGAGCATGGCGGGCTTCCTCTGCAAAACGAATGCAGAGGTAGAGATGCAAACCGGGCAAGACAAGAGGATGGTTTGGAAGGAGCCGTCATCCTCAGTGTCTGATCGACGTCAGCTTTGGGTGGGCTCGCACCACGATGATCGTCGTCCCCGCGCAGGCGGGGACCCAGACTCCGCAGCGGAAGTAATATGGAAGCCGCTCATTTGCTTATGCTTTCAATCATAAGCAAGGCCAGGGGTAATGGGTCCCCGCCTTCGCGGGGACGACGCCGAGGGTAGCGGCAAAGCAGTCTACACCACGGTTCTCGTAACAGTTCGCGAAAGACGTAGATGGCCGGGAGATAGGCGAGCGAAGCGACGCCGTTCTTCGAACGGCTATGCCCGGCCATGACGAGAAAACTTGCGGTCGTCATTGCGGGGAGTGGGGCGAGAAGCAATCCAGACTTTGCTCTTTGGCTTTCTGGATTGCTTCGCTTCGCTCGCAATGACGTTGCTGCGCGGTGAAAGGCGCTTGCCCTTACACCACGCCCATCGCCTGCATCGCCTCTGCCACGCGGATGAAACCGGCGATGTTGGCGCCGACCACGTAGTTGCCCGGCGCGCCGTATTCCTCGGCGGTCTGCGCGCAGGTGTCGTGGATACCGTGCATGATGGTCGCCAGCCGCTCCTCGGTGTCCTCGAAGGTCCATGAGTCGCGCGAGGCGTTCTGCTGCATTTCCAGCGCGCTGGTGGCGACGCCGCCGGCATTGGTGGCCTTGCCGGGGCCGAACAGCACCTTGGCTTGCAGGAAGGCATGGACGGCTTCCGGGGTGCAGGGCATGTTGGCGCCTTCGCCCACCGCGATCACGCCGTTCTTGATCAGCGTCGCGGCATCGGTGCCGTTGAGCTCGTTCTGGGTCGCGGACGGCATTGCGATGTCGGCCGGCACTTCCCAGAGGCGGCCGCCGGCGATGTACTTGGCACCGTTGCCGCGCGCCTTGGCGTAGTCGGACACGCGGCCGCGGCGCTTCTCCTTGATCTCCTTCAGGAGGTCGAGGTCGATGCCCTTCTCGTCCACCACGTAGCCGTTGGAATCCGAACAGGCGATCACCTTGCCGCCGAACTCCGTCACCTTCTCCATGGTGTAGATGGCGACGTTGCCGGCGCCGGAGACAAGCACCTTCTTGCCGTCGAAGCCCTGTTTGCGGGTGCCGAGCATGCGCTCGACGAAGTACGACGCGCCGTAGCCGGTGGCCTCGGTGCGCACGCGCGAGCCGCCCCAGGTCAGGCCCTTGCCGGTCAGCACGCCCGACTCATAACGGTTGGTGATGCGCTTGTACTGTCCGAACATGAAACCGATCTCACGCTGGCCGACGCCGATGTCGCCCGCCGGCACGTCGGTGTATTCGCCGAGGTGGCGATGCAGTTCCAGCATGAAGGACTGGCAGAAGCGCATGATCTCGCGCTCGGAGCGGCCCTTGGGGTCGAAGTCCGAGCCGCCCTTGCCGCCGCCGATCGGCATGCCGGTCAGCGCGTTCTTGAAGGTCTGCTCGAAGCCGAGGAACTTGATGGTGCCGAGATAGACGCTCGGATGGAAACGCAGGCCGCCTTTGTAGGGGCCGAGCGCGGAATTGAACTGGACGCGGAAGCCGCGGTTGATGCGGACATTGCCCTTGTCGTCGATCCACGGCACGCGGAAGATGATCTGCCGCTCCGGCTCGCAGATGCGCTCGATCAGCGCCGCTTCGGCATAGCCCGGATGCTTAGCGATCACCGCGCCGAGGCTGTCCAGCACCTCGCGGACCGCCTGGTGAAACTCGTTTTCACCCGGGTTGCGTTGCAACACTTCATTGAAAATCGGTTCGAGCTTTTCGTCGAGCATGAAGCACCCCCAAACACTTGGTTTATGGTTGAAGCAGGCCGAAGGCACAGCCCGCCCCGTTTGCCACAGGGGTATGAAAGGCTCCACGCGATCCGACATTGGTGGTTCGCTTCCAGCATTTGCCTCCCGTCGCGGCGGGTGCTTTGCAAATGCTGGAAGCAAAGAACCACCAGCAAATATAACCTGCTAGTGAAGCTTGGAATTTGACATTCGCCTCCCGGATTTGCCGCGAGCTGGCCGGCGAATGTCAAATTCGCTTCACTAGGCGTCCGTTTACAAGACCGCTGCCTGTTTTTCAAACGAACCTTGGTTGGAAACTATGCAGACTGCGACAATTTCGCGCAGGAGGCATCGGCAATGGAACGTGATGCTTCCCGTCGTCGCAGAACGCCTCAACACCCCCGGCGTCGTCCCCGCGCAGGCGGGGATCCATA
>JAFKKM010000111.1 GCA_017305555.1 Hyphomicrobiales bacterium | reverse complement strand
GCGGCGGCGGCGGCGCGTGCCGCCGGCCTCGCGGTGAAGATCAACGCGGTGGCACTGAAGAACGTCAATGAGGACGAGATTCCGGCGCTGATGGAATGGGCCCACGACAAGGGCATGACCCTGACGCTGATCGAGGTGATGCCGATGGGCGACATCGGCACCGGACGCATCGACCAGTACCTGCCGCTGTCGCTGCTGCGCAGCCGACTGGCGACGCGCTACACCCTGACCGACCTCGACGATTCCACCGGCGGCCCTGCCCGCTACGTCCAGGTCAGCGAGACCGGCGGCAAGATCGGCTTCATCACGCCGATGACCCATAATTTCTGCGAATCCTGCAACCGTGTCCGGGTCACTTGCACCGGCACCATCCATACCTGCCTCGGCCATGAGGACGCCTCCGACCTTCGCCGGCCGCTGCGGGCCTCGCCCGAGAACGAACTGCTCAGTCAGGCCATCGACCGCGCCATCGGTCTCAAGCCCAAGGGCCACGACTTCGTCATCGACCGCCGGCACAATCGCCCCAGCGTTAGCCGGCACATGAGCGTGACCGGGGGATAAACTTCCCCGACGCCACCCCTGTGGGTGTCCCCACGGTTGTCCCGCCCGCCGCCAAACTTCCAATTGACGGCGGCGCGGTGCGCTGAAATGGTGCAGCCGCTTCAAGCCGCTCGAATAATAAGCCCCGGCCCCAAGATGCCGACGGGATGGCGGAAGCTGAAATCGGGGAGACCTTCCGTGCAATCGCTCCTGAAACTCAGTCAGGGGATCGACGCGATCAACTCATGGATCGGCCGGCATTTGTCGTGGCTGATTCTTCTCGCTGTCCTGATCTCGAGCGCCAACGCCACCATCCGCAAGGTATTCGACGAATCATCGAACGCCTGGCTGGAGTTGCAATGGGTGCTGTTCGGAATCGTCTTCCTGCTCTGCGCGCCGTGGACGTTGCTCAGCAACGAACATATCCGGATCGATATCGTCAATAGCTTCTGGCCGAAGAAGGTTCGCGACACCATCGACGTTATCGGCCACACCTTCTTCCTGATCCCGCTGTGCATCGTGATGATCGTCACCAGCGTGCCGTTCTTCATCCGCTCCTGGGAAATCAACGAGCAATCGGCCAACGCGGGCGGGCTGCCGCAATGGCCCGCCAAGGCGCTCTTGATGATCGGGTTCACGCTGCTGCTGATTCAGGGCATTTCCGAACTGATCAAGCGCATCGCGGTGATGCGGGGGCTGATACCGGACCCTTACGAGGCACAGCCGTCAAGTCTCGAAGCCGAAGTCGAGCATCTGGTCGAAGCCATCAAGAAAGATTGAGGGAGCCGGAAACGGCTCGGGGGACTCCATGATTGCTTTTCTGATCGAGAACATGGCGCCGATCATGTTCGTGGCGCTCGTCGTGTTTCTGCTGCTGGGTTACCCGGTGGCATTCTCGCTCGGTGCCGTCGGCCTGCTGTTCGCCTTCATCGGCATTGAACTCGGCCAATTCCATCCCAACTTCCTGCAAGCCTTGCCGGAACGCGTCTACGGCGTGATGAACAATGACACGCTGCTGGCCATTCCATTCTTCACATTCATGGGGTTGGTGCTGGAGCGATCCGGCATGGCGGAAGACCTGCTCGACACCGTCGGGCAATTGTTCGGCACGGTACGCGGCGGCCTCGCCTTCGCAGTGATTTTCGTCGGCGCGCTGCTTGCGGCCACCACCGGCGTCGTCGCCGCCTCGGTGATTTCGATGGGCCTGATCTCGCTGCCGATCATGCTGCGCTACGGTTACGACCGCCGCGTCGCCACCGGCGTCATCGCCGCCTCCGGCACCCTGGCGCAGATCATCCCGCCGTCTCTCGTGTTGATCGTGATGGCCGACCAGCTCGGCCGCTCGGTCGGCGACATGTACGAAGGCGCGTTTATTCCGGGTCTGGTGCTGACCGGTCTGTATGCGGGCTATATCCTTCTCGTCTCGCTGCTGTTTCCCAAGTACACGCCGGGCCTGCCGGCCGAAGCCATCGGCTTCCGTGAAGACAGTGGCAGCCGCGGTCTGACCTCACTCGGCATCCTCACCCTCGTCAGCGTCGCCTTCGCCTGGTTCATGATGCGGCATTCGGACACTCACGGCGCCGACTTCGTCGTCGTCAGCATGATGTACGGCATCATCTTCGCATTCGCCGTCGCGGTGTTGAACTGGATCGTGCATCGCCTGACCGGCGTCCGCTTCCTGTCGCGGATGGCTCAACAGACCACCTTCGTGATGGTGCCGCCGCTATTCCTGATCTTCCTGGTGCTCGGCACCATCTTCATCGGCGTGGCGACGCCGACCGAAGGCGGCGCGATGGGCGCGACCGGCGCGCTGTTGCTTGGCGCCGCCAAAAAACGCCTGTCCTGGGATCTGATCCGTCAGGCCGTACAGGCGACCGCCAAGCTGTCGGCGTTCGTGATCTTCATCCTGGTCGGCGCGCGCGTGTTCTCGCTGACATTCTACGGCGTCAACGGCCACGTCTGGGTCGAGCATTTGCTGACGTCGCTGCCGGGCGGACAAGTCGGCTTCCTGATCTTCGTCAACATCTTCGTCTTTTTCCTCGCGTTCTTCCTCGACTTCTTCGAGCTCGCCTTCATCATCATCCCGCTGCTCGGGCCGGCGGCGGAGAAGCTCGGCATCGACCTGATCTGGTTCGGCGTCATCCTCGGCGTCAACATGCAGACCTCATTCATGCATCCGCCGTTCGGATTCGCGCTGTTCTACCTGCGCTCAGTCGCGCCGAAGGACAGTTACATCGATCGCGTCACGCAAAAGCGGATGGAGCCCGTCACCACCGGGCAAATCTATTGGGGCGCGGTGCCGTTCGTCATCATCCAGGTCCTGATGATCGGCCTCACCATCGCCTTCCCCCAGATGGTGATGCGCTACAAGGGCAATGCCGTGCACGAGGACATCAACAAGATCCAGATCCAGATCCCCGGCCTTGGCGGCAACGGCATGGGCTTCAACCCCTTCGCCGCGCCGGGCAGCGGCAACACGCAGTCACCGGCCCAGGGCCAACAAGGCGCGACTCCCGGCCTTGGCGGCACGCCTTCCGGCCTCGGGGGTACCCCGCCTGGTCTGGGCGGCGGCAATGCGCCCAAGCCGGCAACCCCCGCCCCCGGGACCGACCTCAGCCAGCCCCCGAAATTCAACTGACGGCGCGTCGCGGCGCCGAACTTCGGCAGCCCGCAACGAAAACGCCCCGGAGCGACGCTCCGGGGCGTTTGTTCCCGGGCAGGATCGTTCAGAGTTTTCCGGCGCGCTGCTGGATCATCATGAACGTGTCATAGGTATATTCCGCGACCTGCGCCCACAGATAGGCATCTTTTTTGAAAGCCGTCTGACTGTCATAGATCTTCTTGAAGGCCG
>JAFKKM010000110.1 GCA_017305555.1 Hyphomicrobiales bacterium | reverse complement strand
GGCTCATGCCCTTGAGGCCGTACTTGCCGGCTTCGAGATGCACCATCCAGAACGCGGAGGCGTAATACAGCACCGCCGGGATCACCGCGGCGCGCACGATCACCATGTAATCGACGCCAAGCGTCCCAGCCATGATGAAGGCGACCGCGCCCATCACCGGCGGCATGATCTGGCCGCCCATCGAGGCCGTGGCTTCGACGCCGGCGGCAAAGGCGCGGCGATATCCGAAGCGGATCATCAGCGGAATGGTGAACTGCCCCACCGTGACCACGTTGGCAACGCCGGAGCCGGAGATCGTACCCATCATGCCGGACGCCACCACCGCGACCTTGGCCGGGCCGCCGCGCGTGCCGCCGAAGATGCCGAGCGAGACGTCGGTGAACAACTGAATCATGCCGGCGCGTTCGAGGAACGAACCGAACATGATGAAGAGGAAGATATAGGTCGCCGACACATAGATCGGCACGCCGTAGAAACCTTCGGTGCCAAATGACAGATGGGTGATGATCTGGTCGAAGCCGTAGCCGCGATGATTGAGCGGCGACGGCAGATATTGCCCGAATGCCCAATAGAGAATGCAGGCGCCGCACATCAACGGCAGCGCCGCGCCCATCAGTCGCCGCGTGCCCTCAAAAATCAGGATCGCGAGCAAGGTGCCGACCACGAGGTCGAGCGTAGTGGGATCGCCGTCGCGCAGGATCAGGTCGGCATAGAAAATCCACTGATAGAGACCGCAGAGGAACCCGACACCGCCAATCAGCCACGCCAGCGCACGTTCCTTATCGGTCTTGGCGGTGAAGTTGCCGATCAGGCCGAAGGTCATCAGGATGATGAAGCCGACATGGACGCCGCGCACCACCTGGCTCGGCAGGATGTTCCACGCTGCGATGGCGATCTGGAACACCGCGAACGCGATGCCGATCGCATAGGCGAAAGTCCCCCAGCGGCCGGGGCCGAAACCTTCCGGAAAGCCATGCTCGAAATTGCCAAGATCGACCTTGACCGGTTCGACCTGGATTGCATTGTCTTGCGTCGGTGCTGCTGCTGCCTGCGACATCGTCCCCACCCCCGCGCTCACGGCGCATCCGCCACGAACATATCACGAGATATGTTCGCCGGTATTTTCCCTGGCCCAGACGTGGATGGCCGGGACAAGCCCGGCCATGACGTCAGAGATAACTTAGGTTCGGCCTGTTACTTGATCAGGCCCTTTTCCTTGAAGTAACGGATTGCGCCCGGATGCAGCGGCACCGGGCTACCCATGGCCGCCGTCTCCAGCTTGATTCCGTGCGCGGCCGCGTGCGCCGAGTACAGTTCCGGCAGCGAGTCATAGACCAGCTTGGTCATCTGGTAAGCGAGATCGTCGGACACCGCCGAGCTGGTCACCAGGAAGTTGATCACCGCCGCGGTGGGCACATCCTTGTCCTGGCCTTTGTAGGTGTTGGCCGGGATCGTTGCCGCAACGAACGGAGGACCGATCTTGTCGACGATCTCCTTCGGCACCGACACGACGTTGATCTCGTTCGAGTTGCTGAGGTCCTTCAGCGAGGCAACGCCGAGGCCCGCCGATTGCAACGTCGCCGTGAGCTGACGGTTCTTCATCAGGTCGACCGATTCTGCGAACGGCAGATACTCGACCTTGCCGATGTCCTTATAGGTCATGCCGGCGGCCTTGAGGATTGCGCGCGAATTCAGTTCGGTGCCGGACTTCGGCGCGCCAACCGACAGGCTCTTGCCCTTCAGGTCCGCCAAGGTCTTGATGCCGCTCTCGGCGGTGGCGACAATCTGGATGTAGTTCGGATAGATGGCGCCGATGGTGCGCAGCTTGGTCAGCTTCTTCTTGAAACCGGCTTCCTCGTCGCCTTCCCACGCCGCCTTCAGCGAGTCACCCAGCGTAAACGCGATCTCACCACGTCCCTGCTCCAGCAGATTGAGGTTTTCGACCGACGCCTTGGTGGCCTGCACCTGGGTCTTGGCATTCGGAATCTTGTCACTGTAGATTTTTCCGATGGCGACGCCGAGCGGGTAGTAGACGCCGGACGTGCCGCCGGTCAGCACATTGATGAACTGTTCCGCATGAGCGGCGGGACCCGAAGCCAGGGCCACGGACACCGCAACGGCGGCAAGCAGTTTCGCTTTCATGAGCAGAATTCTCCCCCAGGTTGAATTTGACGAGAAAGTGACCGGATACGGCGTCACGGTCAACCCTCCCACCCTTTCCAACCCTTCAGACATTCGACCAAGACGAGAGGGCGCGCCATCGGATGGAACCTCCTCGCTGCCGCTGCCGCGGGAGGTCAGCAACGGCGTCTCCCGCACGCGCCGCAACCCCGCCATCGATCCGGCCATACTACCGGCCCGCACGCGGAACCGATACGCTCCGCCGAAATCCATCCGGGAAACCACCCGGCATTCAGGGAGAGAGCAACGATGTCGATATCTCGATCGGTCGGACTATCGCTGGCGACGGCGATCATGCTTGGCGGCACGGCACTCAGCATGGCGCACGCCGCCCCCTTCATGATCGTCGGCAACGACGAGAAGGTCTTGTGGGACGACGCCGGCAAGACAGTGCTGAAGCCGGCCGGCAAGGACTCGGTGCTGATCGTCGATCTCGCCAATCCGGAGAAGCCGAAGATCGTCGCCACGCTCCCGCTGGACAATTCGGTGATAGGTCCGCCGGTCAACGTCGATATCGATCCGACCGGTTCGGTGGCGCTGGTGTCGGATTCCGTTGACGTCGCCAAGGACGAGGCCAAGGGTGGCGATGCGCTGAAGATAAATCTCGATAACAAGATCTACGTCATCGACCTCAAGGCCAAGCCTGCGAAACTCGCCGCCACCATCACCGGCGGCAAGCAGCCGTCCGGTCTCAGTTTCAGTCCCGACGGCAAGATGGCGCTGGTGGCCAATCGCGGCGACGCCTCCATCTCCGTGCTTTCTGTCAACGGCACTGACGTGAAGGTGACCGACACCATCGCGATGGGCGACAGCGTCGCGCATGTCACCTTCGCCCCCGACGGCAAGCACGCTTACGCAGTCAAGTTCACCACCCACAAACTCTCGGTGCTGGATATCGCCAACGGCAAGGTCACCTATAACAAGCTCGATCTCGCCGCCGGGCTGTGGCCTTACAACGTCGCGGTAACGCCGAACGGGCAGTTGGCGATGACCGCCGACAACGGCAACGCCGGTGCGTCGGACGGCAGCGTCGACACCGTCAGCGTGTTCGATCTCACCCTCAATCCGCCGCGCGCCATCGATCGCGTGGTGGTCGGCGACGGCCCCGAGGGCTTCGCCATCAGCCCCAAGGGCAATCTCGCCGCCGCCGCCATCCTGCGCGGCTCCAACGCCGCCAAGGATGCCTTCTTCCGCAAGAAGAACGGCAGCGTCGCTGTGCTGAGGATCGATGGCAAGAAAGTGAGCAA
>JAFKKM010000050.1 GCA_017305555.1 Hyphomicrobiales bacterium | reverse complement strand
GCCGGCGCGCCCGCACCTGGAATGCCGATGCCCGGTCCGAGTCCCGAAGAGCAACGACTTGCTCAAGAGATGGAAGCAGCGCGGACCAGCCATCTGTTCGCCACGACAAATGTCGCGGCAGGCTCGGTGACGCCTTCACCGACCGCCGGCACCCCAGACCCGGCACCGGCGAACACGTCGGCCGACCTTACATCTCAGGATCACAAGCTCGCTTTCCTGAATGGCAACATCGACCGCCGCACCACGAGCCCTGATCGCGTCCAAGAACCGGCTAGTCCCTATGTGCTGCAGGCTGGCGCTGTGATCCCGGCGTCCCTGATCACCGGACTCCGTTCAGATTTGCCGGGTCAGGTCACAGCGCAGGTGACAGAGGACGTCTATGACAGTCCGACGGGCAAGACGCTGCTGATCCCACAAGGATCACGTCTGATCGGCCAATACGATGCGCAGATTGCATTTGGCCAGTCGCGCGCCTTGCTCGTCTGGAACCGTCTCATCATGCCGAACGGCAAATCGATCGTCCTGGAGCGCCAACCTGGCGCTGACACCGAAGGCTACGCTGGCCTTGAGGACGAGGTCGATAACCATTGGGGCATGCTGTTCAAGGCCGCTCTTCTTTCGACTGTCCTGAGCGTTGGAACGGAGGTCGGCATGAGCGGCAACAATAATGGCTCGCTTGCCGAAGCAGTCCAACAGGGGATGTCGCAAAGCATTAACCAGACTGGACAGCAAGTGGTCAGCCGCTCGCTCAACATTCAGCCGACGATCACGATCCGGCCTGGTTTCCCGGTTCGTGTGATGGTTACCCACGATCTGGTCCTCGAACCGTACGGAGCATGAAGAAACAACATGGCAAAGCTCAAGCTCGCTGCAATCGAAGAGATCAAGCCAGTCAAACTCACAGTCGAGTTGCCCGCGTCAGTGCACCGCGATCTCCTTGCCTACGGAGCAGTGCTTGTGCGTGAAACCGATCATGCTGCAATCGAACCCGAGAAGCTCGTAGCTCCGATGTTGGCGCGATTCATGGCAACGGACCGAGTTTTCGCGAAATTACGAAGAAGCTTGTCGCAGAAGGTGCCGTGAGCGCGATTCATCGCGCATAAAGGAGAGGAAGCGGCCGAGGACAGCGTCTTCCGCATCTGGAATCCAGGCGAGTTCAACCTGAAGCCAGGCATCTTCCTCATCGATTGGCCGGTAAACGACTCCCGGAAATACGACTTCAGACTGGCTCACCGTCGCTAGGGTAACTCCCAAACCCGCGCCTACGAGCGCGAACACGCTTTGCTTGCTCGCCGCATGCATGTGAAACTTAACGCCGCTTCCGAGGAATGCGGCATAGAACTCCCGGGCAGACTGACTTTCATCCCATCCTTGAACCAGGAATATTTCGTCACGTAACACATCCCAGTCGACCGCCCTGCGCCCGGAAAGAGGGTGCCCCTGCGGCAGCGCCGCGACTATGCGTTCGCGGTAAAGGGGCTCGGACGTTGCATGTGGCCATAGGGTATGGCTGGTCATCAGGGCGGCATCGAGCCGACGATCCGCCAGCGCGACTTGGATGTCACGCTCGTTCATCTCGAATATCGTTAGAAGCACATCGGGGTGCATCTCCCGCCACCTTGAAAGCAAAGTCCGCATGGGCTCGCCAATAGGCGGCATACGCACGCCAAGCCGAACCTTCCCGACCTTTCCCGTACCGTTCTGGTGTCCCGACGTCATGACGGCATCGATATCGGCGAGTGCGCGCCGGACAAACATCAGCACCGCCTGGCCGCCCGTCGTGAGACGTATTCCGAAACGGCCTCGCTCAAAGAGCGTTAAGCCGAGCTCTTCCTCCACACGTCCGATCCGGCGACTGATGGTGGATGAGTTCAATCCAAGCGCTTTGGCGGCGCGGGCGAAGGTTCCTGCGTCCGCTGATGCCGTCAGATATCTAAGGTCACGGATTTCCATTGCCGCCACGCCAGGCGTACTCGGACATGGAGATCAAGATTTCGAGTCGCCCCTCAAATCCTTTATTAGTCGATCGTCTCAGGCACACACTGGACACTATGACGTTTCGCGTAAGATACCGCGGCAGGATAAATGGCGCGATGCGACAGCAGATTGTTGCGAGGTCATCGGACCGCCCCACGAACGGCATACATACGCTCGTCACAATTGACTCCATTCATGACTATGCCGCCAGCAGGCGATGCTCTCACTTCCTCTTCGCGGCCAATATATTTTCAGATCCATCGACTTTGGTTGGTTGCTTTTGCCTTAGCCAGATTTGGAATCTATCGAGATACAGATAGATTACCGGCGTCGTATAGAGTGTGAGCAACTGACTGAGTGCCAGCCCCCCAATCATCGCGTAGCCGAGCGGCTGACGTAATTCCGAGCCCGTGCCATTGCCGAGCGCGAGCGGAACTCCGGCAAGCAAAGCCGCCCCCGTCGTCATCAGGATGGGGCGGAAGCGCAAGAGGCACGCCTCGCGAATGGCCTGAACCGGTGGAAGGTGACGGTCACGCTCGGCAACAATGGCAAAGTCGACCAGCATGATGCCGTTCTTCTTGACGATTCCGATCAACAGGATGATTGCGATGATGCCTATCACCGACAGATCTATGTGCCCCATCCACAACGCAAGTAACGCACCAACACCGGCCGATGGTAATGTCGAAAGAATCGTCAGCGGATGAATGAAACTCTCATACAGCACACCGAGGATGATATAGACGACTACGAGCGCCGCGATGATCAGCACAGGCATACTCGACAACGATGTCTGGAACGCTTGCGCATTGCCCTGGAATGCACCAGTCACTGTGCCGGGCATGTTGATCTCCTGCGCCGCTTGGCTGATTGCGTTGACAGCCTGGCCAAGCGCGACGCCTGGACGGAGATTGAACGACAGGGTAACCGCGGGAAACTGACCCTGATGTGTCACCGACAGCGACCCGACCTTGGCCGAATCAACTCTCACGAGCGCGGAAAGCGGCACCGCAGCGCCTGTCAGCGGCGATTTCACATAGATGCGGTCGAGTGATGCAAGCGTGCGCTGCAGTGCCGGGGTGATTTCAAGAACGATCGGGTATGTATTGAGCTGGGTGAAGTACTGCGTGATCTGCCGCTGGCCGTAGGCATCGTTTAGCGTGTCGTCGATCGTCTGCGGCGAAATGCCAAAGCGTGAAGCTTGGTCCCGGTTGATGTCGACCGTGAGCAGCGGCGCGTCGGCGAGAAGGTCTGTGGCTACGTCCGCGAGCTGGGGCAGCGTGCGCATTTTCTGAAGCATCTTCTGTGACCATGTGGTCAGCTCGCCCACTTCGGCACTCTGCAACGTATATTGAAAACTGCCGCGCGAAGATCGGCCGCCTACGGTGATGTCCTGAGTTGCCGACAAAGAAAGATTGACGCCCTGGACCTTTGCGATCTTCGGCCTCAACCGGTCGATAATCTGGGAAGCCGTGAGCGTGCGCTCGTCGCGCGGCTTGAGAACGATATAAAACCGAGCAGTGTTCGTGGTCTGTGCGAAGCCGTTCCCGCCGGTGCTACCTGTCCATGAGGCAATTCCCTCAACGCCGGGATCCTTGAGGACAACCTCTCCGACGACGCGTTCGAGACGCTTCATCTCTTCGGGCGAGACCTCCTGCGCCGCCTCCGCCAGGCCGCCGATCAGGCCGGTGTCCTGAATCGGAAAAAAGCCCTTGGGAATCTGGATGGCCATGACGATGGCCAACACAACCGTAGCGAAGAACACGCAGAGGGTGATCGCCTGATGGCGCAGCACGATGTCGAGCGTGTGCCGATAGCCGGACTGCATCCTGTCGAAGCAAGTTTCGAGGGCGCGATAGAGGCGGCCATGATCCTCTGATGCTTCCCGCCGCATGAAGCGCGAGCACAGCATCGGGGCGAGCGTGAGCGATACCAAAGCTGATACCGCAATCGCCGCGGTCACGGTTAGAGCGAACTCTCGAAACAATCGGCCTACAATCCCACCCATAAGCAAGAGCGGGATGAAAACGGCGATCAGCGACACGCTGATCGAAAGCACGGTAAAGGCGATCTCTCGCGAGCCGTTAAGCGCGGCTTCAAAGGGCGGCACGCCGCTTTCGATATGACGATAGATGTTCTCGACGACGACGATCGCATCGTCGACCACGAAGCCGACGGCTATGGTCAGCGCCATCAATGATAAATTGTCGAGACTGAAGTTGAGCACATACATGGCCGCGAACGATCCGAGCAGCGCGAGTATGATCGTGACGCCCGGAATCAGCGTCGCCCACAAATTGCGTAGGAATAGCAGAACCACCATCACGACAAGGCCGACAGTCAGGCCAAGCGTAAACTCGACATCGCGCACCGAAGCGCGGATGGTGGTTGTTCGGTCGAGAACAGTATGGATTGTGATCGCTGGCGGAATACCAGCCGCGAGACGCGGCAGTTGGGCCTTGATCCGGTCTACGGTGTCGATGACATTGGCGCCGGGCTGCTTATAGACCGTAAGAAGGATCGCGGGTTTATTGTTGTCATAGGCGGCCGCTGTTCGATCGGACGCCGCGGAGACCGCCTCGCCGACGTCGCGCACCCTGACAGGGGCTCCATTGCGGTAGGCGAGCACGACGTCATCGAATTGTTTTGCCTCGGTGATCTGGTCGTTGGCTGCGATCGTGAAGCTCATTTTGCCCGTATCGAGCGTGCCTTTGGCGGCATCGGTCGTGGCGTTGGCGAGGACGGGCCGTATGTCCTCGAGGGTCAACCCGCGCGAGGCGAGCTTTGCCGGATCGACTTGAACACGGATCGCCGGCTTCTGCTCACCGCCGAGCGACACCTGGGCGACACCCGGTACTTGCGAGATCTTTTGGGCGAGGTAATTGTCGGCATATTCGTTGACGCTGGTGAGTGGGATGGTATCGGAGCTCGCCGAGAGGACGAGGATGGGGGCGTCGGCCGGGTTCAGTTTCTTGTAGGTCGGCGGCGTCGTCATCGATCGCGGCAACGTGTTGCTTGCGGCGTTAATCGCCGCCTGCACGTCCTGCGCCGCCGAGTCGATGTTGCGATCAAGATCGAACTGGATCGTGATAGACGTCGCGCCCAGCGCGCTGAGCGACGTCATCTGGGTAACGCCCGCGATCTGCCCGAGCTGGCGCTCGAGCGGCGCCGCGACCGATGAAGCCATCGTGTCGGCGCTCGCTCCGGCAAGCGTTGCGGTGACTTGAACGGTCGGGAAGTCGACCTGCGGCAGAGGGGCGACTGGCAGGAGCGGAAACGCGGCAATGCCCAGGAGTGCCAAAGCCGCCATCAGCAGTGCCGTTGCGACCGGACGTGCGATGAATGGCGCGGAGAGATTCACCTCGCACCCTCGGACGTTGGTGACCGGGGTGACGTGCTCCTTACCTGTACCCTAGCATCGCGCTTCAGCTTGAATTGTCCGTCCGTCACGACGCGTTCGCCGTCGCTAACGCCCGAAGTGACCACTGTCAGATCGCCAGTCGTCGGCCCGACCTCGATCGGCCGGGGTTCAGCCGTGTCTTTCGACGTCACGACCCACACGAACAAGCCCTGCGGACCCCGTTGGACCGCGCTCGATGGAATGACGAGAGCATCGCTGAGCGTCTTGAGTGACAAGCGTGCATTAACAAATTCGCCCGGCCACAGCCTTTCGTCGTCATTAGGGAAGATGGCCTTCAGACGCATGGTGTCGGTAGCGGGATCGATTGCATCATCGACGAGGAGGAGTTTCCCCGCGCTCAGTGCGCGGCGGTTGTTTTGGTCGAAAGCCGTCACCACGACGGGACCATGGGCTAAGGCGCTGCGCACATCATCGAGAAACCGCGCCGGCAGTGTGAACAGCACAGCGGACGGGCGGATCCGCATCAGGATGACGATCGGTTGTGCGTCGGACACATGCACCACGTTCCCGGGATCGATCGAGCGAATGCCAATTCGTCCGTCGCTTGGCGCCCTGATCGAAGTGTAATCGAGTTGTGTCTGTGCGGTGTCGATCGCAGCTTCATCGGCCGCAATGGACGCCTTCAGTTGATCGACCGTTGCCTGCTGGTGATCGACGGTCTGCCGCGCTATGGAATCACTCAGCGCCAACGTCTTGTACCGCGTAAGATCTTTCTCGGCGGAAACGAGCAACGCAGCATCCTGGGCTTTTTTTCCCCGGGCCTGGTCAAGCGCAGCCTTGAACAAGCGCGGATCTATCTTGGCCAGCACGTCGCCCTTCTTTACATCCTGCCCTTCGGTGAACAGCACGTCCTGCAGTGTGCCATCGACCTGGGGACGAATACCGACAGTCAATGAGGCCTGCACGGCGCCAAGACCGGTCAGATCGACGGGTATGTTCTGTCGAGTTGCGACGGAAATGCTTACCGGTACAGATGGGCGTGTGGTCGGCGGAGTCTTGGTTCGCGCCGACAAAAGCCAGTGGGTCGCAATGCCAACTAAAATAAGTGCAACACTCGCAAAAATCAGAAAAATAGCACGCCGGCGCCTGACTGCGTTGTGCTCAGTCTCGTTTACCGATGCTTCGTTAGATTGTGCAGGTTCTAGCGAATCGTGATCTTTTTGATCGGTCAATCTCTCCGGGAACCTCACTTCTTTATCGGTTCCGGAATAGAACGCCCCTTGCCCTTCTCAGCTACGATGAACTCCAGGAAGCGAAGATGATCCGTGGTGCTTGGATTCCAGTGGGAATGGATCGTGCCCGCGGGAACAAACAAACTCTCACCGGCATGCAGCGTTACCGGCGGCTTCCCATCTTCCTGCCAAACACCTGTCCCTGACACGACATAGAATGTGATCGCAGCCGGATGGAGATGTCGCGGGTTGATCCCACCCGGAGCGTATTCCGTCTCGTAGACTGCGACCTCCAAATTTTTTGTGCCGGGTAATACGGTCTTCAGCAGCGGAGCATGCGGTATCACGCCATGCTTTTCTTGGCTTACAGCCGGACCTGCCTGAAGCATGCACAGGACTCCTATCGCCGCGGCGCTGGTCGTTATGAGATTCGATATCTTCATCATTTGACGTTTTCCCGGACTCTGACTCGGTGAAGCACTGTATTGAGTAGGCTTATCGTTGATCGTTGCACTGATGGTTGGCCGAACTGCGAGTAGTCACGCGGAACGTATCTTGGTGGTGTCCATAACTATCTGACCGTCCGACCATCCCAGCATTTGGGTTTGGCTCATCGTCGGGCCGTACTGGTGAAGCCGACTGTGCTCCAGCCGAGAGTGCCACCAATCATGCCAAGGCCAGTCCCACCCGTGGTTCATTGGCCCTCGCGGCACCCATCCCGTAACGACCGCGAGCAAGACAGCGGCTACTAGCAAGGCGACGGTGGCTGTGATGCCCAGAGCAATCTTACGCATAGAAATTCTCATCCTTGTCGAATAGGATGTCGCGGATAAACTTGCGTAGCAAACGCAAATTTCTCGCGGTTAGCCCAACTTAAATTTGGGGTATTAATGACTCGCCAGATGCCCTCCTTGAACGGATTGCGAGCCTTCGAAGCGGCTGGACGGCATGGCAGCTTCAAGGCAGCAGCGGAGGAGTTGAATGTCACTCAAACGGCGGTAAGCCACATGGTGCGGCTCTTGGAAAAACACCTCGGGTTCGCGCTCTTCCGCCGTCATGCCAATAGGCTCGAGCTCACCGATCAGGGCCGGGCGTTCCAGCCCGGCCTGACCGAGGCCTTCGATGCGATCGCCCGGCTCTCTGAGCAAGTGGGCTCGATGCAGGCCGGCCCGGTGCTCACCGTCGGGGTCGCGCCGACACTCGCTTTACATTGGCTAATTCCGCGCTTGACGAGCTTCAATCGCAACCATCCCAACATCGAGGTACGCGTCGCTACGGGCGGTGCAATGCTTCCGCTGCGTGACGATTGGACATGTACTGTACGTCGCGGCGCGGGCAGTTGGCCTGGCTATATTGCCGAAGAGCTATTCCCATCAACGCTGGTGCCAGTCTGCACGCCAGCAATAGCAGCAAGCTTGCTGCACCCCCGCGATCTCCACACGGCAACCCTGATCGTCGTCTCCCACCTGCGCGAGCAATGGACCTGGTGGTTCGAAGCGGCAGGCCTGAGCGCGCCGATACAGCCAGCTAATGAGGTATCGTTCGAGAGTTCTGTGATGGCAATTCAGGCCGTCCTCGATGGAGTAGGAGTCGCTGTGGCGCAACTCCCCTATGTCAGTGACGCGCTGGCAGCGGGCCGTCTGGTCACCCCATTTCCAATCGTTGATCAGAAATACGAAGGCTGGTATCTGGCCTACAGGCCGATACGCGAGAAGGACCCGGCGCTATTGGCCTTCCGCAACTGGCTGCATGGCGAAGCTGAGTCGCAACGCCAGATACACAAGAGGCTGGGCTTGACGCGACCGCGTGCGCGCAGCGTAATTCCAAAGCCTCCCCCAACGACCGTCGTCACACCGCTCAAAAATCGGAAGAAATAGTATTACCTTGTGCCATGCACGAGGTGGATTGCGTCGTCTGCAGCTATCCGATTTTTATCCCCGCGCGCCCTACGCCCCTACGGACGAATTCCGGGCCTTCCCTCTTTCAACGACGATTGCTTTCAATTGCCTCAAGCCGGACCCTTGAGGAGATTTGGAATGGCGCCGACAACGGAAATATCTATTAAGCGGACGATCCGGCGGCACCAGCTACGGGAGATGGTCCCGCTTGCTGACAGCACCATATACGAGATGGAAATGCGCGGCGAGTTTCCTCGACGCTTCGCTCTCTCGCCGCGCTGCGTGGTTTGGGATCTCGCGGAGGTCGTAGCCTGGTTGGCTTCGCGCCAATCAATCTCTATTACCCGCGCGCAGTCTCCTGACGTCAGGCAGCGGCGATCGCGCCCGGTTCGATCGCCGGGTCGGGTTCAAGCAACGGCATCGAAGCTGGGATGACCACGGGCACGCGCTTCTTGCCAGCGGCCCAGGCATCGATGATGTCGGACCACTCCTGCATCATGTGGCGCCGCTGCACTTCATATTCAGCCTTGTTGTAAACGCCGCGCGAAGAACGGCCGTCCTCGTGTGCCAAGCACTTCTCGATCCAGTCGCTGTTGAACCCGAGTTCGTTGAGCAGTGTCGAGCCCGTCCTCCGCAGGTCGTGAACGGTGAAAGGCTCCAGCGGCAGACCTTCCTTCTTCGCCTGCTCAACCACCGCATATGTGACGCGATTGAAAGTTGCCCGCGACATGGGCGCATCGGCATCATAGCGTGACGGCAGGAGGTACTTTGAGTTTCCGGCACAGGTCTTCAGCGCGATCATGATGTCAAGGGTCTGGCGCGACAGATAGACATTGTGCGCTTTCGAGCGCTTCATCCGCTCTTTCGGGATAGTCCAAACGGCATTCTCAAAATCGACTTCATCCCATGTCGCGTCCTGCAGCTCGCTCTTGCGCACCATCGTCTGCAGATAGAGGCGCATGCCGAGCCTGATGGTCGGCAGCGTCGCCACCTTCTCGAGCAGCTTGAGCATGATCCTGATCTCGGTCGGCGAGAGCGACCGGTCCTTCGGCACGAAGGTCGCGATAGAAGACGGTCCCACATCGTCAGCCGGGTTGGCGACTTTCTCGCCATGCAAGATCGCAAAGCCATAGATCTGCTTGACGATGTCGCGGACGTGGATCGCCGTCGCCGGCGCGCCGCGCTCGACGATGGCGCCGCAATGGGCCCGGAGATCGTCTGGCGTGATTTCCGTCAGCAGCCTGGTGCGCCACTTGGGCAGCAGTTCGCGCTCGAAGATCGACCGGCGCATCGCCCGCGTGCTGTCCGCCATCGGCGCCGCGGTCAACCATTTCTCACCGAACTCGCCAAAGCTCTTGGCTTCCAGGAGCCGGCGCTTCTCCCGCTGCTTCTCGATCGCCGGCGATCGGCCCTCGCTGATCGCCCGCTTGGCGTCGATGCACAGCTCTCGCGCACGAGCGAGCGACAGCCCCGCCGGCCCGTATTTGCCAAACGTGACGGTCTCGCGCCGCCCATTCATCCGGTAGTCCAGCCGAAAAGTGAGGGTCCCCGAGGGCTTCACGAGCACATACATGCCGTCCCGGTCCGTCACCTTGTAAATTTTCTCTTTTGGTTTCAGATGCTTAAGGGCTGCATCGGTCAACATCGGGGTTGCCTCCTCCAAAAAAGACCGTCAGGCCATTTTCGGGCACCTTTGCGCAAAATCTCTTTTTCTTACAGCGAGTTAGATCGAAAAAAAGACCGTCAGAAGGTGCTCACTCCTTGACGGTATCGGACGAAATCGGATTTCGCAATGGGGGAGCGCACCGTCAGGAAGTACGTCAGCGGCGATCTTTGCCGGCCGATAGTCTCCGAACGTCCTTGAGATATTTTATTTTGTTTATCAGTGTGTTATGGAGGTTTCTGGGACGCTGCGGGATAGCCCAGGATGGGCCTGAATCATTCCCACTCGATGGTCCCGGGCGGCTTGCTGGTCACGTCGTAGACGACGCGGTTGACGCCCTTGACCTCGTTGATGATTCGGGTTGCGGTTTCGCCGAGGAATTTCATGTCGAACGGATAGAAGTCCGCCGTCATGCCGTCGGTCGATGTCACCGCGCGCAGACCGACAACGTACTCGTAAGTGCGGCCATCGCCCATCACGCCCACCGTCTTCACCGGCAGCAAAACCGCGAAGGCTTGCCAGATGGTATCGTAGAGACCCGCCTTGCGAATCTGGTCGATGTAGATCGCATCCGCCTCGCGCAGGATATCGAGCTTGTCGCGCGTGATCTCGCCGGGACAGCGGATCGCGAGGCCCGGCCCCGGGAACGGATGGCGGCCGACGAAGATGTCCGGCAGGCCGAGTTCGCGGCCGAGCACGCGCACCTCGTCCTTGAACAGTTCGCGCAACGGCTCGACGAGCTTCATGTTCATGCGCGCCGGCAGGCCGCCGACGTTGTGGTGTGACTTGATCGTCACCGACGGGCCGCCGGTGAACGACACGCTTTCGATCACGTCGGGATAGAGCGTGCCCTGCGCGAGAAAATCCGCACCGCCGATTTTCTTTGCTTCGGCCTCGAACACGTCGATGAACAGCCGGCCGATGGTCTTGCGCTTCACTTCCGGATCGATGACGCCATCGAGTTCGCCGAGGAACTGCTTCGAGGCATCCACATGCACCAGCGGGATGTTGTAGTGATGCCGGAACATGTCGACGACGCTCTTCGCCTCGTCCTTGCGCAGCATCCCATGATCGACGAATACGCAGGTGAGCTGGTCACCGATCGCTTCGTGAATCAGGATCGCCGCGACCGATGAATCGACGCCGCCGGACAGACCGCAGATCACCTTGCCTTTGCCAACCTGCGCCCGAATTTTTTCGATGGCTTCCTCGCGGAAGGCGCGCATGGTCCAGTCGCCCTTGAGGCCGACCACCTTGCGCACGAAGTTGCGCAGCAGCTTCGCGCCGTCCGGAGTGTGCACCACCTCGGGGTGAAACTGCATCGCGTAGAATTTGCGTGTGTCATCGGCGATCACCGAGATCGGCGAGCCCGCCGCCTTCGCCACCGCGCGAAAACCGTCGGGCAGTTTGGTGACGCGGTCGCCATGGCTCATCCAGACGTCATATTTGCCGCCCGTCTGCCAGACGCCCTCGAACAGCGCGCAGTCGTCGGTGACTTCGATGGCGGCGCGGCCGTATTCGCGATGGTGTCCGCCTTCAACGGTGCCGCCGAGTTGCTGCGCCATGGTCTGCTCGCCATAGCAGATGCCGAGCACCGGGATGCCGGCGGTGAGCACCGACTGCGGCGCCGTCGGCGCGTCGTTGTCGAGCACGGAGGCAGGGCCGCCGGAGAGGATGACGCCCTTGGGCTTCATCTCGCGGAAAGCGGCTTCGGCTTTCTGGAACGGCACGATCTCGGAGTAGACGCCCTCCTCGCGCACACGTCGCGCGATCAGTTGCGTCACCTGCGATCCGAAATCGATGATGAGAATCTTGTCGTGCGCGGCCGCGATGTCCGTGGCCGCCGGGCTCGTCTGGCTGTGTGCTGTCATGGGCAGGAGATACGCGACCGGCGGCGGCCCCGCAAGCCAGGAAACCGTCATGGCCGGGCATAGCCGTTCGAAAACGGCGTCGCTTCGCTCGCCTATGTCCCGGCCATCCACGCCTTTATTCCAGCGGCCGATCGACAAGCAGACGTGGATGCCCGGAACAAGTCCGGGCATGAACGAAGCCAATTATCCTGCCTTGCGCAGCACCGAGACGAAGAAGCCGTCGGTGCCGGTGCGGCGCGGCGTCATCAAGAGGCCCTCCGGGCTTTGCAGGGTGGCCGCGAGGAAATCCTCGGCCTTGTCCCAGAGCGGGCTCGCGACCTGCGCCGGCGGCACCACCGAAAACCCCGGCTGGCGAGCGAGAAAGCCACGGATTTGTGCGTTGTTCTCCGCCGGCAGCACCGAGCAGGTGATGTAGACGATGCGGCCGTCGGGCTTCACCAGCGGCGCGGCGCGGTCCAGCACTTCGGCCTGCGCCTTGAGCCGGACCTCCAGCGCACCGGGGCGGATGCGCCATTTGGCGTCGGGATTGCGCCGCCAGGTGCCCGTGCCGGTGCAGGGTGCGTCGATCAGCACCAGATCGGCGGAGGCGCGGATATCGGCCAGCGGATCGGCGTCGCCCTTCGGCGCACGAATTTCTGCGTTGTGGACGCCGGCGCGCGACAGCCGCTCGTGGATCGGCGCAAGTTGCCGCTTGTCGCCGTCGGTGGCGATCAGCCGGCCCTTGCCCTGCATCATCGCCGCCAGCGCCAGGGTCTTGCCGCCCGCGCCCGCGCAGAGGTCAATCACCTGCTCGCCGGGTTTCGCGGCGGAGAACAGCGCGGCGAGTTGCGAGCCTTCGTCCTGCACCTCGACGCCGCCTTTGAGGAAATCCTCCTCGGCATGGACGCCGGGATTGCGGGCGTCGGCGCCGAGCGCGATCCGCAGGCCCCACGGCGACCATTTTGTCGGCTTGGCGCCGAGATGAGCCAGCGAGGCCGCCGCCTTCTCGCGCTTCGCCTTCAGCGTGTTGACGCGCAGGTCGAGCGGCGCGCGGCGCGCCATGGCGGCGGCTTCCGCCACGCGGTCGTCGCCAAACACGTCAGCCAGATGCGCGTCCATCCATTCCGGATAATCACCCGCGACCGGCGCCGGCGCGCCGTTGAGCGTGCGCACCGTCAATGCGTGGCGCTCGGCCGGCGACAGCGTATCGGGCGCGAAGCGCGAACCGTCGCACAGCGCGGCCAGTGCGTCGGCGCTCACACCGCGCTCAAGCTTCATCATGCCAAACACCCGCGCGCGCGGCGTGTCGTCGTCCATGATCCAGGCGCTGGAGGCTTTTCGGCGTAAGACGTCGAACACCAACCCGGAGATCGCCGCACGGTCGCCGGAGCCAGCAAAACGATGCGCCGTGCCCCATTCCTTCAGCGCCTTGGCCGCCGGGACCCGCTGCCTATCGATGGCGGAGATGACTTCAATGGCTGCGGCGAGCCTTGCGCCCGGTGTCATGACGATCCTCAGTGAATGCGCAATGCCGCTAAATGAGAAGCAGCAGTCGCAGCGCGAAGTACAGCCACATCGCCATCAGCACAAGCACGCCGGCGAACCAGACCAGCGACCGCCGCCGCACGTCGTTGCTCGTGACGAAGATACCGGCGTGGGCGAAGCGGGTGACAACGAACACCCACGACAGCAGCACGAACACCAGATCGGCGCGATGCAGCGGCAGCGCAATGGCGACCAGCGCATAGAACAACAGCGGCAACTGAAACTGGTTGTTGAAGCAGTTGCCGATCTGCGTGGCGCGATCCGGCCAGTTGCGGCCGAGCGCGATGTCCTTGAACGTAACCTCGCCCGAGGTCAGCGCCCGGGTCCGCACTCCTGCCATCATCAACAGCAGCGCGAAGGTCAGGCCCACGAGCACGAACACCGGCAGCAACACCATCTGGACGGACATCGCGGGTCTCCGTTCCGTTGCGCTCGGCGCGCGGCCGCCCGACTAGGCCTTGTCGGGGCCGACGCGGACCAGTTGCTTGCCGAAGTTGGCGCCCTTGAGCAGGCCCATGAAGGCTTGCGGCGCGCTGTCCAGCCCTTCGGTCACGAATTCCTTGTGCTTGATCTTGCCCTCCCGCAGCCATTGCGACATGTCACGGATGAAGTCCGGATACATCGCGGCGAAGTCGCGGACGATGAAGCCGCGGAAGTTCAAGCGCTTGACCAGGATCTGCCGCATGATGGTGTTGGCCCATGGCGGCGTCGGCGTATCCTTGCCGAAGATGGTGTTGTAGTCGGCGATCAGACCGCAGACAGGAATGCGCGCGAAGTCGTTGAAACGTGGCAGCACGGCATCGAACACCTTGCCACCGACGTTCTCGAAATAGACATCGATGCCCTTCGGGCAGGCTTCCTTCACCTTCGCGCGCAGATCGGGATCGCGATGGTCGAGGCACTCGTCGAAGCCGAGCTCGTTCTTGACGTAAGCGCATTTCTCCTTGCCGCCGGCGATGCCGACTGCTCGCGCGCCTTTGATCTTCGCAATCTGCCCGACCGCCGAGCCGACCGCACCTGAGGCGGCAGCCACTACTACCGTCTCGCCGGGCTGCGGATTGCCGATGGCGAGTAAGCCGGTATAGGCGGTCATGCCCGGCATCCCGAGAATGCCCACCGCCGTCGAGATCGGTGCGATCTTCGGATCGATCTTGCGCAGCCCCTTGCCGTTCGACAGCGCGTATTGCTGCCAGCCGCTATGGGCGAGCACGATATCGCCCTTGGCAAAACCGGGATTGTTGGAGGCCGCCACCTCGCAGACCGTGCCGCCTTCCATCACGCCGCCGATCGGCACCGGCGCGGAATAGGACGGGCCGTCATCCATGCGGCCGCGCATGTAGGGATCGAGCGACAGCCAGATCGTCCGCAGCAGCACCTCACCTTCGCCCGGCGTCGGCACGGCGTAATCCTCGAAGCGGAAATTGGCCGGGGTCGGTTCGCCCACCGGGCGGGATGCCAGAACAATACGCTTGGCGGACTGGGACATAGGTGTTTCCTCTAAAGGGTGTTTTATGACGGACGGCGCGAACCGCAACGATAGCGGTCAGGCCGTGATGTTGGCCAGCGCGGCGTCGAAAGCTGCCGTCGCCGCAGCAAGATCCTTGAAGGCAAGGCCGGCATCAGCGGGCTGCTTCTGCTTTTCGGTGGCGGTCGGACGAATCTCCGCGACGGGCTTGGCACCCGTCAGCAACGCGGCGGGCGCCAGCACGTGAAATTCGTGATCCTCGAGCGGCGCGTCCTTGAGCAGGAAGACGCCGAGATAGACGGTATCGTTGCCGCGCCGATAGGAGATGTAGCGCTCGATCGCCACCGAGCCGTCGCGCTGCATCCCGCCAAGCTTGGCGGAGCCCTTGGAGTCGAGCAACTTGTGGGCGCGGAAACCCTTGACGTCGGCGGAGCGCGCTTTCGCCGTCTCCTCGGAGAGATCGTATTTCCCTGCCAGTTCCTTGCCGGCGGCGTCAATCTGGTCGGCGACGGTGTGCTCGAATTCTTTCAGTTCGGTGCGCGGCTTGGCGATGCGGTTCGGCTTCAACGCATTGCGCGTCTCAAGCACCGCCTTGCATTTGGCGGCCAGATCGTCGGCGGATTTGCGCTCCGCATTGCCGAGCAAGTTCTTTAACTCGGGCGTGGAGAGAGCTTCGAGCCGTTCGTCCGTCCATTCGTACATGACAACCGCGATTCCATGTTCTGACACGGAACGACGGTGTCCCGCCCGGTGATCCTACCGCGTTTTACCGCCGAGGGGAAACCGGAATATCGACCCTGAAAATTTCGCCAAAACAGAGTGTTATGGCGCGATTTTCATGTGCAACGGCAACTGCCGTTACACACCACCGGGATAATTCGGGCTTTCGCGGGTGATGGTGACGTCGTGAACGTGGCTTTCACGCAGGCCAGCGCTGGTGATGCGGACGAACTGTGCCTTGTCGTGGAATTCGGGAATGTTCTTCGCGCCAACATAACCCATCGCCGCGCGCAGACCGCCGGCGAGTTGATGCATCACGTTGCCGACCGGCCCCTTATAGGCCACCTGCCCCTCGATGCCTTCCGGCACCAGCTTGAGCGTGTCCTTGATGTCTTGCTGGAAGTAGCGGTCGGCCGAGCCGCGCGCCATCGCGCCGACCGAGCCCATGCCGCGATAGGCTTTGTAGGAGCGGCCCTGCCACAGGAACACTTCGCCGGGCGTCTCGTCGGTGCCGGCCAGCAGCGAGCCGACCATCACGACGTCGGCGCCCGCCGCGATCGCCTTGGCGAGGTCGCCGGAGAACTTGATGCCGCCGTCGGCGATCACCGGGATGTCGGCCTTCTTCGCCGCTTCCACCGCATCCATGATGGCGGTGAGCTGCGGCACGCCGACGCCGGCGACGATGCGGGTGGTGCAGATCGAGCCCGGCCCGATGCCGACCTTGACGCAATCCGCGCCGGCATCGATCAGCGCCTGCGTGCCTTCGGTGGTGGCGACATTGCCGGCGATCACCTGAACCGAATTGGAGCGCTTCTTGATGCGGTTGACCGCTTCCAGCACCCGCGAGGAATGGCCGTGCGCGGTATCGACCACGATCAAGTCGACGCCGGCGTCGATCAGCCGCTCGGTGCGCTCATAGCCGCCCTCGCCCACCGTGGTCGCCGCCGCGACGCGCAGGCGACCCTGCGCATCCTTGCAGGCCAGCGGATGAGTGACGGCCTTTTCCATGTCCTTGACGGTGATGAGGCCGACGCAGCGGTATTGATCGTCCACCACCAGAAGCTTCTCGATACGGTGCTGATGCAGCATCCGCTTGGCTTCTTCCTGGCTGACGTTCTCACGGACCGTCACCAAATTCTCGTGGGTCATCAGTTCCGACACCTTCTGGTGCGGATCGGTGGCGAAGCGGACGTCGCGGTTGGTGAGGATGCCGACCAGCTTGCCGGGCACGCCGTGGCCGCCACCAGTGACCACCGGAATGCCGGAGAAGCCGTGATCCTTCATCAGCAGCAGCGCGTCGGCGAGTTGGGCATCGGGACCGATGGTAAGCGGGTTCACCACCATGCCGGATTCGTATTTCTTGACCTGCCGGACCTGCGCGGCCTGTCCTTCGGGATCGAAGTTGCGGTGGATGACGCCGATGCCGCCGGCCTGCGCCATGGCGATGGCCATCTTCGCCTCGGTGACGGTGTCCATCGCGGAGGCGAGGATCGGGATGTTGACGGAGATCGATTTGGTGACGCGGGAGCGGATGTCGGCTTCTGACGGCAGGATGTCGGACAGGCCCGGCTTCAACAGCACGTCGTCGAAGGTAAAGCCCTCTTGAAACCGATCAGATCCTTGAAAACGTGTCATCGCCAACTCCACAGAGCGTTTCCAGGCGAAGTGGATACCGGTTCGCGTGAAGAAAACGCTTCTCAATAAAGATTCCAACGGCCCTTTACCGCCGGCATACCTGGAATGAGCGTCCGTTCGGTGACGCAAAGGCGGCGCGTCGCCGTGGAATCGGGAACCCATTACGAGGGATTGGCGGTGGTCGATAGCACGGCGTCCCAACGTTTCAAAGGCTTTTGCCGCAATGCAGGACCGCTTATCCCGCGCGATCACGCCCCTTGCGGCGGGCCGGCGACGTCCCCAGCGGCGCTGCCGCCCGGCCGCGACCAAAGCGGGTGGCGCTGGCGAGATAAATCAGCACCAGTGCGTGAACCGGCCCCGCCAGCAGCGGCGCGAACATCGAAAGCGTCAATGCGTAATAGGCGCTTAAGCCGCGGACGATCAGGTTGAGAAAGGCTGAAATCCGCTGCCCGTCGATCCACAACGCGACCGACGGCAGCAGGATGGCCAGCCCATAGATCATCTGTCATCGCCTCCGGTCGCCGGAAGGATGTCTAGCGCGTCGGGGCGATGCTGCCGATCCCCGGTTAGCGGGGGTAGCCCGGCGGTGGGCCGTGCTGGCGAATCGCCTCCACCACCTCGCGGTGCCGACGGTCTTCCCGCTTCATGTAAACGGCCAGAATGGCGTGGGCCGACGGGACGAAAAACAGAACCGGGAAAATCAGTCCGAAGATGATGCAGACCACCAGCAGCAGTACGTTGAGGATCGCCGAGAACGGCTGACCGTTGAACAACAGGCCGAGCGGCGGAAGAAGAACGGCGAGGACATAGATCAACGTCGGAACTCCGTCAGACAGGCCAGCCCCGCACCATGCGGCGCACCTTCGCAGCCAGCATCTAGGAGGCATTCCGGATTGTACAATAGTCGCAGTCAACGGAGGATGCTAAAGGCCCGGCTCTCTTACGTCTCTCGTCCCCGCAAGGTGCAATGAACAAAGAACGCGTGATCCCGCTGATCGTGGCGACGGCCCTGTTCATGGAAAACATGGACTCGACGGTGATCGCGACCTCACTGCCGGCGATCGCGTCCGACATCGGCACCAGCCCGCTGACGTTGAAACTGGCGATCACCTCCTACCTGCTGTCGCTCGCGGTGTTCATCCCGGCCTCCGGTTGGACCGCCGACCGCTTCGGTGCCCGCAAGGTGTTCAGTGCCGCCATCGCGGTGTTCATGATCGGCTCGATCGGCTGCGCCGTCTCCTCGTCGATCAACGACTTCGTGATCGCGCGCGTGGTGCAGGGCCTCGGCGGCGCGATGATGACGCCGGTGGGACGGCTGGTGCTGCTGCGCTCCATCGACAAGAGCGCGCTGGTCAACGCCATGGCCTGGGTGACGGTGCCGGCGCTGATCGGCCCGGTGATTGGCCCGCCGCTCGGCGGCTTCATCACCACCTACTTTTCGTGGCACTGGATCTTTCTGATCAACATTCCGATCGGCGTGGTCGGCATCGTGATGGCGCAGCGCTACATCGATCCGATCCGCAGCGAGAACCCCGACCGCTTCGACCTCGTCGGCATGGTGCTGTCCGGCCTCGGGCTCGGTGGCCTCGCCTTCGGCCTCTCGGTCGCCGGGCTCGGACTGATGCCGTGGCCGGCGCTGGCGGCGCTGATCGGCGGCGGCGTGCTGTTCACCGTGCTCTATGTGCGCCACGCCAAGCGCACCGACAGCCCGGTGCTGGATTTCAGCCTGATGCGGCATCCGACGATGTACGCCAGCGTGCTGGGCGGCTTCATGTTTCGCCTCGGCATCGGCGCGCTGCCATTCCTGCTGCCGCTGCTGATGCAACTCGGCTTCGGGCTGTCGCCGTTCAAGTCGGGCCTCGTGACGTTCACGTCGGCGCTCGGCTCGATGGGCATGAAGACCCTGGCGGCACGCATTATCCGCGCCTTCGGCTTCCGCAACATCATGTCGGTAAATGCGCTGGTCAGCGCGGTCTTCCTCGCCGCCTGCGCGTTGTTCACCATCTCGACGCCACTCTTGCTGATCGTCATCATCCTGATCGTCGGCGGCTTCTTCCGCTCGTTGCAGTTCACCGCGCTCAATACGCTGGCCTATGCCGACATCGAGCCGGAGAAGATGAGCCGCGCCACCACGCTGGTCAGCGTCGCGCAGCAGTTGTCAGTGTCGGCGGGCGTCGCCATCGGCGCGTTCTCGGTGGAAGCGACAATGGTACTGGGCCATGCCAGCGAGCTTACTGCCAAGGAGTTCGGCCCGGCCTTCGTGATCGTCGGCATTTTCGCCGCGCTGTCCGGCTGGTTCTTCTTCCGGATGCCCGTGGACGCCGGTCACCAGATTTCCGGCCGTCAGGTGGTCGTCGTCACGCCGCCCCGCGACGCCGAGGCGGAGGAAGAAGCCGCTCGGGAAACCGCCACCGCACGCGACCAGAAGCTGGGCTGATTTGAACAGTGTTGCGACCACGCGGACGGCGTGGTTTGCTTGGCGCCGGGCTGACGGCGCGGAGACGCAAGCATGGCGCGGCTGTGGTGGATCGCGGCTCTCATGATGATCGCGTTCGGCCCCGCGGCCGGCCATGCCGCCGAACGGCCGCCAGCGAGCCAGTGCCTCGCGATGGCACAGATGCTTCCTCACGTCGTTTACGCCAGTACCCGCACCGCTGCGCGTGCCGATGAAGTCACCATCCGCTACGCTGGGCATTCGACCTATGTGATCGAGACCCCGGACGGCGTGCGCATCGCTACCGACTATACCGGCACCTACGACACCGGCGGATTGCCCGACGTCGTCACCATGAATCGGGCGCATTCCACACACTACACGCTCAACCCCGATCCGCGCATCAAATACGTGCTGCACGGCTGGGGCGACAACGGCGAAGCCGCTAAGCACGCACTGACGGTGCGCGACGTTTTCATCCGCAACGTGCCGACCGATATCCGCCGCTCGCTTTATGAGGACGGTGCCAACGTCGCGATGATCCCCAACGGCAACTCGATCTTCATCTTCGAGGTGGCAGGCCTGTGTATCGGCCATCTCGGCCACCTGCACCACCCGCTCGACGACAGCCATATCGCTGCCATCGGCCGGCTCGATATCGTCATGGTGCCGATCGATGGCACCTATACGATGTCGCTCGACGGCATGTCGGAGATCGTGCGGAGATTGCGAGCGTCGATCGTGCTGCCAATGCACCGCTTCGGCACGCCGCTCGCCGACCTGCTCAACCGCCTGCGCGGCCAGTTCGCCATCGACCGCCGCAGCGAACCGTTCTTCCGGATTTCAGCTGGTAGCCTGCCGAAAACGCCGACGGTGATCGTGCTGAGCGGGGTTTAATCCTGCTCCCGCCCGCCACGAAAGCCTGTCGCCAGCAGATAGCGCTCCGACGAATCCTGACGGCTCGCCGCCGGCTTGACGTGGCGCACGGTGGCGAAGTCGCGTTTCACCTGCGCCAGCAGTTCTGCGTCCGCGCCGCTCTGGAACACTTTTGCAATGAAGGCGCCGCCCGGCTTCAACACTTCGGCGGCAAACGCAGCGGCCGTTTCCACGAGGCCGACGATGCGCAACTGATCGGTCTTGCGGTGGCCCGTCGTGTTGGCGGCCATGTCCGACATCACGACATCGGCGCCGCCACCAATCATCTCGCGCAGCATGTCCGGTGCGCGGTCGTCCATGAAATCGAGCTGCGTGAAGGTGACGCCGGGAATTTCCGGCATCTCGAGCAGGTCAATCGCCACTACTTTGCCCTTGCCTTCGAGCGAACCGACCTTGCGCGCGGCGACCTGGCTCCAGCCACCGGGCGCGGCGCCGAGGTCGACCACGACCTGCCCCGGCTTTAACAGCCGGTACTTGTCGTCCATCTCGATCAGCTTGTAGGCGGCGCGCGAGCGCCAGCCGTCACGCTTCGCTTGCGCAACATAGGGGTCGTTGAGCTGCCGCTCCAGCCACAGCTTTGACGACAGCTTGCGTTTGCCGGCGCTCTTGACGGTGACGTGCAGCCGCCCGGTGGTGTCCTTTGCCATGGCGGTTGCTTATCTCGAAAACGCTATGAGCGATAGGCCGCGCACGACGACCGCTCACGCCACGCCGATGGCGCCGTCCTCGCGCATCATTTCCACCAGCATCCCCTCGCGCAGGCCACGATCGGCGACGCGCAGGCGAGGCAGCGGGAACGCATCGCGGATGGCATCGAGGATGGCGCAGCCCGCCAGCACCAGATCAGCGCGTTCGAAGCCTATGCAGTTGTTGTTGGCTCGCTCCTGATAGCTCATGCCGAGCAAGGTCGAGATGGCGGAGGTGATCTCGCCGTCGTTCATCCAGAGCCCATCGACACGGCGGCGATCGTAACGCGGCAGCCGGAGATGAATGCCAGCCAGCGTGGTCACGGTTCCCGAGGTGCCGAGCAGATGCATCGTCTCGAGGTTGCCGCCGTGCTTCGCTGCGAACGGCGCGACATGGCGGGACACCTCCTGCACCATCCGCGCATAGACTTCGGCGCTGACGTCCTTGCCGCCGAACCGCTCCGCCAGCGTGACGACGCCAAGCGGAATCGACATCCAGCCTTCGACGCGCGGCGCGCCGCCGTTGCGGTCGATCCGTACCAGTTCGCTGGAGCCACCGCCGATATCGAACAGGATCGCGCCGGTGCCCCGCGGGTCGACCAGCGGCGAGCAGCCGACCACCGCCAGCGACGCTTCGGTTTCGCGGTTGATGACTTCGAGCGCGATGCCGGTCTGGGTGGCGACGCGGTCGCGGAACGCCTCGGCGTTGGAGGCGGCGCGGCAGGCTTCCGTCGCGATCAGCCGCAGCCGCTGGGCGTTGCGGTGGCGCATCTTGTCGCGACACAGGCTAAGCGCCGAGATGGCCCGGCTGATTGCCGCCTCGCTGATGCGGCCGGTGGCGGAGATGCCCTCGCCCAAACGGATGATCCGCGAAAACGAATCGATCACGCGGAAACCCTCGCCTTCCGGGCAGGCGATCAGGAGGCGGCAGTTGTTGGTGCCGAGGTCGAGCGCGGCGTAAACGCCCGAGCCAGCCAGTGCCGGGGCAGCAACAACCGGCGCGGCGACGTGGCCGTTGGCGCGCGGATGCGATCGGGGCGGTTCCGAACCATCGCTGCGCCGGGCGTCGTTGTTCATACAGTCCTGTCTCTCGCGGCCGGACCGGCCGATTAGAACAATGTTTCACGGAAAGTTTAGAGCATGATCCGGAAAAGTGGAAACCGGTTTTCGGAAAAGATCATGCTCAAACAAACGAACAAACGCGGTGGCGCAACCACGGCACGCAGCCGCCATGCCCAATCCGGCGTTGCTGGTACCCCGGGGTTACGTTATTTCGGGCGGGAGGCGATCAAGCGCATGTGGCGCGAAACGCCCGGGAATCGATGATTTCATGGACAAGAAGACACCCCGACCGACCGCCAACCTCGCCCGCGATAACGCCATTGCCCTGCAAAAGCACGCTGTCGGGCAGCCCGTTCGCCGCAAGGAAGATGATACCCTCGTGCGCGGCAAGGGCCGCTACACCGACGACTTCAGCCTGCCCGGCCAAGCTTACGCCTGGATGGTCCGGAGTTCCCACGCCCATGGTGTGATCCGCGCCATCGACACTAGCGCGGCGCGGCAGATGCCGGGTGTGCTCGGCATTTATATCGGCAAGGATCTGATAGACGCCGGCTATGCGCCGATCCATTGCACCCTGCCGATGAAAAATGCCGATGGCTCGCCGCTGTTGCAGTCCAATCGCATGGCGCTCACCACCGACAAGGTCCGCTTCGTTGGTGACCCCATTGCCTGCGTGGTCGCGGAGACCGCAGCCCAGGCACGCGACGCCGCCGAAGCGGTAATCGTTGATATCGATCCGCTGCCATCGGTGACGGCGTCCGAGGATGCCGTCAAACCCGGCGCACCGCTGCTCTACGAGAGCATCCCGAACAACATCGCGCTTGACTATTATTCCGGCGACCGTGAGGCGACCGCCGCGGCTTTCGCCAAGGCCGCGCATGTCACCTCCCTCGACATCGTCAACACCCGCGTCGCCGTGGTGCCGATGGAACCACGCGCAGGCCTCGCCTCCTACGACAAGGCCAGCGACCGCTTCACCGTGCATCTGCCGACGCAAGGCGTGTCCGGCAACGTGACGGCGTTGGCGAAGTTGATGAATGTACCGCGGGAAAAAATCCGGCTGCTGACTTACAACGTCGGCGGCTCGTTCGGCATGAAGAATGCGGGCTATCCCGAATATGTCTGCCTACTGCACGCATCGCGGCTACTGGGCCGGCCGGTGAAATGGCTCGACGAACGTTCATCGAGTTTCCTCACCGACAATCACGGTCGCGCCCAGGAGGTACGTGGCGAACTGGCGCTCGACGCCAAAGGCGTCATCCTCGGCGTTCGCATCACCGGCTTCGGCAACCTCGGCGCCTATGTCGCCGGAGTCGGCCCGCTGCCGCTGTCGCTCAACATCGCCAAGAACATCGCCAGCGTCTATCGTACGCCGTTGATCGAGGTGGACATCAAATGCGTGGTGACGAACACCACATTCATGGGCGCCTATCGCGGCGCGGGCCGTCCTGAAGCCAACTACTTCATGGAACGCCTAGTCGACCGCGCGGCTACCGAGATGGGTATCGACCGCCTCACCTTACGCCGGCGCAACCTGATCAAGCCGGCGCAGATTCCGTTCGCCGCCGCCAATGGGCTGACCTACGATTCCGGCGATTTCCCTGCCGTACTCGATAAGGCGCTGGAACTGGCCGACTACGCCGGCTTCGCTCAACGCAAGCGCGAGGCGCGCAAACGCGGCAAGCTGCGCGGCATCGCGGTCGGCTGCTATCTCGAGGTGACGGCCGGCTTCGCCGAACTCGGCAAGATCAACTTCGAACCCGATGGCTCCGTGCGTCTCACCACTGGCACGCTCGATTTCGGCCAGGGCCATGCGACACCGTTCGCGCAGGTGCTGGCTGCCAAGCTCGGCGTGCCATTCGAAAGCATCCGCCTGATGCAGAACGACAGCGATATCGTTCACACCGGCGGCGGCACCGGCGGCTCGCGTTCGATCATGGCGAGCGGCACCGCGATCGTCGAGGCCAGCGATCTGGTGATCGCCAAGGGTAAGACGGCTGCCGCCAACAAACTGGAAGCCGCCGAAAGCGATATCGAATTCGCCGACGGGCGTTTCACCATCATCGGCACTGATCGCTCGATCGGTCTGATCGAACTCGCCAACACGTTGCGCACGTCGCCGCCGGTCGACGGGCAGCCCACCTCGCTCGATGTCGATCATGCTTCGCCGGGCGTACCGTCGACGTTTCCGAACGGTTGTCATATCAGCGAAGTCGAGATCGATCCCGAGACCGGCGTCACCAAGGTTGTGAAATACACCGGCGTCAACGATTTCGGCATGGTCATCAACCCGATGATCGTTGAAGGCCAGCTGCACGGCGGCGTCGTGCAGGGCATCGGCCAAGTGCTGATGGAGCAAGTCAGCTACGACGACAACGGCCAGCCGATCACCGGTTCGTTTATGGACTACGCCATCCCGCGCGCCAGCGACGTGCCGGCGATGACGATCGGCGAACAACCCTCGCCCGCGACCAGCAATCCTCTCGGCGTCAAGGGTTGCGGCGAAGCCGGTTGCGCCGGCAGCCTCGCCACGCTGGTCAACGCCGCGATCAATGCGATGGCGGATGAAGGCGTGACGCAAATCGAAATGCCGCTGACACCGGAACGCGTCTGGCGCGCGCTGCGCGACGCGCGACAGGCAACACGCGCCCGAATCGAACACGGTTCATAGCCTCAAACCAGGTGTCGTCCCCGCGCAGGCGGGGACCCAGAACCCCTGGCGGTTGCTGATGATTGCAAGCATGAGCAACAAGCACTTTTCGCATCATTGCTGCTGCGGAGTCTGGGTCCCCGCCTGCGCGGGGACGACGATCTTGGTGCTACAGGTCCATGCACAAACGAAGCCAGCCAATCAACCTCACGCCGCCGCCTGCACGCGCGGCTTGTAGATCGCGATGTGATGGCAGTGCGCGACCGGCGTGCGGCCGTTGGCGACCACCAGCGCGTCGAGTTCGACGAAGCGGTGGCCCTTCTTCTCGTAATTCGCGGTGACCTTGGCGCGCGCCGCCAATTCGTCGTGCGGATGCGCCGACGACAACAACTGCATGGCGCTGCCGACGTGAATCCACGGCCCCAAAATGGCGTTCTGCACCAGCACCTGATTCATGATGCGCTGGAAGATGCCGGGATGCAGCGCGCCGGCATCGCGATAGATCTGATCGGTGGCGCGCACGTCGGTGAGATATTCGGTGAACTCCTTGTTGTCCCAGCTTCGCGGCGCGGTGCCGAGCCAGGAATCGAGCTTGTAGGAGTTGTCATCCACCGGACGGCGTTCCGCGACCGGCGCCGTCTCCGGATAATCGCTCAGCGCGATCCGCTCGGTCCGGTCCGGCATTGACGCCTGCCCGGTGGCGCAAAGCTGGCCCTTGCTCTCGACCCGCAGCGTAAGCCCCTGCGCATCCTCCTCGGCAATGACATCCGCCATCTCGCCGTCGTAAACCGGCTTGACGAAGCGTCCCTCGATCCGGCCGCGCTCCAGAAAGTTGCGGCCCCAGCGCGCGATCGGCGCGTGCATCATATAAGCCAACACCTCGACGCCGGGAACCAGCCCGCCGCTGAAGCCGTATTGCCGCGCCACCGCGTCGTCGTGAATCTTGTTCTCGGACTGTTTCGCGGTGTTATACGCCTCGACGCGATAAGGCTGCATACTGGACATCGATCTTCCATTCTCGACTGGCGACAATTGCGCCAATGCTACGCACCCCGTCCGCGATGGCAAGGCCGTCCTTTGCAACGCTCGCATTTTGCGGGCTAATCGCGTAGGAAACGGGCCGCACATTCCGCCGACAGGAAATTCGCTTGTGACCATCACGCCGCGCATCTATATCGACGCCGATGCCTGCCCGGTGAAGGATGAGGTCTATCGCGTCGCCGCGCGCCATAACCTGCCGGTGAGCGTGGTAGCGGGCAAGTTCATCCGCGTACCGCAGGATCCGTTGATCGAGCGCATCGCCGCCGGCAGCGGCATGGATGCCGCCGACGACTGGATCGCGGAACGCGCCGGCAAGCATGACATCGTCATCACCGCGGACATTCCGCTCGCCAGTCGCTGCGTCAAGGCCGGTGCCACAGTGATCGCGCCGACCGGCAAGCCGTTTACCGAAGAGTCCATCGGAATGACGCTGGCGGTGCGCAACCTGATGACCGACCTGCGCTCCAGCGGCGAAGTCACCGGCGGGCCGTCTGCGTTCTCGCCGCGTCATCGCTCCGCCTTTCTCTCGGCGCTCGATCAGGCTATCCGGCGCATTCTGCGCGCGCAGACCAGCGACGTCTGAAACCACTCGAATTTCGATCCAGTTGAAAGCACTATGGCGCCTCCTCTCATCCAGTTGAAAGATATCGGCCTGACCTTCGGCGGCACGCCGCTGCTGTCCGGCGTCGAACTGTCGGTGTCGGCGGAAGAACGCGTCTGCCTGATCGGCCGCAACGGCTCCGGCAAATCGACGCTGTTGAAGATCGCGGCGGGTCTGGTCGAGGCCGACAGCGGCTCGCGTTTCGTGCAGCCCGGCGCGACGGTGCGCTATTTGCCGCAAGAGCCGGATTTCGACGGCTTTCCGACTACGCTCGCCTATGTCGAAGCCGGGCTCGGCCCCGGCGACGATCCCTATCCGGCGCAATACCTGCTCGAACAGCTCGGGCTCCATGGCGATGAGAACCCGACGCAGCTCTCCGGCGGCGAAGCGCGCCGCACCGCTCTGGCCCGCGTGCTCGCGCCTTCACCTGACATCCTGCTGCTGGACGAGCCGACCAACCACCTCGATCTCACCACCATCGAATGGCTCGAGGGCGAACTTGGGTCACGCCGCAGCGCGCTGGTGCTGATCAGCCACGATCGCCGCTTCCTCTCCAACCTGTCACGCAGCACCGCATGGCTTGATCGCGGGCAAATCCGCCGCATCGAACGCGGCTTTTCCGCATTCGAGGAATGGCGCGACGAGGTGCTGGCGGAAGAAGAGCGCGACCAGCACAAGCTCGACCGCAAGATCGTCGCGGAAGAACACTGGCTGCGCTACGGCGTCTCGGGGCGGCGCAAGCGCAACGTCAAGCGGCTCGGTAATCTTCATGCGCTGCGCGCCGAGCGTCGCAACTATCGCGGCTCGACCGGCAGCGCCAGCCTCGCCGCCGCCGAGGCCGACAAATCCGGCAAGCTGGTGATCGAGGCCAAAGGCATCGGCAAGGCCTACGACGAGCGCGCCATCGTCGATAATTTTTCGATCCGCATCCAGCGCGGCGACCGCATCGGCATCGTCGGCCCCAACGGCGCCGGCAAGACCACGCTGATCAACATGCTGACCGGCGCCAGCGAGCCTGACAGCGGCAGTATCCGCTTCGGCGCCAACATCGAGATGGCAACGCTGGACCAGCATCGCGAAAGCCTCGATCCAAAATCGACATTGGCGGATGCGCTGACCGGTGGCCGCAGCGATCATGTCATGGTCGGCGGCAAGCCGAAGCATGTCGTGAGCTACATGAAGGACTTTCTGTTCACGCAGGAACAGGCGCGCACCCCGCTGGAAGTACTGTCCGGCGGCGAGCGCGGCCGCCTGATGCTGGCGCGCGCGCTGGCGAAGCCTTCGAATTTGTTGGTGTTGGACGAGCCGACCAACGATCTCGACCTTGAAACCCTAGACGTGCTTGAGGAAATGCTCGGCGATTATCAAGGCACGGTGATCCTGATCAGCCACGACCGCGATTTTCTCGACCGCGTCGTGACCTCGGTGATCGTGCCGGAAGGCAAAGGCCGCTGGATCGAGTATGCCGGCGGCTATTCCGACATGCTCACGCAGCGCGGCGCGGATTTACAACGCGCATCCATGAAGCAATCGGCGATCGCGCCACAGACCGCCGTGCCGAAGGAGACGAGGGCCGCGCCGCAAGCCAAGCGCCGCCTCAGCCTCAACGAAAAGCACGCCCTGGAAACGCTGCCAAAGACCATCGAGACCTTGCAGGCCGAGATCGCGAAGCACCAAAAGCTGCTCGACGATCCAAACCTCTACAGCAAGGATCGAAAAAAATTCGATCAGGCCTCCCAGGCGATCGCAACCGCGCACGACAAGCTGTCGGAAGCCGAGACCAAGTGGCTTGAACTCGAAATGCTGCGCGAGGAAATCGAGCAGAGCTGAAACGTCTCAGGTCGGGGATGCGTCATTGCCGGGCTTGACCCGGCAATCCATCCCTCCAGAATGATGGATGCACGGATCAAGTCCGGGCATGACGAATACCATTCAAGGGTTCTCCCATGACAACCGCCCTCGCCACGAAAATCGCCCGAGAGTTCGGAACGCCCGCTGCCGTGATCGACATGGACCGCGTCGAACGCAACATCACGCGGATACAGGCGGCGTGCGATGCGGCCGGGGTCGCCAACCGACCGCACATCAAGACGCACAAGTCACCGGAACTGGCGAAACTTCAGGTCAAGGCCGGCGCGCGCGGCATCACCTGCCAGAAGCTGGGCGAGGCCGAGGTGATGGCGGATGCCGGCATCGACGATATCCTCATCAGCTACAACCTGCTGGGCGACGAGAAGATGGCGCGGCTTGGCGCGCTGCGTTCGCGCATCGATGTCACCGTCGCCGCCGACAATCCGGTCGTCGTTGCCGATCTCACCAAGGCCGCAGCCGCCGCCGAACGTTCGCTCCCTGTGGTGGTGGAATGCGACACCGGCCGCAAGCGCGCCGGCGTCGAGACGCCCGCCGAGGCCATCGAGCTGGCGCGCATCATCTCGACATCGCCGGGCCTGAAGTTCGCGGGCTTCATGCTGTATCCGACCGAGACAGGCTGGCCGCAGGCGCAGACATTCTTCGACGATGCGTTGGCCGGCGTCCGCGCATTGGGGCTCGAGCCCGCCATCGTCTCCACCGGCGGCTCGCCGAACTTGAAAAACCTTGGGCAACTCCGCGGCGCGACCGAGCATCGGCCCGGCACCTACATCTATAACGACCGGATGCAGATGGCGGCGGGCGTCGCCACGCTCGACGACTGTGCGCTGCATATCTATTCGACAGTGGTGAGCCGCGCCGCACCCGAGCGCGGCATTCTCGACGCCGGCTCTAAAACGCTGACCGCCGACAGCGGCGGACTCGACGGATTCGGCCTGATCCTCGAACACCCGGAAGCGAAGATCGCGCGTTTCGCCGAGGAACACGGCTTCCTCGATCTCGCGCGCAGCAACACCCGTCCGAACATCGGCGACGTCGTGCGCATCGTGCCAAACCACGTCTGCGTCGTGGTCAACATGCTCGACGAGGTGGTAATGGTGCGCGGTGACGAGATCGTCGGCGTGCTCCCCGTCGCCGCGCGCGGGAAGCTGCGCTGAGCTATTTGCCAAGAAACGCGAGCGCTCCTCGGCCTGCCGCCGCGCCGGTCGCAAACGACGCCTGCAAGAGGTAGCCGCCCGTCGGGGCTTCCCAGTCCAGCATTTCGCCAGCGGCGAACACGCCGGGCAGACGGCGCAGCATGAAGGCATCGTCGAGTTCATCGAGCGCGACGCCGCCCGCCGTCGAGATGGCGCGGTCGAGGCCCGTGGTGCCAGTCAGACCGATTTGCACATCGTTGATGCGCGCAGCGAGATCGGCCGGTGGCAGCCGCGGCAGATCGTTTTTTGCGGCCATCGCGGATTCATACAGCAATCCGATTGCCACAGGCGCAAGCCCAACAGCTTTACGCAGGTATGTCGCGAAGGATTGCTTGCCGCGCGGTTTCGTCAACCGTTCGAGCAGCCGTTGTTGATCCAGATCGGGACGCAATGCGAGGCGCAAAGTCGCCTGCCCTGTTCGCACGATTTCATCGCGCAATACCGACGCCAGTGCGTAGATCGCGCCGCCCTCGATACCGTTCCGACTTATCATAGCCTCGCTCCGCACGGTATTCGCGCCGAACCGTAGCTCGACGTTTTTCAATGGCTGACCGGCGAAACGTTCACTGAATTTTTCGGACCACGCAACCATGAACCCGCAATTGGCCGGTCGCAGCGGCGCGATGCTGACGCCGCGTTGCGTGAGCAGATCGACCCAATGCCCGTCCGATCCGAGACGCGGCCAGCTTGCGCCGCCGAGCGCCAGCGCAGCTGCGTCGGCCTTCACCGTCGCTTGCCCTTGCGGTGTCGCGAATAACAGATGCCCATCGTCGTCCCATCCGGCCCAGCGATGGCGCAACGCCAATCGCACGCCGCTTGCATCGAGCCGCCGCAGCCATGCGCGTAACAGCGGCGATGCCTTAAAGGCTTGCGGGAATACGCGCCCGCTAGAGCCGATGAAGGTCGGCTGCCCAAGCCCTTCGCTCCACGCGCGCAGCGCATCGGGTGGAAAGGCGTCGATAGCCGATGACAGGCGAGCGGCGGCATCGCCGTATCGCGCCATGAACTGCGGCAGCGGCTCGCTGTGCGTGAGGTTGAGGCCGCCGCGCCCTGCCATCAGCAGCTTGCGGCCGGCTGACAGCATCGCGTCGTAGACGGTGACCGATGCACCGCCATTCGCCAGCACCTCGGCCGCCATCAGGCCGGCAGGCCCCGCCCCGATCACCGTGACGTCTGGTTTCGGAGCAGCGGCCATGGCGATGTCGCTTACTTCTCCAGGTTGATGCCGGCGGCGGCGGCGGCCTGCGCGACGTATTTCTGCGTCTGTTGGAACGCGCCTTCGAGCGCCTGCGCCTTCGACATATCGGCGATTTCGTTGAAGTGCGCGGCGATGGCGTCCGGCGTCCACTCGTTCCGTGGCAGGTTGATGCCTTCCGATTCCAGCACCTTAATCACCGCGAAAGAGCCGGCACCCGCGCCCATGATAGTGCGCGTCGGGGCGTTTTCGCCGAGCAAAAACAGCACTGCCGGCGTGATCGCATCCGGCCGCATCAGGTCGAGCGCCTGCTTCGGCAGCAGTTCTTCCGTCATGCGGGTCGCGGCGGTCGGCGAGATGATATTGACGCGAATGTCGGTCTTGCGACCTTCTTCGGCCAGCACGTTCATTAACCCGACCATGCCGGATTTCGCCGCGCCGTAATTGGCCTGGCCGAAGTTGCCGTAGAGGCCGGACGACGAAGTCGTGAGTACGATGCGGCCGTAGTTCCGCGCGCGCATCCCCTCCCACACCGCCTTGCAGCAATAGAACGTGCCGGTGAGATGCACGTTGAGCACCTTGGCGAAGTCCGCCACCTCCATCTTGGCGAACGACTTGTCGCGCAGGATGCCGGCGTTGGCGCACATGATGTCAACGCTGCCCCACTTCTCGGTGGCCTTCGCGACCATCGCGGTGACCTGTTCGAAATCGGACACGTCCGCGCCGTCGGCCATCGCTTCGCCGCCGGCCTTGCGGATTTCCTCGACCACCGCTTCGGCCGCGGTCATCGAGCCGCCGGTGCCGTCGCGCGCGCCGCCGAAATCGTTGACTACGACCTTGGCGCCGTAGCGCGCCAGTCCCAGTGCGTGCGCGCGCCCGAGACCATTGCCCGCGCCGGTGACGATGGCGACGCGTCCGTCAAATCTGATTGTCATGCTGTCATTCCCAATTTTAAGCAAAGTACACGAGGCCGAGCCAATCGGCGGCCAGTGCCGGCTTGGCTTCGCCGTCGATCTCGACGCTGACGCTGGTGCGCGACAGCAGTTCGTTCGGCCCGCGCATCTTCGCTTCGGTCAACGTGAAGCGCCCGCGCACCCGCGAGCCGGCGCGTACGGGCGAGACGAAGCGCAGCTTGTCGAAGCCATAATTGACACCCATGGTCGCGCCTTCGATCTTCGGCAGCGCTTCATAGGAGAACACGCTGAGCAACGACAGCGTTAAGAACCCATGCGCCACCGTGGCGCCGAACGGCGTCTCGCGCGCCGCCCGCTCCGGATCGATGTGGATGAATTGATGGTCCTCGGTGACGTCAGCAAAAGCGTCGATCCGGCTCTGATCGACGGTGTGCCAGGCGGATATCCCGATTTCCTTACCGACAAGGGCGAAATAGGCGTCGCGTGTGATGGTCAAGCTCATTCTGGTCCTGCTGTCGAAATGTTCGGCAGCAGTTTTCACAGAAAGGTTCAATGGCCAAGCGAAATATGCGGAAATTTTCGATCTTGGCCTCGATCCAGCTCTCGACGTCAGCTTCCGGACGCTCCTGCCGCCCGTGCCGCCTGCAATTCCGGGAACTCCTCTTCGCGGAATTCCGCGCCGCGCAGCTTGTCGGTGCGGTCGCCGTCGTGTTCGAGGCGGCGCAACTGCACGCGGCGGATCTTGCCGGAGATGGTCTTCGGCAGTTCGGTCACGAGTTCAATGCGACGAATGCGCTTGAACGGCGCCAGCCGCTCTTGCAGGAAGCGGAAGATCGACAACGCGGTTGCAGCGGAGCGCTCCGTATCGCCGACCAGCAGGATATAAGCCTTGGGCACCGCGAGCCGGATCGGATCTGGGCTCGGGATCACCGCAGCTTCCGCGACGAGATCGTGCTCCAGCAGCACGCTCTCCAGTTCGAACGGGCTGATGCGATAGTCTGACGATTTGAACACGTCGTCGGCGCGGCCGACGAAAGTGAGATAGCCGTCGTCATCGACGAAGACCACGTCGCCGCTGCGATAGACCTCGCCTTCCGCGCCGGCGAGTTTGCCGTCGTCGGTCTGGTAGCCTTGCATCAGGCCTGCCGGGCGCTGATCGCCGAGCACCAGTGCGACCTCGCCTTCCTTGGCGGCATTGCCGTCGGCATCGACGACGCGGATGTGATAGCCCGGCATCGGCCGCCCCATCGAGCCGACCTTCAGCGGCTGCTCCGGCGAATTGCCGACCATCGCCGTGGTTTCGGTCTGGCCGTAACCGTCGCGAATGGTGAGACCCCATGCGCCCTTCACCTGATCGATGATCTCGGGATTGAGCGGCTCGCCGGCACCACAGACCTCGCGCAGCGACACTTTGAAGTCGGAGAGCTTCTCCTGAATGAACATGCGCCATACCGTCGGCGGCGCGCACAGCGTGGTGACGCCGCAACGGCCGATGGTGGTAAGGAGATTCTTGGCATCGAAGCGCGGTTGATTGACCACGAATACCGCAGCGCCCGCGTTCCACGGTGCGAAGAAACAACTCCAGGCGTGCTTGGCCCAGCCGGGCGACGAAATGTTCAGATGAATGTCGCCGGGCTTCAGGCCGATCCAGTACATCGTCGACAGATGCCCGACCGGATAGCTGCGCTGGCTGTGACGCACCAGTTTCGGCTTCGCCGTGGTGCCCGAGGTGAAGTACAGCAGCATCGGATCATCGGCACGCGTCACGCCGTCGGGCGTGAAGGAATCGGAGAACGCGGAGGCCTTTTCAAACGACAGCCAGCCGTCGCCGCCCGGCCCAACCACGATGCGTTTGAGATCGCCGCTCTTGAGCGAAGCGAATTTCGCCACCTGATCCTGTGCGGCCACCACCGCCTTGGCGCGGCCGCGATCGAGCCGGTCCTGCAATTCGTCGGGCGTCAGCAGCGTGGTGGCGGGAATGATGACCACACCAAGCTTGATACAGGCGAGCATCGTCTCCCACAACGGCACCACGTTGCCGAGCAGCAGCAGCAGATGATCGCCGCGCTTCAAGCCTTGCGCGCGCAGAAAATTCGCCACGCGGTTGGAACGAAGCGACAGTTCAGCGAAGGTGAGCTTGGTTTCGGTGTTGGTCGCGGCCTCGACGATCCACAGCGCCGGGCGATCCTTGCTCTGCGGATCGCGCGCCAGGTCCGCGTCGAACCAGTCGAGCGCCCAGTTGAATTCTGTCTGGTCGGGCCATTTGAAGCCGGCCACCGCGCCGGCATAATCGGTGCGGTGATCAAGAAGGAACTGGCGGGCCTGCTGGAATGTCGTCATCGTCGCAACCTCGATCATGGCTGTATTCAGGGACAGGATGTCACCACGCAACGTGGCAGGGCAATCCGCCTTTTGCGTTAGATCGAGACTGCCCGCTAGGCCGCTCCCGAGCCATTTCCGTTCCGATGGAATCGGAACGGGGCTCTGGTTTTTTGTTCTGACGCGTTTTCTTCACGCAAACCGGTATCCACTTCGCTCGAAAACGCTCTAGCGACTATTTTCCGGCGATCTCGCGCAAATGATGGATGATGCCGGAGAAATCCACGCCGCCGTGGCCAGCCCTCTCGAACGCCGCGTAAATCTCCTCGGCGTGGGCGCCGAGCGGCGTCGCGGCACCGGCTGCCTTGGAGGCCGCTTGCGACAGCTTCAAGTCCTTCAGCATCAGCGCGGCGGCGAAGCCGGGCTTGTAGTCGTTGTTAGCCGGCGAGGTCGGCACCGGGCCCGGCACCGGACAATAGGTCGTCAGCGACCAGCACTGGCCCGACGAGGTCGACGACACATCGAACAGCGCCTGATGCGACAGGCCGAGTTTTTCGGCAAGCGTGAACGCCTCGCAGACGCCGATCATCGAAATGCCGAGGATCATGTTGTTGCAGATTTTCGCCGCCTGCCCCGCGCCAGCCTTGCCGCAATGGACGATCTTCTTACCCATCTTCTCGAGGATTGGCTTCGCCGCCGCGAACGCCTTGTCGTCGCCGCCGCACATGAAGGTGAGCGTCGCGCCCTGCGCGCCGCCGACGCCACCGGACACCGGCGCATCGACCGAAGCGACGCCTGCCTTGGCGGCAAGGCCATGGGCCGCGACCGCACTTTCGACGTCAATGGTCGAGCAATCGATCAGCAACGCGCCCTTGGCGACTGACGGCAGAATTTCGGTCCACACCGACAGGACGTGCTTGCCGGCCGGCAGCATGGTGACGACGACGTCCGCGCCCTTCACCGCGTCGACGGCTGTGGCGGCGATCGAAGCACCGGCGGCCTTCGCGGCCTCGCACGAAGCCTCAACCAGATCGAAGCCGGCAACTTTGTGTCCGGCCTTCACCAGGTTCGCGGCCATCGGGCCGCCCATGTTGCCGAGGCCAATGAATGCGATGTTCGCCATGACGTTTCCTCTTTTGCTTGTCGTGTAGCTCAATCAAGATCGAGATGAATTTGAAATCCGATCGCTCATTTTACCCGTCATTGCGAGGAGCGTTAGCGACGAAGCAATCCAGCTCTTTGCCGCGTTGCCTTCTGGATTGCTTCGCTTCGCTCGCAATGACGGTTCTAACTCCATCTACCTCGGAAAAACCAGTTGATCGCCGGGACGCGGCGCGAAGTAGCGATCGACGATCTCCGGCGTCACGTCCTCGATCCGCGAAGGCTGCCATTTCGGCTGCCGGTCCTTGTCGATGATCGCGGCGCGCACGCCCTCGATGAACTCCGCACTATCGAAGACCTGCAATGCAGCACGATATTCGCGCGCGAGGCATTCCTGCAACGATTTAGAGCCGCGCGCCGCACGCAACAGCTTCAACGCCACCTTGAGGCTCGTCGGAGATTTTTCGCCAATCGCCTTCAAGGTCGCTTGCGCGAACTCCGAATCGTCGGCGCGCAACGCGGCGACAATAGCCTCGATGCTGTCGTGTCCGAACAGCGCGTCGATCTGCGCGCGATGTTGTTCGGCGATACCCGGTTGCGGCTTCTCGGCGAAGCCACGGATGGTATTCGCAACCTGTGTGGCATCGGCGCCGTTCGACAAAGCGGTCAGCGCAGCACGCAGTTCCGGCCATTTTGTCGACGGTACGTAGAAATCGGCAAAGCCGGCATAGATCGCGTCGGCCCCGTTCATAGTTTGCCCGGTCAGGCCGAAATAAATGCCGACCTCGCCCGGCGCGCGCGACAGCAGCCAGGTGCCGCCGACGTCGGGAAAGAAACCGATGCCGACTTCCGGCATCCCCACCTTGGTCTTGTCGTTGACGACACGATGGCTGCCGTGCGCCGCAAGCCCGGTGCCGCCGCCCATCACCAGCCCGTCCATATATGCAACATAGGGCTTAGGGAAGCGTGCGATGCGGTCGTCGAGAATGTATTCCTCGCGCCAGAACACAGGGCCGAGATCGCCCTTCTCGCGCGCGCTGTCGTAAAGTCCGCGAATGTCACCACCGGCGCACAGCCCGCGCTCACCCGCGCCTTCCAGCACGATCAGCGCGACGGCAGGATCGGCCTGAAACGCATCCAGCGCGCGGTCCATGTCGCGGGTCATTTCCAGCGTCAGCGCATTGATCGCCTTCGGACGATTGAGACGGATCACGCCGGCCGCGCCCTCACGACGGGCGATGAGATCGCCTTCGGTTGCGTCGGCACTCATCGCGCGCCCTCGATCAGCTTGCGCGACACGATCAACCGCATGATCTCGTTGGTGCCTTCCAGAATCTGATGCACACGCAGATCGCGCACGATCTTCTCGATTCCGTATTCGGCGAGATAGCCGTAGCCGCCATGCAGTTGCAGCGCCTGATTGGCGACATCGAAGCCGACATCCGTGCCGAAGCGTTTGGCCATCGCGCACAACATCGAGGCGTCGGAATCCTTATTGTCGAGCGCCACCGCCGCGCGCCACAGGAAGGTGCGGGCCGCTTCCAGTTCGGTCGCCATGTCGGCGACGCGGAATTGCAGCGCCTGAAACTCGTCGAGCCGCTTGTTGAACGCCTTGCGCTCTTTCATGTAGCTCAACGTCTTATCGAGCGCACTTTGCGCGCCGCCAAGCGAACAGGCGGCGATGTTCAGCCGTCCGCCATCGAGCCCGGCCATCGCGATCTTGAAGCCGATGCCTTCGTCGCCGAGGCGATTAGCCACCGGCACGCGTGCATTCTCGAAGATCACAGCGCGGGTTGGCTGCGCATTCCAGCCCATCTTGCGCTCATTGGCCCCGAACGACACGCCCGGCGTCTTGCCGTCGATCACGATCGTCGAAATGCCGCCGGGGCCGGCATCGCCGGTGCGCACCATTGCAACAAGCAGATCGGTGCTGCCCGCACCGGAGATGAACTGCTTCTGGCCGTTGAGAACGTAGTGATCGCCCTCGCGCACAGCCCGCGTCCGCAGCGCGGCGGCATCAGAGCCCGCGCCCGGCTCGGTGAGGCAATAGCTCGCCAGCAATTCCATAGTGCAGAGCTTGGGCAACCACTTGTGGCGCTGCTCGTTCGAACCGTAGGCATCGATCATCCATGACGCCATGTTGTGGATCGAAATGAACGACGACACCGTCGGGCAACCCTGCGCCAAGGCTTCGAAGATCAGCGCGGCATCGAAGCGCGTCAGCGCCGAACCGCCGACATCGTCCTTGATGTAGATGCCGCCGATGCCGAGGCTCGCCGCCTCCCGCATCACGTCGACGGGAAAATGCTTCTCCTCGTCCCACTTTAGCGCGAACGGCGCGATCTTCTCGGCCGCGAAGTCCCGCGCCATATCGCGGACCGCAATCTGATCTTCATTAAGCGCGAATTGCATATCACCCCGCTGCATTCAACCGTCGAGCCCGCGACGCGCGGGCTTCATCGGTTTCGTGACTGTATCGGTCTGTTCCGATTGAAGCGAGCCCGGACGGCGCGCCGCGCCAACCGGAGTCCGCTCCCGGAACCAGTCCGGGAGCGAAGTTGTCCGACAGCAGCTTAGCTGGTCGGCATCGCGAAGTCGGCGCCTTCCTTAACACCGGACGGCCAACGCGCGGTCACCGTCTTGGTCTTGGTGTAGAAGCGGATCGAGTCCGCGCCGTACTGGTTGAGATCGCCGAAGCCGGAACGCTTCCAACCGCCGAACGAGAAGTAGGCCACCGGCACCGGGATCGGCACGTTGATGCCGACCATGCCGACATTGACGCGGGCCGCGAATTCACGCGCGGAGTCGCCGTCGCGGGTGAAGATCGCAACGCCGTTGCCGTATTCGTGCTCCGACGGCAGCCGCAGCGCCTCGTCGAAGTCGTGCGCACGCACCACCGACAGCACCGGGCCGAAGATCTCTTCCTTGTAGATACGCATGTCCTTGGTGACGTTGTCGAACAGACAGCCGCCCATGTAGAAGCCGTTCTCGTAGCCCTGCATCTTGAAGCCACGGCCATCGACCGCGAGCGTCGCGCCTTCCTTGACGCCGATATCGACGTAGTTGCGGACGCGATCCAGCGCCGCCTTGGTGACCAGCGGACCGAAATCCGCACTCGGATCGATCGACGGACCGATCTTCAGGCTCTCGACGCGCGGGATCAGCTTTTCCATCAGGCGATCGCCGGTGGTCTTGCCGACCGGCACCGCAACCGACACCGCCATGCAGCGCTCGCCGGCGGCGCCGTAGCCGGAACCGACCAGCGCATCGACCGCCTGATCCATGTCGGCGTCGGGCATCACGATCATGTGGTTCTTCGCACCGCCGAAGCACTGCGCCCGCTTGCCGGTCGCCGCTGCGCGCTCATAGATGTACTGCGCAATGGAGGACGAGCCGACGAAGCCGACTGCCGAGATATCCGGATCGTCGAGGATCGCGTCGACGGCTTCCTTGTCGCCGTTGACAACGTTCAGGATGCCCGCCGGCAGGCCGGCTTCCAGCATCAGTTCGGCAAGGCGCATCGGCACGCCCGGATCACGCTCCGATGGCTTCAGGATGAAGGCATTGCCGGCGGCGATCGCCGGCGCGAACTGCCACATCGGGATCATCGCCGGGAAATTGAATGGGGTAATGCCGGCGACGACGCCGAGCGGCTGGCGCAGCGAATAGATGTCAATGCCCGGGCCTGCGCCCTCGGTGTACTCGCCCTTCATCAGGTGCGGAACGCCGAGCACGAACTCGACGACTTCGACGCCACGCAGGATGTCGCCCTTGGCGTCCGGAATGGTCTTGCCGTGCTCGCGCGCCAGCAGCTCGGCCATGGTGTCGTTGTCGCGGGCGACAAGCTCGAGGAACTTCATCAGAATGCGGGCGCGGCGCTGCGGGTTGGTTGCGGCCCATGCCGGCTGCGCGGCCTTGGCGTTCTCGACGGCGGCGCGAAGCTCGGCCTTGGTCGCCAGCGCGACCTGCGCCTGCACGTCGCCGGTCATCGGCTGGTAGACGTCGGCAAAACGGCCAGATGTGCCCTTGACGGCCTTGCCGCCGATGAAATGTCCGATCGAGCGCATTTTTTCCTCCAGAAAAGTCTTCCTGAAGGCAGTTTGGCCCTTTCGCCGGGCATTTGAAAATGGATTCTCCGCGCAACCCGTTTGCGAAAATGCAGACATGGCGTGCACGGGGCCGCGATAGCGCCGCAACCACCCTGATGGGAGGGCTTACGCCCCTTTTGTGGCAGGCTTTTTCGCGCGCGCTTTCACCGGTGCTGGCTTCTCCAGCAGGGCGTCCCGGCCAGCGGCGAGGATATCGTCCGACAGCTTGCCGGAGCCGCCCGCCCGCGCCAGCACCAGCGTGCCCACCATGGTGGCAAGCGCGGCCATCGCTTGCTCCCGTGCCGCCTCGGCGGGCGCGTCGGGAATTTGCTCGGCCAGCATCTCCACCATCTCCTCGAGTTTGGCGGCAAAAGCCCGACGGGTCTTGACGCTTTCACGTCCGATTTCCGCCGCCAGCGCGGGCAGCGCGCAGCCACGCCCGGGATCATCGCGATGGGTGGGGCTCAGGTAGGAGTCCACGATGGCCGCGAAACGCTCCTCCGGCGGCATCGGCTCGGTTTTCTTCCGCCACGCCGCGTTGGAGCGCTCCATCGCGTAGACGAATGCCTCGACTACCAGCGCCTCGCGCGAGGCGAAATGCGC
>JAFKKM010000109.1 GCA_017305555.1 Hyphomicrobiales bacterium | reverse complement strand
GCTACAAGGGCAACATCTTCGGCTCGATGTTCGGCACCAAGACTGAAAGCGCGCCCTTCACCGGCGAACCGGAACGCGAGACGCTGACCCAGCCGCCGCCGGGCTACCAGACGCCGTCGCCGGATTACGCTTACGGCACCGGACCGAAGCAGCCGCTCGGCCAGGGCGGCTACGACATCATGACCGGCAAGGAACGCAAGTAACCGCGTTGCTTCACGCGGCTTTCACGAAACCTTGTCGCGCCGCGGCGATCCGGTGGATTGCCGCGATGCCGCCGGCTTGCGAAGCCTACCCGATCCCGATCGAATCCGAGCCCGGGTTTCATGACTTTAATTTAACGCGTTTTCGGCGCGCGACCTGCTATTCACTTCGTTCGAAGACGCTTTCTCCGCCTTGCTCTCACACACGGACAGGCCGCGACCTCATGATGCTTCATCGCAACCGGCACCCTTCATGACATCGATGTATAAACGCGCCGCCCAATACGTCGCGGCGGCGGCCATGCTGCTGACGCTGCTTGCGCCCCGCGCCCTCCTCGCCCAGACCGACACCTCCGCGCCGCCGACCACCTTCACGCTCGGCAACGGCTTGCAGGTGGTGGTGATCCCCGATCACCGCACGCCGGTCGTCACTCAGATGATCTGGTACAAGGTCGGCTCCGCCGACGAGACGCCGGGTAAATCCGGCCTCGCGCATTTCCTCGAACACCTGATGTTCAAGGGTACCGCGAAACATCCGGCCGGCGAGTTCTCGCAGACCGTGCTCAAGGTCGGCGGTAATGAGAACGCCTTCACCTCCACCGACTACACCGGCTATTACCAGCGCGTGCCGCGCGACCAGCTCGGACGCATGATGGAGTTCGAGGCCGACCGCATGACCGGCCTGGTGCTCAAGGACGAGAACGTGCTGCCCGAGCGCGACGTGGTGCTCGAGGAATACAACATGCGCGTCGCCAACAATCCCGACGCGCGGCTGTCCGAACAGATCATGGCGGCGCTCTATTTGAATCATCCTTACGGCCGCCCGGTGATCGGCTGGCACCATGAGATCGAGAAGCTCAACCGCGAGGACGCACTCGCCTTCTATCGCCGCTTCTACGCGCCCAATAACGCAACGCTGGTGATCGCCGGCGACGTCGACGCCGCAGAGGTGCGCAAGCTGGCGGAGCAGACCTACGGGCCGATCCCGCCGCAGCCGTCGATCGCACCGCACCGCATCCGGCCGCAGGAGCCGGTGCCGGCCGCGCCGCGCACCGTGACCCTGGCCGATCCGCGCGTCGAACAACCGATCCTGAAGCGCTATTATCTGGTGCCGTCCGCCGTCACCGCGTCGCCGGAACAGAGCGCGGCGCTGGAAGTGTTGGCGCAGCTTCTCGGCTCCGGCAGCAACTCCTATCTCTATCGCGCGCTGGTGGTCGATCAATCGCTCGCCGTCAGCGCCAACGCAGGCTATCAGGGCACCGCGGTCGATCCGACCCAGTTCATGGTGGCGGCGGCGCCGAAGCCCGGCGTCGATTTCCCGCAAGTGGAAAAGGCCATCGACGAGGTCATCGCCAAACTGAAGCAGGACACCGTGTCGACGGAAAACCTCGAGCGCGCCAAGACCCAACTGGTGGCGCAGGCGATCTACGCGCAGGACAGCCAGGCGACGCTGGCGCGCTGGTACGGCGCCGCGCTCACCGTCGGCCTCACCGTCAACGACCTGCGAAGCTGGCCGGACCGCGTGCGTGCCGTCACCGCCGAGCAGGTGCGCGACGCGGCTCGGACATGGCTCAAGCCCAACCGATCCGTGACCGGCTACCTGATCAAGGACACCACGCCCCAGAACACCACCGCCAAAGGCGAAAAGGGCGACAAGAGCGAAGGGAAGCGGTCATGACCGTGATCGATCGCGCCATGCGCGCCACCGCGACGGTGATGGCGGCGCTGACGGTGGCCGTCGTCGCCTGCTGGCCGTCGGCTTCGCAAGCCACCACCAAGATCCAGCATCTGGTGACGCCGGGCGGCATCTCGGCGTGGTTCGTGCAGGACGCCACCGTGCCGGTGATCGCCATGCAATACGCCTTCAACGGCGGCACCAGCCAGGATCCCGCTGGCAAGCCGGGCGTCGCCACGCTGGTCGCGAGCCTGCTCGACGAAGGCGCCGGCGATCTGAATTCCAGCGCCTTCCACGAGCGGCTCGACCGCCGCGCTATCGAACTGAGCTTCAACGCCACCCGCGACCAGTTGCGCGGTTCGCTGCGGATGTTGAAGGACGATCGCGACGAGGCGTTCGGCCTGTTGCGGCTGTCGCTGACCGCACCGCGTTTCGAGGCCGCCGACATCGAACGCATGCGCGCGCAGATCATGTCCGGCCTGCGCCGGGAGAGCACCGATCCCGGTTCGCTCGCCGGCCATAAATTCATGGCGGTCGAATTCGGCGATCATCCGTACGGGCGGCCGAGCAACGGCACCCTGGAAAGCGTTCCGACCATCACCGCAAGCGACCTGCGCGACTACACCCGCCGCGTCGTCGCCAAGGATACGCTGACCGTCGCGGTCGTCGGCGACGTCGATGCGGCGACGCTGTCCAAGCTGCTCGACAACACCTTCGGCGCGCTGCCGGCGAAAAGCGATCTGACACCGGTGCCCGACGTGACGGCGGCGGCCCCGCCGCAGCGCTATTTCATTCCGCTCGACGTGCCGCAGACCGTGGTGATCTTCGGCGGCCCCGGCATCAAGCGCAACGATCCCGATTTCATGGCGGGCTATATCGTCAGCCACATTCTCGGCGGTGGCGGGCTGTCGTCGCGGCTCTATCGCGAGGTGCGCGAGAAGCGCGGCCTGGCCTATTCGGTGGCGCAGTACATGTCATGGATGCAGCACTCGGCGCTGTTCCTCGGCAACACCGCAACCCGCGCCGACCGCGCCAACGCATCCGTCGAGACCATCGACAAGGAAGTGAAGCGGATGGCCAACGACGGGCCGACGCAGGCCGAACTCGACGAGGCGAAATCCTACCTCAAGGGCTCGCAGATGCTGGCGATGGACACCTCGGTGAAACTGGCGTCGGCGCTGCTGCAATTCCAGCTCGACCATCTCGGCATCGACTACATCGAGAAGCGCAACGCCATGGTCGACGCGGTGACGCTCGACGACGCCAAGCGCGTCGCCAAGCGGCTGTGGGGGAAGGGTCTGGTCACCGTCGTGGTCGGCCGCCCGCCGCAAACCGCCGCGCAACCTGCGCCGGTGACGGCACCGAAGGCGAATTGAGCGGGGCGGCGCGTTTGGCATAAGCCAATCGAAAACGATAAGTCGTCCCCGCGTAGGCGAGGCCTCTGCGAAAGTATTTATTTGGCTGGGGCGTGATGTTTGGCCGGAGAGATCGCTGCTGAGGCGAGAGGGGTCTGTGTTCTGTGTTGGGTGGCGGCTTCAAGCAGGTCGTGCTGCGATCCGGTTGAGGTTGTAGGCGATGG
>JAFKKM010000049.1 GCA_017305555.1 Hyphomicrobiales bacterium | reverse complement strand
GCACAGATCGGCGACCGCAACCCCGGCCTCCTGTTCCTTCAATATTCCGATGATCTGGTCTTCGGTGAACCTGTTGCGCTTCATCTCTGGTCCTTGTCGTGGGGCCAGAGTCTACTTCACACTGGATCAAGCCAAGGGGGCAACGTCAAAGGTAATTCCAACAAGGGAATTGCACGCAAGATCGATATCGCGGAAGCTACCGTAAAGGTTCACGTCAAGGCGATCTTGCGGAAGATCCGGGTCCAGAATCGAACCCAGGCGGCGATCTGGGGCATGAACAACGTTCTGCCGGTGCAGCCAGCGAACAGCAACTCGCTTCTTCCAGCGGTCGATGCGAGCGAGTCATTTTCAAACTCGACTGCGTTAGTGCCCCGATAAAGCGGATCGGTGCGCTGTGATGACTGCCGAAAGATCGGTATGATGTTTCGGAAGATGATCAACGGCATTGGCGATGTGACGACGGATCAGAATCGGTAAAGCCTTGAGAAAGCTGCCGAGCAAGACCCGAGACTCTATCGTTCTCGCAGCGGGAGCGCGGCGGTAATTTGCTAGTGGCGACAGCAGATAGCTGATGATTTTGGCGCGAGCCCGTTTTGATTTCGATCGTTACCGCCGTGCCGGGGCTGAGTTTGACGCGCTTTTCGTCGACCCGCATGTCCGTGCGGTCGAGTGAGATGCGCGCGGCATACTCAAGCTCTTGTCCTTGCGTCTCGTTATGACTAGCCGTGCCCGTGATCCGTTCGTTGGAGCGGGCAGGTTGTTTGTCGCGGGTGACGTCCTGCTGGACTAACGTCTGTTCTTCGGACGTCGTGATGGCTCGGGTTTGTCGAGCCTTGCGGCAAGCACTGCGCTCATCCGTTCGACAAGTTCAGTCACAGGCTCTGCATTCTCCCAGGCATAGAGTGACATGACCATCGAAGGCTCGGTGCCGAACGCCGCATACGGACGAACGCGATATCCGACCGCGGCGCTTCTCGGCAGAAGCGAGAGGCCAAGCCCGGCTTCCACCCCGACCAGCACATTGTGAAGGCTGCTGCCGGAGAAGGCGATGTACCAGCGGCGCTGCTCATGTTCGATCCGCTCGAACATCGCCTCGCGATAAAGGCCGCCGGGTGTGAAGGCGACCAGCGGAATCGGATCGGACCACTTGCCCGGCGTGCTGGTGCTTTCGAACCAGACCATTGCCTCCGGAAACGTGGCGCGACAATCGGCGCCGGCCTCCGCTTCCTTGACGATGACGATGTCGAATTCACCAGTGCGATAGCGTCTGGTCAGATCGCGGCTCAGTCCAGCGGTGACGTCGAGCCTGATTTCGCGATGGCGCTTGGCAAAGTCGCCGAATACTTTTGCCATCGCAGCGCTCACAATATCCTCGGGAACGCCGATGCGGATCGATGTCGTGCCGGCCGGATCGCCGAGCACTGTTTCCGCCTCCTGCTGAAGCGCCAGGATTCTCCGGGCGTAGCCAAGCAAGCGTTCACCCGCTGGCGTCGGTGCGACCGGGCGCGCGGCGCGATCGATCAGCGTTTGTCCCACCGCCTCCTCGAGTCGGGCAAGCTGCTGGCTGATGGTGGATTGCGTCATATTCAGGCGCTCGGCGGCGTGAACGAAGCTGCTGCATCGGCGATGGCGATCAGGGATCGCAAAAGGCGTGGATCGAGCATGGGGTCCGCCGTTGAGTGTCGTTGCGAGGGGGAAACGCTGGTTACCTCGGGTTATTTATCGATATTCATAGATGTAATATTATTAATCGATACATTTAATTTTCAAATACATGCGTCACCCCTTATTTGAATGGTGTGGCCGATGCGGCGTGAAATGGGTTCGCGCTCGCGATCGGCTCGAGCCGAAACGGAATTGAAAAATGCTTCGTCGTTCCTTCGTCACAGGCGCTGTATCTCTCGCGCTGGCGTGCATTTCCTCCGTTGCATCGGGAGCGGCCATGAACGAGACCTCAATGCACGCGGCGGCAGCCAAAGGAGATGTCGCCGGCATTCAAAAGCTGCTGTCCGAGGGGGCGGCGATCGATGCGCGCGACCGCACCGGAGCAACGGCGCTGCTTGTTGCCACCCATGGCAACCAGATTGCTGCCACGAAAGTGTTGATTGACGCCGGTGCCGACGTCAATGCCAAGGACGACATCGATGATAGCCCGTACCTCTACGCGGGCGCACGCGGCCATCTCGAAATTCTCAAGATGACGCTCTCGCACGGCGCTGATCTCAAGAGCACCAATCGCTATGGCGGCACCGCTCTCATTCCAGCGGCGGAGCGCGGTCATGTTGAAGCCGTCCGCACCCTGATCGAGGCGGGTGTCGATGTCGATCACGTCAATAGGCTCGATTGGACCGCGCTGCTGGAGGCGATCATTCTCGGCAATGGCGGCGAGCGCCATCAGCGGATCGTTGAATTGCTGGTGAAGGCCGGAGCCAACGTCAATCTCGCTGACGACAAGGGCGAGACGCCGTTGAAACATGCGCGCAGCCACGGATATGCGGCGATTGAAAAGATTCTGGTCGCGGCGAGCGCACGATAAGGCAAGGAGACAAAATGTCGGATGCAAATCGCTTTCTGTGTGAGGCGATCGAGCTGGCGCACGCCAATATCGCTAGGGGTGGGCGCCCGTTCGGCGCGGTCGTGGTCAAGAACGGCGAGGTGATCGCGTCCGGCGTGAATGAAATACACAGCACCAACGATCCGACTGCGCACGCTGAATTGACCGCGATACGTGCCGCCAGCGGCAAGCTCGGTTCGCCGAACCTCGAAGGCTGCGCGGTTTACGCCAGCGGTCATCCGTGCCCGATGTGTATGGCGGCGATGCGGATGGCCAGCGTCGGCGAGGTTGCCTACGCCTACTCTAATGAAGACGGCGCGCCGTATGGGCTGTCGACCGCCGCAGTCTATGCCGATCTGGCCAAGCCCTTTGCCGAGCAGAGAATGACGATCCGCTACCAGCCGGTTCGACTCGAGCCGCATCCGGATATCTATGCGGATTGGAAGCGGAACCAGGACAAGCAGGGGTAACGACATGACGTCCCGTGCTTCGTCACGGCTTGACCTTGTGCTCCAGCTTGCGGTGGTCGCGCTGGTCGGCCTCAATCTGCGGCCGTTCATCACTGGTGTCGGCCCGTTGGCGGCAGACCTGAGCGCGCAAACCGGCCCTGGTCTTCAAGGCATGGCGCTGCTGACATTCGTGCCGATGCTGCTGATGGGCTGCTTCGCTTTTGCAGGGCCTTTCCTGCAAGCGCGGGTGGGCGCCCGGCGCGCGGTGATCGTTGCGCTCGCCGTCCTCGGTCTCGCATCGTTTCTACGGCTGTTTGTATCCACGGGTGCGCAGATCGTCGCTACGGCGGCGCTGCTTGGCTTTGGTGCCGCCATCGTGCAGGCCGTCTTTCCCGGTATCGTCAAGCAGCAGTTCCCGCGCCATGTCGGCATGGTGATGGGCCTCTATTCGGCGATGCTGATGGGGGGCGGTGCGGTGGCGCGCAGGCGTCGCCGATCGTCGCCGGTCTGTTTGGAAACTGGCGCGCCGGTTTGCCATGGATGGCCGTGCCAGCATTGGCTGCGATGATTCTTGCGGCCTGCTATTTGCCCCGCGACGGTGTGGGGCGACAGGGCGGCACAAGCGCGGTAAGTTTCCTCAGGCGGCCGCGGACGTGGCTGCTGATGGCTTGCTTCGGCCTCGTCAACGGCGGTTATTCGACCGGCGTGGCGTGGGCTCGCGCCGTCCTATCAGGAGCATGGTTGGACAGGCGCTGCCAGCGGCAGTCTCCTGGCGATCATGGCGCTCTGTCAGGCCGTCGCGGCGCTATTGCTGCCGACGTTGGCGCGCGGGAGCAACGATTTGCGGCCGTGGCTCTGGTTGACGCTGGCGATGCAGACCGCCGGTTTCGCCGGGCTTGCGTTGCAGCCGGAAGCCGCGCCGATTGTCTGGGCGATTTTGCTGGGGGCAGGGCTGGGCGGTTGTTTCGCACTGTCGATGATCGTGGCGCTCGATCACTTGCCGGATCCGACGCAGGCCGGCGCGTTGTCCGCGTTGGTGCAAGGGGGCGGTTTCCTGATCGCGGCGATCCCGCCATGGATTATTGTTGTTCTGCACGACATCACCGGCAGCTTCCTGGCCGGTTGGGTGCTGCATCTGATCTGTATCGCCGTGGTGACGGTACTGTATTGGCGCGTCGATCCGCGGGGCTATGCGCAGGCGATGACGCCGTCATCGCCCGAGCACGACGGCGATAAGGTCGGCGGGAATGGTGTCGGCTCGGATCGGCTCATGCGGTCGGAAGTCGCGATCTGAGCCCAGAATAGGCCTAGGCGTAAAAGGTCGGTTCGCGCCGGTCCAGCCCGGCATCGTGCATTGCAGCACGAGTATATGAAATTCAGATCATATCCTAACTTATGAAGTGATCTTCAATAATAGCTATTGAAGCGTTTCCCGCGAATATGAAATGCTGGGATCCAGGCCAATATATGATCTTCATTTCATAATAGGCACCGCGGATGCAAATTGAAATCGAGACCATCTGGCGCTTCCACAAGGAGGGCAGCCCGCAAACGGCCGTGGTGATGCTCGGCGTTCTCAACGAGGTGCGGAAAACCGGCAAGCTCACCAGCGCCGCCAGCTACGCGCGATTGTCCTACCGGCATGTCTGGAGCCTGATCGAACAGTGGTCGGACTTCTTCGGTGTGCCGCTGGTGGAGACCCATCGGGGCAAGGGCACCACGCTCACCAGCTTCGGCGAGAAACTGGTGTGGGCCGGACAGCGGTTGCAGGCGCGGCTCGGCCCGCAGCTTGAAAATCTGGCGCAGGAGCTTTCGACGGAGATCAAGCCGTTCCTGCACAGCGGCCCGTCGGTGATCCGCGTTCATGCCAGCCATGGCTTTGCCGTTCCGAAACTGCGCGAACTGCTCGATCGCACGCCGGGCATCGGCATAGACCTGCGCTATGTCAGCAATCAGAATTCACTGGTATCGTTGGCGCAGGGAGCCTGCGATCTGTCGGGCGTGCATCTGCCGCGCGGTGTGCTGCGCCAGCAAAGCGTCGATGCTTGTAAAGAGTGGCTCGATCCGCGCGAATATCGCGTGATCAATTTCGTCACGCGCGAACTCGGACTGATGGTCAAGCCCGGCAATCCGCTCGGCGTGCAATCGCTTCAGGATCTGGTCGAACGCAAGGTTCGCTTCGTCAATCGCGATCCGGATTCGGGGACGCGGCTATTGTTCAATCAACTGCTGGCGCTGCACAAGGTGGATGAGGCGGCCATCAACGGCGCCCAGCGCATTGAATTCACCCACGCCGCCGTCGCTGCTTATGTCGCGAGCGATATGGCCGACGCCAGCTTCGGCGTCGAAGCCGCCGCGCGTCAGTTCGGGCTCGATTTCATCCGGCTGCTGACGGAGGATTACTTCTTCGTCTGCCGTCGCGCCTTCCTCGAAACCGAACCAATGCAGCGCGTGCTCGAAATTATGAAGGGCAGCGAGTTTCACGATGCGGTCGCGATGTTGCCTGGCTATATCGCGGTCAACACCGGCACGGTCAGCACAGTTCCACGCTTTCTCGATAGCGTCGAGGCGAAGGCGATCGCCTCCTGATCCATCGCGCTGGCGCATGTTACGACCGCAAAGAAAATGTGCCCGCGTGTAGCAGGGTATTTCCCGCCTTCATCAATTGTACGGGTGTTCACATTGGAGTGGCTTTCGCGCAGTGGGGGATCGGCTCTGCGAAGATATCTGCGTCGTACGAAAGCCTGAGAGATGGTTCTGGCAGCTACGCGCTTGTCGTATCGAGAGGGTTCATTCCCTCTATCGAGCCGCGCTCCATGATGATCGCGAACTTTTTACAAGATTGGTAGCCAGGCAAAGTTGACCATAAGGGCCACAAGACCGTTGAATAACGGCTGATGTAAATGCTGCGATTTCTCGGCGACAAAGTTGTCCGGAACGTTACGCGCGACGATCCCAAAAATATCGCGGTGTTCTCGATCGTTTCCCCGATCGCTACATGAAGTGTAGTTCCGAACCAACGATATGCGGCTTGTGATCGAACAAGGCATGAGTCGGCATGTGCACACGTCTTCATATATCGGGATCGATATAGATCGTGATATATGGAGTACATCGAATAACATACGGGAGGCCGGCATGGGCAGACAGGCAAAGCAGAACTATACGCGACTGACCGAGCCGCTCGTCCGCGATAACGGTGTCCTGCGGCCTGCCTCTTGGGATGAGGCCCTTGGTCGCGCGGCCGATGGCTTTCGCCGCAATCGCGAGCTTCACGGTCCCGACGCGTTCGGCATGTTCTCCTGCTCCCGCGCGACCAACGAGTTGAACTTCATCGCCCAGAAGTTCGCCCGGGCGGTGATCGGGACCAACAATATCGACTCCTGTAACCGAACTTGACACGCTCCTAGCGTCGCCGGTCTGGTGACGGTGTTCGGTGCAGGCGGTGGTACTTCGTCCTACAACGAGATCGAAGATGCGGATCTGATTGTCTTCTGGGGCTCCAATGCCCGAGAAGCACATCCGATTTTCTTCCATCACGCGTTGAAGGCGATCCACAAGGGAGCCAAAGTCTACGCAGTCGATCCGCGTCGCAGCAAGACGGCGGAGTGGGCTGACTCTTGGCTCGGCCTCGACGTCGGAACCGACGTTGCGTTGGCCTATGGTGTCGGTCGCGAGATCATCCACGCCGGATTGGTCAACGAGGCATTCGTCGCGAACGCCTCCGTCGGGTTCGAAGAGTACGTCGCCGCGTGTGAGCCATGGACTCTGGAAGTCACTTCCCGTGAGACGGGAGTGCCGGCGGAGTTGATCCGTCAACTCGCGCACGACTACGCCAAGGCGGAACGCGCGCAACTGTGCTGGACACTCGGCATCACGGAGCATCACAACGGCACCGACAACGTGCGGGCGCTCTGCAATCTTGCGCTGCTCACCGGCCAGGTCGGGCGCTGGGGTGCGGGCCTGGTTCCGGTGCGCGGCCAGAACAATGTCCAGGGCGGTGGCGACATGGGGGCAATCCCCAAAAATCTGCCGGGCTTCCATGACGTCGGGAATCCCGAGCACCGGGCGAAGTTCGAGCACATGTGGGGCGTCACGATGCCTCCGAAGTACGGCTTGACGCTCTCGGAGATGATGGAGGCGATGGACGAGGGACATCTCACCAGCGTTTACGTCGTCGGTGAGAACCCGGTGCAGTCCGACGCCGATACTACGGCGGTGGCCAGACGATTGCAGAATCTGGACCACCTTGTCGTGCAGGATATCTTCCTCACCAAGACCGCCTCGTTCGCCGATGTGGTGCTGCCCTCCACAGCGGCGTGGTGCGAGAGCGAGGGGACCTTCACCAACAGCGAACGACGGGTCCAACTCGTGCGCAAGGCACTGGAGCCGCCCGGGAGCGCGAAAGACGACATCGAGATTATCCGCCTGATTGCGGAGCGTCTGGGACACGTCTGGCCGATACAGACTGCAGAGCAGATATGGGACGAACTGCGTGCGGTGTCGCCGGCGCACCATGGAATGTCCTACCGGATACTCGAGGAACGGGGTGGAGTGCAGTGGCCTTTCCCCGACGAGAACGGACCGGAGTCACCGTTCCTGCATGGCCGGCTCTGGGAGAAGGATCCCGCGAAGCGCGGACGTCTGGCGCCGTTCGGCATCATTGAGCACAGACTGCCGGTCGACAAGCTCAACGACGAGTTTCCACTGCGCCTGACGACCGGTCGGCGACTGACCGACTACAATACCGGTGTGCAGTCCGGCGGCTTCAACTCGCCGATCCGCCTTGGCGCCTGCGTCGATATCTCGCCGGAGGATATGGTTCGGCTCGGCCTCAATGAGGGCGAGGTGGTCCGGGTATCTTCGCGCCGCGGAACCGTATTGGCAGCCGCGCGTCGCGATCCCGGCTTGCGCCCCGGGCTACTCTTCATGGCCTGCAACTTCCCTGACGAAATGGACGTCAACGCGCTCACTATCGAGGCGAACGACCCCATTTCCAAAACTGCGGAGTTCAAGGCGACGGCGGTCAAGGTGGAGAAGACCAACGAGGAACTGCCGCAAGAGAGCGCCGTTGCCGAGACCATCGATCGCGATCGCCCGGACAAAGAGCTTGCGACCGCGAATGAGGAAGGATGAGTTGTGGACCTGAAGTTCTCCAACGCCGAGCCGTTCGCGGAAGAACGCGAGGCAATCGATCGGCGGCTTGGTGGGCCCGGTGAGGGCGGCTGGCACGGCGGCGAACGTGACGAACAGGATCACCGCCGCGCGCACACCGGCCATGCGGCACGAAGCCGGCGACACCTCGTCATGGAGGCGCTGCACGCGGTGAACGACCGCGTCGGCTGGATCAGTCCCGGCGCGTTGAACTACATCGGAAAACGACTCAGTGTGTCGGCAGCCGACGTCTATAGCGTCGCGACGTTCTATGCGCTGTTCTCGACCAATCCGCGGCCGAAGCGCGTCGTGCATGTCTGCACCGACATCGCCTGTATGGCTCGCGGATCCAAGGAAGTTTGCGCCAGCCTTGAGAAGCGGTTGGGTCCGGCCTCGGCCATGACCGGCTGGAAGCACAGCCCCTGTCTCGGTGTGTGCGAACGCGCCCCGGCCGCAATGGCGGTGGAGGCAGGCGATCCGCCTCACGAGCACCTGATTGGGCCCGCCACCGTCGAAGAAGTCGTCCTCGCGCTGAATGTCGGCCCTGCGGCCCTTGCAGCCGAGGCGCCACCGATGATGGCCGTGCCGCAGGCCGGCCAAGAAGGTTTGATGCTGCTCAAGCGCGTCGGTCGGGTCGATCCGGAGAGCATCGACGACTACCTCGCGACCGACGGTTACGCTGGACTACGGCGGGCCTTCGAGATGGGGCCCGGACAGGTCATCAGTGAGGTCAAGGAGTCCCGGCTGATGGGTCGCGGTGGCGCGGCGTTCCCGGCCGGTATCAAGTGGGAGAGTACCGCCAAACAGCCTGCGACGCCGCGTTACCTCGTCTGCAACGCCGACGAAAGCGAGCCCGGCACGTTCAAGGATCGCGCTATCCTCGAGGGCGATCCGTTTGCATTGATCGAGTCGATGACCATCGCCGGTTACGCCATTGGCGCCGAGCGGGGCTACATCTATCTGCGCGGCGAGTATCCGCGCGCCTTCCGGATGTTGCGCAACGCCATCGAAAGAGTTCGCGAACGCGGATTCCTGGGTGCCGATATCCTGGGCACCGGGTGGAGCTTCGAGTTGGAAATCCGGCGCGGTGCCGGCGCTTACATCTGCGGCGAGGAGACCGCGATTTTCAACTCGATCGAGGGTTATCGCGGCGAACCGCGCTCCAAGCCGCCTTTCCCGTTCGAGCAGGGACTCTTCAACAAGCCGACGGTGGTGAACAACGTCGAGACCTTATGCAACGTGCCGCTGATCATGCAGATAGGCGGCGCGCAGTACGCAAAGATCGGGACCGAGGGCTCCACCGGGCCCAAGCTGTTCTGCGTGTCAGGCAACCTCGTGCGCCCCGGCGTCTACGAGGTGCCGTTCGGCGCGACCTTGGGCGAGGTTCTCGAACTGGCCGGTGGGGTTCCGCAGGGCCGAACCCTTCAAGCGGTGTTGTTCGGCGGCGCGGCAGGCGGATTTGTGCGCGCTGACGAACTCCACATCCCGCTCACCTTCGAGGGCGCGCGTGCCAACGCCACTACCTTGGGCTCGGGCGTGGTGTTGGCCTTCGACGACACCGTCGATCTGTCCGGCATTCTGTTGCGCATCGCGAGCTTCTTCCGCGACGAATCCTGCGGCCAGTGCGTACCCTGCCGGGTCGGCACGGTGCGTCAGGAGGAGGCGTTGCTGCGCATTATGCACAACGGCCACGATGCCGCGGCCAAAGGACGTGATATTCGCATCCTGCGCGATGTTGGTTTGGTGATGAAGGATTCCTCGATCTGCGGTCTTGGTCAGGCCGCCTGGAATGCGGTCGAGTCGGCGATCGACCGCCTCGGTGTGCTGGAGGAGAGCAAGAGCAGATGAACGTGCACTATACGGGTGCTACGGATACGCCTGTCCGGCAGATCACGATTACCATCGACGGCAAGGAGGTCAGCGTCCCGGAGGGGAGCACCATCCTGACTGCCTGTAACGCTGCGGGAAAAGACACGCCGACGCTCTGCTACGGCGACACCCTCACGCCCAAGAATGCCTGCCGGGTCTGCATGGTTGAACTCGAAGGCTCGCGCGTCCTCGTGCCCTCCTGTTCCCGCAAGGTGCAGCCCGGCATGGTCGTCAAGACCGACAGTGAACGGGTCCGTCACAGCCGTCGCCTCGTGCTCGAACTGCTCGGTTCTTCGGTCGATCTCTCCACCACGCCGCGAATCCCTGAGTGGATGGAGCGCTACGACGCCGACCCGGACCGTTACGGTGAAAGAGCCGGCGAGAGCCGCAGGCGCGACGTCCACGAGCCGGGTGAGCACCACGCCGGGGACGGCAGCGTCGCGGACACGATGTGTCAGCCGATCAAGATCGATAACGACCTCTATGTGCGCGACTACAGCAAGTGCATCCTCTGTTACAAGTGCGTGGACGCCTGTGGATCCCAGTGGCAGAACAGCTTTGCGATCCAGATCGCGGGGCGCGGGTTCGACTCTCAGATATCCACCGAGTACGCCGCTGAGTTGCCGGACTCTGCGTGCGTCTTCTGCGGCAACTGTGTGGAGGTATGCCCGACGGGGGCCCTGTCGTTCAAATCAGAGTACGACATGCGCGAAGAGGGTACTTGGGACGAGTCGCAGCAGACGCAGACCACCACGGTCTGTACCTATTGCGGTGTCGGCTGCAACGTGAACCTCCACGTCCAGGACAACAAGATCGTCAAGGTAACGTCGCCCCACGATCACGACATCGGCCACGGTAACTTGTGCATCAAGGGCAGGTTCGGCTTCTCGCACGTCCAGAGCCGTAAAGAAGATGGCGACGGTTAGGGCGTTTCGCTTTTGACAGAAAGGATGTCTGTCATTGCCGGGTTTGACCCGGCAATCCGTCATCGTTGAGAAGACTTCTCTTTTGGGATGGATGCGCGGGTCAAGCCCGCGCATGACGATTCCGAGGAAACATGAACCGCCGCAGCTGTGGGCAAATCGACCCTCACCGCACGACCTCGCGGTGTTCGCCGTCGATCCGGCGCGTCCAGCCGCGTCCGTCGAGATACTCCAGCAGCGGGATCGCTACCCGGCGGCTGGTTCCCAGGGCCTGCCGTGCCTGACTGGTGGTGAACGGTTGCCGCAGTTGTGCCAGGGCTTGGATCGCGAGCGTCGGCGCGGACGGTAGCAGCACCACGCCTCCTTGAAGGCGCAGCACCCGACGGACGCGTTCGGCTGCGGCGAGTTCGCGGCTCCCTAAGCCGAGAGCAGTCAGATCGCCGGCTAGCGGCGCAAGGAATGGATTTGCGAGCAGCCGCGCCTCCAGCTTGACGACACCGGCCTCGGCGCGACCAAGGTCGATGCGAGCCTGCGGGAGCCGGACGTAACCATTGCGCTGCTCGAGGCCGGCATCCGCGACCAGTTGATCTATGAAGCGTGCTGCGGCTGGACCAAAGGCGTCGCGTACGGCCCCTTGAGAGATGCCGGGCGTGAGCTGATCCCGCTGGGCGTCGCTCTCCACCAGTGCCCGCAGTTGCTGTCGCCACGCGTCATATGCGGGAAGGTGCACCCACCAACCGTTGAACTCACGCACCTCGGATGGCGGCAGGGCGTCGGGACCCACGAGGCCCATCCGGCGCAGATCATTCACTTCAACAGCACCACGGCTCGCCACCTTGGCCAACACGTCGCCATCGGATGGCATGGCGGCCAGTGCTATCCGGCGCCGCGCACTATCCCCACGGCGCGGGAGTTGCGGTGGATCAGGGTCCAGCACGCCAACGCCGCCGAGCACGAGGTGACGCGCCGGATCGCGGAGCAGCAATCGGTCGCCCACGATCAGCGGCAGCGGCCAGTCGAGGATGATCCGGGCATGCTCGGCATCGAAGCAGCGCAGCCGAGCCGGCACAGCGACTGTCCCGATATGCACGGTGAGTTGTGTAGGCACCTGGTCGAGCGCGGCGCCGCCGATGCGGCGCACATCGACGATTGTAGCCATAAGCCAGGCGTCTGGTGTCGTCAGGACTTGACCGCGACGGACGTCCCCCGCGGATACACCTCGCAGGTTGACCGCGGCCCGGTTCATGGGGCGGAGGGCATCGGCAGGCTTATCCCGCGATTCCAGGGCGCGGACGACGACCTCGCGCGGCTCCCGTCCATCGCCGACCACCACGAGCCGGTCACCCTTGGTCAGCGTACCGGCGACAAGAGTGCCGGTCGCCACCGTGCCCGCCCCCGGGACGCTGAAAGAGCGGTCGATCCACAGCCGCAGCCGCCCGCTGGCGTCGGGCGCGGGCGTTTTGGCCAGGACGTCATCGAGGATCTGTCTGAACGTATCTAATCCGATGTTCTGTGCGGCCGATACGGCAATCGCGGGCGCGTCACGCAGACCGGTGTGTGCGAACTCGCGGTGGGCACGCTCGATAGTTGCCGCTACGAGGTCGGGCGCGCGATCGGCCTTGGTCACCACGATCATCCCGTGGCGAATGCCGAGCGCTGCGATGGCATCGCGATGGTCGGAGGATTGTGCCGACCAGCCCTCGTCCGCAGCCACCACGAAGCACACCACCGGCGCCGTCGCCAGTCCGGCCAGCGCGTTGCGGATGAATCGTCCGTGGCCGGGCACGTCCACGAAGGCGACCTCCCGGCCGGAGGGGAGGGTTGTCCAGACAAAACCGAGGTCGATGGTGAGTCCGCGCCGGCGCTCCTCTTCCCAGCGGTCCGGCTCCATCCCGGTCAGCGCGCGGACCAGGGTGCTCTTGCCGTGGTCGACGTGACCGGCCGTCGCGACGACGTGGGTCGTCATCGCGCGGCGCGCCGGCCGTCGATGACCTCGGCGGCGTCGGGGTCGCGGCAATTGATAGGGGCGGGCAGGAATCGAGCCTGCGAGCGCGAGTTACTTCGTCTCACTGCTTTTGAAGATTCGGAGGATTGCTGGGAATCCAAATGCCTCGGAGCGCTCTCACGTCGAATACTCATCTCGCCGAGCGCGCTCCTTAGGTTGGCGGAAGAGAATGGGAGTCGAACCCACCAAGAACCGTCTCGCGACCCTTCCCGGATTTGAAGTCCGGACGCCCCACCGGGAACGATGCTCTCCCATTGACTTCGATCTTCGCAATCCGTCCTGACATGGGCGATCTGCCAAACAGATCGAGCCGGTCCTTGTTGATGCGATGAAAACCGCCATGGCGAATGGTGAGCCCATGCCGGTCGAAAAACTCGTAAATCTGTATCGCAACCTTGCGGCCGTTGTCGAGGCGATCGCGCAACAGCGCCGCCGTGAAGGAGCCATCGGGTGCTGCGGTTTACCTCTTGCCAGACGGCCGGCCGATGCCGGTCATCGAGCCTCACGAAACTCACGGGTTACGTGACTTCATCGTATTCGCCTGGATAAGCACTTTCAACGCGGTTTCTACCGGAGCCGAGATGCACATGATGTTGGTGGCATCTGGGCTCTCGGTGCATCGTCAGCTCGTGTCCGGTGCGGCGATCGCCTCCCGAACCATCGCGTTGGCGCGCATTGGAAGCCGCAAAGAAAATGCCCGCGCTTAGCGCGGGCATTGCTCATTGTGAGGGCCGGCTATTTGGTGCGGCTTAACTTCGCTCTTCGCCTTGCTGATCTATTGAAACAGCTTCATCGCATTGATGAGGGTTTGCCAGACGCCGGCAAGGAGCGGAATGCCGACGAAGCCCCATGCCAAGGCCAATTGAATCGGCGATGTCTTGTGCACGGTCGTATTGTCCATTGTGTCCTCCCGAATTTCAGAAGTTTATGCCGATTGAGGCGTCCCGCACGAAGCACGGGCGAGACGCCTCAGAAATGTGCATCAGGCGCGGCTGGCGGCGGTCGCCAGTGACGTGTCGAGGATCTTGTCGTCTTCAGCCTTCATATGGAAGCGCTTGTCGACAGCCCTGACGCACAGGTTGGCGATGAAGCCGACCACCAGCAGTCCGGCCATGATGTACATGGTCGTGTTGTAGGCCTGTGCCTTCGGCACGCCGTGGGTGACGTTGTACTCACGGATGTAGTTGATGAGCACCGGCCCGACGACACCCGCAGCTGACCATGCGGTCAGCAGGATGCCGTGGATGGCGCCGACATAGCGCGTGCCGAACATATCCTTGAGATACGCAGGCACCGTCGAGAAGCCGCCGCCATACATGCTGACGATGATCAGGAAGCAGAACACGAACAGGTAGACGTTCCCGCTACCGCCGGCGTAGGGCACGGTGATGTAGAGCAGGAAGCCGAGACACATATAGACGAAGTAGGTGTTCTTACGTCCGATGTAGTCCGACAACGACGCCCAGCTGAAGCGACCGCCCATATTAAACAAGCTCATCAGACCGACCAGGCCGGCCGCGGCAATGGGCGTGATGTGGCCGGGGAACATTTCCTGGCTCATCGCGGAAGCTTGGCCCAGCACGCCAATGCCGGCAGTGGTGTTGAGGAACAGCACCGTCCAGATCAGCCAGAACTGCGGTGTCTTGATCGCATCGTAGACGAAGACGTCGTTCTTGGTGATCAGCTTGGTGGCAGCCGCCGGCGGCACATAACCGTCAGGCTTCCAGCCCGGGGCGGGGACGCGAACAATCATCGCACCGACCATCATGAAGACGAAGTAGGCGCAACCGAGAACGATGAAGGTTTTCAGCACGCCGACGTCAGTGGTTGAGGCGAACTTGCCCATCAGCCAGACCGACAGCGGCGAGGCGATCAACGCGCCGCCGCCGAAGCCCATGATGGCCATCCCGGTCGCCATCCCCGGACGATCTGGAAACCACTTCATCAGCGTCGAGACCGGCGAGATGTAGCCGATGCCGAGTGCGCAGCCGCCGAGCACGCCGTAGCCCAGATAGATGATCCAGAGCTGGTGCAGGGCGATGCCGATGGCCGAAACCATGAAGCCGCCGGCCCACAAGACGCCCGCCGTGAACATCGCCTTGCGTGGTCCGCCTTCCTCGACCCAGCGGCCGAACACGGCCGCCGACATGCCGAGGAACAGCATCGCAATGGAGAAGATCCATCCCAGCTGGGTCAGTTTCCAGTCGCCCGGTGCGGATGCCGAAATGCCGAGCAGTTTGGTCATCGGCAGATTGAATACGCTGAAGGCGTAGGCCTGTCCGATGCATAGATGCACGCATAGCGCCGCCGGCGGCACCAGCCAGCGCGAGAAGCCGGGCTTTGCTATCGAATGGGAGCGATCGAGAAACGGGATCAGCGATCGCTTGTAGGCCGTCGGTTCGGTGAATTCCATCAGGTCTCCTCCCCTTATTATCAGCTTATTTTGTCGTGACAGTTCTTGATTTGGTCTTGCGTCACGAGCAGTTCGATCCGCGAGTTGGTCGGTGCCGTGCTCATTTTGAGCAGGCGGATCAAACACGCTGATGTTTTATCGTGTTCTAAATGCCGATACTGTCAATATGAACGCAATTTCCGATTAGCGCGTGAGAGGACCACGTGTTCCGTGGCCGATAGCGCACTGACATGCACGTTGCGGCGATACGTTTCGAACCGCGAGACGTTCAAATCAGGACCGACTATGTCGCCGTCGGATGCTGCGGGCCAGGGTGCCTTAGCGGGATCGTCCAGCGCTGCGCTTGCGGCCGCGTGTCGTGGTGGAGGTCGGTCCGTTGTCGCTGAAGTCCAGTGTTCGCTCGATATGCGAGGCGAGTTTGATCGCCTGATCGCCGTCGGCGGCGAGGCGGTTGAGGAGTTGCAGCAACTGCTTGAACTCGTCGCGCGAAAGAGTTCTGAACAGTGCGTCGTTGACCGGGCGCTGGAATGCGGCGAGTCGCGTCAGTCGTTCGATGCCCGCCGGCGTCACCGCGAGTTGCACACGACGGCGATCGCCGGCGTGCGTGGTTTTTTCGATCAGTCCATCGGACACCAGCTTGTTCACCTCGATGGTAACGAAAGCGCCGCTGAGATACAGGCGCTCGGCGAGCTGATTGATTCCCAATGGTTCATCCTGCCGCGAATGCATAACGGCGATCAGGATCAGATATTGCGTCGTCGACAGGTCGGCATAACCCGCGAATTTGGCCCGCGCGGCGTCGAGACTGCGCCCGAACGCAAAGTAAGCATAGAGAAGCTCCCGGAACGTTTGATCGCCGCTGTCGTCCAGGAGTTCGGGGCGTGATGTCGTCAGCAACGGGGATTGCACCGTAAGTCCCTCATTTTCCTCGGATTTCGCAATCTATCATGAATCGTGCGCGCGTTTGCGAAACATAATTTCCTCAAACCGTCGTTGACATTTCGCAAATTAGCTTTACAACAAAGCTATTCTAGAAAGATAAAGAAACCGTCGGAAACGTCAACGGCAGGTACGCGGTATGCAGGATCGCGAATTCAGGCGCACACTCGGAGAATTCGCGACCGGCGTCGCAGTGGTGACCGCGCGTGGCAGAGGCGACGATCTTGTCGGCATGACGATGAGTTCGTTCAATTCCGTTTCCGTCGATCCCCCGCTCGTTTTGTTCAGCGTCGATCGAAAGGCGCTCAGCCTGGGAGCAATGCTTGAGGCCAAGGGCTTTGCCATCAACGTGCTGGCGCGCGAGCAGGAAGGCATCTCCAACAAATTCGCTCGTGCGCTGTCGAACAAGTGGGATCGGGTGAAGACCACGGTGGGGCACGCCGAGGCGCCGCTGATCTCAGGAGCGCTCGCGCATTTCGAGTGCGAGCCTTACGCCAACTACGACGGCGGCGACCATGTGATCTTCGTGGTGCGGGTCATTCGTCACGCTTCCCACCCCAATACGCCGATGCCGCTGATCTTCTTCCGGGGCCGCTATCGCGATCTGGTCGATGAGACCGAGCGCGAGCCCGAGTGGCCGCTTCCGATCCATTACTGACCGAATTCTGGACATTCAACTTTCACGCTGGAGAACATCCGATGCGCTCTGCCAAGCAATACCTATCGAGCCTCAACGATGGCCGTTCGATCTACATCAACGGCGAAGTGGTGCATGATGTCACCAAGCATCACGCGTTTCGCAACGTGGCGACGTCGATGTCGTCGCTGTTCGATTTCGCCAGCGCGCCGGACAATCGCGATCTGATGACCTTCGAATACGAAGGCGGCGGCCGCGCCAATCGCATCTGGCAGTTGCCGGCGTCCTATGCCGAACTGGTTGAGCGTCGCAAGGCGCTGGAGGCCTGGGCCTCGCTCCATGCAGGTTTCATGGGCCGCGCGCCGGATCACGTCGCCTCCTGCATCGCCGGTATGTATATGGGCCTCGACGTCTTCAAGGCCTACGATCCGAAGCGGGCCGACGCACTGGCCTCTTACTATCGTTATGCGCGCGACAACGATCTCTATCTCACTTACGTCATCATCAATCCGCAGGCGGACCGCTCCAAGGGCGCGGCCGAGCAGGCCGATCCGTTCCTGACCGCCGGCGTCGTCGATCAGGATGCGGAAGGGATCACGATACGCGGCGCGAAGATGCTGGCGACCGGCGGCGTCGTCGCTGACGAGGTGTTCGTCACCACCATTCAGCCGATGCGTCCGGGTGAAGAACGTTACGCGATGTCCTTCGCGATCCCGATGAACACCAAGGGCCTCAAGATGCTGTCGCGCAAGTCCTACGAGGATGCGGCGGTGTCGGTGTTCGACAATCCGCTGTCGAGCCGCTTCGACGAGAACGACTCGGTACTTTACTTCGATGACGTGAAGGTGCCGTGGGATCGCGTTTTCATCGAAGGCAGCGTGGAGATGTGCCAGAAGCAGTTCCACGCCACGCCGTGCCACGTCTACCAGAACTATCAGGCGATGGTGCGCCTCAGCGTCAAGCTGAAGTTCCTGACCGGGCTTGCGCATCGCACCGCCGAGATGAACGGCGTTACCCAGTTTCCGCAGGTGCGCGAGATGCTGGGGCAGCTTGCGGCGGAAACCGGCATGGTGGATGCGCTGGTCGCGGCGATGGAAGCCAAGGGCTCGCAAGTCGGCCCGTACTTCGTCCCGCATCGGCATACGCTGTACGCCGCGCAGGTGCTGACGCAGCAGCTTTATGGCCACGTGCTCTCGACGCTGCGGGAACTCGCCGGCGGCGGCATGATCATGCTGCCGTCCTCGATTGCCGATTTCGGCAATCCGGAAATCGCGGCGCTGATCGGCAAGACCCAGCAGTCGCCGAAGGCGAACTCCCATGATCGCGTGAAGTTCTACAAGCTGGCCTGGGATGCGGTCGGCTCCGAGTTCGGCTCGCGGCACCAGCAATACGAGATGTTCTATGCGGGTGCGACCTTCGTGACCAAGGGCCATTCCTACCGCACTTACGACTGGGCCGCGTCCGATGCGCTGGTGCAACGGATGCTCGATTCCTACGACCTCGACGGCGTCTCCGCTGCGGCGGGCAAGGCCGCCTGATTTTCAAATTCAAGGAGCAAACCGATGGCTGTGAACAAGAAGCACGACGAGTTCTATACGCTCGACATGAACAGCGGCTGGGAAACCCCTGCGGGCTATCCGGCCGGCATCCAGCAGAAGATACTGTCCGGCGCGCTGGACGAGGACAACCGTCGCGGCACCCGCACGCGGCTGTTGCGCTTCGCGCCGGGCGTCTACACCACCGCGCCGTTCTCCCATGAATATTGGGAGGAAGTGTATCTCGTCTCCGGCGACCTGATCGTCGGCAACGACGCCAACGGCGAGGGCGGCAAGAGTTTCCCGCCGAACACCTACGCCTGCCGCCCGCCGCACGCGCCGCATGGCCCGTTCAAATCGGTCGACGGCTGCCTGCTCATGGAAATCCACTACTTCGATCCGGTCTAAGCGCCGGATCGATATCGGAGCGACCTTCCAAATAACAATCGAAATGATTTCGAGAGGGGAAATATGATGAAGTTCAAAACGGTTCTTACCGCGTTCGCGCTGGCGAGCTGCCTCGGTGTCGCGATGCCTGCTTCGGCGCAGGAGAAGCCGGCGTCGCTCGGTCTCGGCATCTTCACCTTCACGTCAGGCCCGGCGGCGGCTTACGGAATGCCGGGCAAGAATGCGGCCGACCTGATGATCGATCAGATCAATGCGGCCGGCGGCATCGGCGGCGTTAAGATCACGCCGACCTATGTGGACGAGGCGCAGGGTGCCCAGGGCGTCATCACCGAGTATCGTCGTCTTGCTGCCGAGCCGACGAACCAGGTGATGCTGGCTGCGTTGTCGAGCGCGAACTGTCTGGCGCTCGCGCCGATCGCCGAACAACTCCAGGTGCCGACCGTCGGTTGGAACTGCGATACTCATCAGCTTTTGCAGGACGGCAAGAACAAGTACGTGTTCCGCCCCAACGGCAATACCGTTCCCGAATTCGTTGCCTATGCCGTCTATCTGCTGGCGAAGAAGCCGGACGTGAAGACGGTCGCGATCATCAACCCGGACTACGCGTTCGGTCATGACGCGGCGAAGATCTTCAAGGCGGCGCTGCACGCATTGAAGCCGGATATTCAGGTGGTCGCTGAACTGTTTCCGAAGCTCGGCTCGCCGAATTACCAGACCGAGATTTCGCGCCTGACCTCGGCGCGGCCGGATGTCGTGTTCTCCAACTTGTGGGGCGCCGATCTCGAGAACTTCGTGCGGCAGGCGCAGCCGCGCGGCTTGTTCACCTCAAGCCAGGTGATCCTCGCCCTCGGCGAGACCGTGCTTCAGCGCGTGCCGCTCCCTGAGGGCGTGATCGTCGGTGTGTTGGGCGACGGCTGGTGGATGTCGCCGGATGCCGAAGCCAATCCGGAGACAAAGAAATTCGCGGAAGCCTACAAGGCGCGCTTCGGCGAATATCCGGTATTCCCCTCGATCAAGATGGCCAACGCCATTCTCTATGTGAAGGCGGCTTACGAGAGCGCGATGAAGAAGAACGGCGGCAAGTGGCCGAGCCGCACGGAACTGGCGGACGCCATGAAGGGAAGCGCGGTGACGACGCTGACCGGCAAGATGCACACCCGTCCTGATGGTGATGGCATTGTCGATCAGATCGTCGGCGTTACCGTAAAGTCACCGAAGCAGAGCTTCCCGGTGATCGGTGACATGGTCCGCTACAACGGCGATGTGCTGATGCCGAAGGAAGGGCAGGACCCGATCGCCTGGATCTCGACGCTGAAGCCGGAGTTCGCGGCATCGCTGCCGAAGCCCGGCAGCTACAAGTAAGCCCGACAGGCTGAAAGCCACAGGCCTGAACGCCTCTCGCGGAACATCCGCGGGAGGCGTTGCAGGGCCAAGGGGAACGGACGATGAATGCCATCATTCCGCTGATGCTGGATACGCTGTCCAGCGCGGCCTTGATATTCTTCGCGGCGGTGGGACTGACGCTGGTTTTCAACGTGCTTCGCGTGCTGAACGTGGCGCACGGCAGCTTCTATTCGATCGGTGCCTACGTCGCCGCGTCGATCTGCGCCTTCATCGTCAGCCGGCATCTGAATCCATATCTGTCGTTCGTTGCGCTATTGTTCAGCGCCGCGCTGGTGGCGGTGGTGCTCGGCCCGTTGATCGAAAGCACGCTGATCCGCTGGACCTACGGCAAGTCGGAAGCGGTCCAGATCCTGATCACCTTCGGCCTGTTTCTGATCCTTGAAGACCTGCAACGCATGGTTTTCGGTGTGCAGTCCTTTTACGAAGATACGCCGATGCGCCTGATGGGCAGCACCAGCATTGGCGGCGTGGTCTATCTCAACTACCAGATGTTTCTGGTCGCGATGGCGGTCATTGTCGTGTTCGGCCTGCGGCTTCTGATCAAGCACAGCCGGCTCGGGCGGCTGGTCACCGCCGTTGTCGCGGATCGCGAGATGGCACAGTCCATCGGCGTCGACACCAACAAGATTTTCATTATCGCCTTCTCGCTCGGCGTGTTCCTGGCGGCGCTGGGCGGCGCGCTGGCGGTGCCGACCTCCGGTGTCGCTCCGGGCCTTGGCGCGGATACGATGGTGCTGGCCTTCGCGGTGGCCGCCATCGGTGGCCTCGGGCAGATCGAGGGCGCGGCACTGGCCGCCTTGATCGTCGCTCTCGCGCGCGTGCTGGCGATCTATTTTGTGCCGTCACTCGATGCGGTTGCGCCCTATGCGGCGATGCTGATCGTTTTGCTGGTGCGCCCCTACGGCCTGTTCGGCGCGATCACGACGCGGAGAATCTGATGCGGGCCATACTTCTGATTGTTGCAATCCTCGCCATTGTCGCGGCTCCGATGGCGGCGCCGTGGCTGCAATTCGTGCTGACCATGGCCATCGCCAAGGGCTTGGCCGCGCTCGGCGTCGCGGTGCTGCTCCGCGCCGGCATGATTTCGATCGGGCACGCGATGTCCTTTGCGGCGAGCGCCTATGGCGTCGCCTTTCTTGCGCGCGGCGGCATTTCCGATTTCGGCGTGCTGCTCGTACTCTCGGTCGTCGTCACTGGACTGGCGGGTGCGGTGGTCGGCGCGTTTCTCATTCGCTACCGCGCCATCTTTTTCGCGATGCTCAATCTCGCGGTGTCGATGGTGTTCTACGCGCTGTTCGCCAAGCTCTACGGCCTCACCGGCGGTACCGACGGCATGACCATTCCCGTTCCAACCGTGTTCGGCGTCGTGCTGAGCGAACCGACCTTCAAGGCGGTGCTGTTTTACGGCAGCGTCGCGTTGATGCTGCTGGTCGGGCTCGCTGTCCATCGTTATCTCGACAGCCCCCTCGGTCATGCGCTGTCGGCAGTCCACACCAATGAAGTACGTCTCGAATATCTCGGCGTTCCGGTCTGGGCGGTGTTGCTGGTTGCCTATATCGTCTCTGCGGTGCTGGCGGGAATGGGTGGCGCGATCGCGGGATTTGCCATCGGGCGTGTGGTGCCGGATTTCGCGTTCTGGACGGCGTCGGGTCATCTCGTTCTTGTCGCCGTGCTCGGCGGCATCGGCGGCGTGCCGGGCGCATTCATCGGGGCCTTTTTCCTCGAACTGCTTCACACCGAAGCGGCAGCCTTCACCGATGCGTGGAACCTGATTGTCGGTGCGGCACTGATCGGCGTCATCATGTTCTTGCCGAAAGGGCTGTACGGCCTTCTCACGCGTAGCGAGGTGCCGGCGAAATGAGCGCGTCCATCTTACAGGTGAGGGATCTGCACGTCGAGTTCAACGGCGTGAAGGCGGCCGACGGCGTCAGTCTCGATATCAATGAAGGCGAGTTTCTTGCCGTGATCGGGCCGAACGGATCGGGCAAGACCACCTTGCTCAATCTCTGCACGGGTTACGTCCGGCCGAAGTCGGGCAGCATTCATCTCGACGGCCGCGCCATCACCGGGCTGTCGCCGCGTGTCATCACGCGGCGTGGCGTCGCGCGGGCCTTTCAGATTCCGCAGCTCTTTTCCGACCAGAGCGTGCTCGACAACATGATGCTGGCGCTTGCGGCCAAGGACGGTCTTTGGACCATGCTGCGTCCGCTGGCGTTACCCGCCCGACGCGAGGAGGCGACCGCGTTGCTCGATCTGGTCGGGCTGCGCGACGACAAGAACCGTGTCAGCCGTACCTTGCCCGAGGGGCATCGCAAGCTGCTCGACATCGCCGTGGCGCTGGCACTGAAGCCGCGTTTGCTGCTGCTCGACGAGCCGACCAGCGGCGTCAGCACGCTGGAGCGGTTCTCGCTGATGGAGGCCCTGATGAGCGCGCTGCGGACTCGCAACATCACCGCGCTATTCGTCGAGCACGACATGGACGTGGTGGCGCGTTACGCCGATCGCGTGCTGGTCTGGAATGCCGGAACCGTCATGGCGCAGGGCCATCCCGATGAGGTATTCAAGGACGAACGCGTTCTGAAAAATGTCGTAGGTGTCGCATGACGCTCGTTCTCGACAAGGTTCAAGTCTCCATCGAAGGCGTCCGCGTGCTGCGCGGCGTGAGCTGCGAGATCGTCGAACGCAAGACCACGATACTGATTGGCCGCAACGGCGCCGGAAAGACCACGACGCTGCGGGCGATCATGGGACTTCTTGCGCTTGATGGCGGCGATATTCGGCTCGATGGCGACGATCTGCGCAAGCACCCGGCGCATTATCGGGCGCGGGCAGGCATCGGCTATGCGCCGGAGGATCGCCGGCTGGTTCCGGAGATGACGATCGAGGAAAATATCCGGCTGCCGGGCCTCGCGCTCAATCTCGACAAAGGCGAGTTGAACGGCCGGCTCGAGGAAATCTACACGTTCCTCCCGCAGTTGCGCGATCTGCGCAAGCGGCCAGGCGGCGGTGTTTCCGGCGGACAGGGCAAGATGGTTGCGCTTGGCCGCGCGCTGATGGTGGCGCGCAAGGTGCTGCTGCTCGACGAGCCATTCCAGGGGCTTGCCCCGGCGTTGGCGCTGGATTATGCGCGCACGCTGGGCGAACTGCGTAAGCATCGCCCCGAATTGGCGCTGCTCATCACCGAATCCACGCCCGCGCTGCTTGATGCGATCGCAGACCGCACCTTGCAGATCGAGCGCGGTGAGATTTCAGAACAAGCAGGATCACCGAGGACCGAAAATGTTGCAGTTTGATCGTATCACGAAGAATGGGACCGACCGGATCGGATTGTCGATCGATACGCTGGTGATCGCCGGGTGGGCGGGACGTGATGTCGCGGCGATCGAGCATCACATCGAGGAACTGGCCGCCATTGGCGTGCCGCGGCCTTCGACCACGCCGCTCTACTATCGTGTCGCGGCGCAGACGTTGACCCAGGCCGATAAGCTTGTCGTGCTCGGGCCCGATAGCTCCGGCGAGGTCGAGCCGGTGGTGATCGCGCTGGCGGACGGCTTGTGGATCGGCATTGGTTCCGACCATACCGATCGCAAGGCAGAGACTTTCGGAATCGCATTGTCGAAGCAGCTTTGCGGCAAGCCGGTCGGGCGGCAGCTCTGGTCCTATGCCGAGGTCGAAGGCCATTGGGACAATCTGGTGCTGCGCTCATGGGCCACCATCGATGGACAACGTACGCGCTATCAGGAGAGTGCGGTGTCGAGCCTGCGCACGCCGCGCGACCTCATCCGCAAATATGCCAACGCCGACACATTGCCGGCCGGCACACTGATGTTCTGCGGCACGCCCGGCGCCATCGGGGGCATCCGCCCCGCCGCGCGCTTCGAGATGGAGTTGCACGATCCGGTGCTGAAGCGCTCGCTGATGCACGGCTACGACATCGATGTGCTGCCCGTGGTGTCCTGAGCGCCTGACCGAAAACCGGAACGCGGTTAAGGCGAGCGCCAGGGTTGGCGACTGTTCAGTCGGCCCGAAAACGCTATAACGCATTAGGGCGTCGATGTGGCCGACGCTGCGTTTGGTCGGACGCGCCACGCATCGGGAACAGTTGAAAATGGCGGCAGTTTCAGCGGGGCAACCCAAAATTTTGCTCGTCTCGCTGGGCGGCACGATCACGATGACGTCGGGCGCGGGGCCCGGCATCGTGCCGACATTGACCGGAGCCGACCTTGTGCGTGCGGTGCCTGCGTTGGCGGAGGTGGCGGAGATCGAGGCGGTTTCGCCGTTCCGTTTGCCCGGGCCGTCGCTCACCTTCGCGCATCTGCGCGAGGTCGCGCGACTTCTAAATGAAAGACTAGCCGGCGATATCGCTGGCGCCATTGTGGTTCAAGGTACCGACACCATCGAGGAAACGGCATTCGTGCTCGATTGCCTGGTCGGCGGCGACAAGCCGGTGATCGTCACCGGCGCGATGCGGGGCGCGGAAGCGCCGGGCGCGGACGGGCCAGCCAATCTGCTCGCCAGCGCCATCGTCGCCACATCTTTGGCCGCGCGCGGACTTGGAACGCTGGTGGTCTTGAACGAAACCATTCACGCCGCGCGCTTCGTGCAGAAGGCGAGCACGTTTCTCCCCTCGACGTTCGCATCGCTTTCGGGTGGGCCGCTCGGCAGCGTCATCGAAGGTGCTGCGCGGATCAACCTGCGCGTCACGCGCAGCGCGGTGATCGCCAGCGGCGACGCCGGAACGGATCAACCGGTCGCGTTGATCACGGCGGCCCTCGGCGATGACGGCCGGATGCTCGCGGGCCTGCCGGCGCTCGGCTATCGCGGGCTTGTTATCGAGGCGATGGGCGTCGGGCACGTTCCGGCGGCGATTGTCGACGCGCTCGCGAGCCTGACAGAGATCTTTCCGGTCGTCCTCAGTTCGCGTGTCGCTTCGGGACCGGTATTCGCCAAGACCTATGGCTTTCCTGGTTCGGAAACCGATCTGCTCGGGCGCGGTCTTATCCCCAGCGGAACGCTGGGCGGCTTGAAGGCACGACTGCTGCTGGCGCTGCTCCTCGGCGCGGGACTGCAAGGTCAGCTGTTGCGAGACGCTTTCCTGCGGATGGCGCTGCCGTCAGCCTGAGTGGCAGGTTGTCGCATTTCGCAACGCGAGACATGCAGCAAAATCGCGCGGACCTTAGACGAAAATAATGTTTCAAATCGAAGAGTCCTTGCGCATAATTGCGGTAACATGATCTGAACAACAAGCATCAAGGGATGCTGATCCGAAGGGGGAGGTTACGAAATGGCAGGTTTACTGCGTCGAGATATGCTGGGTGTCGCGCTGACGGTTGCGGCGATCATGCTTCCGGTTGCCGGAGCGCAGGCTGCCGATCCGATCAAGGTCGGCGTCACCATCACGCAGTCGCCCCCCGGCTCGGTGGTGCAGGGCACCCAGGTCAAGGACGGTCTCGAAGTCGCCGCCAAAATCATCAATGACGCAGGCGGCGTGGATGGGCGCAAGATCGAACTGGTGATCGAAGACACCCAAGGGCTGCCGGAAAAGGCGCGCGCAGCCGTCGAAAAGCTGGCGACGCGCGACAAGGTGGTGGCGATCACCGGTGAGCACCAGAGTTCGGCGGCGCTCGCCGGCATCGAAGTCGCGCACCGCTACAAGATCCCCTACATCAACACCAACGGCTGGTCGGACGTCATTCGTGAGAAGGGTTATCCGGAAGTCTTCAATCCGGGCAACTACAACAGCCGCGTGGGGGCCGCCGCTGCCGCGACGATGAAGGAACTCGGCGTCAAGCGCGTCGTCTCCATCGCCGAGAACACCGACTACGGTATCGGCCTTGCGAAGGCGATCGGAGAAGCGCTGAAGAAGATCGCGCCCGACGTTCAATACAAGTACGAAACGCTGGATCGCGCCTCGAAGGATTTCCTGCCGGCCATTCTGCCGATGCGCGCGAATGCCCCCGACGCCATCATCAACCTGATGCTGCCGCCGGCCGCCTACATCATGATGAATCAGCTTTATGAGCAGGGTGTCGCCCCGTCGGCGAAGACCTGGCTCTATGATGGTTCGGGCCTCGCGGACTATCCGGATTTCTGGCAGAACGTGAAGGAGGCCGGCAAAGGGATGCTGGTGTTCGGCCTCTATCATCCGAAGATGGCGCAGCCGGCGCTCGGCAAGCAGGTCGGCGAAGCCTACACAGCGAAGACCAAGAACGAGCCGAACCGTCTGCTGTTCCAGGCTGCCGACTCGCTCTTCCTGATCGCGGATGCGATCAAGCGCGCCAAGTCGACCGACTCCGGAGCGCTGATCAAGGCGTTGGGCGAAACCAAGTACACCGGCACTCGCGGTGAGATCACCTTCTCGAAGGACAAGGGCTACGCCTTCAACCAGTGGCTGGACGTGCCCTACGTGACCTTCCAGCTCACCGAGGTGAATCAGAAGGTCGGCGATTCCGCGCTGGTGTCGCAGGCTGGACAGCCGCTCGATCCGGCCAAGCTCTGGAAGCCCGCGAAGTAAGCGCGGGCTGACCAAGTCCCATGAGTGGTATTGACGTCGATCTCGCGGTGAATGGCCTCATTACGGGGGTGTTCTACGCATTGATGGCCATCGGCCTGTCGCTGATCTTCGGCATCCTGAAGATCGTGAACTTCGCCCATGGCGAGTTCTACATGGTCGGCGCCTATGCCTACACGCTGATTGCGCTGGCGCTCGGCGTGCCGGTGTGGATCGCGTTGCCGCTCGCCTTCGTAGTCGGCGCGCTGCTCGGCTGGCTGACGGAGCGGACGCTGATGCGTCCGCTCTATGCCGGCTACACCTCATGGGGATTGATGCGTGACGAATACGCGGTGATCGTCACCTTCGGTCTCTCGCTGTTCCTGATCAACTTCGTCGACAAGGTGATCGGGCCTTATGCCTATCGCGGCCCGCCGCTGGTGGAGACCAGCCGCGTGGTGCTTGGCCCCGTGTTGATCAGCGGCCATCGGCTGCTCGCCGCCGGCATCGCCATCGCGGTCATCGCCGTCACCGCGGCGCTGATCAAGTGGTCGTTCTGGGGGCAACAGATCCGCGCGGTGTCGCAGAACCGGCTCGGCGCGTCGCTTGCCGGCATCGATACCGCGAAGGCGAGCGTCATCGTCTTCATGCTGTCGGGCGGGCTTGCGGCGTTCGCCGGCGCGTTGCTGTCGCCGGTGATCAATGCCTCGCCTGACGTCGGCATCTTCCCGGCGATCAAGTCCTACATCATCGTGGTGCTGGGCGGCATGGGCTCGGTGCCCGGCGCGATCATCGCCAGCCTGTTCCTGGGCGTGATCGAGAGTTTCGGCGCGGTGTACATCTCGTTCCAATATCGCGATGCGTTCGGTCTGATCCTGCTGATGCTGTTCCTGCTGTTCCGTCCGCAAGGTTTGTTTGGTGAAAAAGGGCGGGAGGTGTGATGGCGCCGTCATCTGCAACTTCGCCCGCTGGCAATCGCTCCGGCGTGCAACTCTCCAACACCAAAACAACGGTGGAATTTCGCGCCGCGCTGGTGGCGATGGCTATCGTCGCGCTGATCCCGCTCGGCGTCAGCAATCCCTATTGGCTCGGCGTGCTGATCGTCTCGATGTATTTCGCGATCCTTGCCGGTGCCTGGAATTTGCTGGCGGGCTATACCGGACAGTTCTCGCTGGCGCCAGCGACGTTCGCCATGATCGGCGCCTACACCACGGGCCTGCTCAATCACTATTTCGGCGTGCCACCGCTGCTCGGCATCGTTGCGGCGGTAGTGGTGTCGGGTTTGGTCGGCCTGCTGCTCGGCCGAGCCGTGCTGCGTCTCGTCGGACCGTATCTCGCACTCACCACGTTGAGTTTCGCCGAGATCATGCGCCTTGTCGCCTCGAATTCCATCGACATCACGCGCGGCGATCTCGGGCTCGGTGTCGCGGGCCTGCTCGATAGCCGTATCGGCTGGTACTACCTTTTCCTTGGCGCGCTGGTGGTGCTGCTGATCCTGTTCTACATGCTGCTGCGCTCCAAGGCTGGGCTGTTCCTGCAAGCGATCCGCGACGACGAGGTCGCGGCGCGCCGCGCCGGCGTCAACGTCGTGTTCTGGAAGACGACGGCGTTCGCCATTTCGGCGGCGGCGTCCGGTTTCGCAGGCGCGCTCTATGCGCACTTCGCCGAACTGGTGACGCCCGAACTCGGCCTCATTGGCCAGACCGGCCTGATCGTCAGCATGACGGTGATCGGCGGCATGGGCACGCTCGCGGGGCCGGTGGTCGCAGCGTTCCTGGTCTACGTATTGTCGGAATGGCTGCGTGACGTCGGCGGTTATCAGCTCGTGGTGTTCGCTGCGCTCGTCGTCATCTTTGCGCGTTTCTTCCGCGAAGGTCTGTGGGGATTGGCCAGGGCGGCCGTGCAACGCTGGGGGCGGGCATGACACTTTTGTCCGTGCGTGGTGTGAGCAAGCGGTTCGGCGGCCTGGTCGCCGTGAACAACGTGTCGTTCGATGTCGCGGCCAGCGAATTGGTCGGTTTGATCGGCCCCAACGGCTCGGGCAAGACCACGCTGCTCAACATTCTCAGTGGTCTGGCGGATCCGGACGGTGGTGAAATCCTGCTCGACAACGTGCCTTGCCAGGGCCTGACGCCGGAGCGGCTCGCGCACCGCGGCGTGATGCGCATGTTCCAGCTTACCCGCGTGTTTCGCCGCATGAACGTCATCGACAATCTGTTGGTGGCAGGCCGTGCGCTGGGGCTCGGCGCCGATGAGGCTTTGGCGCGCGCCCATGCGTTGATCAGCGAATTGCGGCTCGACGTGATCCGCCATCTCGATGCCGGGCAACTCTCGGGCGGCCAGATGAAGCTCCTGGAATTCGGTGTCTGCTTCATGGTGCCGCCGCGTATTGCGTTGCTCGACGAGCCGTTCGCCGCCGTACACCCGACCATGAAGGAGATCATGGGTGATTTTATCCGCGCGCGTCACGAGAAGGGGCAGACTTTCATTCTGGTCAGTCACGACATGCCAGTGGTGGTCGAGCTCTGTCCACGCGCGGTGTGCATGAACGCGGGGGATGTCATCATCGATGCCACGACGCGCGAAGTGTTGAATGATCCGCGCGTCATCGAGGCGTATCTCGGAGGGCAGGCGGCATGAGTGCTGTACTGACCCTCGATCACGTCACCGCGGGCTACAGCGTCGATATCGACGTGCTGCGCGACCTGAGCCTCAACGTCGATGCCGGTCGTATCACCGGCCTGATTGGGCTCAACGGCGCCGGCAAGTCGACTGTGATGAAGGCGATCTGCGGCTTCCTCAAGCCGAAGGCGGGCAAGGTGATGTATGAGGGCGGCGACATCACCGGACTGGAGCCGCATAAATTGAGCGCGCGGGGCATCTGGTACATCCCGCAGGAATCCAGCCTGTTTCCGTTCATGACCGTGACGGAAAATCTGCGGCTGCCGCTGGAAAGCCTGTCGCGCGCGACCGGCACGCCGGCGCGGCGCGAGATCGAGCAACGCTTCGAGGCGATGCTGGAAAAGTTTCCGGCGTTGCGGGTGAAGCTCCGGGCGCAGGCCGGTGATTTGTCCGGCGGCCAGCAGAAGATGGTGGAATTCGCCAAGGCGTGGCTGATGCGGCCGCGCCTGTGTTTGATCGACGAGCCTTCCATCGGCCTCGCGCCGAAGATCGTCGAGGAAGTGTTTGAATGGATTCGCCTATTCGCGGCGGAGGAGATGGCGATCCTGCTGGTCGACCACAACGTGCGGCGCGTGATAGCGATGTCGCATCGTATCTATGTGTTGAGCTTGGGTGAAATCACTGCCTCCGGCGAGCCCGCCGATTTCGCCGGCGATCTGCATGAGCAGGTCAAGCAATGGCTCGGCATTAATTTCTGAGATGGCGGTCGCGCAGAATCCTCTCCGTCTCCGCGCGCAGCCGCTGACAGCGGAAGCGTTTGCGCCGTTCGGCTCGCTGGCGGCGATCGGTGCGGGGGGGGGACGTGCCGTCAATCAGGACCGCGGCCGGCGCGTTCCCGGGATCGGCGATCTCGCGCGCGATGCCGCGGCTACGCGGCCGGTGCTCGATGTCTATCATCTCAAGCCGTCATCGCTGCCATTCACGCTGGCCTGTTTCGAACGCCACGTGCTGACGTCGCAGGTGTTCATTCCGATCCGTTGCGAGCGGCTTCTGCTGGCGGTGGCGCCTGACGGCGCGGACGGGAAACCCGACGCTGCGCGGGCGCAAGCATTCGCCGCTGGTGATGATGTTATGATCCATTATCGCGCAGGTGTGTGGCACTCGCCATTGATCGCGCTCGATGGCTCTGCTGTGTTGTCGATGCTGATGTGGGAAGCGGGCGACGCCCGCGATTGCGAAGAAGTTGTCCCGCCGATGACGATTGAGATCGTCTAACGGACGCGGTGGAATCGGAATCCGGGAGGTGCAATGCGATTTGTCAGCGATGCCGAGGTGGCGGGCGCGCTCTCGTTTCCGGTGCTGATCGCGGCGATGGAGGCTGCGCATCGTCGGACGAAGATCGAAATTCTCGATGGATTCATGGGCAATGAGGCGGCGCAATACGTGATCCGCAGCGCGGTCGATCCCGGCCGCTACATGCTCAGCAAGATGTTTACCAGCTTTCCCTCCAATCTCGCCGCTGGCGCGTTGCCGGCGGTGCAGGCGGTCTGCGTGTTGTTCGACGGCACCGACGGGCAGCCGCTGGCGGCGATCGATGGTACCTCGATCACGCACTGGCGGACTGCCGCTGACTCAGCGTTGGGCGCCAAGCTGCTCGCCAATCCGGAACCGGAAACCATGCTGGTGGTCGGGGCCGGCAAGATGTCGTGGTGGCTGGTGCAAGCGCATCGCGTGGTGCGGCCATCGCTCGCGCGGGTGCTGATCTGGAATCGCGATCAAAAGCGAGCCTCCGAGCTGGCGACCCGGTTGGCGCGGGACGGCCTTCGGGCGGAGGTCGTTACCGATCTCGACGCGGCGACACGCAAGGCCGATCTCATCTCGACCTGCACGCGCTCCCACACGCCGCTGATCAAGGGCACCAGCCTCAAGCCGGGCGTTCATCTTGATCTGGTCGGCGGCTATACACCGCAAACTCGCGAGGCGGATGACGACGCCGTGCGGCGCGCACGCGTATTCGTGGACCGTCGCGAGACGGCATTCCACGGCGTCGGCGATATCCTTCAACCGATCGCGAGCGGTGTGATGGCCGAGGCCGACGTGCTCGGCGATCTCTACGACCTTGCCGGCGGAGCGGTGGCGGGTCGCCGTTCTATGAGCGACATCACCTTCTTCAAGAATGCCGGTGGCGGCCATCTCGATCTGATGACCTGCGAAACGGTGTTCGAACAAATCGGTGGAACGCCGGGGCGATAGAGTGTCTGGCAGTAAGCAACGAATGAAAAAAGCCCCGCTTCCGATGCGGAAACGAGGCTTTTGACTGTCATCGTCATGGCCGGGACAAGCCCGACCATGACGTATGCTTCTGGCGCTTACTTGTTCGCGTCGGACTTGGCGTAGGCCGCCGACTGCTCCTTCACAACGCTCCAGACTTCTTCGGGGAACGAAGCGATCCAGTCGGTTTGCGGCACCCATTTGGCGCCGTCCCACATTTCGATGCGGGTCTTGCCGCCGCCGCCGTGATCCGAGGCGGTCACTGTCACCGGCGCCATCAGGCCGTTAGCGTCGAAGCCCTTGATGCTCTCGAGGCCATCCTTGAGCTTCTGCGGAGTCAGCGGCCAGCCGTCCTTCTTGATGGCGAGACGTGCGCCCTCGAAGCCGATCGACCAGATCGCGAGGCCGGTGTTGTAATACACGTCCTCAAGATGTTTGCGGTCGCCGTTGCCTTTGCCCTTGTCGTAAAGTTCCTTGATGATCTCCTGCACCAACGGCTGGGTCGATCCGCCGGCGACGTTGGTGCCGCGCTTCATGCCCTTGGCGGCATCGGCTCCGATGTTTTTGATGTCGACTTCGTTGAACCAGTTTACCCCAATGTACTTCTCGAGCGAGATGCCGTTCCGCTTCATTTCACGCGAAGCGATGACGTGCATGTTCGATAGGCTCCAGCTGATAATCCAGTCCGGATTGAAGCGGCGAACCTGGGTCCAGGCGGAGGCCTGGTCGTTGCCGGGCAGGGGATAGGGGAACAGTTGCAGGTCGAAGCCTTCCTTCTGCGCCAGCGTCTTCAAAATACCGATCGGCTCTTGGCCAAACGGATAGTCGACGTAGACGAAGGCGACCTTGACGCCCTTCAGGTTGCCCTTGGACATCTGCTTGATGTAGCCGATGTCGTTGGCGGCCTGGCCCCAATAGGTCGGGCCAATCGGAAACACCCACTTGAACACATCGCCGTCAACAGCGTCGCCGCGACCGGCCAACGATTGCATCAGGATGTTGCCGTCCTTCATGACGCGCGGCAGCACCGCGCGCGACACCGGCGTCGACAGCATGTCGAACACCATGACGCCCTCGCGCTTCAGCCGCTCGTAGCATTCGATGCCGCGCTGCGGCTCGTTGCCGTGATCCTGCACGATCACCTCGATCGGGTGACCTTCGAGGCCGCCCTTGGCGTTGAGCAGGTCGGCATAGTCCTTGGCTGCCTGCGCCACCTGCGGGGTGACGAAGGTGTAAGCTTTGCTGAGGTCGTAGCACAGCGCGAACTTCACCGGATCGGCGGCGTGCGCGGCCATGCTGCTGGTCAGCATCAGCGCGAGACCGCCGATGATCGATCTTAGTTTCATGTTTGTGTCCTCCCTTGTTCGGACGGTGGAATGGTCGTTTTCTTGGTTTAGCTTGAAGTGAGTTTGGCAGGCGCCGCTGTTACGTCAACCAGCGTTTGCGGCGGCGGTAGTGCTTGATGTCGCGGAAATTCTTGTTTTCCGCACCTCCGAGGTAGAACTCCTGAATGTCGGGATTTTTCTTCAGCGCCTCTGCTGTATCGTGCATGACGATGCGGCCGCTCTCGATTAGGTAGCCGTGCGAGACGATCTCGAGTGCGGCGATGGCATTCTGCTCCACCAGCAGCACCGACAGCCCTTCCTCGCGATTGATGCGGCTGAGGATCTGGAAAATCTCCGCCACCAGGAACGGCGCGAGGCCGAGGCTGGGCTCGTCCAGCATCAAGAGCTTCGGCTGTGTCATCAGTGCACGACCGATCGCCAGCATCTGCTGCTCGCCGCCGGAGAGATAGCCGGCGGCGCTGCTACGGCGCTCGAACAGGCGGGGAAAATAGCTGTAGACGCGATCCTTGTTGCGGGCGGCGTCGTGACGGCTACGCACGGCGGAAGCGGCGATCAGGTTCTCGTCTGGTGTGAGGTGCTCAAACACGCGGCGGCCTTCCAGCACATGCGCGATGCCGAGCTTGACGCGATCCTGCGGCATCAGGCCGCTGATGTTCCGGTCCTGGAATTTCACCTCGCCGCGCCGCACTTCGCCACGCTCGGCCGCTAGCAAGCCGCTGATCGATTTCAGGGTGGTGCTCTTGCCGGCGCCGTTGGCGCCGAGCAGCGCCACCATCCCGCCCTTCGGAACGGCGAGCGACACGCCCTTGATCGCCAATGAGACGTAGTCGTAGACCACTTCGACGTTGTTGAGCGTCAGAACCTCTTCGGTGGGATTTTCGGTCATGGCTGTCATGGTTGCGCTATTTCTTGACGTAGCCGAAGGGCCAGACGAGCAGGTAATCGCGAATGTTGCCGTAGATTTTGCCAAGTCCGAGCGGTTCAATCAGCAGGAAGCCGATGATCAGCGCCCCGTAAAGCGCGTGGGGCAAATGAGCCAGCGTCTCGATGCCGAGCGAGAAGCCGAACTGTGCCGTCAGCCACGAGATGAAGGTATTCATCACGCCAGGCATCAGCAGGATGAAGCCGGCGCCGAAGTAACTGCCGATGATGCTGCCAAGGCCGCCGACGATCACCATCGCCAGCGCCTGGATCGAGACGTCGACGGAGAACTGTTCCGGCGTGACGGCGTGATAGAACGTGCCGATCAGGATCGCACCGCCGACGCCGGCGATGAAGGAGGAGGTCGCGAACGCCACCAGCTTGAAATAGAAGCTGTTCACGCCGATCACGGCGGCGGCGTAATCCTTCTCCCGCACCGCGACCAGCGCGCGGCCGAGTGCTGTGCGCCGCAGGTTCAGCATGAAGGTGGTGACCAGCACGCACCACACCAGCGCGACATAATAGAGCCCCGCGTCCGATGTCACCGCCTGGCCGAGGATGCGGATATCCGGCGCTTGCAGCGTCGCTTGCGTGCCGCCGGAGATGGCGGGAACGTGGGAGATGGTCCAGTCCATCACGAATTGCAGGGCGAGCGTCGAAAGCGCAAGATAGAGCCCTTTGACACGTAGCGCGGCGAAAGCGAAGACGCTGCCGATCACCGCTGCCGTCAATCCGGCCAGCACGATGGCGATTTCCCACGGCACGCCATTGCGCTGCGCGTGAACCGCGGCATAGGCGCCGATGCCCATCACCGCTGCGTAGCCTAAGTGAAACTGTCCGGCCCAGCCAAGGATAAGATTCAGGCCAAGCGCGGCGGCGGTCCATACCAGCCACGGCAGCATATAGCTGCTGAGGTAGAGCGTGCTCATGTAGAACGGCGCGGCAGCGGCCAGCAACAATAGTCCGCCGATCATCCAGCGGTCGGCGGGGATCGGAAACAGCGCCCGGTCCTGAGCGTAATTGGTGTGAAGAATGCCGGCTTGACGAAACAGCATGATCTTACACCCGCTCGATGTCGTGACGGCCGAACAGGCCGTGCGGCCGCAGCATGATGGTGAGGATCAGCATCGCGGCGTCGACCAGCTCGCGGCTGGCACCGCCGAGCAGGGGATCGAGCACGATGGAGGCCAGTCCTTCGACGATGCCGAGTAGGATGCCGGCGAGCAACGCGCCGCCGATGCTGTCGAGTCCGCCCAGCACGGCGACGGTGACGCCTTTGAGCAGCAGCAGTGCCAGCGATTGATCGACGCCCTGCACCGATCCCCACAATACCGCGGCAATGGTCGCCACCACCGCCGAGATCGCCCATGACAGCGCCACGCCGCGCTCGACCGAAATGCCGACCGACCACGCCGCGGTATAATCGTCCGAAATCGCGCGTAGCACCACGCCGATCCGGGTGCGGAAGAACAGCACCAGCAGCACGAACATCGCGACAGCGACGCCGGCGCCGACCGCGTAAGCGCGGTTGATCAGGAGCGGCCCGAGAAACAGCGGTGCGTCGCTGATGCCGAGCGGCAGCGGCCGCGAGGTGCCGCCCCAGATCGTCATCGAGCCGGCGCGGAGGAAGATTTCAATGCCCAGCGTCATCATCAGGATCATGATGATCGGGCGGCCCGCCAGCCGCCGAAGCGCTACGCGCTCGATGCCGACGCCGATGATGAACATGGTGACGATGCCGAGCGGGATCGCCGCCCACAAGGGCAAGCCGAGCTGGTTGGAGAAGGCGAGAATGACGTAGCCGGCCAGCATCACCATCGCGCCCTGCGCGAGGTTGGGCACGGATGAGGACTTGTAGATAAGTACGATGCCCATCGCGACCAGCGAGTACATCAGGCCGACCAGCGCGCCGTTGAGAGCAGATTCCAGGAGCAGCAGGATATCCATGACTCAGACCTCCTGCACCGAAAGCGTGCGCTCGATCACGCCGACTTCGCCGGTCTCGTAGGTGATCTGGGCTTTCATCAAGACGCTTTTCTGGTTGTCGTAGATGGCGTGAATGATCGGCGCGTAGCGATCCTCGACGACGTTGCGGCGGATCTTGCGCGTGCGAGTGATTTCGCCGTCGTCGGCGTCGAATTCCTTGTGCAGGTTAACGAAGCGCTTGAGGTGCAGCGCTTCCGGCAGCGTGCGGTTGACGTGCTTTACCGCTTCGAGAATGAGGGCCGCGACTTCCGGCTTTTGCGACAGGTCGGCATAGGACATGTAGGAGATGCCGCGCAGTTCGGCCCAGAAGCCGACGGCTTCCTTGTCGATGCAGATCAGCGTTGCCAATGTGTCGCGGTCGGCGCCGAGCACGGCGGCTTCCTTGATGTAGGGGCTGAACTTGAGGCGGTTCTCGATGTAGTTCGGGATGTAGCGCTCGCCCTTGGCGGTGTGGACCACGTCCGACAAGCGGCCCAGCACCACGAGGTGGCCGTTGGGTTCAAGATAGCCGGCGTCGCCGGTATGCAGCCAACCGTCGCGCAGCGCCTCGCGTGTGGCGGCTTCCTGTTTGAAGTAGCCGCTGAACACGCTGCCGGACCGGATCAGGATTTCGCCGGCCTCGCTGATCTGCACGTCGACGCCGGGGAAGGGGCGGCCGACGGTATGCAGTCGCACCTCGTCCGGGCTTTGCAGCGCGTTGTAGGCGCTGCTTTCGGTCTGGCCGTAGAGTTGTCGCAGCTTGATGCCGAGCGCGCGATAGAACACGAAAGTATCTTCGCCCATCGCTTCGCCGCCGGTGAAGGCGCCGCGCAAGCGCGACAGGCCGAACTGATCCTTGATCGGCCCGTAAACCAGCCACTCGCCGAGCGGGCCGAGCAGCATTTCCTTCAGCGTCGGTTGTCCGCCTTCGAGCTTGCGGCGCTCGGCCGCCAGCGCCGACGCCATGAAGAACTTGTAGATCGCCTTCTTCAGCGGCGTGGAATCCTCCATGCGCACCTGAATCGTGGTGAGCATGTTGTCCCAGCTTCGCGGCGCGGCGAGGTAGAACGTCGGTGCCACCTCGCGCAGGTTTTGCAGCACTGTTTCCTGCTTCTCCGGAATGTTGATGGTGAAGCGCAGCGCGACGCCGGCCGCGACGGTGACGGCGAAGTCGCCGACCCAGGCCATCGGCAGATAGGCCAGGATGGTTTCACCAAAATCGAACGCACCGCCGTGATAGGCGTTGCGCACGCCCGACAGCAGGTTGCGGTGCGACAGCACGATGCCCTTGGGCTTGCCGGTCGAGCCAGACGAATGAACGAACACCGCCGGGCCGTCCGGTGTTGCGCGCTGGATCAGGGCTTCGCGCAATCCGGATTCCGCCTTTAAGCGTTCTTCGCCCTTGGCACAGAGCGCATCCCACGAGACCAACCCCGGAAACGGGTAGACCGCGAGGCCGCGCGGATCGTCGTAGACGATGTGCGCGATACTGGCGCCTTGTTCACGTAGGTCGAGCATCTTGTCGACCTGTTCCTGATCCTCGGCGAGGACGAAACGGGCGTCGGCTTCATGGACGAAATGGCGGACTTCGTCGAGCGTGGCATCGGGAAACGCCGGCATGGCGTAGCCACCGAGCGCGCCGGCTGAAATCATGCCGATATAAAGGCGCGGCCGATTGTCGCCGACCACGAGCAGCACGTCGCCGGCCTTGAATCCGAGGCTTTCGAGGCCGGCAGCAAATTGCAGCATGGTGTCGAGCACCTGCTGCCATGTCATCTCCTGCCAGATGCCCTTGCTTTTCTCCCGCATGGCGATGTCGCCGGGAAATACCTCGGCGTTCTTGGCGAGTAGGCGACTTAAGGTGGTGTCGGCGCCGAAATCCCAAGTTGTGGCCGCTTTCGTGGAGGCGCCGCCGTTAGTGGGCTGCATGAGCGCCTCCGATATAGGCTTCCACCACGCGGGGATCGGCAACGACCTCCGCCGGGATGCCGGAGCCGATCATCGCACCGTAGTTCAGCGCCAACATGCGGTCGCAGATGCCGGTAATGACGTCCATGTGGTGCTCGATCAGCAGCACCGTGACATTTCGCTCGTCCCGCGCATCGAGGATAAAGCGCGCCATGTATTCTTTTTCTTCCTGATTCATGCCGGCCATCGGCTCGTCGAGAATCAGGAGGCTCGGTTCGGCGGCGAGGGCGCGCGCGAGTTCGACGCGCTTCTTCAGGCCGATCGGGATGCCGTCGACCAGTTCGTCACGCACGCTCTCTAGTTGCAGGAAGTCGATGACCTCCTCAACCGCCGCGCGATTGGCGGTTTCGTCGCTGCGCGCCAGCCACCAGTAGCCGGCGGTGCGCAGCACGCTGGAATGCATGTGGACGTGGCGGCCGAGCAGAATGTTGTCGAGCACGCTCATGCCGTTGAACAGCGCAAGATTCTGGAACGTGCGCGCGACACCCAGGCGCGCCACCTTGTGCGGAGCGAGGCCAGTGATGTCGTTGCCATTGAGCAGGATGTTGCCGCGCTGCGGCGGATAGAATCCGGTGATGGCGTTGGTAAGGGTCGTTTTGCCGCACCCGTTCGGCCCGACGAGACCGAAGATCTCGCCGCGATTGATCTGGAGGTCGATCCCGTTCAACGCGACGATGCCGCCGAACCGACGTTCGACGGACCTGCATTCCAGCACAGGACCGGCACTTCCCTGAGCGCCCCTCAACTTGTCGTCTCCGTCCGTCATCTACAATCAGGCTCCGCGCGGGCGGCGCACATCAGAAGGTGATAGCCTTTCTTTGAAGGCTTTGATGGTTAAGCTAACCAGCGCCAGATTTTCACGCAAGCGCGATATTCGGCGTAGATGGTGAAATGGCCCAAAGAACGCGAACATCATGAATGCACGCGCGAGGTCGATGTTTGTTTGCGCAGGAATCCGACGATGGCTTCGGTGAAAGCGTCGTTGCGGTCGCCCACGACCATGTGTCCGGCACCGACGATGTCGGTATAGGTCGCGTGCGGTGCGAAGGCGAGAAATTGTTGCGCCGCCTCGGTCGTCACCAGGTTGCTGGATGCGCCTCGGATCAGGTGAACAGGAAGGTGCAACCGGCGCGCAGCGGCGGCAAAGCGCGCTTCGGAATCCTCCGGTGGCGTCCGATTCGCGATGGTGATGAATTGCGGGTCCCAATGCCAGCGTAGCCGCCCGTCGTCGCACTTGCGCAAGTAGCGCTCCAGTGTCCCCGACGGCCCGCGCTGTTTCCGATGCGGCAAATAGGCGCCGATGGCAGCGGCGGCTTCGTCGGCCGTGGCAAAGCCTTTGTCGATATGCGCGGCCATGAAGCCGAGAATATGGGCGACACCCTCCGGCTCCAGTTGCGGCGTCACATCCACAAGCGTCAGCGACGAGAAGATGCCGGGCCGCAATTCGCCTTCGGCCAACAGCCCGGCAAGCCCGCCGAGCGATGCGCCGACCACGGCAGGCTTGCCTTGCAGCGTATCCGCGATCGCGATGAGGTCCGCCGCGAAGTCGGAAAAGTGATAGGCGCCGGACGGCGACCATTCGCTTTCACCATGGCCGCGCATGTCGATGGCGATGGCCTGATAGCCGGCCTTCGCCAGCGCGCGCGACACCTTCGACCACGCGGCGCGGGTCTGTCCGCCGCCGTGCGCCAGCAACACCGGCGACCCTTCGCCAACGGCTTCAGCGACTATTGTCTGACCCTGCGCACCTTTGAAGCTTCGTCGCTGCATGGGCGCGTTTAATCCTTGAATTTCGGCTTACGCTTTTCGAGAAAAGCGCTGACGCCTTCGCGCGCATCCTCATGCATCATCAACAGTGGGAAGCCGTCGACGGCATGGCGCATTTCGTCGCCGCCGAGGCCGCTGTTGTAGAAAGATTTCGCCATTGCCACCGCGAGCCGCGGCTTGGCGGCGATCCGCTCGGCAAACTCCATGGCATTTGCCATCAGCGTGTCGTGCGGCACGACGCGTAGCACCAGCCCGATCCGCTCGGCTTCGGCCGCGCTGATCGGATCGCCCAGGATGCTGAGTTCTTTCGCTTTCGCCCGGCCGACGATGTTATGCAGCCGAACGATGGCGAAGCCCGGCAGCAAGCCGAGCTTGACTTCGGGCAGGCCGACCTTGGCGCCGGCGTCGGCGACGCGGAAATGACAGCCCAGAGCCAGTTCCAGCCCGCCACCCAGGGCCGTGCCGTGGATCGCCGCCACGGTCGGCTTGGCGATGGCTTCCAACACGGCCACGATGGCGCGCAGTTCCGGCTGCTGCATCGGCTTGCCGAATTCGGTGATGTCGGCGCCGGCGACGAAGGTCCTGCCGGCGCAGGCAATCCCGATGGCCGCCACCGACGGATCGTCGCGCAGCGAGACCAGTGCCTGCATCAGCGGCTCGCGGACATGAAAGCTCAGCGCGTTGACCGGAGGATTGTCGATGGTGATGACGGCGACATCGCCTTGCCTGGCGACACTGACGAAACTGGACAAGCAGGACCTCCCGAAATGTATGACCGGCCGCGACCGCGTTGGCGGTTTACAGGGATGGGACGCGAATGAAAACCCGGCGCGGACGCGGAGCCAGCGATTACCGCCGGCCGGCCGCTTCCGTCGCCATCATCTCCGGCAGGTCCACCTCGACACGGCGGCCGCCGCGCCAGGAGGCGAAGGCGGCGACGAGATACAGGACAGCCGAGAAGGTGAAGGCGAAGACCAGCCCGTGCTTGAAGGGGCCGGACATCAGTTCGGGGGAGAAGGTGTTGCCGGTCAGGATCGTCGCGTTCTGCGCTGGCAGCGCGTGCAGGACGTCGGCCGGGATCAGTTCGCCCATCGGGTTGTAACCGAGGAAGGCGGCGAACAGGCTGGCCACCGGCGGCATGTTGGCGACCTGGTGCGCGACGGCCTCCGGCACGTGCTGTGCCAGCAGCCCGGCCTCCATGGTCTGCGGCAGGCTGGCCGCGAGGCCGGCAAGCATCAGGCTGAAGAACAGCCCGATGGACAGCACCTGCCCGGCATTGGTGGTCGTGGCACGCATGCCGGACGCCTGGCCGCGCTCGCGTGCCGGCACTGAATTCATGATCTGGGTCGAGTTCGGCGCCACGAACAGGCCCGAGC
>JAFKKM010000178.1 GCA_017305555.1 Hyphomicrobiales bacterium | reverse complement strand
TTCGATCCCGCCTGGCTCCACCAGCCTTAGCTGGCTTCGCCAGCTACGGCTCGGCGAGCCAAATTCCAAACCTATCGAAGGCGAAGCCAGCGAAGGCTGGTGGAGCCAAGCGGGATCGATCCGCCGACCTCTTGCATGCCATGCAAGCGCTCTCCCAGCTGAGCTATGGCCCCTTAACCGTTTCACGCGCGCCTCGGATGATCTGGGTGATTCATCGTCCGGCGCGGCGGCGCAACCCTGACCACAGATCAGGGCTGATCTCAAGTCCCTTTTACGGGATCAACTCTCTTCGTCGTCGGAGACGTCGCCGATGATGTCGGTGACGTCCTCATCGCCTTCCTCTTCATCGGCGATGAAGGTCGAATCGTCGTCGTCATCGTCGTCGAGCGTGTCGTCGACCTCGATATCGTCTTCCGATTCCGGCGTGACCGCCTTGACCTTGCCGGTGTTTTCCTCGGCGTCGGCCTCCTCCAGCGAGATCGTCTCCTCGTTCTCGGCCATTTCCGGCGCGTCCTGGTTGGCGGCGCGCGTATCGGGGCGACCACGCGGCGGAGCGACCGGAGCGATCGGCACGACTTCGCCGGTATAGGGCGAAATCACCGGATTCTTGTTCAGGTCGTAGAACTTCTTGCCCGTGGTCGGGCAAATGCGTTTGGTTCCGAGCTCGGATTTGGCCACGTGTCAATCCTGGGGATTTCTGAAAGCGGTGCATCACTTGGCTAGTTGTCACGGCGCTGTCAATAGCCTTGCGCGCGCGGCGCGGCTTTGCCGCGGTCGCAGCGTGACGCGGCGGGTCGGGTGTGTTACCAGCCCGGCCGTATAAAGGATTGCAATCGTGACCCATTCCAGCCAGCTCTCGCCGCTCCGGGCCAGTAAAAGTTCGCCGTTGAACGGACGGATTCGGGTGCCCGGCGACAAGTCGATCTCGCACCGCGCCCTGATTCTGGGCGCGCTGGCGGTGGGGGAAACCCGCATCCAGGGGTTGCTGGAGAGCGAGGACGTGCTGAACACCGCCAAGGCGATGCGGGCGCTCGGCGCGCAGGTCGCGCGCGACAGCAGCGGGGCCTGGTCGGTCCACGGCGTCGGCGTCGCGGGGTTCGCGCAGCCCAAGGCGGCGCTCGATTTCGGCAATTCCGGCACCGGCTGCCGGCTGGTGATGGGCGCCGTCGCCGGCTGTCCGATCTCGGCGACGTTCGACGGCGACGCCTCGCTGCGTTCGCGGCCGATGCGCCGCATCGTCGATCCGCTGGCCCTGATGGGGGCGAGGGTGACCGCGCAGAGCGAGGGCGGCCGGTTGCCGCTGACGTTGCAGGGTGCGCGCGATCCGCTGCCGATCGAATACCGCTCGCCGGTCGCCTCGGCCCAGATCAAGTCGGCGGTGCTGCTGGCGGGCCTGGCCGCGCCGGGCATCACCACCGTGATCGAGCCCGCCGCCAGCCGCGACCATACCGAATTGATGCTCAAGCATTTTGGGGCCGAGATCGTCTCGGTTCCCGATGGCGCCGACGGGCGGAAAATTTCGCTGACGGGACAACCGGAACTGCACGGCGCGCCGGTGGCGGTGCCGGCCGATCCGTCGTCGGCGGCGTTCCCCATCGTCGCGGCGCTGATCGTGCCGGGTTCGGACGTCACCTTCGACGACGTGATGACCAATCCACTGCGCACCGGCCTGTTCACGACCTTACGAGAAATGGGCGCGTCCATTGAGGAAACCAACGCGCGGGGCGATGCCGGCGAGCCGATGGCGCAACTGCGGGTGCGCGCTTCCAGGTTGCGCGGCGTCGAGGTGCCGGCGGCGCGCGCGCCGTCGATGATCGACGAATATCTGGTGCTGGCGGTGGCCGCGGCCTTCGCCGAGGGCACCACGATCATGCGCGGGTTGCACGAATTGCGGGTCAAGGAATCCGACCGGCTGGAAGCCACTGCCGCGATGCTGCGCGTCAACGGCGTCAAGGTCGAGATCGACGGTGACGATATGATCGTCGAGGGGCGCGGCCATGTGCCGGGCGGCGGCGTGGTCGCCACCCACATGGATCATCGCATCGCGATGTCGGCACTGGCGATGGGCTGCGCCTCCGATAAGCCGGTGGGCGTCGACGACACCGCCTTCATCGCCACCAGCTTCCCGGATTTCATCCCGATGATGCAGCGGCTGGGAGCGGATTTCGCATGATCATCGCCATCGACGGCCCGGCCGCCTCGGGCAAAGGCACGCTCGGCAAGCGGCTCGCCGCGCACTACCATTTTCGGCACCTCGATACCGGGGTGATCTACCGCGCCGTTGCCAAGGCGCTGCTCGACGCGCGCATCGATCTGGCCGACGAGGCGGCCGCCGTCGCCGCCGCAATGGAACTCGACCCGGAGAAGTTCGGCGATCCGGTACTGAAAACGCAGGCCGTGGGCGATGCAGCCTCGGTGGTGTCGGCCTACCCAAAGGTGCGCGAGGCGCTGGTGACGTTTCAGCGTCAGTTCGCGGCGGAACCGCCCGGCGCGGTGCTGGATGGCCGCGATATCGGAACCGTGATCTGTCCGGATGCCGACGTGAAGATCTTCGTGGTCGCCGCGCCCGAGGTCCGGGCCCGCCGTCGCACCCTGGAGGCGCGGGCGCGCGGCGAGGCGGCCGACGAGGCGCTGGTGCTGGCAGACATCCTCAAGCGCGACGACCGTGACCGGAACCGGGCCGTGGCGCCGCTGAAACCTGCCCCGGATGCGCACTTGCTGGATAATTCGCATTTGGATATAGAAGGCGGCGTCCGGGCTGCCGTCGCGATTGTCGAGGCTGTCCGAGCGGGCCGGCAGCGGGTCTGAAACCCCTGCCGTTTTGGAGGACCGCCCCGCTCGGCCTTGCAACCGATGGCTCAGGGAATCGACTTGAGGATTGCTCGATCCACCTTAGATTCCTCGTCATAACCGGACACAAGCGACGCGTCTGCTTTCCGGCTTTTCCGCCGGATTAAAGACGCCATCAGAATTGCATCGATACGTATCGATCGTGCAGGCACAGGCCGGCCCGTGATCGCTATTTCCCATCGGCGGAATGGCGGCGCGGTCGTCAAAGGTTGCGGACCTTTGGCCCTTCACGCGCGATACGCCCTTCAACCCGAACGGCCGGCACATCCCGCACTGGAGAACAAATGGCTTCGACTGATACTTACAATCCGTCCCGCGACGATTTCGCTGCGATGCTCGACGAGTCCTTCGCCGGCGGCAATCTGCAGGAAAGCTCGGTCATCAAGGGCACGGTTGTTGCGATCGAGAAGGACATGGCCGTCATCGACGTCGGCCTGAAGACCGAAGGCCGCGTGGCGCTGCGCGAATTCGCCGGGCCCGGCCGTGAGAGCACGCTGAAGGTCGGTGACGAAGTCGAGGTGTTCCTCGACCGCATCGAGAACGCGCTCGGCGAAGCCGTGCTGTCGCGCGACAAGGCGCGCCGCGAAGAAAGCTGGGGCAAGCTCGAGAAGGCGTTCAACGCCAACGAGAAGGTGCACGGCGTCATCTTC
>JAFKKM010000177.1 GCA_017305555.1 Hyphomicrobiales bacterium | reverse complement strand
CGGACGGTTGCTGGTGCCTGCGAGCATGGCGGCGAAAATCGTCGCCGCCGACCGCGACGTGCCGGGAAAGATACCAGCGACGACCTGGGCCAATCCGACTACGATGGCGACGGTCCATGTCACTTCAGCGCGATTTTTCTGACGCGCGGCGAGTCGCTCACACCCAATCATCCAGAAGCCGCCGATCACGAGTGCCCAAGCGACCGGCGTCAGCGTCTCCGGCAGAGCGAAACCGAGCTTCTTGGCGACGAGACCGAGCACGGCGGTTATCAAGAAGGCGGTCGCGAGCTTTCCGGCATAGATGAGGTTTTGCGGTTGTCGCCAGCCCAGCGCGAGGGCGACGAGCCGCGGCCAATAGATGATTGTTACCGCCAGCATGGCGCCCGCCTGGATGACGATATTGAAGGTATCGGAGCGAGCCCCAAGCCAGTGCTCGGCAATCAACAGATGACCGGTGCTGGAAATTGGCAGGAACTCGGTGATGCCTTCGATGACGCCGAGGGCGATGGTGCTTAGAGGGTCCAATGCGTTCATCCGCCGCGTGACTTGCTAGATGGGACAGCTTCGCGTTCGAGGAGTATGCGTTATGGCGGGGCACGATCGGCGAACGGGCTTTGACGCCCCCATGATCTGTTATGAGCCTTGAAACCCGAGCCACGGTTCGAGGGCTTCGAACGTTCGGTCCATGGCGTAGGCGGCGCTGAGCGGCAGCGAGATATGTCCGTAGCGAATGGATATCTGCTTTTCAGCGGCCGTTTCACCGAGCCTGGCCACCGCGGCGACATAAAGAGCGGATGCCAGTCCGCTGCGGTCAGCTCCGGCCTTGCAGTGAATGAGGATGGGCTTCTCGGCGTGATCGAGGATCGCGATCAGCTTGGCAGCCTCAACTTGCGTGAGTTCATGCCTGGCCGACATTCGGAAGTTAATGTGAGCGATGCTAAGTTTTCCGGCTTCGGTAATCTCGGCGTCGTACCACGGCGAGCCTGTATTCTCTCCGCGCAGGTTGACTATGGTTTTTATCCCGTAGTCCTTCTGATACCGGGCGATATCTGCCGGTCCCGGTTGCGCGGAGCGGTAAAGTTGACCGGCAACGACGGGATGGAAATTGCCCGTTATCTGGAGTGCGCCGAGATAGCCTCCAACAGCAATGACAACTGCCAACGCGATGCCGCCGGCAACTCGCGCAACTCTTCGGGTTCGACGACCTGAACGGATGAAGGTGGTCACGAAGCGCTCCTCCGGAATGCCTCGCGAGCGGCAGTTCCGGCGAGGATCGCAAGGCCGCCGAGAAGCAGCAGGCCACCGCCGACAAGCGGTTCAACGTGTAGCACGCGTAAGAGGACCGCCACGATCGCCACCAGCACGAGCGTCGTGGCGGTCAGTGTTGCATCGGCGAGGAACATGCCAAGTATTTCCACGGCGACTTCCTTGACGATACTCATCGCGCGATCTCCACGGTTAGCCGTCGAAGCGCAGCTGCCGTGGCCACGCCGACGGCAAGAAACAGAACAGCGAAGACGACCAGTGCGATATCCTGGCCGGGCCAACGGATGCCCAATCCCTCTCCGGTCCAGAACACACCGAACGCGGACAACATCACGCCAACACCGAACTTGAGCGTGTTCTCCGGCACCTTCGCGAGCGGTTTGTGGATGGCGACGCCGATCATGAGGATGACGAGGCAGGCCGCCAAGGCACCAAGGGCCGCTGGCCACAGCAGACCGCGCCCAGCGCCGACCGCAATGACGATGAACACGACCTCGAGCCCCTCGAGTAGCACGGCCTTGAACGCGGTGAGACCGGCGATCCAATCGAACGAAGTCTGTCGCCGACCTGCCGCTTCAGCCAGTTGTGCCGACTCGGATGCGAAAATGGCGTTCTCATCGTGCAAGGGGATGACATCTGCCGCCCGCAAGATCGCCTTGCGCAGCCATCCCATCCCGAACAGCAGAAGGAGGACGCCAATGACGAACTGGAGGAGATGAAGCGGGACCTGGTCGAGCAATGGCCCAAGCGACACAACGAGCAGTCCAAGCACCGCCAGTGCCCCGCCAGTGCCAAGGGCCGCCGGCCGCCATCCGCGCAAAGTGCCGACCGCCAGGACGATCGTGAACGCCTCCACCACTTCAACGAGCGATGCGAGGAATGCCGAGCCGATGACGGGCGCGGCTGTGCTCCATGTTGCCGGATTCATCGGCACTCTCTGTTGTGATTGTAGTATACACGACGTTAGTGTATTAATATCGTAGTAAATGCAACAGTAGTCAAGGAGGTGTCAGTGAGCGCGTCGCCTACGTTCGACGAGAGAGTTGAGGAACGGATCGGACGGATGAGTCCCGCCGAGCAGCGAGTCGTGCGGTTTTTCCAGGGAAACCGGGAGGAAGTTCTCATCGCCTCCGCTGCCGCATTGGCGGCAAAGGTTGAGACCAGCGATGCCACGATCGTGCGCGCCACCAAGACGCTCGGCTTTTCAGGCCTGGATGAACTGCGGCGCACCCTTGCAGACGAGTTGCGGGCTTCGCTGTCTCCGGCCGCGCGATTGACCCGGACGCTTGGAGAGATCGGCGGCAGCCTTTCTGCTGCCTTCGAAGTGACCCTCAACACCCACATCCAATCACTCGAAAGCCTTCGGCGCACTATCAAAGCCGAGCAATTCGAAAAGGCCGTGACCAGCGTTGTCAAAGCGCGACGAATCTTCGTTTTCGGTATCGGCCCATCAAGCGCCATGGCAAACTATCTCGTCATCCAACTTACGCGCTTTGGGTTCGACGCCAGCAGCTTGACGGATACCGGTCTTCTCTTCGCCGACGACGTTCAAAAGTTGCGCAGGGGCGATCTCGTTGTGATGCTTGCCTACGGGCGAGTCTATTCGGAACTCGCGGTGCTCCTTGACGAAATCAACCGGCGCGGCGCAAGTGCGCTACTCTTGACGGATACGCTCGCCGCCAAACTGCGACATAGAGTGAATTTGGTTCTTCCCGTCGCACGGGGCCGCGCCGATATGTTGAGCATGCACACGGCCACATTAGGCCTCATCGAAGCGCTTCTGGTCGGGGTGGCGGCGAGCAAGCCGGTTGAAACTCTGGCAAACCTCAAAGAGTTGAATGAACTTCGCAGGCGACTGGCGGGGCAGGCGGGGGAGCTGTCAATTCCGAAGTAGTGTCGGCAGGCATCTCCTGGCAGCGTCGCGTTCGCCGCAAGTCACACCAGACAAAGCCATAGGCCCAAGGGTTTAATCCATCCTGGATACGCAAAATGCGCGTTTTGTTGTTGGAAGACGATACGATGATTGGTGAGGGTCTTTCCAGGTCCCTCGCCGAGGAAGGCATGTCTGTCGATTGGGTGCGCGACGGCAGGGAGATCGAAGCCGCCCTCGATGATGGAGGACATGCAATCGTTCTGCTCGACCTCGGTTTGCCCGGCGCGGACGGACTCGATCTCCTGAAGAGGGCACGGGGCCGCGGTCTCGTTGCGCCAGTTCTGATCATTACGGCGAGAGACGGTCTCGATGATCGTGTGGCC
>JAFKKM010000176.1 GCA_017305555.1 Hyphomicrobiales bacterium | reverse complement strand
CACCATGAGGCGAGGATGACGTCCGGCGCAGCGGCACGCACCGCGTCGGGATCGAGGATGCGATCCTTCGCCGCCTTGCGTGCGCGCAGCGAAGCAAAAACGTCCTCGCCGCCGGCGATCTCGATCAATTCCGATACCCAGCCGATGCCGCCGATCAGCGGATCGTCCCATTCCTCGAAATAGACTCGCGGACGGGGTTTGCCGCGCGCCGCCGCCGCGACCGTTGCAAGCCGCTCCTCGTATTGTGTGGCAAGGCGATCGGCGGGAGCGGGGGCGCCGATCAGCGCGCCGACGGTGCGGATCATCGCCAGGATGCCGGCGATATCGCGCTGATTGAACGCATGCACCGCGACGCCGGCGCGGGTCAGTTCGGCGACGATCTCGGCCTGCAAATCGGAAAACGTGAGAACAAGATCGGGTTCGAGCGCGAGGATTTTTGGCACGTCAGCGGAAATGAAGGCGGAGACGCGCGGCTTCTCGCGGCGTACCCGCGCCGGGCGCACGGCATAGCCGGACACGCCGACGATGCGGTCCTGCTCGCCGAGCAGGTACATTGTCTCCACCGTTTCCTCGGTAAGACACACGATGCGGCGGGGCGGAAACTGATGCATCGGGCGCATATGCCCGATCAACAACTGGCTTGTCATCGGCAAATTCGGATGGTCACCTTTGCCGCAAGACCAGCGACACAGCCGCGACGACAAACGGGAGATGAAACGTGACCCTGCTCGACAAGATCAATGCGATGAAGATGCCGTTCGCGGAGTTGAAGGGGGTCACCTTCGTCGAAGCCGAACAGGACCGCGTGGTGGCGCGGATGCTGGTGCGGCCGGACCTCTGCACGCTCGGCCATACGATCCACGGCGGGGCGGTGATGGCGTTCGCGGATTCGGTCGGCGCGGCGGCGACCGTCATCAACCTTCCGCCGGACGCCAAGGGCACCACCACTATCGAGAGCAAGACCAATTTCGTCGGCGGGGCGAAGGAGGGGACCACGATCACCGCCACCGCCACGCCGGTTCATCGCGGCCGCCGCACCCAGGTCTGGCAAACCCGAATCGAGGGTGAGAACGGTAAATTGGTAGCCGTGGTCACACAGACCCAGATGGTTCTGTGACAGAATTCAAATAATATTGTGAATCAAAATTCGTTTGGTGGACGGCATCGGCGGATGAAGATTCAAGGTTTTCATAACGATTTGTTGTGGTTAATGATTTGGCCGCGACACCCTGCCGCAATTTACGACAAATTTGCCTCTTGAAAGCATGGTGCAACGCACAATATCCAAGGTCTAGGGAAGACGCCTCCTGGAAGGGCACTGCCAACAAAGGAGACTGGATTATGCGCGACGATACCATCGCGATCGGCCTGCCTGGCGTTATCAGGCGACTGGATCGGCAGGAGATGCCGTTGCTGCGCGAACATCTGCTGCGTCTGGACACCGAGAGCCGGCACGACCGGTTCAACGGCTTTGCCGACGAAAGTTTCATCGAGCGCTACGCCGCCAAGTGCGCGACCGACGGCACCATCGTCATCGCCTATCTCGAGGACGGCGAAGTGCTGGCCGCGGCGGAGCTTCATCCGGCGGACGGCGACAACAGCCCGCTTCCCGAAGTCGCGTTCAGCGTCGAGCGCAAGGTGCGTCGCATGGGGGTGGGCAGCGTGCTGTTCCGTCGCCTGATCGCCGAGGGCAAGCGCAAGGGCTATGACAGCCTGCGCATCACCACCGGTGCGCAGAACGAAGCAATGCGTTCGCTCGCCAACAAGTTCGGCGCGCACCTGACGTTCCGCCATGGCGAATCGACAGGCGAGATCGACCTGCGCCAGCAGCCTGTGACGGCCGCAGCACGCTTCAATCCCGCCGACGTGTTTGCTGCGCCGGCCGCCTTCGCGCAGGCCGTCGCCCGCTTCAATCGCGATTACTGGAAGTGGTGGTTACGGATGTCCGGCTGGCGGCCGCCGGTTGCAGGGGCGGGGCGGTAACAAGGGACAAGTCGGGTTACCGCCGTGCGGACGCGGTGGTAACCTTGATTGGAAAGGCTAATACCAACGCCATACTTGTCGGTGTCGCGCGAAGGGCGCAACATCACGGCATTTCATGACTTTGCTCCGTTATTGCCGTGGCCCAGATTTTTTATTTCGACACGTATGCCAACCGAATCCTGATTGGCCTTACTCTTGCGGAAACGCGTGAGTTGGAGGCGCTTGAGCGCGCCACGCCGTCGCTGTCCGATTGGAGCGCCTACACCATGCAACCGGTATCTAATGCCGAGAAGCGGTGGGCGTATCTCTCGCAGAAACACATCGACGCGACGACGCACAGGACGCGATTGCGTCGCGTCCGTGCGAAGCCGGATTGATTACATTCCGGGGCGGCGATCGTTGCCGAAGCGGCGGACGGTGCGGCGCTCGACCACGACGGTGCGCTGTGCGCCCGGTTCGCCGGCGATCACCTGCTGGGTGCGGGCGCGGGCCGCGGTGCGGCTGGCCTTGCGCACTTCGGTCTGAACGGTTGCAAGCGGCAGGCCCATCAGAGAGGCAGCGATTTCGGCCTGCTCGTCGGCGTTGTCGGTGATGCCCATGGCCGCAAAAATGGCCTCGTCCAGGGTCGGCGGATCGCGCCGCACCCGACGGGCACCATACTTGGTCATCCAGTTGTCGCTCATCGTCCGTCCGCCTCTGAATCGTCCCGCAGAGGATACCGCAGAAAATGGTGCGATGCAATATATGCAGCGCCGCAAAGCTGCCATGCAACGCATGGAACCCGTCGGAGATTCGGTCCGCACGGCTAAATGGACAGCAATTGAGACGGGGGGCGGGCGTTCCCGAAACAACAGCAGGTTTTAGAGTTTTTCGATGCGGGTTGCGTCATAGATGTCGATCGGGGTCGCTTCGGCCGCGAGCGATTGCAGCGCCTTGACGAAGTCGCGTGAGGCGTGGACCCCGAAGTGGGTCAGCAGCGCAGCACGATCGGCCCAGCGCTCCACGAACACGAGCCGTAGCGGTTTCTCGCTGTCGATATGGACCGCATGGGACATGCAGCCCGGTTCGGTGCGGGAGCGGCGGACGTGTTCGAGGCTGAGCTTGAGGCATTCATCGAACGTCTCGGGGCGGGCCGTGACACTGCCGGTGACGAGGATCATGTCTCTCTCCCTGGTTGTTGGCCTATGGGGCTCAGACCCGCCCGGCCACCGGCAACAGCGCGCCGGTCACGGCGCTGGCGGCATCGCTGGCCAGGAACAGGATGACCGCCGCCAGTTCGTCGAGCCGCACCCAGGCGTTGAAATCGCTGTCCGGCATGTCACGGCGATTGGCTGGCGTATCGATGGTGGAGGGCAGCACGGCGTTGACGGTCACCTTGCCCTTGAGTTCGGCGGCGAGCGCCTCGGTCAGCCGATGCACGCCGGCCTTGGAGGCAGCATACGGCCCCATGCCCGCGCCCGCGCGCAGCGCGCCCATTGCGCCGACATTGACGATGCGTCCGGCGGACGACTTCACAAGATGCGGAATTGCCGCGCGCGAGGCGGTTAGCGCGGTGGGGAGAGTGATGGCGTGGAGCCGCGAC